>CAZJHX010000069.1:1624-23680 GCA_964545715.1 uncultured Myxococcales bacterium
TCCCGCTCCCCCGGCCGCCGCGCCCCGCCCCCGCCGCGCCCCCCCCCCCCGCCGCCAGGGCCATGAAAAGCGGACGCAGCATAGTACTCACGGGAGCTGCGCCAGCCACAGCTCGGAGGGGGGACCGGACGTGCTGTACACCAGATGGGTGTCGTTGACGGCCTCGAACTTCAGGCCGAATCCGGCGCCCTGAATGATGCGGATGTTGGCGTTGTCCCAGTTGGACACCAGCAGCAGCGGCTCGACCCAGTCATCGGGCGCGAGCGTGTGCACCGTCTTCGTCGCGTCCGGACTGACCGCCTGGCCCACCGGCGCTATCGCAAGCTGCGTGACGCCGCCCGTGTCGCACGACACCTCCATCAGGTGCGCCGGCTCCACGGTGGTAAAGACAAAGCCGCTGCCGTCGGGGCGCGCGAAGACCGCTCCGCAGGTGCGCTGTGCCACTGTGTGGGCGCTGCTGCCGTCGATCGCGACCAGCCGCAGGTTGGCCGCGGTCTGGCAGTCCCCGGAGCGATAAGCCAAGGTCTCGCCACCTGGCGCAAAGGTCAACTGCGGGCCATTGCCGTCCGTCCATGCATACGCCGCCAGCAGCGTCCGCACATCCTTGGCGGCGTGCCAGGCGTACAGCTTGCCCCACGCGCTGGACCCGCTCTGCTCGAGACCGCGGTAATAGACCAGGTCGGTCCCCGTCGGGCTCCACGCATACATCGACTGCTTGACGTCGGAGTCGACGCTGACCGACTCGCCGGTCTCGCGCGACCACACATAGAGCTGGCCCGTCGATTCGCTCGACTCCAGGTAGGCGATGTGGCCCCAGTCCGTGGAAAACGCCCACCCTTTGCTGGGCGGCGTCGACACCGTATCGCCGGTCTCGATGTGGTATTGCGAGATCGTCTTCAGTGCGCCCTTGCCGACGGTGTAGGCAAGGTACTGGTCCTCCCCGACAAAGCGCGCCGACCGCGGCACCACCTGGGTGGCCAGCTGCTGCTGCTCGTAGGTGTCCAGGTCCACGATGTGCAGCGACGCGTTTCCGCCGTACCCCTGCAGGTACGCCAGGTACTTGCCGTCCGCAGACATGGGGAAGTTCTGCATCGCGTTGTTGCCATGCGGCACCACAAAGTCGGACAGCACCGTGCCCTCCTGGGTCGCCAGGTCATACACATAGAGGTCCTTGGCCTGGGTGTGAAGGTAGACGACCTGCTGGCCGTCCGGCGTGAAGCGATAGGAGCCCTGATAGACGCCTTTGCTGACCATCCAGGCCTCCCCCGAGGCCCAGGTCCACGCCCACAGGTCCGACATGTTGTGCCAGGAGCCGGCGCCGCCATCCAGCGTGCGGCGATACATGACGCTGGACCCGTCCGGCGACAGCACGATCGGCTCGTGCGGCAGGATCGCGATCACGTTCTTGTCCACCATGCGCGTCTCGCCCGACTCCAGCCGCGCCACGTACAAGTCGCTGCCCAGTCCGGCGGTCTGCTTGAAATACGCGACGGTCGACCCGTCGTCGCTAAACCCCACCACGTCGACATATGCGGCGTCGCTGAGCAGCAGCCGGTCCTCGTACTCCACGGCGGGCGCCACCACGCCGGGCGCTTCGCCGACCGGCACGATGACGGTGACCACCCCTTCGGCGATCGGGTCCTTTTCGGGTGGCGTCGGCTGCGTCGCGTTGCCGCCGGCCACGGTCACGACAGGCTCGGATTTGCCGATCTCCATCGAGGGCGGCTCACCGTCCGCCAGCTCGTAGCCGCATCCCATCGAAAAAACGGCGCACCACGCCGCAAGAGAGGTCCTTACAGTCCCCATTAATTCCTCCGTATGTCCCGTGAGTCCTTGTCCTGATTCTCACAGTACAGGCCGGTCATGGCTACCGGAAGTGAATTATTGGACCTGAATTGATTCCTGCGGGGAAACAGTGAGGGGCGTTACGGGTTAAACGTGCCCTTGCAGCGGCCGCTTCTGGGTGGACGACTGGCCTTCAACGCGCGCTCCAGACACGCGCTCGCCGGCGCCGGGAGTCCGCCGGTAATGCGAACGGCGTTCACAATTGTGTCGTCCCACTCCCACTGCATGGGGGTGGCGCTGCCCACACCGCACGCGTTCAGGCCCGCCAGCGTTTTGACGACCGCGCTCAGCGCAAACGCGCCCTGCAGCTGAACGAAGCATGTCATGTCCGAGAAGCGCACCCCGCCCGAGTTGACGGTCGGTGCGCTGCGGCTGGTGAGCTTCACGCGGCCCTTGATGCTGTTTTTGGCCTGGCAGGCGCGCTGGGTGCCCAGCTCGCAGGCGCGCCGATAGTTGGCGTAGGCCTTGTCTTCGTTGGACCAGTCGCCGGTCGGTTGTGCATGCAGATCCGCCATCGCCGCGCAGCCGTTGCCGCTGTTCTGCTCGCACGATTTCTTCAGCAGAAAGACCGCCAGGTTCTCGTCTTTGGCGACGCCGCGGCCATCGAGGTGCAGCGCGCCCACGCGATAACAGGCCTCGCCATGCCCCTTGCTGCACGCGCGCCGAAACGCGGCGATCGAGCCGGGGAAGTCCGTCTCCTCTGTGCGCACGCCCACCTCGTAGCAGGCGTCCTTGTGCAGCCGGCCGCACGCGCGCTGGAAAAGCAGCAGCGCCGACAACGGGCTGGCAGCCACGCCTTGTCCGGTGGCGGTGGACCTGGCCAGCGAGACGCAGGCGCCCATATTGCCGGACTCACAGGCTTGTTTGTCGGTGGCGGCGCGCTCCTCGGCGGTCGGGCCGGGCGGCGTCTGCTTCACCGCCGCGCCGCCACAGGCCACAGCCAGGCAGGCCAACACTGAGAGGGATACGCGCATCGTTGAATTCTGTCGCACTGCAACGCCCGCGACAAGTGGACACGGGCCCCTCGACAGTGAGACTTTTACGGGACGGAGGTAGGTTTGGAGGCCCTGGGAAACCTCGTCGGCACGCTGCTGGCGGGAAAGTACAAGATCGAGGCGCTTATCGGCTACGGCGGTATGAGCGCGGTCTTCCGTGCACGCGGGCCCGAGGGCGGGCCGGTGGCGGTCAAGGTGCTTCTGCCCGGTAGAAAGCGGCGCGGTCAGCAGGCCCGGTTCATCCGCGAGGCGCGCCTGGCGTCGGCGATCCGTCATCCGCATGTCGTCACCGTCTTCGACTACGGCCGCTGGGGGGACGAGTCCGAAAAGACCTACCTCACCATGGAGTTTATCGACGGTCCGCCGATGTCCGATCTGCTGGACTCGTCGATGCCGCCGTCGATGGCCGTCGGCCTGGCCTGCCAGATTCTGGAGGCGCTGGCGCACGTCCACGCCCGCAACGTGCTGCACCGAGACGTCAAGCCCGACAATATCCTGATCATCCGCGAGCGCAGCGGGCGTCTGTGCGCCAAGATCGCCGACTTCGGCCTGGCCGCTGCGCTGGGTGAGCACGGCCCGCGCCTTACCGAAGAAGGCAGCGTGCTGGGAACGCCGCATTACGTCGCACCCGAGCAGGCGTTGGGCGCCCATCTGCGGGGCCCATGCCTGGACCTGTATCCGGTGGGCGTCATCTTGTACCGGATGTTGTCCGGCGAGCTGCCGTTCGACGGCCCACCGGCCCAGGCGCTGCTGGGCAAGGTCAGCAACGAGGCGCCGGCGCTGCGCCCGCGAGCCGGGCTGGAGGTGGAGCACGGGGTCCTGGCCGCGGTCGGCAAGCTGCTGGCGCGCCAGCCCGAGGATCGTTACGCTGTGGCGCCGGACGTGCTCGCCGCCCTGGAGCCGTATGCACAGGATCCGGTCCTGTCCAACGAGGCCTGGTTCAACCCCGGCGTTCGCACGCGCACGATCACGTTCTTGCCCGGCGGACCCTCTGCGGACGATGAGTCCGCCACCCTTGCGTGGGGCGACACGATCGTTGAAAACCACGTCCAGGTGGCGCGCAGGCACGGCGAGCGCCAGCTGTGGGGCCGCGAGGACGAGCTCGCCGAGCTGCAGAGCATCGCTGAAGAGGTCGAAGGCGGCGTCGGACGCGTGGTGGTGATCCGGGGTGAGCCGGGCATGGGCAAGAGCTCGCTGATGTGGGCCCTGGCCATCGATATGGCCGAGCGCGGCCGCTTTACCGTCCTGCGCGCGGCCTATCAGGCTGCCGCCGGCGCCAGCGTCGGGATCCGCGGAGCGCTCGATCAGATGCTGGGCACCGTGGGGCGCGGGGCCGGCCGGGTCGAGCAGGCAGTGCGGGAGTTTCTGCGGCGCCACAAAGACGAAGATGAGCGTGAGGTGCGCGACCTGGTGGCCTTCTTGCGGCCGGAGGTCGCGGCGCCCGGACGCGGCGGTCGCGAGCAGCAGCTGGCGGGGTTCGCGTTGGTCGTGCGTGTTCTGCGTCGCCTGGCTGTGGAGCGTCCGGTCCTGCTGGAGCTGGACGATCTGCACGGCGGTGGTCCCGATGCCGCGGCGTTTTTGGAGTTTCTGCTCTTCGAGTCGGGCTTTGAGCCGTTCCCGGTGATGCTGATCGCCACCGCGCGCGACGGCGTGGCCGATCAGCGGTTCGAGGCGGCGCTGCAGACGTCGGATCGTTACGAGGGACACTCGCGCCGCACCAAGGCGCTCGGCCCGCTGGAGCCCGAGGCGCTTGCCGAGTGTTTGATGGAGCAGGACGGCCTGGACGCCGAGACCGCCAACCGGGCGGCGGTGCGCGCTGGGGGCAACCCGCTGTTTGCGCAGCACCTGATCCGGGCGGGGACGCTGAACCGCCAGACGCGCAAGCACGTGGCTGTCACCGACTCCGGGGAGACGCTGCCGCCGGCGCTGCGTCGCATTTTGGAGGCATCGCTGGCCGAGCGGCTGTCGCATGCCGATGATGCGGAGCGCCTGAACAAGCTGCTGACACACATCGCGGTGCTGGGGGCGCGTGTGTCGGCGGCGCTGCTGGAGCAGTTTGTGGCGGCCGAGGCGGATATCGCAGAGCGCTTTGATGACGACGTGGATGCGCTGATCGAAAACGGCGTGCTGGCGGAGACCGGGCAGGCGGACGCCATCGCGTTTTCGACCGAGCTGCTGCGCGAGGTGCTGCTGGAGCGAATCGGACCCCGGCGCGCCAGGCGGTACCAGCGTCGCGCCGCCGAGGTGCGGATCGCCTGGGCGGGGGAGCGGACCGGGGCGGAGGCCATCGCCATCGCACGCCACTTCGAGTCGGCCGGAATGGACAGCGACGCGGCGACCTGGTGGCTGACGGCGTTTACGCGCGAGGTCGCGGCGGGCAACACGGCGCGCGCCGCGGATGCGGGGCTGCGTGCTCTGGACTTCATGGGGTCCCCGGATGGGCGGCGCCCGGAGCACACGATCGCGGTAGGGCGGCTGCTGCGCGAGATCGGGCGGCTGGATGTGGCGGTCGGGGGGCTGGCGCCGGGGGTCGACGATCCCGATCACGATTTGGCGGTGCGCGCAGGCGAGACGCTGGCGGCAATACATCAAGAGCGCGCGGACGGAGAGGCCTGGGGCGACATCGTGGCGCGCCTGGAAGAGCGGCGAGGCAGCGCCGGCTCCGTGGGCAAAGCGGCGTGCGATCGGGCGCGTGCGTTCTGGCTCAACCATCAGGGGCGTTATGGCGAGGCACGTGCGGCGGCGCTGAGCGCGGTCTCCCGCAGCGGAGCGGGCGAGGACACGGTCAGCGCGGCGATCCGCATGTGCTGGGCGTGTCTCTATAGCGAGGATCTCGATGCCGCGCTGGCGGCGGCGGAGCGGGCCGAGCGCTCGGCGGGTGATCGCTCGGCGTTGCGTGCCGAGGCGCTGCGGATGCGCGCGATCGTGGCGATTGCGCGCGATGACTGGGAGTCGGCGATCACGTTGTGCACGGAGGCGTTGGCGCTGCACCGGCGCGCGGGTCGGGCGACGCTGATCGCGCGCACGCTGGCCGATCTCGGCTGGGCGCTGCAGGTGGGCGAAAAGCTGGACGACGCGCGCGACCACTTCGCCCGGGCGATCAAGATGAACGTCGAGCTGGGCCTGAACCAGGAGCAGAAGCGCGCTGAGTTTTACGATCTGTTTTGCCGGATCCAGGGTGGTGACTACGACGGCGTGGCGGCTGAGCTGGAGGCTGCGCTGGAGATGCTGGAGCGGGGCGGCCTGAAGGGCTTTGTGCCGCTGATCAGGCTGGCCATCAGCTGCGCCTACGTGATGACCGGGCGGCCGGACGAGGCGACGGCCGCGCTGGCGGAGTCGGGCGTGCTGACGGGCGCGGCGGTGCAGTTCACCCACTTCTGGCTGCTGGAGCACGCCGGGCATGCGTTTGCCGAGGCGTCCGCGACCGAGGGGGCGGGCCCGGAGCTGGGGCAGATCGCCGCGGAGCTGCTGGAGACGGCCGCCGAGACCTACGAGCGAACAGGACGCACAAGACGCGCGCTGAGGTGCCGGACGCGCCTTATCGAGATACCAAGACGGGAGTCTGCGTGACGGAACACATCGAGGATCGGCTGCGGTTGTTCACGGACGTGGCGGCGCGGATGGACGACGCTGTGGCGCTGATCGCGGTCCACGAGCTCGGCGTGTTCACGGCGCTCGTGGACGGTCCGATGACCGCACCTGAGCTGAGCGCGCGCGTGGCGGCCGCCGAGCGACGTCTGCGGGCGCTGCTGGATATGGTCGTACATGTCGGTTACCTGGAGCGGATTGGGGATCACTACGCCCTGATCGACGGTGACGAGGCGATCTTCGATCCGGAGAGTCCGTACTACCAGGCGCTGCGGTTCTCGACGCTGGCCGAGGCCCTGGAGCGGCGCAGCCACGTGCTGGACGTGCTGCGCAATGACCGTCCGATCGAGATCGCCGGTGTCGGCGGCCGGGTCAGCAAGGACGAGCGGCGCAAGTTTCTGCGCTATCTGCACTCCCGCTCGAAGCAGGGCGCCGAGGAGGTGGCCGACTTGCTGATGGCCGACGACGTGGTGACCATCGCGGACCTGGGCTGCGGCCTGGGCACGTACGCGGTGGCGCTGCTGAAGCGGCTGCCCAACGCGACGGCGGTGCTGGTCGACCGGCCAAACGCCGAAGATGCGGTGCGCGAGCTGGCGGAGGAAGAGGGGGTCGGCGATCGGGTGACGTTTTTGCCGGTGGACTTCTTGAAGTCCGGCTTCGGCGATAACTTCGACCTGATCCTGATGAGCAACATCGTCCACTGCCTGAGCCCGGAGCAGAACGAGGTGCTGGTCAAGCGGGTGGCGGGCAGTCTGCGGTATGGCGGACGCGTGGCCATCAAGGACCTGGCGGTGGAGCCGGACTTCTCGGGGCCGGGCTGGGCCCTGCGCTTTGGCTTTACGATGGCGATGTCCAGTGAAGGGGGCGCCGTCTACCCCGAGAAGCAGGTGGTGCAGTGGATCACCAAGATGGGCCTGTCGCACGAGGCGACGATCACGCTGCGCAGCGCCGAGGGCTCGTATCTCGTGGTGGGGAGCCGGCCCGAGACCGGCGAGAACACGGTCAGCATGGTCCAGTCGCGCGATGCGCAGCGGCAGCGCGACAAGATCGTGATCATCGGTGGTGGGATCGCGGGCCTGGCCTCGGCCATCACGCTGCGCGGCGCCGGCTTTGTCACCGAGACGTTTGAGCGGGTGCCCGCATTTACGGGCAAGGGGCTGGCGTTTCTGATCATGAAGGAGGGGCTGGCTGCCCTCGACCATCTGGGCGCGGGCGAGTCGGTGCGACGGCTCGGTCGGCCGATCGAGAAAGCGGTGCTGCGCGACAGTGTGGGGCAGATCCTGAAGGAAGAGCAGCTTGAAGACGTGGTGTGCGTGCGCCGCTCAGAGCTGGTCTTTTTGCTGAGGTCGATGCTGCCGACGGATGCGGTGCGGCGCGGCATGGAGTTCACCGGCTTCGAGCGCGATCAGGACGGCTGGGCGACAGCGGCCCACTTTGCCAACGGCGAGATGGTGCGGGGCGGGGCTTTCATCGCAGCGGACGGGGTGCGATCGCGAGCGCGGCGCGTGCTGTTTCCGCGGCATCGGATGTCGCGCGTGCGCGTGATGGAGCTGGTCTCCATGGTGCGCGATGTCGGGCTGGCTGAGGAGCTGAACAACACGTTTATCAAGACGCTGGGCAATGAAGGCGGGCTGGCCTGCGGCATCGTGCCGTCGGGATTTGGCGGGGTCGTGTGGTACGTGCAATTCGACGTGGACCGCCATCAGCTGACCGATCACAGTACGGCTGCCAAGCGTACGTTTGCGCGCCGTCTGGTCGGGCACTGGCCGGAGCCGATCCCCACGCTGATGGATCGCACGGACTTCGGGCACAGCCACATCTGGTACACGACCGACTTTGAGCTGCCCCCGCGGCTGCACCAGGACAACGTGCTGCTGGTCGGCGACGCGGGGCACACGTTTCTGACGTTTACCAGCATGGGCGTCGGCGCCGCGTTGCAGGATGCGCTGGCGCTGGCGGAGTGTTTCTTGGAGCACTCGCCGGGTGATGAGGTGCGCGAGGCGTACGAGCTGTTCGAGAGCCGCCGCCGTCCGACGCTGGCGGGCTATCTGGCGCAGGGGCGCGAGCTGGCTGAGCAGTTTTTATCCGAGGGCCTGACGGCGCCCGAGATACCGCTGGTCAAGTAGGGAGCCCGATGCCAGACACACCGGGCCAGGGCCTCTTTGACGACGACCAGGTGCCGATGGCGGAGCTGCGCGAGCGGGCGTTCAACCTGCGGTGGGCGACCGTCGATCCCGATGTGATCGCGCTGACTGCGGCGGATCCGGACTTTGGGGTGGCACCGGAGATCCGAGCGGCGATCACCGATTACGCGGCGTCCGGCGTGTTTTCTTACGGGCCGCCCGAGGGGCTGCCGGTGTTTCGGGAGGTGGTCTCGGCCACGATGCGGACCCGCCGGTCGATGCGGTGCACGCCGGACCTGATCCTGCCGACCAACAGCGCCGCGTCCGCGATGTTTGTACTGGCCCGCCATGCCTTGAGCCCGGGAGACGAGGCGCTGATCTTTGACCCGGTGGACTTCCTGTTCGGCGCGTCCGTGGAGGCGGCGGGAGGGCGGTGCGTGCGGTGTCCGATGGACGCCGATACCGGTGGGTACGATCTGGATGCGCTGGAGCGCCTGGTGACGCCGCGCACGAAGATGATCGGCGTCTGTAATCCGCACAACCCGTTTGGGCGGGTGCTGACGCGCGTGGAGGCCGAGCGGATCGGGGCGCTGGCGGTGGAGCACGATCTGGTCATTATGGCCGATGAGATCTGGAGCGACATCGTCTATCCGGGGGTGGAGTTTTTCAGCATGGCGTCGCTCAGTGATGCGATCGCCGCGCAGACGGTCAGCGTCTACGGCTTCTCCAAGACGTTTGGGCTGGCCGGGCTGCGTGTCGGCTTTCTGGTCGCGCCCAACGCCACGGTTTTTGAGGGGCTGATGGAGACGTCGACAGCGCGCACGACCGCATTTGGAGTCAGCACGGTGTCCCAGGTTGCCGCGGCTGCGGCGTACGAGCGGTGCTGGTACTGGGCGGACGCGTTTGTCGAGCACCTGACGGGGCAGCGCGACTACGCCGTGCAGCGCTTGAACGCGATGCCCGGGGTGACATGCCGGTCGCCGCAGGGCACGTACCTGGTCTTTCCGAATGTCAGCGCGGTCGGGCTGCCCAGTGGCGAGTTGGTGAAGCGGCTGCTGCGTGATGGACGTGTGGCGGTTGTGCCCGGTGAGCCGCGCTGGTTCGGGCCGGCGGCGCAGGGCCACGTGCGCATCTGCTTTTCCACGTCCCGCGCGATCCTGGCGGACGGCCTGGACCGGATCGAGGGCGTGCTGACACAGCTGAGTGAGGCGGGCGCATGAACTGGGCGGATTGGGTGGTTGTCGCGGTCTACATCGTGGGCATGGTCGGCATGTCCTGGTGGCTTGGCCGCAAGCAGGAGGACATGGAGAGCTACTACCTGGGGGGCAACAACCTCAGCTGGTGGTCTATCGGCATCTCGACGATGGCGACGCAGTGCTCGACCAACAGCCTTTTGGGCGCGCCCGCGTTCATCATCACGGGCGGCCTGTTGTGGCTGCAGTACGAGTTTGCGCTGCCGCTCGCGATGATCGTCATCATGGTCTTCTTGTTGCCGTTTTATCGGCGGCTGAACCTCATCTCGATCTACGAGTATCTGGAGAAGCGCTTTGGGGTGGGCACGCGCACGCTGCTGTCGGTGCTGTTTCAGTTTCTGCGGGCGTTTGCCACTGGCGTGACGGTCTTCGGCATCTCGCTGGTGTTGGAGAACATCGCCGGGATCCCGTTTGTGTGGGCCGTGCTGATTCTGGGCATCGTCACCATCATCTACGACATGCTGGGCGGCATGGAGGCGGTCGTCTGGTCGGACGTGATCCAGATGGGCGTGTTGTACGCGGGCATGCTCATGTGTGTGGTCTACAGCCTGGACGCGGTCGGGGGCGTGGGCGCCGCGCTGGAGCTCTTCCCGCAGCTTGGTGACGTGCTGCCGCGCGAGGCGGGTGAGCCGTCGAAGTTTGTGGGCATGCAGACCATCGACTTCTCCAGTCACGGGCTGGGCGACGGGCAGACGTTTGCGTTCTGGCCCATGCTGTTCGGCGGTCTGTTCTTGTACGTGTCGTATTACGGCTGCGACCAGACGCAGGTGCAGCGCGAGCTGTCGTCCAAGGACCTGGATGACACAAACCTGTCGCTGATGTTGAACGGCTTTGTGCGCTTCCCGCTGGTGCTGACGTACTGCTTTATGGGGGTGTGCATCGGCGCCTATATCGTCAAGCAGCCGGACTTTTTGCAGCTGCTGGAGACGGGCGACGGCCTGGACTACAACCTGGCCGTGCCCAAGTTTGTGCTGACGAACCTGCCGCACGGGGTGATCGGGCTGGTGATCGTGGCGCTGTTCTCGGCCGCGATGTCGTCGCTGGACTCCACGATCAACTCGCTGTCGGCGACCACCAGCAAGGACATCTACGAGCGCTTCTTCGTGCCCGAGGACCAGCCGATGTCGCCGGAGAAGCAGCTGGCGATGTCGCGGGTCTTCACCGTGTTCTGGGGCGTTGTCTGCGTTGGATTCTCGTTTGTGGTCGGCGGGATCTCAGACTCGATCATCGAGTCGGTCAACAAGATCGGATCGCTGGCCAACGGCCCGATCCTGGCGCTGTTTCTGTTGGGCATCCTGACGCGCAGCGCCAACGGGGTGGGGGCGGTGAGCGGGCTGATCGCCGGGTTTTTGGGCAACGTGCTGCTGTGGGTCTACGCGCCCCAGGTCTCGTGGCTGTGGTGGAACGTGATCGGCTGCGTGGTCGCTTTTGGGGTCGGGTACGTGGTCAGCGCCATGTCCAAGCCCCACGGCAAGGACCTGACCGGGCTGGTGTACGAGCGCGGCATCGCGGACACGTTTGACTACAAGCACAACTGGCCGCGGAACTATGCGCTGCTGGCGGCCTGGTCGGTCGTCATGGTCGTGATCTGCCTGGGGATCGAGCGCCTGTGATTCGCTGGACGGCGGCCGTGGTGATCGCGCTTGTGGGGTGCTCCCCGACGTCGGCTCGAAAGCCCAAGACCGACGTGTTTGTCCCGGACGTGCCGCCGGTTGTCGAAGATGTGCCGGTCGTCGAGGACGTGCCGCTGATCGAGGACGTGCCGGATGTCGCGGACGTCCCGGATGTCGAAGACGTCGAGCCGGATGTGCCCGTAGAGGACGTGCCGCCCGATCTGGGTCCGGCCGGGCCGCCGCAGGCGGTGTTTACGCCACAAGCCGTGGAGTTTGGCGAGGTGCTGCCGGGTGAGTCGCCGAAGCTCACGATCCTGGTGACCAACGTGGGCGGCGAAGACCTCACGGTGAGCCAGGTCGGTCTGGAGGGCGACGCGACGCTGACGCTGGCCCACGCCGGGACCGAGATCGAGCCCGGTGAGACGCTCCAGTTCGACCCGCCTGTGGTGGTGGCGCCGGGCGCATCCGAGGTCTTTGTGGCGCGCTTTACGCCGACCGAAAAGGCCGCGATCACCGGGGCGGCGCTCTTTGTCACCAACGACCCGCTGCAGCCCGACGGCTTCACGGTGCCCATCAGCGGCGGAGCGGACCCCTGCCAGGTGCTGGTGGAGCCGCCGGCGTTGGACTTCGACACACACATGGTCGGCACCGAGACCGTGCTGCCTGTGCTCGTGCAGTCCTGCCCTGACGCGCCGCTGACCATCGACGCGGTGACCCTGGAAGCGGGCTCGGACGAGAGCTACGCCCTGCTGCTGCCCGACGCCCTGCCGCTGAACCTGCCGGCAAACTTCGGCTGGACCTTCGACCTGGTGTACACGCCCGTGTCTGAGGCTACGCACACGGCGACGGTGCTGATCGAGACCAGCGCTTTCGAGGGCGACGTGACGGTGGACATCACCGGACAAGGAGTGGTCGGACCATGAAAGCTGTCGGTACAGTGACCTGGGCGTCCGGCGAGACGCAGGAGGCGTTCGAAGAGCTCACGCTGCTGGTGCACTCCATGCTGGAGGACCGGGAGCACGACCAGCTGTGCGGTGGCCAGGCGGAGTGTGGGACCTGCCGCGTGCGGATTCTGGCGGGCGCGGAGAACCTGTCGGCCATGACCCCGGACGAGCGCGAGCTGCGGGAAGAGCATCCGGAGTTCTTTGCCGCGGATGAGCGCCTGGCCTGCATGACTCGTCCGCGCGGCGATGTGACCTGTGAGCTGCCCTCGGAAGAGCTGCCCGATCTGCGGGACGTTTAGTTACAGCTCTTCCGAGCAGGCCGGGTGGTAGAAGCCGGCGGGGCAGCAGTACGTGCCGAAGCTGCAGGGCTGGCCCTCGTACGACATGTCCAGCGCGCGGATGCAGACGTTGCCCTGCTGTGTGCAGATGTCGACTGTGGACGGGTCGCCGTCACCGCACCACGAGGACGGGCAGTCGGCGGCCATTGTCATGATCCGGATCGGGTAGGTGGCGGCGGAGTCATCGATCTGGACGCGCATGCGGTCGTTGACCCACAGCACCTCGGTGGGGATCTGGCGGCCGGTGATGTCGTTGGCTGCCACCGTGCCCAGCGTGAACGCGTGTTTGCCCTCGCGTTGCAGCACCAGGGTCTGCCCGACGTCGTGCACCTCGCCGTGGAGGTGGCCGGTCAGGCCGGCTTGGATAGTCAGCAGGCCGGTGCCGGGCGGGCGCGCCGTGATGTCAAAGCCCTGGGCCAGGCCGTGCAGTGTATTGACGTACCACTCCACGAGCACGCCGCGCCGGTACTCCAGGCGCTCGACGCAGGCGCCGCCGTAGCAGCCGGCCATGATCGGCAGCGTGGGGGTCGCCGGCTCCATCCAGTCGGCGCGGCCAAAGGCCTCGAGGTTCCAGGTGGCGTCCCAGGCGGCGTGGACGTCGCCGATGATGACCGCGTTGGCGCTGAGCTCGAAGCGCAGCTGATGCATCGGGTTTTCAGCGGCGTAGCCGAGCTGGGACGGGGTAAACGGGTGGGCGTAGAGCACGGGCAGCGAGTCCGGCTTGGTTTGTGGCGTCGCGGCGGTATCGGTGCGCCAGCCGGTCGCGGCTCCGGGGCTGTCGACTTTGACCGCCGCCGGCTTTTCGTAGGGTATGTAGGGGAGGGCCTCGTGACCGCACGCGACGGCGACGAGACTCAGCGCAGCCGACGCACACGTCACCCAACGCGCAGTCGGGCCCCAAAGACCCACCTTCATGATATCGAACCCCTCGTTAACAATGCTGAAAGCTGCCACTTCCAGCGTAAAGTTTACGATATACGAGTTTAAGGCGGCGTTCAAGGAGAATATCGGGGATGTGGTAAGATTGCGGTGCGCCTCGGTGAGGGACGAGCGCGCGAGGGGATACGATGAAACAGTTGACGTTTGTGGCCTGGCTGGCGGTGCTGGGTTTCGCGTGCACGGGGGCCGATGGCCAGCCCGGCGCCCAGGGGCCGGTTGGTGAGCCGGGCGCGGCTGGAGCCGAGGGACAGTCGTGCACAGTGACGACCATGGACGGTCAGAAGCGCATCCTGTGCGAGGACGGCACGTCCGTCATCGTGCGCGATGGCGAGCGAGGCCGAGAGGGCGCGCGGGGCCCCGACGGCGCGCGTGGCCCCGATGGCGCGCGAGGTCCGGCGGGGCAGCGAGGTCCGGCGGGCGAGCCGGGCGCCGGCTGCTCGGTGACGGACAACGGCGACGGCACCGCAACCCTGCAGTGCCCGGGCTCCGACCCGGTCCAGGTCGTGCTGGTGCAGGAGGGGCCGGCGGGTCCGAGCGAGCTGGACGGCAACATCACCGTTGAGAACTCCAATGATCTGGCCCAGCTCAGCAGCTACACCAGCCTGACGGGCGACCTGACCATCGGCGTCGCGATGAAGGCGGTCAGCCTCCCGGGCCTGGTGACGGTGGGCGGCAATATCTTCGGAGACAGCCAGACGCTGCAGACCCTGGACATGCCGGCGCTGAAGGACGTCGGCGGCGACGTGACATTTGAGGGCACCTATCTGTCCGAGGTGGTGCTCGGGTCACTGGAGACGGTCGGCGGTGAAGTGGTCCTGGACAACAACGTGATTTTGCAGACCATCTCGCTGCCTGCGCTGAAGACGGCCACCTCGGTCAAGGCCAGCGGCGACATCGCGCTCGTCACCTTGGAGCTGCCGGCGCTCACGACGATCGACTCTATGGTCTTCGTGCGAAAAACCGGCGTGCTGAAAGGCTTTGAGCTGCCAAGCCTGGAGTCGATCGGCGACGACCTGTGGGTCGAGCACAATCCCGTGCTGGAGATCTTCACCGCCCCGAAGCTGAAGACGCTGGGCCGCTTCTGGCTGGAGCACAACTATGCGCTGGCGACCTTCGATCTGACGGCCCTGGAGGGCGAGATCGACGACTGCATGATCAGCACCGATGTGGTGCTGGCGGACTGCATGATCGAGGCCCAACTGGCCGATCTCTGTCTCAAGATGGAGAAAGAGGGCGTGGCCGAAGACTGCGTCTGCTCTGAGGACGACCCCAAAGTCGCGGAGTGCGAGCTCTGACACGCTGGGGTTGGCCGTTTCTGCTGCTGCTGGCGGCGGGGGCGTGTCGCGAGAGGCCTGCCGCTGAGACCGCGTCGCCGGCTGTCGTTGTCGTCGCTGTGCCCGAAGCCGACGTCATCCTTGCGCGCATCGCCGCGCTGGAGGCGGACAAGGACCCAAAGTGTCACGCCACGGCGTCTCGGCTGGAGGACTTCATGTTCGGCACTGAGCTGGAGCCGGCGGCCCGGTTTGCCGAGCATCGCCGGCAGCAGGCCTGGGCGCTGGCGGCCTGGCGACGTGCTCACGAGGCGGCCGGCGCGGCCTCGGTGATCTCGGCAAAGCACGTGAACGTGGGCATGGATGCGGTGTCGGCGCGCGATCGCCGGCAGTACAGCAGCGTGGCGTACTCCCTGCGGGCGCTGTTGGCCGTTCAGCAGGAGATGGCCGTGGGGTTGCGGCCGCCTCTGAAGGCGCTGGATGACGGGGCTGTTCGAGCGCTGGCGACGGCGCTGGATACAGTCTCCTTATTGGCGCTGCAGCGCGCGGATGAGTTTGCGCGGGCGCGGGACCGGCACACGATCGACGTGGGCATGGTCGAGGAGGCGTGGGGCCCCTTCGGTGAGATCGAGGCTGTCCGCGGGCAGGCAAAGCTGGACGTCAGCCTGCTGAGGGCCATCGTGGCCGGCAAGGTGGCCGCATACGCCGCGTACAACGAGGCCTCCAGTGCCCTCTTCGTGCGCAATCTACAGGTGTTCTTCGCCAAGGCGCGGTGGCCTTCGGATGCCCGGGTGGCGCGGGCGTTTCGGCAGCTGTTTACCGAGAGCTTGATCGCGTTTGCCGGGCAGCTGTACGCCGCGTCCGAGGCCGAGGCGGCGGCCCGAGGGCACCGGCTGGTTCGGGAGGAGGACGTGTACGCGGCGGGACAGCGGCTGGCACCGTTTGAGACCAACGCGTTCGAGGACGTGGTCTTCTTTCCGCAGCTGGCGCGCGATCGGCAGGTCGTGGTGGAGTCGTACGACCTGGACGCGTTTCGAGACAGCGGCATCCACTGGAAGTATCTGAGCGAGGCTGTGGGTGGTGAGGGCTTCGTGCCCAGCATGGCGCCGGACCCGTTCGCGGCGGAGCTGCTGGCTGAGCAGGTCAGCCAGCTGGGGCTGCTGTTGCTGCGCCTGTGCGGGGAGGTGTCGACGCGAGGGCTGCACAAGGCGCTGGCCGGGATCGCGGCGCGGGTGGCCGAGAAGCCGGCGGTAGCGGTCGCATCCGACGGGGCCCTGAGCTCGGCGCCGGGCAAAACGGCCGGCGGCGCCTGGTTTGTGGATGCAGGTGCGGACTTGGGATTTGAATACCGGCATCGCTCGTCGGATTGGCTGAGCCGGCAGCTGCGCAGCTATCTGCAGAGTGATGGCGGCGGCAACATCACCATTCCGCCGGCGTTCGGTGGCGCGGGCGTGGCCGTGGGCGACGTCAACGGGGACGGCTGGGACGACATTGTTGTGCTTGGCGGTCTGGGCAATCGGCTGTTCTTGAACCGCGCGGGCAAGCGCTTGGAGGACGTGACGGCGGCCGCCGGGCTGAGCTGGTCGCGGCCGTCGGATCGGCGGCCGGGAGAGCCGCGCCAGCCCCTGATCGCGGACCTGGACAACGACGGCGACCAGGACATCATCATCACCTACGTCGGCGACCCCCACCGCGTTTATCGCAATCGGGGCGACGCCACGTTTGACGACGTGACGGACAAGGCCGGGCTGGGCGGCGCCGGGCTCGTCGGCGGGCCCGCGACTGTCTTCGACTATGACGGCGACGGCCTGCTGGACGTCTATATCGCGTACTTCGGCGACTACCTGAGCGGCGTCCTGCCCACGCTGGAGCGGCGGAACACCAACGGGCTGCCCAACCGGCTGTTTCGAAACAAGGGCGACCTGGTATTCGAGGACGTCACCGCCGCCAGCGGGACCGGCGATCGGGGGTGGGGGCAGGCGGTTACCCACACCGACCTGAACGGGGACGGGCGCCAGGATCTGCTGGTCGGAAACGACTTTGGCGTCAACGCGTATTACGTCAACAAGGGCGGCGGCCGCTTCGAGGAGGCGAGCGCCGCGCTGGGCACCGACAAGCCGTCCTACACGATGGGCTTCTCCATCGCCGATCTCAACGCTGACGACCGGCCCGATATCTACGTGTCCAACATCGTGGTCATGAACAAAGACGAGAAGTACGTGCTGCCGGCGGCCGACACGACCCTGAAGCTGGACCCGGCCAAGATGGCCGCCGCGCGCGTGCTGGAGGCCAATGATCTCTTCGTCTCAGGTGACGGGCGCTACACGCAGAGCCGAGCGATCGGGCGCGGGTACGCCTCTACGGGCTGGTCGTGGGGCGCGGCCTTCGTCGACTTCGACCTGGACGGGGACGACGATCTGTACGTGACCAACGGCATGAACGAGTACCAGGTCTACAGCCGCGACAACCCGTACTACACGGACCCCGAGGCCAACCGGCGCAGCAACGCCTCTTTCCCGGACGCCGGCCTCGACCGCAACGTCTTCTTTGCCAATGAAGGCGGTCGGCTCGAGAACCGCTCGGCCCAGAGCGGCCTGGATCGGCTGAGCAACTCCCGCAGCGTCGCCGTGCTCGACGTGGACCACGACGGCGATCAGGACCTGGTGGTGCTGGACTACCACGGCCCGGCGGCCCTCTACCGGAACCGGGCAGGCAAGCGCAACGGCTATCTGGCCGTCAGGCTTGTCGGTGGCGCCGGTCAGAACCGCGATGGCATCGGGGCGAGGATCGTGGCCACGCTGCCCGACGGTCGCACGGTCCGGCGGGAGGTGCGCGGCTCGGACGGCTATATGTCGGTCAGCTCGCGCGAGCAGATCATCGGCCTGGGCGCCCATCCGACGGCAGATCTCACGATCATCTGGCCCGACGGGGCGCGCACCGAGCGCAAAGCGGTGCCGGCGCGCAGCCGCATCGAAGTGCGCCGCCTCCCTTGAATCCCGCGCGCGTGCGAGTACTCTCGCCGCATGCTGGAATCACTTCGTTTCTTGATCCTGCTCACCGCCTTTGTGAGCGCGTGTGAGGCACAGCCGCCGGTCGCCGACGAGGCCCCCGAGCCCGCTGCTGCGACCCTGGAGGCGCCGGTGGAAGCACCGCAGGCGACCCGGCTCGACCCGGTCGGCGCGCCGGTGGTTGCGCCGGTCAAGGCGCCGCTCGAAGAGAGGCTTCGGGACGGTCGACTAGACGTCGAGAAGGTCGCGGCTCCCGAGGCGGCGCGGGTTCGACAGCCCGAGGTCGGTCCGTTGCTGGATCGCAACGGGCGGGTGGTTCGATGAAGCGCCTGCTGCTGATCCTGGCGCTGCTGGCGCCTCTGTCGGCCTCGGCTGCCTACCACCCCGAGGATTCCTACATCAAGGGCAGCCTGTGCCTCGGCTTTGACTGCGCCAACAACGCCGGTGGGTTCGGCTTTGACACGCTGGTGATCAAGGAAAACAACCTGCGCGTCCTGTTCAGCGACACGTCAGGCTCCGCGAGCTTCCCGGGCCGTGACTGGCGGCTGGTCATCAACGACACGGCCAACGGCGGCACCAACTACTTTGGCGTCGAGGATGTCGACGCCGGGAGGCGGATTTTTCAGCTGACGGCGGGTTCACCGGCCAACTCGCTGGTGCTCGACGCCCAGGGTGATCTGGGCCTGGGTACTGCCGCCGCCGTGACCGAGATCCACTCCAAAGACGGCGATACGCCGACGCTGCGCCTGGAGCAGGACGGCACCTCGGGCTTTACGCCGCAGACGTGGGACGTGGGCGGCAACGAGAGCAACTTCTTCATCCGAGACGCGACGGGCGGCTCGAATCTGGTGTTTCGAATTCGTCCGGGGGCTCCCGTCAGCGGGATCGATATGAGCGCCGACGGTGTCGGGTTCAACAACTCCTCTCCGCAGCTGAATCTGCACGTCAAGGGCAGCGACACACCGGGACTACGGCTCGAGCAGACGACAAAGAGTCTGGGGCTGCAGACCTGGGACGTGGCCGCCAACGAGGTCAACTTCATGGTCCGCGACGTCACCAACGGCAACGCGCTGCCGCTGCGCATCCGGCCGGGCGCGCCCAGCAACACCCTGGTGTTGGACACCGACGGTGACATCGGCCTGGGCACGTCGTCTCCGCAGGGCGCGCTGCACGTGAGAAGCAGCGCCGGCTACGGCGTCAGCGACTTCAGCCGCGGTCAGCTCGTGCTGCAGAACACGAGCGGCAGCGACACCACCATGGTCAACATCCGCAACGCCGGCGCCGTGGTGAGCCTGTTTCAAAACACCGAGTCCGGGGTGTCCTGGATCGAGGCCTTTCGCGAGGACGCCGAGACCGGCGTGGACGCCTGGTCGCTGCGGGTCGACGGCAGCCCGGCCGCTATCACCGTCTTTGGCGACGGCAACGTCACCATCGCCGGCACCTTGGAGCAGGGGTCCAGTCGCGCGATCAAGCATCTCGTAGCGCCCGTGGATACCGAGGGCGTGCTCCAACGTCTGATGCAGCTGGCGATCAACACCTGGAGCTATCGCGCCGATCACACGCAGGCGGCCCATATGGGGCCGATGGCTGAGGACTTCTACCGGCAGTTCAGCCTGGGACGCGACGCCCAGCATCTGGCCAGCTCTGACGCGGCGGGCGTGGCGCTGGCGGCCCTGCAGGCGCTACACCGCAAAGTCGAGGCGCTGGAGCGCAGAAATCGCGCGCTGGAGGCCCGGCTGTCGACCATTGAGCGGACCAGAGTTCAGGAGGTGGTCCGATGACGCGCGCCTGGACAATCGCGTGTGTGCTGGTCCTCGTGGTCGGCTGCTCCGAGTCGGACCCCGTGGCTGACGGGACGCTGGGTGTGGACTGGCGGACCGTGACCTTCTGCCCCCTGGAGGGCGAGGTCTGTGCAGACTCGGACATCGTGGAGTTTGCGCCGGCGAGCGTGGGCGGCACGTCGACGGTGACCGCGCGGCTGACCAACGATACCGGACGGCTGCTCATCGTGTCCGAGGCTGAGCTGTATCGCGACGCGTGGCCCGAGAAGACGCCGCTGGTGTCGCTGGAGGTCATTGGCGGCACCGGTGAGGAGTCCTTGTCCCTGGTGGCCGGCGCGAGCCTGGACTTGTTGGTGACGCTGGCCGCAGGGGCCGGACCCGGAGCGCTGCCGGTGGACGCCGTGCAGGTCACGCTGGTGCCGGCCAACGACACGACGCAGTCCTTTGCGGCGCGCATCTGGCTCGTCGGCGAGGTTCCGGGGTGTGCGGCCGGGACCGAAAGCTGCGACGACGACTGGGCCAACGGCTGTGAGACCGACACGGCGACCAGCGCGGACCACTGCGGTGCGTGCGGCGCGGCGTGTGCGGCCGTCAACGGTACGGCGGCGTGCGTCGCTGGGGCGTGCGAGGTCACCTGCGACGCGGGCTTCACCGGGGCCGACTGCGCCGATGAAGCCGACGAGTGCGCGACGGCCAATGGCGGCTGCGACGCCAACGCCACCTGCTTTGATCCGCCTGGGCAGGCGCGCACGTGCGCGTGCAACGACGGCTTTGACGGCGACGGCACCGAGTGCGCGGACGTGGACGAGTGCGCCAACGACGTCTGCGACGCCAGCGCCGTGTGCACCAACACCTTCGGCGGCTTCGGCTGCGAGTGCGCTGACGGCTGGGCGGGCGATGGGCTGTTCTGTGTGGACCTGGACGAGTGCCTGTACGAGCAGGACAACTGCGACGACAACGCCACCTGCATCAACAGCGCGGGCGGCTTCGGCTGCGCCTGCAAGTCCGGCTTCACCGGGGACGGGATCGCCTGCGAGGACATCGACGAGTGCGCGACGGGGGAGGCCGGCTGCGCCGCTGACAGCGTGTGCGCCAATCTGCCCGGCTCGTTCAGCTGCGACTGTCAGCCGGGGTACCAGGGCGACGGCAGCACCTGCGTCGACGTGGACGAGTGCCTGCAGCCGGACACCTGCTCGGCCGCCGCCACCTGCACAAACTCGCTCGGCGGCTTCTCCTGCGCATGTCATGCCGGAACGAAGGGCGACGGCTTCGTGTGCACGCCGTGTCCGCAGGGCAAGACCGGCGACGGCACCAACTGCGACGAGGACGTGGACGAGTGCGCCCTGGACAACGGCGGCTGCTCGCCGGACGCCAAGTGCACGAACGTGCCGGGCAACTTCCAGTGCAAGTGCAAGGACGGCTTTGAGGGCGACGGTCAGACCTGCACGGACATCGACGAGTGCGCAGTGGACAACGGCGGCTGCGAGGCCGGCGTGGAGTGCTTGAACCTGCCCGGCACCTTCAGCTGTGGCTGCGGCGCCGGCTTCATCGAGATCGGCGACGACTGCCTGGACGTGGACGAGTGCCTGGAGGGGACGTCCACCTGTGATGCCAACGCCGCGTGCTCCAACCTGGTCGGCACCTTCGAGTGCGCCTGCAACGAGGGCTTCTCCGGCGACGGCGAGACCTGCACCGACGTCGATGAGTGCCAGGTCGACAACGGCGGCTGCGACTCCAACTCCACCTGCATCAACACGCCCGGCAGCTTTGTGTGCGGCTGCGAGCCGGGCTACGCCAAGGTGGGCGGCGACTGCGTGGACATCGACGAGTGCCTGGTGGCGCTGGACGACTGCAGCGCGGACGCGGCTTGCACAAACACCGTCGGCTCCTTCCTGTGCGCGTGCGACGCGGGCTTTACCGGCGACGGAGAGACCTGCACGGACATCGACGAGTGCCAGACAGGTGACGCTGACTGCGCGCTCAACGCGGCCTGCGAGAACACCGCCGGCTCCTTTACCTGCGCGTGCAACGAAGGCTGGGCGGGGAACGGCGTGCTCTGCTTCGACGTGGACGAGTGCCTGGTGGCCAACGGGGGCTGCGATGCCAACGCCACGTGCACCAACACGCTGGGCGGGTCCTCCTGCGCGTGCAACGCCGGCTGGGTCGGCGATGGACAGACCTGCACTGATGTGGACGAGTGCTCGGCCGACGCGTGCGACGCCAACGCCGCCTGCGCCAACATCGACGGCGGCGTCACGTGCGTGTGCAAGAGCGGCTGGGTCGGCGACGGGACCAACTGCTTTGACGTGGACGAGTGCCTGGTGGCCAACGGCGGCTGTCATGCGGACGCGATCTGCA
>CAZJHX010000069.1:23780-53691 GCA_964545715.1 uncultured Myxococcales bacterium
GACGTGGACGAGTGCCTGGTGGCCAACGGCGGCTGTCATGCGGACGCGATCTGCACCAACGCGATGGGCGGCTCGTCGTGCGCCTGCAAGCCCGGCTTCACAGGGGACGGCGCGACGTGCGCGGCGTGCGACAAGGGCTTTACCAGCGACGGGGGCGCGTGCGTGGACATCGATGAGTGCGCGGACGGGACCGCCGGCTGCAGCGAGAACGCAGCGTGTGACAACAGCGAGGGCGGCTTCACGTGCACGTGCGGCGACGGCTATGCCGGCAACGGCACCGTGTGCGCGGACATCAATGAGTGCCTGCCGGCCACAAACCCGTGCGACGCCAACGCGGCCTGCGCCAACACAGCGGGCGGACACTCCTGCACGTGCAATGCAGGCTACACCGGCGACGGCACCAATTGCGCGGACGTCGACGAGTGCACCTCAAACAACGGCGGCTGCCACGCCGACGCGACCTGCACCAACATCGGCGGTGGCGTCACCTGCGCCTGCAAAGCGGGCTACACCGGCGACGGCGCCACGTGCGCCGACATCGACGAGTGCGCGGCCAACGCGGATGACTGCGCCAACAAGGCCGTGTGCGCCAACACCGCGGGCAGCTTTACGTGCACCTGCAAGGCGTTCTACGAGGGCAGCGGCACCGTGTGCACGGACGTGGATGAGTGCGCCGTCAACAACGGCGGCTGTGACGCCAACGCCACGTGCACGAACGTCACCGGCGCCGCGCCGACCTGCGCGTGCAACGCCAACTACAGCGGCGACGGCCAGACCTGCGACTCGCTCTGTCTCGGCGCCACGGTCATCGAAAAGCTGTTGGAGGGCTGTCTGGACATCTCGGGTGCGGACCTCACGGACCTGGACCTGTCCGGGTTCAACCTGAGTGGTGTGAAGGGGCTGCTGCTGGTCACGTGCTCGGGCGCCGAGCTCCCGTCGGGCTTCAAGTGCAAGACCGCCGACGCCGGGCTGATGCTGACCGGCCCGGGCGCGGACCTCTCGGGGGCGGATCTGACCGGCGCCGACCTGTCGGGCCTGAATTTAGCCGGGGCGAACCTGGCCGGGGCGACGCTCACCAACGTGGATCTCACCGGCGCCAAACTGGCGGACGCCAACGTCACCGGCGCGACGCTCTCCGGCGTGCTGGCGGTCGAGCTGAAGGGGTGCCCGTACGGCTTGCCGGCTGCCTGGCAGTGCCTGTTCGAGCAGGCGACCGGCCGCGACCTGCTCGCCGGGCCCGGAGCCAACATCGGCGGCGTGGATCTGAGCGGCGCGTCGTTGGCCGGCATGGACCTGACCGGCGCGGATCTCACCGCCGCGACGCTGTCCGGGGCCGATCTGACCGGCGTGGACTTCACGGCGGCCACACTCTCGTCTGTCACCTGGAAAGGGGCGACCTGTCCGAACGGCGCGACGGCTACCGAGAACACCTGCTGTGATCAGCTGGGTGGCAAGGTCCCCGCCGCGTGCGAGTAGAGCGGTTGGCGTGGTAGCCTTGCCGTTCCAAACATCGATTACGTAGTGGGGTATGCCGATGAGCGAGGGGTCCGTCCCGTGCATTCCGCAGATGGCCGCCGATGGTGCGGCTCGCGCGGCGCGGGTAGATGCAGCCAAGGAGATCTGGGGATTCGCGGAGGTCGAAGGGCTGCAGTTCCCCAAAGAGGTTCCCAAGGGCTGGGGGTTCAGTCCCAGGTGGTACGCCCGCTGGGTTGAGACCGCGGCCCTGTGCAAGGCCAACGAGGTGCCGATCCGCGCTGCTGAGGGTTTTGAGGCGCTGTCCAACCTGTTCAAGAAGTCGGGAGAGGACGAGAGCAGCGACGGTGGCGGTCTGCTGCAGCTACCGGAGACCCCTCCGGCCACCCTGGACTGGTACAGCGACTCGATGCACCTGCTGCCGAAGCCGGCGTGCGTGGACACGTGGAAGACCGACTGGCGCTTCGCCTACAGTCGCATCGCCGGCATCGCGCCCATCCTGATCAAGCGGGTCGTCGGCGGGCTGCCGGACAAGTTTCCGGTCACGCCCGAGATATACAGTCGCGCGACCGGCGGTAAGGACCGTCTGGAGGCGGCCATCGCCGAGGCGCGGCTCTACATGGTCGACTTCGACCTGATGAAGGGCTTCATGCACCCGTCCGGGGTCGAGTACCCGGCCTGCATGGGCCTGTTCGTGTGGCTGCGACCCAACAAGCTGGAGAGTGGCCAGTTTCTGCCCGTCGCTATTCAGTGCTTCCAGGAGCCGGGGCCCAACAACCCGATCTTCACGCCGCAGGACGGCTGGGCGTGGATGATGGCGCGCTCCGTCTACGGCGGCACCGAGAAGGGCTTTCACGCGATCCACTCCCACGCCACCCGCTCACACATCGTGGGCTGGGCGCTGCTGTGCAGCATGGAGCGGTCGCTCGCGGCCGAGCATCCGATGCGAGTTCTGCTGGAGCCCAACTTTGCCGATACCGTCTCGGTCGTGTGGCACACCAAGAGCGTGTACGCCGACGACGGCGGCGTGGCGGGCTACAACCTGCTGGCCGGGGAGTGCAGCCGAAAGCTGGGCCGCATCGCGGTCGACAGCCTGAACTGGAACGACTTCGCGCCCAACCGTCACTTTGAGCTGTCCGGGACGGCGGACGCCGACGCCCTGCCGATGTATCCGTATCGGGACGACGCGCTTTTGACCTGGCCGGCGGTGCTGAAGTTCGCGCAGGAGTACGTGAACCTGTACTACGGCAGCGACGCGGACGTGGCGGGCGACACCGAGGTGGCGGCGTGGTGTCGCGAGCTGGCCTCCAAGACCGGCGGTCAGATCAACGGCTTCGGCGTCGACAACCAGCTCAACACGCGCGCGCAGCTGGCCGAGTTCGCCGCGCAGATCATGTTCATGACGACCGTGTACCACGCGGCGATCAACCACGCGCTTTGGGACAACTGCGGGATGATGCCCAACCATCCGATGGCCAACTGGGCGCCCCCGCCGACCGAAAAGGGCGGCTACGACGAGAAGGCGCTGCTCAAGGTGCTGACCCCGCAGCGCTCCACGGTCGTGCTGCTGGCGTTCTGCTATCAGGACCAATTTCAGGTGGTCCACTGGCTGGGCAAATACGAGGACGACCACTTTGTCGACCAGCGGGCCAAAGACGTTGTGGATCGCTTCAACGCGGCGCTGGTCGAGATCGAGGCGACCATCGGCGTGCGCAACAACACGCGTCCCGAGGCCTACACCGTTCTGCTGCCGTCGAAAGTGCCGCGCAGCATCCAGATCTGAGCCAAAAAGGGGGCACTGTGTCGGACGACACCAACAAGAGCCTGACGACAACAAAGCTGCAGACCAGTCTACCGCGTGTGCATGTTCGCGCGGCGCTGGGCGGCTGCCTCAAAGGCGTGAACTTCTTCGCGCACCGGATGTCCTGCCCGCAGGGCGAGGTCGTGGAGCCCCATGTCGAGCAGACCATCGCCGATTCGGTGAAGCTGACGCGCGATCATCAGCATGCTCGCTGGGACCAGGACCCGCCGTTCAGGCGCGGCTTTCACGCCAAATCCAACGGCGTGGTCAAGGCCACTTTCAAGATAAACGACGACATCGACGAGGATCTGCGCGTCGGCGTCTTCGCCCAGCCCGGGCACGAGTACCAGGCCTGGATACGGTTCTCCAACGGCAACCAGTTTCCGCAAAACGATGAGGCCATGGATACGCGCGGCATGGCGATCAAGCTGATGGGTGTGCCCGGCGCCAAGCTGGGGCTGCCCCACACCGACGGTTTTGAGGCGGAGGCACAGACTCAGGACTTCATCATGATGGCCGGGTACTCCTGCTTCTTCGTGGCCAGCGCCGCTGAGTACGTGAAGTTTCAAGAGGCCCCGTCTTCGGGCTCGTATTACCTGAACCAGGCCAAGCCGGACCGCGCCCATCGCATGCGCGAGTTCCTGATCGCCTTCCAGAACTCGGGGATCGCGCCCGCCACGCCGACCGACTGCCGCTACTTCAGCCTGGCCCCCTACAAGCTGGGCGAGGGCGCCATGAAGTACAGCGTGTGGCAGACCGGCGGACCGAAGCCTCCTCCGTTCGACAAGGCCGACCCCAACTTCCTGCGCAAGGGCCTGGCCCAGCAGCTGAGCGAGGGCGCGCTGACCATGACGTTTGCGATCCAGAAGCGCGTCGAGGGCTCCAATATGCCGCTGGAGGACTGGACCATCGAGTGGCGCGAGTCCGACTCGCCGTACCGGGCCGCCGCGACCATTACGATCGAGCCGCAGGACATCGATGCCGAAGAGCGGCGCGTCTTCGGGGACAGCTTGTCTTACAACCCGTGGCATTCGCTGCCGGAGCATCGGCCGCTGGGCCAGATCGGCAAGCTGCGCGGCGTGGTCTATCAGAACTCTCGGCAGCTGCGACACTTTGAAAACGAAGAGCGCTGGGGCGAGCCGACGGACTTTGAGTCCGGCCTGCCCAAGCCGCCGCCGACCTCACCTGAAATTGGAGATGCAGATGGCTGAGTACACCAACCTGGAGCGGCTCTACACCGGGCAGTACACCACGGTCTATCGCGGGACGCGGGCGTCCGATGGCGCGGTCGTGATCATCAAGCAGCTGAACGGGCCGCATCCGCCGGCCGACCGCGTGGCCAAGCTGGAGCGCGAGTACGAGATCGCGGTGGCGGTGGCCGGCGACGGGGTTGTCGAGCCGCTGGGCATGAGCGAGCTGGAAGGGCTGCCCGCGATCGTCTTCAGGGACACCGCCGGTCGCTCGGTGCGTCGCTGGCAGGAGCAGGGCCGCATCGCGTTGCTGGACGCGGTGACGATCGGGGCGTGCGTCGCGCGCGCGCTGTCGCGTATTCACGAGCTGGGCGTCATCCACAAGGACATCAACCCGGCCAACGTGGTGTGGAGCGCTGAGCAGCAGCAGGTCCAGGTCATCGACTTCGGCATCTCCACCCGTCTCCCCAGAGAGACCCCGGCGCTGGCCAGTCCCTCGCGCCTGGAGGGCACGCTGGCGTACATTGCGCCGGAGCAGACCGGGCGCATGAACCGCCGCGTGGACTACCGCACCGACCTGTATGCGCTGGGCGCCACGCTGTACGAGCTGCTGTGTGGCCGGCCGCCGTTTGAGGCGGATGACTCACTGGCGCTGGTGCATGCGCACATCGCGCTGGAGCCGACGCCCCCCTACAAAGTGCACGCCGCGGTGCCGCTGGTGCTGTCGGACATCGCGATGAAGCTGTTGTCCAAGGGCGCCGAGGAGCGCTATCAGAGCGCGGCGGGCGTGGCCGTCGATCTGGAGCGCTGCGCTGCCGCCCTTGCCGCCACGGGGCGCGTCGAGCCGTTCGAGCTGGCGAGCGCGGACGCCAGCCACCAACTGCGCATTCCCGATAAGTTGTACGGGCGCGAGAGCGAGGTCGACGCGCTGTTCCAAGCCTACGCCAAAGTGGCTGCCGGCGCCGTGGAGTTGGTGCTGGTCTCGGGCTATTCGGGCATTGGAAAGACGGCGCTGGTGCGCGAGGTCCATCGCCCGATGACGGCGGACGGCGGACACTTCGTCGCCGGTAAGTTTGAGCAGTACAACCGCGGGACGCCGTACGCGTCGCTGCTTCAGGCGGTGGGGGCGTTCATCAGCCGACTGCTGGCCGAGACCGATGACACGATCACCCTGTGGCGCGATCGGCTGCTGGCGGGTCTGGGGGCCGACAGTCGGGTGCTGACCGACGTGCTGCCGGAGCTGGAGCTGATCCTCGGTGAGCAGCCGGCGGTGCCTGAGCTTCCGTCGGCGGAGGCGGCCAACCGCTTTCAGATCGTGTTCAGGCGCTTCATTCGCGCGCTGGCGGATGAAGACCACCCGCTGGTGCTCTTCTTCGACGACCTGCAGTGGGCTGACACGCCCACGCTGACGTTGTTGGAGGGCATCGCGGCCGACGACGAGGCGCGGCATCTGCTGGTGCTGGGTGCCTATCGCGACAACGAGGTCGACGCGCTGCACCCGCTGGCGATCGCGCTGGACCGCATCAAGGAGAGTGGGCGACGCATTCGCCGCATTCAGCTGCAGAACCTGGAGCCCGACGACGTTCAGGCGATTGTCGTCGATACGCTGCGGTCCGACGAGGCCCAGGTCGCTCCGCTGGCGTCGCTCTGCTACCAGAAGACGCGTGGCAACCCGTTCTTTCTGACGCAGTTCATCGAGATGCTGTACCGGGACGACCTGCTGCGGTTTGACACCGGAAAGGGGTGGGCCTGGGACATCCCCGAGATCGAGCGCAAACAGATCACGGACAACGTGGTCGACTTCATGGGGGATCGCGTGACCCGGATGGGCGCCGACACCTGCGCGGCGCTGTCGCACGCGGCGTTTCTCGGTACCGACTTCGACCTGGCGGCGGTCAGTCAGCTGAGCGGCGTCGATGCAGCGGTGGTGCGCGAGCATCTGGCCGATCCGCTGTCCGAGGACATGATCGTGGCCACCCACGAGGTTGCCGGGCGCTACCAGTTCGCCCATGACCGGGTGCAGCAGGCCGCCTACGCCCTGACCGACGAGGGCGCGCGACCGGCCCTGCATCTGGCCGTCGGCCGGCTTCTGCTGGAGCGGCACGACGCGCAGTCGGATGAGTCTGCGGGCGTGTCGGTATTCGACGTGGTCAATCAGCTCAACGCGGGCGCTGAGCTGATGACCGACTCGGCTGAGCGGGGGCGGGCTGCCAGCTTGAACCACCGGGCCGGACGGCGCGCCTTGAACGCCGCTGCCTACGAGCCGGCGAACACCTATCTGAGCGCGGCGCTGCAGCAGCTTGCGGCGGACAGCTGGACGGCCGACTACGCCTCCACGCTGGCGGTGCACCTGGACGCTGCGCGTGCGGCGTATCTGAGTGTGCACAGCGATCGGCTGGAGGTCCTGGTCAACGCAGTGCTCGAGAAGGCGGTCAGTGAGCTGGACAAGGTTGCGGCCCACGAGGTCGCGCTGGACGCCAGCTACGCGGCCGGCGAGCTGAACGGCACGCTGGACCGCGGCCTGGACGTGCTTCGACTGCTCGGTATCGACATCCCCAACCAGCCGGGCGAGCCGGAGGTGGTCGCGGGGCTGACCGCCACTCAGGCGGCGATGGAGGGCAAGGATCTGGCGGCGATCATGGCGCTGCCGGACGCTGAGGATCCGGCTGCGGCTGCGGTGGCGGCCATTCTTCACAAGCTGGCGTCGCCGGCCTACTTCGCGCGCCCGATGTTGTTGCCCATCGTGGCGTTTGAGTTGGTTCAGGCCGCGGTGCGCGACGGGATCAGCACGGAGTCGCAGTTCGGGTTTGTCGTGCGGGCGCTGTTCTTGTGCCTGATCGGCGATATCGGCGGCGGCATCGAGTCCGGGAAGATCGCCACCGCGCTGGGCGAGCGGTCGGACGCGCCCCAGGTCGTCAACGTGACCAAGCACGTCTACACGACGCATGTGCGCCTGTGGACCAGCGATTGGGCGGACGTTCGCGAGCCGCTGCGCGAGGTCTTCCGCGACGGGCACGACCTGGGCGACTTCTTGTACGCGTGCTTCGGCGCGCACATGGTGGGCGCGTTCGGCATGTTCGGCGGCGCCGAGCTCGGTGGGCTGCTGGAAGAGACCAACGCGCATCTGGACCGCATGATCACGCTTCAGCAGGGCATCCCGGAGCGGCTGCAGCGCATGAACGTGCAGCTGATCCACAACCTGCGCCACGGACCCGCCGACGCCACGGAGCTGAGCGGCGAGTATTGGGACGCAGCGCAGATGGTGCCGCAGCTGACGACGGACGGCGACGCCAGCAACCTGTACGTGCACTTTACGTCCAAGCTGGCGCAGCTGCTCGTTCTGGGCGACTACGAGGGGGCCGCGAAGGCGGGCGACGAAAACCAGGCCTGGCTTGCTGGCGCGGCGTCCAGCATCTTCGTACCCAACTACACGTACCTGGACGCGCTGGCACAGCTGCAGGTGCTGGAGTCGCTGGAAGGCGAGCGGCATGAGGCGGCCCTGGCGCGCATCGACGGCGCGATCGGCGCGCACACCGGGTGGGCTGCGTTTGGTCCCATGCACACGCACCGGATCACGCTGCTGACGGCGGAGCGTACGCGCGTTTTGGGAGGCGATCAATCGCCGCACGATCTGTATCCGCGGGCGTGTGCGGAGGCGGAGGCGTCGGGGATCTTGTACGACCAGGCGCTGGCCAATGAGCTGGCCGGGCGCTACTACCTGCGCAACGGCAACAAGGCCGCGGCGCGCGGGTATCTGGGCGAGGCGCGCCACCTGTACGAGCGCTGGGGCAGCGGCGCCAAGCTGGCGCAGATGGAGACCGCGTACGGCGGGCTGCTGCAGACCACGCGCGCTGCGGTGGGCGCGACGGTCTCTCCGACGGTCACGTCCGCGACGGGGTCTCTGGAGGTCGACTCGCTGGCGATCATCCGGTCGTCGCGTGCGATCTCGCGTGAGATCAAGCTGTCGAAGCTGGTGGAGGTGCTGCTCAGCACATCGATCGAGTCGACCGGCGCACGCAAGGGGCTGCTGATTCTGGCGGATGGGGATGACCTCGTCGTCGAGGCGGAGGGGCACTCGGATGCCGGCGTGACGGTCACCAACGTCGGGACGGCGCTGGAGAAGTACGCAGCTTGCCCTCAGTCGATTCTGCGGTATGTGCAGCGGACGTCGGAGGCGGTGCTGCTGGCCGATGCCGCGGCGGAGGGCAACTTCCAGGAAGACCCGCACATCACGGCGCACGGCGTCCGGTCGGTGCTGTGCGTGCCGCTGGAGCAGCAGGGCAAGCTGAACGCGATCTTGTACCTGGAGAACGAGTAGACGGCGCACACGTTCCAGGAGGAGCGCGTCGAGTCGCTGTTGCTGATCCTGGCGCAGGCGGCGATCTCGAACGAGAACGCGCGACTGGTCAACAATCTCGAGGAGAAGGTCGCCGCTCGGACCGAGGAGTTGGTGGTCGCGAGGCAGCGGTCGGACCAGCTGCTGTTGAACATCCTCCCCGAGGCGATCGCGGAGGAGCTGAAGGACAAGGGCAACACGGAGCCGGTGCACTTTGAGAGCGCGAGCGTGCTCTTTACGGACTTTGTCGGCTTCACCCAGATCTCGGAGCGGCTGTCCGCGCGGGAGCTGGTGCACGAGCTGGACGCGGCGTTCAGCGCCTTTGACCGGATCATCGCCGAGCACGGGCTGGAGAAGCTGAAGACGATCGGGGACGCCTACATGTGCGTGGGCGGGATCCCGCAGGCCAATCGCAGCCACCCCATCGACGCGATACTGACCGGGCTGGCGTTTCAGGCGCACATGGCCGCGGTTCGGGCCGACCGGCTGGAGCGCGGAGAGGAGTGCTGGGAGCTGCGGCTGGGCGTGCATACGGGCCCGCTGGTGGCCGGCGTGGTCGGGACGACGAAGTTTGCGTATGACGTCTGGGGCGACACGGTCAACACGGCCAGCCGCATGGAGTCATCGGGAGAGCGCGGCCGCGTGAACGTCTCAGCCGCGACCTGGCGCTGGGCCGAGACCCTGTTCGAGGGCACGTTCCGCGGGGAGATCAAGGCCAAGAACAAGGGCGAGATCCCGATGTACTTCGTGGACCGGCTCAAGCCCGAGTACTCCGCGGATGAGGCCGGCCTGGTGCCCAACGACGCCTTCAGGGTGGCGCGCGAGGCTGTGGAAGCGCATCTGGCCGGATAAGGCCCGACACGATCTGATATCGTCGGCACCGTTATGCTGCAAAACCACATACTGGTCCCGTTTGTCTTGCTGATCTCTCTACTGCTTTGCGGCGGCTGCGCCAAAAAGGAGGAGGAGAAGAGCAAGTGCATCCGTGGTGAACTCTCGATGACGGTGAGATTTTCGCAGGATCTGAAGGCCAGCGATGCCAGCGATCGTTGGGATTGTCCGACGCGGCTTTCGACGTCAGGCGCTGCGCCGCCGGTGGACGCGTGGGGTGGCGGCGCTGAACCGCATTGGGATCCGCTGCTGATCGTGCGCCTGAACAAGAAGAAGACGGAGCCGCTGCGCAAGGGCGACGAAGACAAATGCGTCTATACGTGGGAGCAAAACTGCGCCGGCGAATAGGAGAGGCTACCCCAACCATGCAACGTTGGGGTCTATTCGTGGCAGGGCGACTCGCGGTCGATCGCCGTCGCCCCCGCCTTGAAGCCGAAGGCAGCGGTCATTGCGTCGGTCTCGCCGTCGTCGTCCAGGTCGAGATCGGCGACGCTCTTCAGGTAGCCCATCACCAGCACCAGGAACTCGCCGCCGACCTCCGGGTCGTTGGCCAGCACAGCCTCCAGCTCAGAGAGCACGAGTGTGCCGCCGATCATGCCGTTTGTCAGCGTTGAGCCGTCCTCTGAGAGCGTGGCGGCGATGCGCGCGTCGCGGAAGACCAGCTCGGTGTCCTGGGCAAACGTCATCTTGAAGCGGAACTCGCCGGGGCCGCCCTGGAGCTTGCCGGCGGTCATGGTCACGTTGTCGAAGTGGCTCGCGGCGTCGCCCGCCTCGGTCAGGCTGTCGCACTGGACGAGGTAGCCGTCCACGGCATCGGCGCCGACGGGCTCGCCGAGCAGGATGTCGATGGTCAGTGCCGGATCGTCGGCGAGGTCGTGGAGCGCCCCAAGGTCGAACAGCAGGTTGAGGTCCCCGTCCTCCACCTGCTTGGTGATCCAGGTGTTGGGGTCTCCGCCCAGCAGGTCGGCGATGAACTGCTCTTCGAAGAGGTTGGCAAGCGCGTTGTCGATGTCGCCGTCCTGGTCCAGGTCGAACCCGTCGCCGGCCTCGCGAACGCGCAGCTCATCGGCGCGAAACTGAGCGACGATGGGGTCCGGCTCGGGTGGCGGCGTGTCGGGCACGTCGGGCTCGGCGGTGTCGGGCGTGGTGTCGGTGGATGCCGTGGCGTCCGGGGCGGGGGTCTTGGGGTCCGCGTCGCCGTCCGAGCAGGACAAGCCGACCGTGGCCATCGTCACGAGTATCCAGCGCGTTGTCATGATGGCCGATTCTACCAGTCGCGCGCCCAGGTGCCTACGCGCGCGCCCAGCTCCTCGATCCGGCGCGCCTGGTCGGGGGTTGGCCGCGGCCCGAAATAGGCCAGTCTCGACAGGTAGACATAGAGGACGCGCAGCCGAATGAGCCAGTCCAGGTGCTCGGGATTGGGCGTCGCTCGGACGCGCTCGTAGCCCGCCAGCAGCCACCGGCGCAGCTCGGCCCGGTTGTCGTGGCGGTAGAGGACCGACAGGGAGATCGCGACGTCGGCGGCGAAGTGGTGGTAGCAGCAATTGCCGAAGTCGAACGCCGTGATGCCGGCCTCGGGCGAGTAGTGGAAGTTCTGGGGCGCGAAGTCTGCGTGGATCATGCCGAAGTCCAGCTCTTCCAGGCCGCGCAGGTAGCCGGTGACCGCGGCCAGCTCGCGGTGGGCCTCCGTGTTGTCAGCCGGGATCAGCGCCGGCGCCCGTGTGAGCAGCGGCTCGCGGGTCCAATGCCAGCGCCGGTGCAGCACCGTTTCGAAGCTCTGTGACGCGACGTGGATCCGGGCCAGCGTTTCGCCCCATTTGGTCAGGAAGGCTTCATCCCACAAGGGGTCGCCCGGCTCGACCACAACGCCCTCGGCCCACGTGAAGATGCTGGCATAAAGCGTTTGTCCCTGGTGAGTTACCTCCTCCAGGTGGCGGTCGACTTCGGACCCGATGGTGCTGCTGACCGGCACGCCGCAGCGCGCTGCGTGTTGCAGGTAGTTGATCTCCGCCAGATTCCACGCACGCGTGCGATGGGACGGGGATGTCAGGCGCAAAACGTGGCGCTCGCCGTTTACGGTAAGCGCGTACACGAAGTTGCCGGCGTCCGTAATGTGCTCGACCGACGCGGGATCGGCCCCCCACAGCGGCGCAGCCAGGCGCGCCCACTGCCGGCGGGTGTCCTGCTCGATCAGTGATCCAAAGGTGCTCATTTCGCCACAGTATCGCGCTTTGTCGTCCTTTTGACACGGCGCGTAATGCTGCTAATGTCGCCGTGGCTAGAAGGAGTTATCAATGTCCAGCCTCCCGATTGGCGGCCATGAGAACGGCTTTGGCGCGACACAACGCACGGATGCGTGGTGGCAGGCGCCGGCCGCGGTTTTCGCCGGCTTTTCCGCGTTTGTTGTGTACGTCACCTGGGCCGCGTTCCAGGGCGAGCACTACTTTACGAACCCGTACCTGAGCCCGCTGTACTCGCCCGTGACCTGGGTGAACACGGCGGCGGCCGGATCCGCGCCGCTGTCGCATGCATGGTTCGGTACGACGCCCGGCTGGTGGCCGAGCTTCCTGCCGTACTCGCCCGCCTTCTTCATTCTGCCCTTCCCGGGCCTGTTTCGGCTCACCTGCTACTACTACCGCAAGGCCTATTATCGTGCGTTTGTCGGCTCACCGCCCGCTTGCGCCGTAGGCCCCGCCTCAAAGAAGAAGTATGAGGGCGAGACCAAAGTGCTCCTCTTCCAGAACCTCCACCGCTACACCATGTACTTCGCGGTCATCTTCGTCTTCATCCTCTACTACGATGCGTTCATCGCCTTCTTCAAAGACGGCAAGTTCGGCTTTGGCGTCGGCACCTTTGTGCTGTTGCTGAACGCCACGCTGCTGGGGTGCTACACCTTCGGTTGCCACTCTTTCCGACACCTGATCGGCGGCCGGCAGGACTGCATGACCTGCGTGGGCAAGCCGACGCTGCGTTACAAGGGCTGGAAGCGGTCCTCGTGGCTGAACGCGCGGCACCAACTCTTTGCCTGGCTGAGCCTCTTCTGGGTCGGCTTCACCGACGTGTACGTACGCCTTGTTTCGATGGGCGTCATCACCGACCTGAACACCTGGAGCTAAGCTGATGGCCCTCGACGTAACTGAAATCAAAACTATCGAGCACGACGTGGTCGTGATTGGCGCGGGCGGCGCCGGGCTGCGTGCGGCCGTGGAGTGCAGCGCCCAGGGCTTGAACACCGGCGTGGTGTGCAAGTCGCTGCTGGGCAAGGCGCACACGGTGATGGCGGAGGGCGGCATGGCCGCGGCTCTGGGCAACGTGGACAATCGCGACAACTGGAAGGTGCACTTTCGGGACACCATGCGCGGCTCCAAGTTTTTGGGTACGTGGCGCATGGCTGAGCTGCACGCCAGGAACGCGCCGGACCGTGTGCGCGAGCTCGAGGAGTGGGGCGCGGTCTTCGACCGGACCAAAGCGGGGCTGATCAATCAGCGCAACTTTGGCGGGCATCGCTTCCCGCGCCTGGCGCACGTCGGCGACCGCACGGGTCTGGAGATGATCCGGGCGCTGCAGGACTACGGCATCCACCAGGGCATGGCTGTGCACATGGAGTGCAAGGCGCTGAACCTGCTGACCGACGCGGACGGCGCGATCTCGGGCATCCTATGCCTGTGGCGCGAGACCGGGCGCTTCATGATCATCAAGACCAAGGCCGTGATCATGGCGACGGGCGGCGGCGGCAAGTGCTGGAAGATCACGTCCAACTCCTGGGAGTATACGGGGGACGGCGCGGCGATCGCCTATGACGTCGGCGCGGAGTTGATGGACATCGAGTTCACGCAGTTTCACCCCACCGGCATGGTGTGGCCGCCCTCGGTGCGCGGCACGCTGGTGACCGAGGGCGTGCGCGGCGAGGGCGGGATCCTCACGAACAGTGAAGGCAAGCGCTTCATGTTCAACTACATCCCGGACCGCTTCAAGTCGGAGACGGCCGATACGATTGAGGAGGGTGATCGCTGGCTCAACGACGATAAGAACAATCGGCGGCCGCCCGAGCTGCTCACCCGCGATGTGGTGGCGCGCGCCATCCTGGCGGAGGTTAAGGCGGGGCGCGGATCGCCGCACGGCGGCGCCTTCCTGGACATCGCGACCCGGCGCACGTCGGAGGACATCAAGAAGAAGCTGCCGTCGATGTACCACCAGTTCAAGGAGCTGGCGGAGGTCGACATCACGGCGCAGCCAATGGAGGTGGGCCCGACCCTGCACTACTTCATGGGCGGCATCCGCGTGGACGCCGACAGTCAGGAGACCAACGTGTCGGGCCTCTTCGCGTGCGGTGAGTGCGCGGCCGGCCTGCACGGGGCCAACCGCCTGGGCGGCAACTCGCTGAGTGACCTGCTGGTGTTCGGCCACCTGGCCGGCGTCGGCGCCGTGGACTACATCAAGAACCGGCGCGGCGACAAGGCGGTCGAGCTGAACAACGACGTGATCGCCTCGCACGTGCGCGCTGCGACGTCCATTCTGAACCGCGAGGAGGGCAGCAACCCCTACCTGGTTCACGAGAAGCTGCAGGAGATCATGCAGGAGCACGTGGGCATCATCCGCGAGGGCGACCAGCTCAAAGCGGGCATCGAGAAGCTGATGGCCCTGCAGCCCGAGGTCGACTCGGTCAAGGCGGCGGGCGCCAGTCAGCTGAACGCGGGCTGGCACGAGGCGCTGGACCTCAGCTCGATGATGATCACGTCCGAGGCGGTCGCGCGCGCCGGCCTGATGCGCGAGGAGAGCCGCGGCGCCCACACCCGCCTCGACTTCGAGGGCGAGCGCGAGGAGTGGGGCAAGGTGAACATCATCTGCAAGAAGGGGCCTAACGGCATGGAGCTGAGCAAGTACGTGCGCCCCGAGCCTCCGGCGGAACTGGCGGCGATCGCCTACGCCACAGTCGAAGAGATGGACGCGGGGAAGGTGTAAGCCATGGCAAAGCGGACATTCAAGATCTGGCGCGGCGACAAGTCGGGCGGCGAGTTCAAGACGTATGACCAGGAGGTCACCGAAGGCATGGTCGTCTTGGATGCGCTGCACCGCATCCAGGCAGAGCAGGCCAACGACATGGCGATGCGCTGGAACTGCAAGGCCGGCAAGTGCGGCTCGTGCTCCATGGAGATCAACGGCAAGCCGAAGCTGGCGTGCATGACGCGCATGAACAGCTACGGGCCGGAAGAGACGCTTACGGTGCAGCCGATGAAGACGTTCCCGGTCCAGAAGGACCTGGTCTGCGACGTCAGCTTCAACTTTGAGCAGAACGAGAAGATCCGGCCGCTGAAGCCCAAGCCGCGCGACGCGGACGGCGAGCTGCGGATGTACCAGGAGGACGTGGACCGGGTGCAGGAGTTCCGCAAGTGCATCGAGTGCTTCTTGTGCATGGACGTCTGCCACGTGCTGCGTGACCGCGATCGCAAGGACGCGTTCACCGGCCCGCGCTGGTTGATTCGCACCGCGAGCCTGGAGATGCACCCGCTGGATCAGGACGACCGTATCGACCAGATCAAGAACGAGCTGGGGTCCGGCATGTGCAACATCACGCGCTGCTGTACAGATGTTTGCCCCGAACACATCCAGATCACGGATAATGGCATTATTCCGCTGAAGGAACGCGTGGTCGACGAGTATTACGACCCGCTGATGTGGCTGGGCAGGAAGCTCTTCGGCAAGAAGAAAGACTAGGAGATCGCATGAGCATCCTGCCGGCAGTACGTGATTTCATGGCGCACGACGTGCCCACGCTTACGCCTGACGCGCCGGTCGTGGAGGCCGTCGAGTTTCTGTTGGACAAACAGGTGACGGGCGCGCCCGTCGTCGACAAGCAGGGAGCAATCGTCGGCATCATCACCGAGTACGACTGCCTGAAGCTGCTGGCCGAGGGCGCCAACAACCAGATGCCGACGGGCAAGGTCTCGGACTACATGTCCAAAAAGGTGATCACGGTGCCTGCGCACATGAACATCTACTTTGTCGCGGGCATGTTTCTGAACGCGCAAGTGCGCCGTTTCCCGGTCGTGGAAGACGGCAAGCTGATCGGCGCTGTGACGCGCTACGATATCCTGCGAGCGGTCAAGACCAACCTGGACTGATTCTCAGGTCCGTTAAGAGTACGGCAGTCCCTGAGTCACGGCCTTATAGGCCGCGTACGCGTTGGCCAGCTTCACATCGTAGGCGTTGGCCGCATACCCGGCGCCGTTGTAGAACTTGGCAAACGTGGCCCAGTCCTTCTGCTTGGCCGCGTTGTGCAGCACGTTGGACGTGCGCACAAACTCGAACATGCCGCTGAGCTGGGCCGAGAGGGAGGCCTGGAACTCGTCGAACATCGCCTTGGCGTCGGAGTAGCCCACGCGCTGGGCGTTGAAGCCCATGATCTGGGCGGCGCCCATGCTGATGCTCTCGTAGGCGGCGTTGTGGTTGACGGCCTTGGCGCGGTTCAGGGCGTCGTATTCGTCGGCCTGCGAGCCGGTGTGGGCGACGGAGACGTACTGACCTGAGAGGTTTTTGAAGATGTGGGCCTCGAACCTGATCTTGAGCTTGCCGCCCACGTAGCCCGAGCCGCCGCTCTCGACCGCCAGGCAGGAGGCGGCGACCGCAGCCTCGATGCCCAGGGCGTCGGCCTGCTGCTTCACGAACTTGCCCTTGCTGTTGTAGATCGCCGCCATCTGCTGCTGCAGGGCGCCGTTGCCGACCGCCTGGGGGCCATCGGGGGCCATGCCGCTGCCGTCGTCCTGGATCGGGGGCGCGGGGGTCGGCGTCTGGACCGGGCCCGGACCCGGGGTGGTGCCGGCGTGGCCGGGAATGGTGAGGACCCAGCCGACGGAGATCACGCCGGGGTTGGAGATGATGTGCCTGTTGGCGTCGTAGATCTCGCGCCAGCGGCCCGCGCTGCCAAGCAGCTGAGCGGCGATCGCTGAGAGCGTGTCGCCCGACTTCACACGATAGGTGCCCGACTGCTGGACAGGCTCGGGCACGGTCGGCTCGGGTGCCGGTGCCGGGGTTGGCGCGGGGACTGTGGCGCCACCCTTGCCCGGGATCTTCAAGACCCAGCCGACCTGGACGAAGCTCGGGTTGGAGATGATGTGTCGGTTTGCCTGGTAGATGTCCTGCCAGCGGCCCGCGTCGCCCAGCTCTCGGGCTGCGATCGCCGACAGCGTGTCGCCCGGCTTGACCGTGTAGGTGCCGCCCGCGGGGGCTGGAGCGGGCGCGGGCGCCGAGGTCTGACCTGGAATCGTCAGCACCGTGCCGATCACGAGCGCGTGCGGGTTCGGTACCTTTGCCCTGTTTGCGGCCCACAGCTCCATCCATCGCGTGCCGTCGCCCAGCGTATTCTGGGCGATCTCCCACATCGAGTCGCCCGGTCTCACCACATAGGTGGCGGGCCCGGCGGCCTCTCGGAGCTGGACGCCGCTGGCGCTGCCCGTCTTGCTGCCCGTTGTTTTTGATGAGCGCGACGACGACGTCTTGGACGTTTGCGTCTGCGCAGAAGAGTTCGGTTGTAAATATGCCATCCCAGTCCCCGCCTGCTGCAATTACAAGTCGCGTGCCAGCTCCGGTCGAGAGGCCCGAGGCGGCGCAGTGCTGCGTTCAGGGGGTGTGGGTCACCGCGAAAGGGGTGTGGGGACCGCACTTGTCCCCGAAATAGGTAGGGGTCTTTTGTCCTCGCTTAATGTAAGAGGAACAACCAATGCACAAAGCCGTTGCCCGTCACCATTTGAAGACCGCCGGCTGGGGTGAGGCGGAGATCACCATGGCCACCCGCGTCCTCCGCCACAACGCGTCTCGCCGCGCGCCCGCCGTGCTGCAGGTGCTCAAGGACTTCACCGCGGCCCGCGACGCGGAGACCGGAGAGCGCGCCGCCTGGGAGCGGCTGGTTGGCATGATCGAGGCGGACCCAAAACAGATCGACGCGCTCATCGCGCTGTTGAGCCTCTGATGTCGGAGTCGATGGACCAGGACCTGACCGAGCGGATCGCGACCTGCATCGCCGATATCGCCGCCGGCCGCTTCACGGTCACCGTCGAGGCGATCCGTCACGAGCCCAATCCGCAGATGAAGCACGTGCTGACCGCGCTGCTGAACCTGGAGCGCAGCGTCTCTGTGGAGCGCCGCGCTCGGCGTGCGGTGGCCAAGCGCATGTACCAGCTGGCGCGCACCAACGAGGACCTCGAGCTCTTCGCGTACACGGCCAGCCACGATCTACGTGAGCCGCTGCGCCAGATCGCCGCCCTGGGCGCTCAGCTGCGCGAGCGTGCAGCCCCCATGCTGGACGAGGACGGGGGCGCCCTCCTGGATCGGATGACGCTGGCCGCGGACCACATGCAGAGCCTGATCGACGGCATCCTGTTGCTGTCGCGCACAAACACGGGCGCCCAGCCCTTCGAAGAGGCGCCACTCTACGACGTGGTGACAGCCGCGGTATCGGACCTGAGCGAGCAGCTGGGGGCCACGGGCGGGTCGGTCGTCATCGAGCAGCTGCCCACGGTCGAGGTTGATCGGGCGCAAATGACACAGCTGTTTCACAATGTGCTGGTCAACGCCCTCACCTTCACGCGGCCAGATGTGGCGCCTCAGGTGCGCGTCAAGCGCCGCGAGCTGGTCACCGAGGCCGGCGTCTGCGAGATCGAGATCGAGGACAACGGCACCGGCTTTCACGCCGACGATGCGGAGCGGATCTTTCTGCCGTTTGAGCGCCTGGTCTCCGGCGACGAGATCGCCGGCTCCGGCATGGGCCTGGCGATCTGCCGGCGCATCGCCCGTCGGCACGGCGGCGAGCTGAGCGCTCGATCGACGCCGGGCCGCGGCTCCACCTTCACAGTTCAACTCCCCACGCGCCAGGAGCGCCCGTCGCGCTGACGCCTTGCGCCGCGGCGCGGGATATGGAAAAACTGCGCCATTCGGACAAACTTTCGGGGGAGAGACAAATGAGAACCAACAAGTGGATCCTTGCCTTGGCCTGCGTCGGTTCGCTGGGCCTGTTGGCCACCGGCTGCGGCGGCGACGACGACGGCACTGACGGCACCGCGGACAGCGGCGACGAGACCTCTTTCACGGGCGGCACATTCCGTCTGTTTGTGAAGGCTGTGGACGACAAGTGTCTTGACGGCGCGCTGGAGGTCATCTTCAAGCCCGACGCGTCGGTCGATGCCTACGAGATTCCGCACGATCAGGAGCTGCCGCCTCGCAGCACCCTGCCCGCCACGTTCAAGGTCCAGCTGGAGCCGCCGTTCTCCGAGATGGACATCAACCTCACCGACAAGGATCCGGCCGGCGCGGTTCTCGAGTCCGCCGACTCGACACAGACGGGGGTGCAGGTCAGCGAGGACAACCCGGACTGCAAAGCGGACATGAGCTTCGACGCCATCGTGACGATTCAAGACGACGACAACCTGGCCATCAGCGTCACCGTCGGCATCTCCAACGCGGAAGCCGACAAGTGCCCCGCCGACTTCGGCGCGACCGACGGCAACAGCTGCAACGTCACGCTGGACATGAGCGCGGCCCGCAAGTAGCGCCGGCCAGGCCCCTAGCCCACCCAACGCAGGCCATACGCCGCGATCAGCGCGGCCGCCAGCCCCGCCTCCGTACCCAGGACAAACAGCTCGGCCGTTGGCTGAAGCTTCGCGCGCTCTCGTGAGGGACGCAGCCAAAAGGCCAACGCGGCTCCGATCGGCACGAGCGCGATGCCGCCCAGGATCAGCGGAAAGGTCCACGACAACCCGGCGGCCCGCGTCACGGCGATGATGCACGTGGCCCCGATCAGCGTGAACCCGATCGGAACCAGCGGGGCCACCTTCAGGCCGAAGATCTTGGAGTAGGTCTGGTAGTCGGTCTCGTCCTCGGGCACCCGGATCTTGCGCGCGGTCTCCCACGCGGCCAGCGGCATCCACACGCCGACGAGCAGCGCGGTTGCCCACAGCGGATCGACGGCGGCCCAGCCGGCCTCGCCGACAAAGACCGTCAGCACGTAGAACGCCAGCACCACCGCGATGGGATTGTGCGTGGCAAACGCCAGCAGAAGATCGTCCTTGATGGCGGGCCAGAAGAACCACTGAAAGCTCAGCCACGTCACGCCGAAGATGACCGCGAAGCCGACCAGCGCCCAGCCGCCCAACGGCAGATTGATCGCCACCAGCATTGCGACGAGCGCCCACCGCAGCGCGTTGACGTCCTCGACCAACACCGCCCCGGTCACGATCGGGCGGTCCTTGTAGCGCGGGTCCCCGGCCTTGCCCAGGCGCGTATCCGCCTCCACATCCTTCAGCTCGTCGTAGACGCGCATCAGCAGCATGAAGCCAAAAACCGTGACGGCCGCCGCAACGGCCCGCCAGCCCACCGCCAGCGAGCGGGCTCCGGCCAGCGCCTGTAGACCCAGGTAGATGGCCAGGCATTTGGCGATGGAGGCCGGGATCATCACCTGCAGCGGAAACATCTGCTGCACATACACTCTCAGCCGGCCGGCCCGTCCCATCTTGCTATAGTAGCCGCCTTGAGCAGCCGCTTACAGGTCACGGGGTTTCAGCCCGGCGACGCGCTCGTGTCCCGCTTCGTAGAGCTGCGCCCGCGCTTGTGGAGCGACGCGCCCTGGTGGGTGCCGCAGCCCGAAGAGGCCGCGACCTGGCGACTGTCCGGTGCCAACCCGATGTTCGGCTATGCCGCGGCTCGTGGGTTTGTCTGCGAGGCCGCCGGCCGCCTCGTCGCACGCTGCGTGGCCGTGGCAAACCCGCGCCTGACCTTTGACGAGGAGCCTGTCGGCGCCGTCGGCCTCTTCGAGTGGGATCGCAGCGCCGGGAAAGACGCCGCTATCGCGGTCTTGGACGCCGCCGCCGACTGGCTCGCCGGGCAGGGGCTCACACGGCTCGTCGGCCCGATCTCCTTGTCGATCTGGCACGGCTATCGCTTCATGACCCGCGGGTTCGAGGCCGATCCGTTCTACGGCGAGCCGCGCAACCCGCCCTGGTACCCAGAGCTGTTCGAGCGGTGGGGCTTTCGGCCGCGGTGGCGCTGGGAGTCCTGGGATCTCCCGCGTGCTCACGTGCAGAAGATGCTGGATGCCGCTGACCGGATCCCCACCGACCGCCTGCCGTCGCTCGGGCTGCGCGTCGTCCCCTGGGATCCGGCCGACTTCGATGCCTATCTGGCGCACCTGCACGCCGTGCTGTGCGAGGGCTTTGTCGACAACGTGGGCTACAGCGCCATCGACGCTGACGAGTTCATCGCGATTCACCGCCCCATGAAGGCGGTGTTCGTCCCCGACCTGTCTCCGCTGCTGTTGGATGCATCTGACCGGGCCGTCGGCTTCTGCACGATCTATCCAGACGTCGCCGCCGTCCTTCAGGGGCGCAGTCCGGCGCCACAGCGTCTGGTCCAGTTTCTGGTCGTCCTGTTGCCCGGCGCCCGGGGCCATGGGGCCGTCAACGCGGCGTTCGTCAGCCACACGTTTCGCTGGGGCCTGGAGAACGGGTTTGACGGCGCGATCGGCGCGCTGGTCCGCACCGGCCCCAGCATCTACCAGAAGTGCGGCCCCGCCACCCGGGAGTACGCCCTGTACGAGCGGCGCCTCTGAGCGTGGAATACCGTGACCGCGCGACTGGCGAGCTGCGCACCGAGGTTGTCTACAGCGAGTCCGCGCTTCGCCGGCTTTACGAGACCCGGCTGGGGCGTGCCGCGCTGTGGGCCGTAGCCCGCCATGAGATATTCAGCCACCTCTACACGTTGTCGGACCGGCTGCCGCTCAGTCGCAGCCGTATCGCCCGCTTCGTCACCGACCTGGGCATCGACGCGTCCGAGGCCGCGCGTCCGCTCGATCAGTACCGCAGCCTGGACGACTTCTTCACGCGGCATCTCAAGCCCGGCGTGCGCCCGCTGGACCCCGATCCAAGCCGCCTCGTCGCACCGGCCGACGGCCGCGTGCTGGCGTATTCGGCGCTGCCCGAGACCCTCTTGATCAAGCAGACCACACTGAGCGCCGCCGCGCTGGTCGGCGCGGCTCATCCACCGGGCGGCGCGTGCCTGGTGGTGCGACTGGCGCCCGCTGACTATCACCGCTTTCACTTTCCGGCATCGGGCGAGGCCGGGCCCGCGGTGCGCATCGGCCGGGGCCTGCATTCGGTGCATCCGATCGCGCTCGAGGCCGGCGCCCCCGCCTTTGGCAACAAGCGCATGGTGACCACCCTCTCGGGCACCCCGTTCGGGCCCATCACGATGATCGAGGTCGGCGCCCTGACTGTCGGTACCATCGTCCAGACCTACACCCCGGGCCCCGTCGACCGTGGCGCCGAGAAGGGCACCTTCCGCTTCGGCGGATCAACCGTCGTGATGCTCTTTGAGCCCGGGCGCGTCATCCTGGACGACGACCTGCTGACCGCGACCGCCGACGGCCTGGAGACCTTTGTGACGTGCCGCAGCGCGATCGGCCGGCGCGCTTGACGGCGCCCCTGTAATGCGTCCAGCCTCTGGCATGCTCGACACGGTCGCCCGCAAGCTCGTCGCCCACCGAAAGCTCGTGCTGGGGCTCGTCATCGCGCTGACCGTGCTCATGGCGGGATTCACCGTCACGGTGCGCTTCGACAGCTCGATCGAGATCTGGTTTCTCGCCAGCGACGAAGAGCTCGTGCGTTACAACGCCTTCATCGACCGCTTCGGAGCCGACGAGATCGCGGTCATCGGCGTCTTTGCCGATGACGTCTTCGCACCGCCGGTCATGGCCGCTATCGACCGCATCTCCCAGGCAGCGAAAGACGCTCCCCACGCCCATCGCGTCCGCTCCTTGACCACCACCCGCGACTTTGTGGAGAGCCCCGACGGCATCGACGTCCCCGCCCTGGTGCCTCAGCTGCCGACAAGCGCCGCCCAATCCGCCGCGATCCGCGCGCGCGCCATGGACTCCAAGCTCATCGAGGGGCTGCTGGTCTCGGGTGACGGCCGCGCCGCCGCGGTGGTCGTTGAGCTGGCCCACGACGGCAACACCTTTGAGGGCAAGACCGCCCTTGTGCGCCGCTTACGCGAGATCGCTGAGGCGGAAGCCACGGACGGCATCGAGACCCGCCTGTCGGGCACGCCGGTCTTCGACGAGACCCTCTTCCGATACAACGAGCGCGACATCAACCTGACCTCGCCGGGGCTGATCCTCCTTGTCATTCTGGGCTGTTGGCTCATCTTTCGGCAGGTCGCCGCGGCCCTGCTGCCGCTGGGGGTCGTTATCGTCAGCGTGGTTTGGACGTTCGGCCTGATGGGGTTGTGTCAGGCCGACCTCACCATCCTGTCGTCCGCGCTGATCTCGCTGATCATGGCCGTGGGCGTGGCCGACTCAATCCACATCCTCAGCGCGTTTCAGAAGCTGCGGGCCGACGGCGTGGACCGCGAGGAGGCGCTGGTTCAGAGCATCTCCAAGATGGCGGTGCCGTGCTTCTTCACCAGCGCCACCACCGCGGCCGGCCTGCTCTCGCTGTTGATCAGTCAGCTGGCCCCGGTGCGGGAGTTCGGCGTCTTTGCCGCGTTCGGCGTGATGATGGCGTTTGTCTTCAGCATGCTGCTTGTGCCCACCGTCGTCGGGCTGGTCCGGCCGGTCGCCCCCGCCGTCCTCGAGCGCCGTCGCACAGGTCGCTTCAGCCGGCTTCTGGCGCGCTTGGGGAGCGTCTCGCCCGGCGCCTCGCGCGTCATCGTTGTGGCGTCGCTGTGTGTGGTGGGCCTGTCCGTCTGGTCGGCGACCCAGCTGAAGGTCGGCGTCAACCCCATCGAGTGGTTCCGCGTTGACGATCCGGCGCGTGTCGACATCGAGGCCATCGACCAGGCGCTGGGCGGCAGCACGTCGCTGGAGTTTTTGGTGCGGGCGCCCAACCAAGGGCTGCAGACGCCGGAAAACCAGCAGCGGCTGTACGATTTTGAGCGCTGGCTGGAGTCCCGCGCCGCCGTCACGCGCGCGCTGTCGTCGGCCGACGTGCTGGAGCGGGTCCATGCGCTGCTGAAGCCGCCCGATGACACCTCGACGCTGCCGGACGCGGCCGACAAGGTCGCGACGTCGTTTCTGTTTGTCGAGGACACTGAGGACTTTCACGCCATCGTCAAAGAGGACTACAGCGTCGGCCGCATGACGGCGCGGATCCGCCTGTCAGAGGCCTCCGAGATCGTGGACGACCTGCCCGCTATCGAGGCGCGCCTCGCCGAGGTCTTCACAGATGACGCCCTGTCGGTGGAGATGACCGGGTACGCCAAGCTGATGGGCAAGATGCAGCAGTACCTGTTGGACAGCCAGATCCGCAGCCTGCTGATCGCGTTTGCAGTGATCACGCTGCTGATGATCGCGCTGCTCGGCTCTTGGCGCCTGGGCCTCTTCGCCATGATCCCAAACCTGGCGCCGGTCGCGGTCGGGCTGGGCGTCATGCACTGGCTGGGCATCGGGCTGGACCCGGGCTCGGTCATGATCGGCTGCATCGCGCTGGGGCTCGTTGTGGACGACACCGTTCACACGCTGATCGCGCTGCGCCGTGGTCTGGCCGCCGGGCTGGACCTGGACGCCGCGGTCAGCGCCGCCATCGCTGATGCCGGGCATGCGGTGGTGTTGACGTCGGCTATCTTGGCGGGCGGATTCGCCTTCATGCTGATGGGCAGCTTCACGCCCAACATGAACTTTGGCGGTGTCAGCGCGCTCATCATCGTCACGGCGCTGCTCGCCGATCTGGTGCTGCTGCCGGCCGCGCTGCGGGTGCTCAAGCCCGCGGTCTGATCAGCGCGCCCAGATCGTCCAGGTGGTCGGTGAGATCGCGCTGTTGACGCACTCGTGACGCGCGATCGGCGTGCTGTCGTTGGCCAGGTCGCGGCGCTGGTTGTAGCCGCCCTGCGTCACGCCGCTGAGGTTGCAGCCGCTCGACGGGCCGAAGCCGGCCCACTCCGTCTGGTTGCTGGACGTGCAGCCAAACGGGCTCAGCCGCGCCTGTCGTCCGTTGTTGCCAAAGTTCACGTACAGACCCCAGGTCGTCGGGTTGCCGTCGTTATTCTGGCTCTCCTGCCACAGGGACCAGCGCCCTACAGCTGTCGCCGCGTCGACGCGGTTGTTGTGGTCGCAGGTCTTGAAGCCCTGGTAGACGGACTCGGTAAACCAGGTCTTGAAGGTCTTGCCGGAGTACTTGGGCTTGAGCCCCGTCCAGTAGGTGCGGCGCGTGGCGCGCAGGTTGTCGCTGGTCTCGTCACGAATCAACAGCTCGACGACCGGCAGGGTATCCACCGCGGGCGAGCGATACACGCTCTGTGTGTTCAACGACCCAACGGCCTGTGGCAGCGTCCCGAAGGAGCCGCTGCCCGTCCAGATCGCGTGGCTGTAATCGGCGCCGGTCGTGCCGCTGCCTCCGTGGATGCGCATCAGCAACGTCCAGCCGCCACCGTCGACGGCCGTGTCGCAGTAGGCCTGGAAGGCGTCGTTGGTCCCGCCGCCGTTGGGGTCGATCCAGTAGACGCCCGCCGCGACACCGTTGGGCAGTGACTTGCAGTCGGCGGCCGCGTTGGTCTGGCTGGAGCCGTCCGGAACGGCCGGAACAACGCTGCCCCACGCGGTGCCGTTGCACAGCTGCAGCGTGTCGTTTGCCCAGCGCAGCGCGCCCGCCTTTGTCGCCGTGCACTCGTCGTCGTCGGTCCCGACCTGCACGCTGCCGGCAACGACCAGCCCGCCGCCCACTGCGCCGCCCGACTTTGAGAGGTACAGCCCGTCGGTGAACGTGGTGTCCAGGCTCAAATTATCGGCGGTCAGCGACAGGCCGTCGCCGATAGAGCCGGCGTCGAGCTTGGCGGCGGTGATGGCGCCGTCGGTGATGAGCGCCGCGCCGACGCAGCCGGTGCAGGACAGGGCCAGCGCCACGGTTGCGCTATCGGCGGAGGCGGCGGTCGTCGCGCTGTCTGCGGCCGTCGCGGTGGCGGCGCTGGTTGCGGTGTCGGCCGTTTTGGCGCTGTCGGCTGTTTTGGCGCTGTCGGCTGTCTTGGCGGACTGCGCAACCGCAGCCACCTGGGCCATCGGCACCGGCATGATCTGTCGCGGCGGCAGCTCGGGATCGCCCTCTATCTTGACGCCCAGCCAGGCGGTGCCGGCGCTGCCAAACGTAGCTCCCGGCACCTCCAGCACGGCCGAGAAGACGCCGTCTTTGGCCGTGACGTCCTTCAGCGTGGCGGTCCAAAGCGCGTTCACGGCGTCCTCGCCGTCGTAGACGGTAAACGTCATCGTGTAGACGCCTGCGACCGGGTTGCCGCCATCCGCGCGCAGCACGCCCTGCACCACGACTTGATCGGTCGGCGCGGCCTGCGCCAGCAACACGATTGCCAACAGTACTTGAGACATCGCTTTCCTCCGTGCCGGTCAACCTATCACGGCCGGGGGGCGTTGACCTCAGCACCGGGCTGAGCCGGCGCAGTCGCTCGTTTATTAGCTTGGGCATGCCAGTTGCTTAGGTGGGTGGCCGAACCGAACAACCGTCCTCACCTGGACCCGATTGGGGAGTAACCGATGATGCTGCGCACAACCACCCTGCTGACGCTCACCCTCTTTGTTGTCGCCTGCGGCCTCTTTGGCAGCGCCTGCGGCGGCGAGACCGTGCTCGAGAGCACCACCACCACGTACGACCCGGCCGCGGGCGCCGCGGAGATCTTCTCAGCCGGCAAAGCGGACGGCCTGATCGACCTGGCTCAGGAGCTGACGCTGGAGCAGGTCGTGTCCGGCAAGACCGGCGGCGAGCAGCTGGACATCTACCGCCTGGACCTGCGCGCCGGCGACACGTTCAAGGCCCTGCTCAAGGTCGAGAGCGGTGACCTTAACCCGCATATCCTGCTCTTCCGCGGCACCAACATCCACATCCACTCGCAGAACTGGGACCTGACTGGCCAGCTGCTGGTCAAGGACTACAAAGTCGAGTTCGGCGGCCGGCACCTCGTGGTCGTCAAGGCGTTCCACGGCCAGGGCGAGGGGCGCTACACCCTGTCGACCACCTGCACCGCGGGCCCCTGCAACGGCGACATCATCGAGGACCCGATCGACGATGAGGGCTTGGACATCAACCAGAAGTCGGACTGCATCAGCATGGCGCGCAAGTGCTCCCTGGAGCGGGTCAGCCGCTACAACGGCAAGGTCGGCGACGTGCGCGCGCAGGACCTGTGGGACGAGTGCCTGGGCGAGGCCGTGCTGGACAACGGCGCCACCGAGTGTGCGACCGCGTGCATCGGCGAGGACGAGGAGTCGCTGTGCAACGACATTCGCGACAGCCTGAAGTTCTACGCCGACGTCACCGATGAGTGTCGCACATTGGTCACCGACTGCATGGAGTCCTGCTACGACGCGGGCGGCGACGGTTGGGCCGACGAGTTCTGGAGCACCGCCGAGTCGGTCTGCTGGCAGAACGGCTTCAACGGCACGTGCGACGGCTACGCGCGCGGCCACGAGACCTGCGGCGGTACCGACTACAAAGAAGACGACCACGCTCAGTGCTACGCCTTCTGCGAGACGACCAGCGGCGCCTGGATGGACGACCTGGACGTGATCTGCGACGAGGAGTGCGACTTCATGTGCGAGGACGTCTGGGACGCTTGTAGTAGTGAGTGTGGCCCCGACAGCGACGACTGCGCCCAGAACTGCGTAGACTTCAGAGCTCCCACCTGTCTCTAAAGTTCAGGTCAAACCCGTGGTTGGCATGATGCGTGAAGTGTTGAGCGCTTCATGCACACGATGTCACGACTTGCCTTAGGCGCCGTTGCGCTGTTTTTCGTCGCGGCCTGCAGCAGCGCAGACGCTCCCGCCGCTCTTAGCACGCGACCCCCGCGAACATCCTGTTCGCCGGCCCCCCGGGGGCCTCTTCTTGCGGGCGCTCCTGCGCCCTGGTGGGCGGGGACATACGTCCTGGACTCTTGTTGGCATGATGCGTGAAGTGTTGACCGCTTCATGCACACGATGTCACGACTTGCCTTAGGCGCCGTTGCGCTGTTTTTCGTCGCGGCCTGCAGCAGCGCAGACGCTCCCGCACCGCCGACGTCCACCGATCCTGCCGTCGACCAGACGCCCGTGGAGGGGGTTGGCACCGATGAGCCGACCGGCGGCGACGAGTCCACGTCGGGGGGGACTGACCCCAACAAAGAGACTCCAGGCCCCGGGGCGGAAGTACCCACAGAAGCGGATCCGGAGCCTGAGGACCCGGTCGAGCCCGAGGATCCGACCGTCGATCCGGGCGAAGAAGATCCGGTCGATCCCGAAGAGCCGCCGCCCGAGGCCCAGGAGCCGCAGGTCTGCAACGACGGCAGCGTCTGCACCGACGACACGTGGGATGTTGCTGCCGGGGCATGCGTCTACACGCCGGTGGCCGACGCGACCGCCTGCAACGCCGATGATGACGGCTGCACCGTGGACGATGCCTGCGTCGCCGGGGTGTGCACGGCCGGTCAGCCCGCGTCCTGCCCCGTTGGGGACGGACCTTGCGCGGTGGCGACCTGCACCTCGGATGGTCCGGACATCTTCACATGTGGCGAGGCTCTTGCGGCCGAAGGCGCCGCGTGTGATGACGGCGCGCCCTGCACCGTGGGGGATGCCTGCGATGCAACCGGCGCCTGTGTCGCCGGAGACCTCGAGCCCGGGTGTTGCGCGGGCGTAGGCGACTGCGATGACGGTGATCCGTGCACTATCGACGGCTGCGACGGACTCAAGTGCACGTACGAGTCCGCCGCGGACGGCACGGCCTGTGATGCGGACGCCGACGGCTGTACGGTCAGCGACGCCTGCTTCGCCGGCACCTGTAAAGCGGGCGCGGCGGCGACCTGTCCCGCGCCGGACCAGGCGTGCCTCAAGGCCGTGTGTGAGTCGACCGGCGCCGAGAGCTTCTCGTGTGTGGAGACGCTGGCCGCGGCGGGCAGCGTGTGCAACGACGGTCAGCCCTGCACGGTGGGCGACGCGTGCGATCCCGACGGGGCCTGCGTGCCGGGCTCCCTGGTGCCCGACTGCTGCGCCGCCGACCTGGACTGTGACGACGGCAACCCGTGCACCGTCGACTCCTGCACCGCGTCGGCCTGCACCTATGCCTCAGCGCCCAACGGCAAGGCCTGCGACGCCGACGGTGACGGCTGCACGGTCAGCGATCAGTGCGCGCTCGGCCAGTGCGTGGCGGGCGACCCGATCGAGTGCCAGTCGCCGGGCGAGTGCCTGATCGCCGCCTGCGTGTCGACCGGCCCGACCAGCTTCGAGTGCCAGCCCACCGACGCGCCCGCGGGCACTCCCTGCGACGACAACCTGCCGTGTTGGGCGGCCGCCTGTGATGGGCAGGGCGGCTGCACGACCCAGCCGACCGCCGGCTGCTGCGACCTGGACGCCGAGTGCGACGACGGCAACGAGTGCACCGCGGACACCTGCCACCCCGACCTGCTGTCGTGCGACAACACCAACCTGGCGCCCACCGAGCCGTGCGACGACGGCGACGCCTGCACCAGCGGCGATACGTGCGCGCAGGGCAGCTGCGCCTCGGGCGACCCGGTCTTCTGCAACGACGACGACGTCTGCACCACCGACAGCTGCAACGGTCTGGTCGGCTGTGAGTTCACGCCGCTGGACGGCTGCTCCAAGCTTCAGCGCGCGGGCCTGGCCTGCTTTACGGCGGCCTCGCCGGGGCAGCAGATCGACCTGACCACGCTGGTGACCGGCGGTTACGGCAAAAAGACGTACGTCATCGACTCCCTGGACGGGGGCATCGCGCCGCCGGGCACCGAGATCGACGGGCACATGCTCAAGATCGCGGCGGTCGGCGTCGCCGGGACGTTCGGCTTCACCGTCGTCATCGCGGACGTCACCGGCTCCGTACGTGTTCCGGTCGCCGTGACCGCCCCGCTCGCGGGCAACGAGACCTGGACCATCGGCGGCGTTGCGTCCCCGGGCCCTGTGGTCGTGCCCCCGGGCGGCGGCTTTACCGCCACGGCGGGGGTCAAGGGCGGGCAGTGGGTGTGCAGCGAGAACCTGTGCGAGGCCTGCTCCCACCTCTACTTCGAGCACCTGTCGTGGGTCTCCCAGGACGCGGTCGGCACCACGTCGGACTGCAAGAACAAGTGCGGGGCCAACAGCTTCTGCACCGGGCTGGGCGCCAGCGGTGTGTGCCGGCCAAAAACAAACGACTGCGGTGGCTGCACGCCCGGCAGTCAGTGCTCGCAGGGGATCTGCTACGCGACCTCGCTGAAGGTCAC
>CAZJHX010000070.1:0-28919 GCA_964545715.1 uncultured Myxococcales bacterium
GGGACCTGGCCCGAGTGCCACTCCGCAGGCCCGAAGACGTGCACGTAGCGGATTTTGGACTCGGGCGGCGGCGCCTTCACACCCGGGCGCTTCGACCAGATGTCCTCGCGCGCCAGGAAACGCAGCAGCAGGCCGGCGCGGGCGATCTTGTTGTCCGCGATAAAGAGCGCGCCGAAGCGCTTGTCGCGAAACTGCCGAGCGTTGGCCTGGAGCGTGGGCGATCCGGCGGGATAGACGGCCGTGACGGAGACCCGACCGCCGGCGGCTTTGACCTCGGCGGCGAAAGCGGCAGCGACAGCCGCACCGTAGGGCGTGTCCGGGCGGGCGATGGCAAAGCGCCTGGCGCCCAGCTTGCGAGCGCGGGCGATCTCGGCGCGGCATTGCGAGCGGCGGCTGACGAAGGCCCTGAAGGCCCAGTCACTGACCTCGTGCTCCTTGTCGGCCACGCTGAGCCGCAGCAGCGGTACCTGATGCTTTGCCGCCGCCTCGGACGCCGCGCGGGCAGCGAGCCGGTCGACCGGGCCCACGATGGCGACCACCCCCTCGGCGACAAGCTGCGAGACCAGGCCGGGCATGGCCGCCGCGCCCGCGCTGGAGTCGCGCAGCACGAGGGTCGTGGACCCGCTGAGACCGAGCCGAAGGCCGTTGAGCAGGCGCCCACCGACCGTCACCAGCCGGCCGGACATCGGCAGCAGCACACCGATGCGATCGGCGCTGACCGCCCTGAGGACGGGCTGCTGCGGCTCGGCCGAGTCGGATGCCGCACGCGCCTTCAGCAACGCGGACGAGGCGCGGGAGGGGTCACGGCGGAGGAGCTGAGACGCCTGACCGTGCTGCAGGCGCGCGACGAGTTCGAAGCGGCGGGCGGCGACCAGCTCTGCAGGCTGCCGCACCCTCTCCCAGGCGGTCAGCGCCTCCAGGACAGGCGCGCCCGAGCCGAGCAATGCCTCCGCGATGGGGAGGCGAAGATCCACCTCCAGCATGCTCTGGGAGCGAGCGGCCCTTTCCAGCAATGATCGGGCGACTGCAGGCCTGCCATCACGTAGGGCGCCCAGACCGTCGCGACATGTGGTATCCAGCGCTTGCAGCGTGACGAGCAGCTCGTCGTCGGCATCTGCCAGCAGCTGCTTTTTCACGCACGCCGATGCGTCCAGGACGAGAAAGAGAGCGGCGACGGCAGCTGCAAAACGCACTGCTGCGGTGTATCAGCAAAAGGTGCCGACCGCCAGCGTGGGCGACACCGTGGAGGGAGCATGCGCACGATAGCTACGATCTTGCTGGTGATGCTGATGGGATGCGGCGACGACGACGCGACCGAGCCGGTGCCGGGGCCCACGGATCCCTCCGATGTCGGTGATGCGATCGCCCCGGACGGGGACCAACCGGACTCCGCCGCAGCGGACGCCGACGAGACACCGGACGTGCAGCCTGTCGACCCGCTGATCGACCTGCTGGCGGCGCTGCGAGCCGACCCGGAGGCGGCGATGGCGGCGCAGGCCGGACCGGGGGTGCATGGCTGGCCGGCCCCGGTGCGCGACGGCTATCTGGTGGTGTCGTTGGACGACAAGCTGACGCAGGTCGGCGGGGAGTTCGACGACTGGACGGGGACGGCGATGACGCCGGACGGGGGCTTTCACTGGCTGGTCGTCCCGATGGACGTGGGCGGCCGGTACAAGTTCACCGACGGCACCAAGTGGGAGGCGGACCCCTGGTCGCGCGCGTACGAGTATGACGAGTTCGGCCTGATGAGCCGCGTGGCCCCTGTTGAAGGCCACCTGGAGCGCTTCTTCAAGGTCAGCGGCCCCGGTCTGGAGCCGCGCACACTGAGGATCTGGGTGCCCGAGGGGGACGCGACTCACGTGCTGTACCTGCAGGACGGCCAGAATTTGTTCGACCCGACCGCGATCTGGGGTGGATGGAAGCTGACCGAGACGGCGCCCAAGGCGATGATGCTGGTCGGTATCGACAACTCAGTGATGCGCTTTGCCGAGTACACGCACGTGACCGACGACCTGGGCGGCGGCCCGGTCGGCGGCGAGGGCGACACCTATGCGGCCTTTGTTCAGACCATCGTGCGCGGCTTGATCGCAAAGCACTACGGCGAGCCCGGCAAAGTGGGCGTGATGGGGTCGTCGCTGGGCGGCCTGATCTCGTTCCACATCGCCTACCTGTACCCCGGCGAGTACCTGTTTGCGGGCAGCCTGTCCGGGACGATGGGCTGGGGCTCGATCCACCCAAGCGTGCACAACGAGACGATGATCGAGCGGTACGCCGCGGCAGACAAACGGAGCACAGCGCTCTATCTGGACTCGGGCGGCAGCGGGACCTGCGTCGACTCGGATGACGACGGCATCGAAGACGACGACCCGACCGCAGCCGACAACTACTGCGTGAACATCCAGCTGCAGAACACGCTGCTGGGTCTGGGGTACGAATCCGAGACCGACCTGTGGCACTGGTGGGAGCAGGACGCGCCGCACAACGAGGCCGCGTGGGCCGCGCGGGTCTGGCGCCCGCTCGAGGTCTTTGCCGGACTCTGATCCGGATCAGCTAAACTTTACACTGTATATTTTTCTCTTTGGGCCCGGCCCCGGGCGCGCTAAGTTGGAAGGGAATCCAACTAAAGCGGGTATTGCAATGACTATCGGGCAATCGTCCGGAGCGCTGCGCCGTTGTGCGCGCAGCCAGCCGGTTAAAGTTCTAATGACACTGACACTTATGGTGACCGTCGGGGGATGCACGACGGCCACGACTGATGCGCCGGCGGACGCATTGCTGGCGGTGCAGCAGGGCGCTCTGGTGGTCTGTGTCCCGGGCACGGAGGCGTACTGCCACTGGAAAGGCGTCTGCAACGACGCCGGCACGGCCTGCAAGTGCCACGACCCGGACCACTGGACGCCGGCAGACAACTGCAAGGACTGGCACGAGGGCTTCGTGGCAGACGGCGAGGTCTGCATTCCCGGAACCGGCAGCTACTGCAACAACAACGGCATCTGTACGGCGGACGGCCTGGGCTGTGACTGTGCGGATTATCACCATGGGGCGACGTGCGACACGACGGCGGACCAGTGCCCCGGATACGGCCAGCAGGTCGGCGGCAGCTGGAGCGCCGAGGTGTGCAACGGTCACGGAACATGCACCGGACCGGGCGTGTGCGTGTGCGATCAGGGCTATACAGGCGCGGGCTGCACGCTCGCCGATGTGGATCCGTGCGACCCCAACCCGTGCGCCAACGGCGGAACCTGCGCGGGCTCGGCAACGGGGTTCGAGTGCACGTGCGTGGGCGGATACCACGGCGCCACCTGCGCGGACGACATCGACGAGTGCGCCGAGGGCACGGACGACTGTGAGGCCGGCGAGATGTGCGTAAACACCATCGGCGGCTTCGACTGCACCGACGTTGTCGTGGATGCCACCGATGCGACGGTCCAGAATCTCGAGGTCACCGGAACCGTCACGCTGCCCGCGGGCTCTCTGTGCGACCCGGACACCCTTTGCGACAAGCTGATCGGGGTGAGCAAGCTGGATGCTGACGCGCCGGCACCGGGCCAGGTGCTCAGCTATGACGGCACCGGCTTTGAGTGGGCGGCCGACAAGGATACGACCTACAAAGCCGGCCAGGGGATTGTCATCGCTGGCGCCGCTAATCAGATCCACCTGCGGGCTGCGTCCGGATCGCTGGGCGGAGTTCGTCGAAGGATATGTCCGTCAGGAAGCGCAATGAACGCCATTGATGGTGGCGGCAACTTCACTTGCAGGCCCTTCAGCAGCACCACGTACACGGCGGGCCCGGGCATCGGCATCGGGGGTTCCGGCAACCAGATCTACCTGAGGCCGCCCCACCACACCGGGCTGCTGGGCGGTGTAAAGGCTGTGAACTGTGGCTCCGGCAAGGTCAACGGCATCTCGACCGACGGACACGCCGTCTGCCGGCCGGACGCAGACACGAAATACGCGCCGGGCTCCGGCCTGACCCTGGCTACCGGAAACCGGTTCAACGTGGGCGGCCTGACCAACAGCCACATCGCGGGCGGCGCTGCCATCGCGGCCAACAAGATCTCCGGTGTTGCGGCAACCCTGGCCGGCAATCAGTACTTCGACACAAACACGCTCGCCATCCGCGCGGATGCGAACAGGGTCGGGATCGGTACCTCGATACCGGCAGCAAAGCTGGAGGTGACGGGAGACGTGATGGCGTCCCAGTTCCGCTACAAGACGAGTAAAACCGCGTACCTATCCGTGCCACCGCACGCGTTCAGAAGCGTCTCAGGTGGGGACGGATACCTCGCGTACACCGATCGCGCAGCCTATCCGACCGCGTGCGGCACACTCTCGGCTTGCGCGATCACCGCAACGGCGCCGGTCATGCTTCCCGATGGCGCAGTCCGGTCCTCGTTCGGCTGCTACTACCGTGACGCAACCAGCACGGCCGGGTTCAAAGCGGGCACGCGGGTGCGCCTCTACAGCCGGGTTGTCAGCACCGAGGGCGTCTACTCCAGCGGCGACCCGTCGCAATGGACGACGACCGTTCTCGGCACCAACGGTACCGTCCAGTACGACGCCGGAGCGCCCGGAGGCGATACCATCGCCAACGGGTCGAAGATGTACACCCTGGTTCTAAACCTGAACTCGACCCTGGCAAGCTCCGGTCTGCGCTTCTACGGTTGCCGCATCGGGTACACCTACACCCAGCCCCTGCCATAGCCGCCGGTGTGATATCACTGGGAGCATGAGACACATCGTTGTTGTGGCCGTCGTGCTGCTGTCGCTGTCTGCGACCGCCGACGTGCCGAGTACTTTGCCGCTGCAGGGCGTGCTCCGCAGTCCCTCGGGCCAGCCGGCTCCAGATGGGACGTACGGGTTGACGTTGAGGCTCTTTGACGCCGAGAGCGAGGGCGTCCTGCTCTTTGAGGAGAAGCTGGGCGCCGTGGACTCGGTCACGGTCAAAAACGGCGTCTTCTCGCTGGCGCTGGGCGCGACCAAGGCGCTGCCGCCGAACCTGTTTCTGAACGCGGCGCAGGTGTGGGTCGAGGTGCAGGTAGCCACCGATCCCGCCCTGCCCCGGCGGCTGTTGCACGCGGTGCCGTACGCGCGGGTTGCACAGGCGCTGGCGTGCACAGGATGCATCGGCGCCACGCAGCTGGGCTTTGCGGTCTACGGGCAGGAGCAGCTGTATACAAAGACTGAGATCGATCAAAAACTAAGCGGCTTGGTCACGGCGCCGAACCTCACCGGTGTCGAGAGCCTGGACGGCGAGCAGCTGGGCGGGATCGAATCGGGTCAGACCGTGCGCCTGGTGGGGGTCGGCTTTGGCGCGGCGCCGACCGTCCGCCTGTTCAATACGGCGGTGACGCCGACGGGGCCGGCCACCGATACCAGCGTCGAGACGATCCTGACACCCGTGGCCGCGGACGAGTTCGCTTCCATCGCGGTCGTCAACAGCGACTCCGGGCTGCGATCCAACGCGATCACGGTGCGAGTGGGCAGCAGCAAGTTCGGCAGCGGCGCGGACGGGCCGTTGGTGGTGACCGGCACCGTCAACGTGGACACAGTGCGTACGACAACAACCGCGGCCGCCGGGGCGGGGTCGGAGACGCTGAGCGTGGCAAACGCGGCGGGGATCGCGGCAGGTGATCTGGTGCTGATCATCGTGGTCCAGGGCTCCGGCGCAGGCACGTGGGAGCTGCGCGGGGTGAAGTCGGTCGCTGGAGCAACCGTCTCGCTGGGGTCGCCCACCACCGGCGCATATCCGGGCGGCGCGGTCGTGCAGAGAGTACCGCAACATACGGACGTCACGGTGCAGGCGGGCGGCGTGCTGACGGCGACCGCGTGGAACGGCACGTCGGGCGGCATTGTGGCCATCGCAGCCAGCGGGACGATCCACGTGCAGGGAAACGGGGTCATTCGCGGGACGGCGCTGGGCTATCGTGGCGGCGCGGCAGGGACCGGGTCGGGCGCCAACGGCCATCAGGGCGAGTCGTTCGGGGGGCTCGGGTCAACCGCCGGCGCTAACAACGGCGGCGGTGGCGGCGCGGGTCAGGGCCAGGGCGACAGCTGCAACGGCGGCGGCGGCGGCGGCCACTCTGCCAAGGGTGGCGATGGGCTGAGCAAGAGCGGCGGAGTGAGCGGGACAGGTGGTGCGGCCTATGGTGATAACGGGCTGCTGGCCCTCTTTGCGGGCAGTGGTGGCGGCGCCGGCGGCACGGACTCCGAGGGAGACGGCGCGGGCTCGACCAGCGGTGTAGGCGGCAACGGTGGAGGCATCGTGTTGTTGCTGACCGAGACCCTGCAGGCGGACGCGCCGACGACGGCGATCCAGTGCCGTGGCGCAAATGGAGGCGACGCCGATGGCGGACCGAGCGGCGGCGAGACCGGCGGCGGCGGCGGCGGCTCGGGCGGCTCGGTCCTCATTTTGGCGGACACCTCGCCGGGGGCGCTGGCGCCGAATGTCGCCGGCGGATCGCCGGGCCAGAGCTCCTTTAACGGCGGCGGCTGCCAGGCCGTGCAGGCCGGAGCGGGTGCGGATGGGCGCACCGCCACGAAGGCGCCCTGACATGCGACGCCGGCTGTCGTGGGCGGGGCGGGCGTGCTGGGCGCTGGTGCTGCTTACGTCGCCGTGTCTTGTCGCGCCGGGGCTGGCGCAGCCCGCAATCGTAGAGGGCGACTGGCAGCTGCTGCACACGATCCCGTTTGCGGACGGGGTGGCGGCGCACGTCGGAGCGCAGCCGGGTCGACTGTTTGTGGGGCGGCGTGACGGCTCGGGTGACGGCGTGTATCGCGTGGACGCGTCGGGACTGTTGCTGAAGATCGGCAGCGGGGATCGGCTGGCCGGGGTCGCCATGGCGCCTGACGGCGACGTGTTCTTCTCAGAGGATTACGGCGGCGGGATCTACCGAGTTGCGGCGGGTACAACCGGGTCGCAGCTGTGGGTGTCGGGCTTTCATAGCGGGGACGACGACCCGGTTGGCATTGCGTTTGTGCCGGCAGGCTTCGCCGGCGCGGGGTTGGTTGTCGGGGACGCCGTGGTCTGCGATCGCGGCCACAGCGGCCCCGATCAGCTGTGGCGCTTCTCGGTGGACTCCAAACAGGGCGAGACGCTGCTGGTGGACCTGAGTGGGGCGCTGGTGGACTGCGTGGATGTGGCGGTGGATACGCAGCAGGTCTATGCCGTGGACTCGGGGCTGAGCGGATCGGGCGCGCTGTTTCGGTGGGCCGGACCGGTGGACGGGCTGACGGAGGTGACCACGGACACGCCGCTGGTATCACCGAAGGCGGTTACCGTGGACTGGGGCAAGCCCGGCGACGTGTTGGTTGTGGATGACGCCGCTGAGATCGTCTATCGCGTGAGGGTCGCGGACGGCACGACGACGCAGGTGCTGTCGGGCCTGTCGCCGGCGTCGCCCAGCTGGGGCTCGCTGGATGTGAGCACCGACGGCCAGCGGTTGGTGGTGACGGAGGAGGGGCAGGTGCGGGTCTACGGACGCTGCACGCCGACCAGCGCCGCGACGGACTGCGATGACAACGGAAAGGGAGACGTGTGCGACGTGGTGCTGGATGGGGCCGTGGACTGCAATCGCAACGACCGGCCGGACCCGTGCGATATCGCGGACGACACCAGCGCGGACTGCGATGGGGATTCAGTGCCCGACGAGTGCCCGAGCTGCCCGGATCTGGACCTGGTGTTTGTGTTTGATACGAGCAAATCGATGGACGACGAGGCGGCGGCGCTGTGCAGCGCGACCGGGGCGATCGAGTCGGCGCTGGCGGCGTCGGGCGTGGCGGTCCAGCAGACCGTGCTGGGGATATGGTCGGTGCCGGCCAACTATCCGTGCTTGTCGGGGACGCTGGGCGACGCGGTGCCGGGCGCGCCGCCTGCCGAGACTGCTGTGCTGGGTGACTGTCCGGGCGGCGTGGAGTCGCCGACTGAGGACTGGGGCCGAGCGACGGCGATCGTCGCGGGGCTGCATCCGTGGACGGACGGCGCGGTGAGAGTGGTGGTGCCGCTGACCGATGAGGGCCCGTGGTGCGGAGACCCTGTGACGGACCCGGGCGTGGATCGCCTGTCGGTTGAGCACGCGGTGACCGTGGCGCAGGCGCACGGGGTGAAGGTGTCGCCGGTGGTGGGCTCGGGAGCGTCCGGCCAGGTCCTGACGATGGCCCAGACACTGGCAGCCCCGACGGGCGGCACGACGCAGACCCCGAAGAACGCGGCGGTGCTCGCGGACGCGATCATCGCGTTGGCCACGGCCGCCTGCCAGACGATCACGGACTGCGACGGCGACGGCGCTCCGGACGCCTGCGCGGTGCAGTCGGGTGCGGTGGAAGACTGCGACGGCAACCAGGTGCCCGACGACTGCGAGATCTGGTGCAACAAGGCGACCTGCACAACGTACGAAGGCGCGGCGATAGACACCGACGGCGACAAGATTGGCGACGAGTGCGACCCGTGCCCCACGTCCGAGACCAACGACACCGACGACGACGGCTACTGCGACGACGCCGACAACTGCCCCAGCCTGAAGAACCCGGATCAGGTCGACATAGACAAGGACGGCGTCGGCGACAGCTGTGATGACTGCGTGGACCCCGACGGCGACGAGATCTGCGGCGATGCGGACAGCTGCCCAAACACCCCTGATCCGGGCCAAGAAGACACCGACAAGGACGGTGCAGGCGATGCCTGCGACGACTGCCCCAACGACGCGGATGACGACGCGGATGACGACGGCGTGTGCGGCGACCTGGACAACTGCCCCGGCGCGACCAACAAGGACCAGGAGGACACCGACAAGGACGGTGCAGGCAATGCCTGCGACGACTGGCCGAATGACGCCGACGACGACGTGGACTCGGATGGGGTGTCAGGCGAGCTGGATAACTGCCCGGCCGTCGCCAACGCGCAGCAGGAAGACGCCGACAAGGACGGCGCCGGGGATGCCTGCGACGACTGCCCCCACGACGCCGACAACGACGCCGATGGGGACGGCGTGTGCGGGGATTTGGACAGCTGCCCGAGCGTGGCCAACGCCGAGCAGGAAGACGCCGACAGGGACGGTGCCGGCGATGCCTGCGATCAGTGCCCTGCGGACCAAGACAACGATGGCGACGACGATGGCGTATGTGGCCCGGACGACAATTGCCCGGGCATATCCAACCCGGATCAGAAAGACGCCGACGAGGACGGCGCCGGCGATGCCTGCGACTCGTGCCCGGCGGACGCCGACAATGACGGCGACGACGATGGGGTGTGTAGCGATACCGACAACTGCCCCGGCGTGGCGAACGCAGACCAGGCGGACGCCGACGACGACGGCGCGGGAGACCTGTGCGACCCGTGCCCGACGCTTCCGGGAACCGACCTGAGCGCCTGCGAGGACCAGGGGACGACCGACACCGGAACGACCGCGCAGGACGAGGGCACGACCAGCGACGAAACTCAAACCAGCGCCGGCACCGGCGGTGACGAGACAAGCGCCGAGCCGGTCCCCCCCACCACCGTCGAGACACCGCCGTCGTCGGGTGGATGTGACTGCCGCACGGCGCGACGGCCCGGGCGCGGGGGCGGGGCTCTGGCCACGCTGATGGGACTACTGGCGACCATCTGGTGGCGCCGGCGGCAAAGCGGCCAACCTCACCGGCAACGGGCCGGCAGCACCGCCGAGACCGTGGTCGTCGCCCGGACAGACTTCAGGGCGTAGGCGCTGACAGGCGAATGTCGTCCACCAGTACGACCGTGTCGTAGGCGGAGTCGCCGACATCCTGCACCTCGAGAATCACCGTGCCGTTGGCGGCTCCGGCCGGCAAGGCGAGGTCCGCGTCGGCCCATGGGGTTACGAAGACGTCGCCCTGGTCGAATTGCACGTCTGCGGGCTCGAGACTGGTGTACTGGCTGCCGCACCCCGAGCAACCAGAGGTACCCGGCGCGCACAGGTCGTCGATGGTCACCGTCCATAGGGCGGTCCGTACGCCACCGATGTCGAAGCTGACGACAAAGGAGTCTTGAAAGGAAGACCCGCAGAACTCCTGAAACTCCTCTGAGTACAGCCGCCACTGGAATGTGATTCGCTGGACGTCAGCGCTGGCGCACAGCGCCTTCTGAGCGTAGCTGGGGGCCGCGTACGCGAGGCCGGTCGAGAGGCGGAGCATTCGGCTGCCCTCGGGAGACGCCGTCCCACCCAGTTGGCTGATTGTGGTGACGTCGCCGCTGGTGTCCCACCCCTGCAGCCCATCCTCGAAGCCAAACGTGTCACACCCACCTGAGGGACAAAGGGCACACGCGTCGAGACAATCCTGGCCACTGCTGCTGCACGATGTGCCCGGATCGCAGATCCCGCAGCTGCCATTGCATCCGTCGCTGCCGCAGGACTTGCCAACGCACTGCGGTACGCAGTCGACACACAAGCCGCTTGGGCCACACGTCTGCCCGCCCGGGCATTCCGCGCACGGCTGGCCGCAGCCGTCGTCGGAGCACTGTCCGGCGACACATTGCGGTACGCACGGCACGTCCGACCCGCCACCGCCTGCGTCGGGGATCGGCGGCGGAACCGTCCCGGGGGCAACGCATACGCCGCCCACACAGTCCCGCCCCCCGCCGCACTGGTTGTCCTGAGTGCAGGCGACAGTGATGTTCGCGACCTGGCAGGCGGGGTCATTGCACTTCACCCCCTGCACGGTCGGCACCAGCGGAAACCCGCCCGTGACACGCTTCGTAGCGCCGGACTCCAGAAAGACATCCCACTCGATCGAGATGGTGGTGCCCAGCGGAAACTTCTCGTGGCACAGCTCCCCCTGATTGTCGGTCGTACCGCCGATGGTCAGGTTGTTCGCCGGCCCCCAACGGCCACGCACCTTCACACCCGGCACCGCATTGCCGGCCGCATCCCGGGCCCGGAAACGCACGCAGGCTCGCTGGTCCGGCGGCACCTTGGAGAAGCCGTCCACATTCCACCAGGACAGATGCGGCAGCTGCGCCGTCCACGTGGTCCCGGTGTGGATCGCGGCACCTTCAAGCGTCCACATGCCGGTCGCGGGGTCCACGGAGAACAGCCCGGCAGATTCGGGGTCCCCCGCTGCAGCGGGTATCGTGAGCTCCAGTGACGACCCGCTGGCGACGCTCAGCTTCACGCCGCCGGACCTGGCGGTCACGTCGACCATGCCGTAGGTGATCAGGGGCCACTCCTCGGTGCCGTCCGACGCCACCAGGGGCACCGGAGACTCCTCGATGGCCTCACTCGGCGGCACCCACGCGACGGTGAACTCCACCGGCCCGGTAGCCGCCTGACCTGTCGGATCCACCAGGGCGCCGGCCGGCACGTGCACGGCCACACCCGGCGCCACCTGTACCGTGTTCGGCAGGGTCGGATCGATCGTCTGCGCGACATCGATCGCCGCCATGACCGCTCCCACCGTAGCCAATCCAGCTCCCGCGGGGGTCACGCTGCGATACGACGGCGCGTAGTCGCTCTTTTCGAAGAGCAGCACCGCAGTGCCCGCCCGCGGGACGTCGAGTTCGAAGCGCCCCCCGCTATCGGTGGCCGTGGTCGCGCCACCCGAGGACACCTGCACCGCTGCGAGTGGCTCGCCGGACTGCGTCAGGACCTGGCCGAGAACCCGACAGACCGCCGTGCCGCCCGAGCCCGGCGTGGCATCGCCGGCGTCCCCCTTCCGTCCCGTGGCAGAGTCTCCGAAACAGCCTGGCGCCAGCGGCGTCGCAGCGATTAGCACGGCTGCGAGCAAGTGACGGCTCCAACGTTGTGGGTCGAGCATGGTGGCCTCCTGAGACCACCAGGCGTGCAAGGGCTGGTCCGAAATGCCATCGGCGCCGCCATGGCGCGCAATGCGGCTCATACCCTGCCCACTACGCCCCAGCGCCGCGCATCAACGTGCGGATCAGTCCCACCATCATGGGGCGGTTGGCGACGTCACCACGCGCCAGATCCCACCGTCCCGACACTTTCGAAAAGCGAAAGGCCCGACATGCCGTGCACGCCGGGCCTCTCTAAAGAAGCGTCCTATGCGCTACGCGATTACTCGGCGTAGTCGTAGGCGTGGTTCATGCCGCGGAGCAGCTCCAGCTTGTCCAGCACAAACTGGTACTCGCTGTAGTTGTAGTTCTCCTGCAGCTCCTGAAGGCTGTTGTAGCTGTCGAACTCGTCGCGCAGCGCTTTGACCATGTGGATGGCCGGGTAGAAGACGCCGCGCTCGGCGCCCGTCTTGGAACCCACAGCCGTGTAGGTCTTGCCGCTGAGCGGGTCCGTGAAGCTCTCCAGGATGGCGTCGTCGGTCGGCGTGATCGCCGCCTTGTGACCGTCCAGGAAGACGCGCGTGACGTCCGTGTAGCTGTCGTCGTAACCGTCGAGCAGCAGACCGAGGCCGTAGTAGGCCGCGAGCATCGGCACGCGGAAGCGCGTAGTCGGGAAGACGTACTCGCCCTCGGGGTTGAACGGCAGCAGCGTCTGACCTTCCGCGATCTCCGGCAGACCGGCATCCGGACCGACGGCGACGCGACGGGCGCAGTTCAGAGGACGACCCTCTTCGTCGGCAACCATGTACCAGCCCCACTTGTCGGTGGCGTTGGCGAGCATGCCGCTGAACAGGTTCATCGTCTCCTGCGGGAAGAGCGAGTAGTAGCTGATCTGGTACTGCTCGACGCCGCCCGACTGGTAGTCGTTGGCCAGGAAGTAGGTGCTGGGATCGGCCAGCATCTGGTAGGCCGCGAGACGCTCGTAGATCGCGCCGGCGCGAACCGCCACAGGCAGGTAGCCACTGTAGTCCCACGCGGGGTACATCTGGCGGGCCTCACAGTTCGTGGGCGTGATCCACATCGTGTTGGTGTAGAGCGCGTTGTCCAGGTACGGCACCGGCTCAAACACGTTCTTGCTGCCACGGTAACCGTGGTTGCCCGGCTCCGGACGACCGAAGGTCTGCACCAGCGTGTTCATGCCGTCCGCGGTGGCGATGGCGCCCGCGAGGCCGCCGTTCGGGTCCTGGTGCCACGGGACGCCAAATCGGTCCTGCCACCAGTCGCCACGGTTGAAGCGCTGGTAGTCAGCGACCCACCACTGCATCTGGAACTTGACCGCGTAGAACATGCGCATGATGCGGCTGTAGTAGTTGTCCGGGAAGAACAGCAGGCTCTGGTGCCAGTGACCCCAGATGGGCCAGTACTGCTCGTAGTCCGCCAGGGCGTTGCGCGTGATCTCGTAAGAGTCCACACCCGAGTCCCAGCGCTCGCACGTGGGCAGCCAGCCGGCCAGCTCGTCCGAGCAGAAGCGGAACGGGACCTCTTTCTTGCCGGTCACGGTGTCCGTGCCGTCCGCAACGCCCGACCACGGGACGTAGGAGCGGTCATACAGGTCATCCACGCTGCTGTAGAGCTCGGGGATGTTCGTGTAGTGCACGCGCTTGAAGATGGTCTCGATGTCGTTGGACGCGAAGTCCGGGACGATCGGCTGGTTGCTCGGGTCGGTCTCCGCCGGGTCCTCGAGGTAGCCGGCGAACTTGTCGGTCGCGGGATCCTGGTTGAAGACCTCGACCAGACCACCGTAACCGAAGCGGACAGCCGCGCGGTCGTAGTAGCCAACGCCCTCGAAGCGGTCGTTGAACTTGGCCGAGTAGTCCATGACGGACGCGGACTGCAGCGAGCGCATGTGGTTGTTGGCCTGGTGCGGAGTCTCCGCGGCAAACATGTCATACGCGTTGAAGTTGCCGTCGTTGTCGTACTGGCCCTTGAGGTTCCAGTACTTGGTGCCGAAGTTCATCGCGTCCGTGCTGGCCTCGAAGTTGTGGCGCAGACCGATGCTGTGACCGACCTCGTGCTCCGCGACACCCAGGTAGATGCGCTTCCACAGGCGGGTGATCATCTCGGCGCGAACCTCTTCGATGGCGTTCATCATGGCCAGCTGCGAGTTCTGAATGACCTCGTGCTGCGTGTCCGTGTAGACCGGATCGGGAGGGTAGTAGCCGACGTTCAGGTTGAACTCGGACATGTTCTCGTACTTGACCAGCTCGTTGGCCAGCTGAACCTTCAGCTTGCCGACGGTGCAGGGGTTGGTCCAGTACAGGCCGGTCGCGCCCGAGGCGGTCTCGACGCTGGCGCAAACCAGCAGGCCGTCGTTGTTGGTCGCGCCCTCGCTGTCGCAAGCACCCAGCACATCCTCGAACTCCTGGAAGTCGTAGATCGTGTTGGCGACCTGGGCGGTCGACGCACACACGCGGGCGTTCATCTCGGCCGCATACTCGCGGGCGATACCCAGAATGGCGTTGTCCGCGAACTCCTCGTAGAACTTGCAGCCCGCCTCAGCAGAGTGCTCGTTGTACTTGAGGCGCTGCTCTTTGTCGCCGCGCGAGTGCGCCCACTGGTGCATGCCCAGACGGTCGACGAGCTCCTCGGTGCTCTCGCCCGTGTCCAGACCCAGCGACGGGTCGCGGTGCAGCATCTTCACGTCATCCGTGATGAAGCTGGCCGCCATCGCGGGGGCCTTTTTGGCCAGCATGGCCATCCGGTTCTGCGCCCAGTTGGCGTCCTCCGTCTGCAGACCGATGTGGGACAGACGCTCGGAGACCTTGGGAGCCAGCAGGCCCTTGGCGGTCGCCACAGCGCTCGCAACCGTGTACGTCGGCAGGCCGCCCGTGGCCGAGCCCAGCGCGTTCTTCGACATCGACTCCGACACGTGGTTGGCGTAGACCGTCTCCCAGAAGTCCCGGATGCCCGTCGACAGCTCGATGGCCAGCATCGCGCGGTTGGCGCCACGCTTCATCGCCGGCGTGTACATGTAGCTGTTGGCGCTGAGCAGCTCGCCCGTCAGCGGGTCGGCGCTCGACGGGCCGTACCCGTAGAGACCAACGCTGGTCGGGTCGTTGACGCTGTGCAGCTGGCTGTAACGCAGGTCACCGTTGCGCTTGGGCGAGTCCATGTCCTCGCAGAAGCCGTCGATGGCGGCCAGGATGCCCTGACCCTGCGCCTTGGCGACGTCGTCAGCGTTGTTGATGTCCAGACCGTGCATCTGCATGGCCTTGCCGGCCTCGGTGAGGTTGTTCTCACACACGATGAACATCTCGTGGTCGCCGGCCCAGTCGGGCTTGCGGGTCTTGACGACGTCGGAGAACGCCGGGTCCCAGTGCTTGCCGATCAGGATGCTCTCGGGCACCAACTCGCGCGGGAACTCCTCGCTGAGGTACCAGACGATGGGCTTGGGCGTCATCTGCGCGTAGTCCAGGCGGTCGTTGGCGTCCGCGGCCACACAGAACTTGCCGTCCTCGAAGACCTCACAGACCTTGCCGTCCGTGCACGCGTCGTAGACGTTGCCGCCGTTCGCGTCACAGGCGTCGCCCTTGGCAACCACGTACTCTTCCCAGATGCGGTGACGGCGAATACGCCGGCTCACACCCGAGAAGGTCACGCCACGAGTCGCCTCGTAGGTGCCGCGCTCCAGCCGGTAGTAACCGAACTTCTTGAGCAGGCTGTCGTCGTAGTCCCACGCCACGTACGTGGAGGGCTTCACCTTCATGAACGCCTGACGGAACGTGATGCGCTCCGACGTGCACTCGGTGACCTGACCGACGTACCATGGGTAGTACCAGCAGGCGGGGATGTAGTCGAAGCCTGAGCGGCCGTACCACGCGACGGGCGCCTCGAGCGTAGCGCTCAAGGTGTAGTCCATGTAGTCCAGCGTACCGTCTTCGTTGTAGACCTTGACCGGCGCGTCATCGAACTCCTCGTCGTGGAACTCACCCAGCGACTGGAACGACACGGTGCGGAACTTCGGCAGGATGTTCTCGTCGTAGTGCGCGACCTGCGTCACGCCCCACTGCACGCGCATGTACTGGCGCTCCCACCACTCACGGTCGGTGGTGTTCTCGGTGACCACGTTGGTCTGCTCACCCGTAAGCGGGTTGTAGACGCGCTGGACATCGAAGTGGCCGGTAATCGGGAACGCCGCGATCGGCGAGCCCTTGTAGACGAAGCGCTGGACGGTGAGGATCTCATCGCCGATGCGCCGCTCGTACATGACAGGAATGTTCTTGCCATTGCTGTCAAGCTTGAAGCTGCCGTCGTCGTTCAGCTCGTACACCGGGGTGTCGACGTCAGGCGCGCTGCCCAGCGTCTCGCCGCCGATCACGTGCTCGTAGGTCCGGTAGAAGTACAGCGTCTTCTCCTGGATCTCGAAGTAACCGCGCTCCAGGTGATAGTTCTGGTTGCCCACGAAGAAGCCCATGGACGCGTAAGGCGCATCCACGACCGTGCTTCGGAAGTAGAACTCCCCGCGCAGCTCGGACTTCAGGGTGATGTTGTTCTGCACCTGGTCGATGTCATCGAGCTGCTGGGCGCACCCAGCAACCGTCATCGTCGCCACCAGAGCCAGAGAGAAAAGCTTAGTCATGCTTGTCATCGTTTTCATCTAGCCCTCCTTTAGTACTCGAGGTTGCCGTAGATCGAGTGCATGAGACGCATCACATCGAGTATCGCGATGCGTTGCTTCATCTTTGCAGCCAGTTCATCTCTGGCGACGCCCGACGCGCTCTCCCATTGGGTTCGCAGGTCCTGGGCCTCCTTGATAATCGTGAACGCCGGCGCGAGACGTCCCGCGTCGTAGTTCGGCTGGTAGCCCACGTAGGTCTTGCTGCCGAACGGGTCGTTGAACTTGGCGATCTTCACGCCCGCGCCGCCCTTGACCAGGTCGAACTCGTGACCGGAGCCCTCCACGAACACCGCCATGGCGTCGATGAAGCTCGGGTCGAAGCCGGCCGGCAGGTTGGCGAGGCCGAGCACGCCGGCCCAGACCTTCATGTTGAGACCGTCGATGCCGGGCTCGATGGCGTCCGCATCCTCGTCCACCTTCGGGTCGAAGAGGTCGCGCGCCTTGAAGGTGCCCTCGCCCGTCTCCTCATCGAAGACCGCGACGCCACTGTAAGCGCCCAGGCTCTCGGCGACGACGCCGCCGAGCAGGTTGGTCATCTCACGCTGGTAGAGCGTGTTGAAGCCGACCGCGGAGGCGCGGCCAATCTCAAGCTGCTCGCCGACCCAGGCGCTCGACGAGTAGAACGTCGAGTCCGTCAGGGTCATCATGGCGCCCAGCTTCAGCCAGAAGCTGCCGACCCACATCACGTGGTTCTGGAAGCCGTAGTTCTCAGCGCCGAGCCACTGCGTGTACGGGAACTTGCCGACACCCAGCGGGATGTTCAGGTCGGTGCCCTCAGCGTCCAGGTCATACGTGGTGTTCCGGTAGACGCCGTCCGCATCCTTGACGAACGAGCCCGGGGCCGGCGACGCCAGCATCTGGGCCAGGTTGTTGAAGGACGTGCGCGACGCGGTCGCCAGCGTGTGCATACCGTAGAGGTTGGCCACGTGGTCCGGGTACCAGCCGCGGTCGTTGAAGATGTTGTCGTAGATGGCGAAGTAACGCGCCGAGTCACCCATGATGGCCATGAAGCGGCTCATCACCCGACCGAAGTAGCTGAAGATGATGCTGTCAGAGCCGGTGTACATCCGCTCACGCTTGAAAGCGTCGAAGACGTAGTACTCGTCGATGGACGACTGCGCCGTGGCGATCATCTCGCCGATGTCGATGCCGGTGTCCCAGGTGTAGCAACCCAGGTTGCCGCGGAACTCGTCCGAGCAGAAGCGGTACGGGACCTCGACGTAGCTCCAGTAGAAGCGGTCGTCCTGGTACGTCGCCTGAACGGCGTGCTCCAGCTTGACCTTCTCGTAAGGCGCCGTCGAGCGGCTCAGGTTCTCCTCCACACCGATGTAGTTCTCCAGGTAGAAGAACGGGTGGAAGATGGTGCCGGCGTAGCGCCAGCCGTCCGTGCTCAAGAGGTACGCGAAGTAGCTGGGCTCACGGCCGAAGCGCTGAGCCAGCTGCTCCATGCGGTTGCGCATGTTGCTCGGGTCCTTGTAGACGTCGACCAGCCTGCCGTAGCCGAACTTGATGGCGGCGTAGTCGTACTTGCCAAGACCGTGGATGTCGCTGTTGAAGCGTCCGCCGTAGTCCATGACCGTGCTGTACTGGTACTCCGTGATCTTGTTCAGGCGCTCGTTCGGCGTGTGAACCGTACGCGGCACGAACTTGGTGACCCAGATGTTGTCGAGAGCGCAGGCGCCCCAGGTCTCACCGGCGGTGTCGGTGCAGACGCCGCCGTTGCAGATGAGGCGGCCCGGGCAGTCCGCGGCCGTCGCGCAGTCGATCTCCTCATCACAGGTCTCGCCGACATCCTCGTCGCAGTGCGGGGTCGCACGGCACAGGACGTTCTCTTTCTCGCGAACCTCGTAGAACTCGTCGAAGAAGTTGAAGACGTCCGCGCTACCCGCGAAGTTGTGACGCAGGCTGACGGTGTGACCGATCTCGTGCTCGAGCACGCCACCGAAGATGCGGCGGGTCAGCTCCCAGCGAAGCTCGTCGCCGGTGAGGCACTGCTTGCCACCCAACGAGGCGGGGTCGTTCTTGTACTGAGCGCGCTCCTCCTCGCTGCAGAAGAACTCTTTGGCGATACCGTAGATGTGGTCATCCACGAACTCGCGGTCGTACGTGCAGGGGGCCTCGGCCATGACGCGGTTGCGCATGTTCTGCTCGGCCATCATGTGGTTGCTGTGCGCCCAGTTGGCGGGGCTCAGCTTGGCGCGCAGCTCTGCGGTGAGCGGGGTGCCCGGCTCAAGCTGGCCGCCCGTGAGACCCTGGCGGACCTCCTCGTTCAGCATCAGGTCCTCCAAGACCGTGCCGCGCACCTTCTCCATGCGGTTCTTCGCGTAGCTGCGATCGACCGTCGGCACCGAGCTGAACAGCGCCTTGCGGTAGTTCTTGTCGCTCATGAAGTCCCAGAGCTCTTCGATCTGGAAGGGATCCTTGAACGCGCCGGTCACGCGACCCTGAGCGTCGAACTGACCGTGCGTCTTGAAGACATCCTGCGGACTGGTGCCGTGCACATGCGACAGCTCCTGGACGGCGCCGGGGTACATGCCGCTGGAGTTATCCATCGGAAGCGGGTCGCCCTTGGCCTCGACGTAGTCCTTGATGTACTGACCGCTGACGACCATGTCCGCCGGCAGCTCGCCGTTGACCATGTCGACCAGGTCGGACGCCCACTGACCGTACGTCAGGGTGGGAGCGCCGTAGATGTACGCGTTACCCCAGACCAGCTGGCCGGTCTCGGGGTCGCCGCCGGACGGGCCGTAGCCCAAGGGGCTGGAAGCCTGCGGCTCGCCCATCCAGTACATGAAGTTGTAGCGGACATCACCGATCTTCTTGAGGTCCTGCGGCGCCTTCACGAAGTGCTCGCACGGGTTGAAGATGGCGTTGGGGTCGCTGAGCGCCTGCTCGCCGGCGCTGTTGTAGGGGTTGGTGCCCTTCGTGCTGTACCGACCGTCGTGGTAGACCGTGTCGATATCTTCGGCGCCCGTCGCGTTCTCGTACTTCCACGCCTCGGCGGCGTTGTCGTACTGGTTCTCGCAGATGACGAACATCTCGGGCAGCTGCGCCAGCTTCTCCTGGTACAGCGTGTCGACGCTCTCGAACTCACCGGCCCAACCCACGCAGCGACCCTCGTGCAGCGTGTAGTAGCAGGTGATGTCACCCTCGGAGCCGGCGACCAGCGCCGTGATGCGCTGCTCGTCGTAGCGGGAGGGATCGTAGTCCGACAGGCCGCCGTAGGCCAGGTTGGTGGCCGCGCGCCAGCTGGTCAGGCCGCCGTCGATGGCGTCGACACCGGGGACCGCGTGCAGCATGCGAATGCCGGTGCCTGAGTTGACCTGGGTGCCGGCCACAACCAGCGTGTCGCCGTTCACGAACGCCGCGACGTAGATGTAACCCTGGGTCAGGTTCAGGTTGGCCGTGGCGACTTTGCTGCCACCGACGCTGACGGTCAGCTCACGGTCGCCCGCAGCTGTCACGTAGGCCTGACGGACCCAACCGTCGGCGTAGGGCATCTCGTCGGTGATGCCGTCGAGCTTGGCGTCGGTGTCCTCGGACGCGTTCACGAAGCGAATCGCGCACTCGCCGGAGGCCATCTTGATGTTGGTCTTGGGGTCATCCTTGCTGCCCAGGTAGTCGTCGCGGACCGGAATGACGCCGAACGTGCCGTCTTTCTTGGGGTGGATAACCATGGTGGCGGCCTGAACGCCCGGCACCAGCACGGGGTTGAGAACCTGCGCGCCCTTGGAGTCGTCGTCGTTCTTCCAGAAGCAGACGCCGCTGTCGCAGACCTGGTTCATGTCGCACGGGTCGTTTTCGTCGCAACCCACACCGCTAAGGCACTGGTCGCCGGCGGCAACGGACTCGGCGGGGCAGCCCATCTCCGGGTGGAGCGGCATCTGCTTGGGCGTGGCGATGGTCGCATCCACGAGGACGTCGCCGCCCGCGCTGTGCTCGCGACCCGTCACGCAGTCCGCGTTGGTCTTGCAGGAGCGCGTCCAGTAGCGGCCGGCCTCCTCCAGGGTCATCATCCAGGCCACGGTGCTCTTGAACACAGCCGACCACTCGTGCGCGGCCTCGTACCAGACCTGGCTCAGCTCGTCGCTCATGCAGTTGCCGCCCTCGGGGCAGCCCATCGCGTCGAACCCGGCGCTGATGTGGTAGACGATCGGGCGCAGGCCGCGATCCTTGAACTGCTTCAGGGTGCCCTTCTGGCACTTGCCGATCTTGAAGTAGTCATCCTTGATGCACTGGTGCGCGGTGTAATCCAGCACGTTGGCGTCGCCCTTGCAGTCCAGGTCGGTGCGGCAGGGGATGGTGTTGCCGGCGTCATCCGTCAGGTCCTCGCGGTCCCAGGTGGTCTGCCACAGGTTCCAGCGCTGCGCCTTGTAGTCGCGCTTGGACTCGGTGAGGTTCCACAGCTCGTCGTAGCTGTAGCGGGTGCTCAGGAAGAACCCGAACTTGTCCATGTGCTCGCCGTTTGTGTACAGGAACGTCTCGTAGTCGTTGTTGACCGGAGCCCGACGCCAGCTGGTGCGGATCTTCACGGTGGCGCCTGCGCAGTCCTTGTTGGAGATGCCGTAGGGGCTGCAGCTGTAGCCCTGCCAGTCGCGGCCGGACGGCGGCATGAACGCCTTGTTGACCAGGGAGATGTAGTCGCCCGTGAACTCGGGCAGGTCGGGGTTCTTGCCCGCACCCTCGGGGGCCAGGTACGGGTCGGTGCCCTCCTGAACGTAGTGGTCGACCGGCGAGAACTTGTAGCTGCCCGTCGGGAACGCCCAGTCGTAGATGAGGTTGGTCGACCAGTCGACGCGCATGAACTCACGCTCGTGCCAGACGCGGTCCGTGGAGTTCTCCACCAGGACGTTGTTCTGCTTGCCGGTCGCGGGGCTGTACTGGCGAATCACGTCGAAGTGACTCAGCACCGGGAACGCCGCCACCGACTCACCGACGTACATGTCGACGAACTCGTGGCTCTTGCCCGGCTCCCAGTAGTTCCGCATCTTCTTCAGCTTGTAGGGGGCCTCAGCGAACTTGACGGCCTCGGTCACCGGCACGACGTAGACGAAGTGCTCCGTGATCTCGAACATCACCTTCGGGTTGTTCCCGTAGTTCGTGAACCCGACAAAGCCCGCACTGGACTGGTAGGGGACATCGATGATGGTCTGCAGCATGTACCAGTGTCCGGCCAGCTGCGTCTTCTTCAACTTGTTGGTCTGGGTGCGGTCGATGTCTTCGACCTCTTCCGCACAGCCCAACCCACCGATGGCAAGCATACTTACGGCCAGGGCCGCCATGCTCCACTTCAGCGTCATCTGCTTCATTTGTGACATCTCCATAGCGACTTAGAAGGTCCCCGTTACATCAAAATAAAAGGTCTGCCGGTTGTCCGACCCGTTGGTCGTATCCCAGAACGGGAACCGGAAATCTTGGTTGTCCGAAGTTTTGGGCGTCTGCTCCGTCACGGTGCCCAGCGCGATGCTGAGGTTGTCCGTGATCGAGTAGCCCAGGTCGATGTACCCGTACATAATGTCGTTGTACCCGGTACCCGCGACAGCGTGCGGCGAGGAGTTAGCGTCCTTGTCGAAGCTGCCGTACTTGAAGAGCTGGTAGTACACCCAGTCGAAGCCCAACGAGAACTTCGCGTAGCTGAAGCCCAGCGACAGGCTGTGGTTCAGCACCCACTCGGTGTTGATCACGCCCGTGGCGGCTGTCAGCTCGGCAACGGCCTCGGCGCCGCCCGCTCGTGTCGGCAGCCCGGCGGGCAGGCCGTTCTGGTCGACGAACGTGCCGAAATCGACGGTCATGTTCTCGAACTTGTTGAAGTTCTTCTTGGCGCCGAAGTTGTAGCTGAAGCTGACCCAGTCGGTCGGCGCGAACTTGGTCGTGATGGCCAGGCGCGACGACAGAATCAGGTTGGTGAGGTTGCGCGCCAGCAGCGACGTCGGCAGGTACAGCGTGGCCGACCCGCTGAAGCTGAGGAACGCCGGGTCGATCTTCAAGAAGTCGCCCCAGGTCACATACAGCCGGACGTCCCCGAGCTGCACATCGTGCGGCACCCGGTTCGTGGACGTGCTGTCCTCGATGACGTTCGTGTTCAGGTCCAGCCGCAAGTGCGCCTTCAGCTTGTTGATCTTGCTGATGGTGAAGTTGGGCCGGATGGACAGCGACATGTTCCACAGAGCGAAGTCCGGGTCGCTTTCGACGATGTCCGAGGTGGCTGTACTGGAGAACGTCCCGCGCCCCAGTGAGTTTTCGTAGATGACGGTGCCGCCAAACCCGGCGAGCACGCCGCGGTCGTCGTCGTCATCCGCGGCTGCGGTCACCGTTGGCAGAGCCATCAGCAACACAAGAGAAGGAAGTAAAAACCGCGCCTTCAAGCTAATTCTCCTCTGGAACCCCATAAGGTGATGGGCGGTTATATGAAAGGGCCTTTTCTTGTGCAAGCTCTTTCGGGGACAGTCCATCATCCGTTTCGCACCCGGCGTCCTGGCTGCAAGAACCGATCCGAGATTTATTCCCGAAAAGCGTTTCGTCTAAGAGCCCCGAGGTACTCGTTTTTTCCCTCGGGCTCCCACCGGCGTGACAGTACAAAAGGCGTGCACTGTGCGTTGGCCACGTTAGTTTTCTAACGGTGCCTCTGCTAAGGTCCCGCGCTATGGCAGATCAACCCAAAAACATGCGTGCTGCGGTCCAAGAGCTGGCGAAACGCCGGCAGGCCGTTCTTCAGATGGGCGGCCCCGAGCGCATCGAACGTCAACACGGACGCGGCAAGCTGACCGCACGCGAGCGGGTCGCGTATCTCTTTGACGAGGGCTCCTTCATGGAGTTCGGAGCGCACGCCACGTTCCACGTCGGCGCCGAAGAGGTGAAGGCGGTCCAGGCGCCCGCGGACGGCGTCATCACCGGCACCGGGCGCATCAACGGGCGCATGGTCGCCTGCGCCGCTTACGACTTCACCGTGCTGGGCGGCTCGATCGGCGTGGTGGGCGAGACCAAGGTGACGCGGCTGCGCGAGATGGCGCTCAAGAGCCGTATCCCGATCGTGTGGCTCATCGACTCCGCGGGCGCGCGCATCCATCCGGCCGGCGGGCTCAACCAGGCCGGCACCATCGCGTACTTCGCCAACTCGGGCTACCTGTTCCGCGAGCAGGTGCACATGAGCGGCGTCGTGCCGCAGGTCTCGGCGATGGTCGGGCCAGGCGCGGCGGGCACTGCCTACATTCCAGGCCTGGCCGACTTCGTGCCGATGGTGCGCAAGACCAGCTCGATGGCGCTGGGCGGCCCGCCGCTGGTCCACGCCGCGGTGGGCGAGACCATCACGGAAGAGGAGCTGGGCGGCAGCCGCGTGCACAACGAGCACTCCGGCGTGGCCGACCAGCAGTACAAGACGGACCAGGACTGCCTGGACGCGTGCAAGCAGTGGCTCGGCTACTTCCCGCAGTCCAGCGCCGATCGGCCGCCGCGCCTCGAGTACACGGCCCCCGAGGAGGGCGAGCTCATCGCCGACGACATCCTGGATCTGATGCCGGACAACCCTAAGGGGTCGTACGACATGGTCAAGCTGATCAAGATGATCGTGGACGAGGACTCGGTCTTTCAGATGAAGCCCAAGTGGGCGCGCAACCTGGTCACGTGCCTGGCCCGCATCGGCGGCTATTCGGTCGGCATCGTCGCCAACAACCCGCGCTATCTGGGCGGCATCCTGGACGTGGACTCCAGCGACAAGGCCGCGCGCTTCGTCAACCTGTGCGACGCCTACAACATACCGCTGGTGTTTCTGCAGGACGTCCCCGGCTTCATCATCGGCTCCAAGGTCGAGCGTGAGGGCATCATCCGGCACGGCGCCAAGATGCTGTTCGCGGTTGCGGACGCCACCGTCCCCAAGCTGACGGTCGTTGTCCGGAAGGGCTACGGCGCCGGCTACTACGTCATGGGCGGGCGCGCGTACGAGCCGGATCTCTTCGTGGCCTGGCCGACCGCCGAGATCAGCGTCATGGGTCCCGAGGGCATGGTCTCCATCGCCATGGCCAAGGCGCTGAAGAACGCGCCCAACCCGGAGGTCATGAAGAAGCAGATGGCCGACATGATCCGGCCCCACATCAACATATATAAGGTGGCGGGCCACGCCTTTGTGGACGAGGTCATCGATCCGCGTGAGACCCGCCAGGTGCTGCTGCACGCCCTGGAGCGCACGGCCAACAAGACGGTGGAGCGCCCGTTCCGCAAGAAAGGCGTCGTTCCCGTCTGATCCCGCCCGATCCGGCACCGATGCTGCATACTGAGTTTGCGTGCTGAACCGACTTGTCGTCTTTGTTTTCGCCTCGCTGCTCTTGGCTGCGTGCGGGAATGACAAGCAACCTCCTGTAAACACTGAAGATTCGACCTCCGCAACGACGGGCACCGGCGAGGTCGAGGAGCTGCCGCCCGACGCGATTTGCACGCCCGGGACTGTCAAAGAATGCACACCTGACAAAACTTCGGAGGTCGTGTGCGCGGACGACGGCATGGCTTGGACCGCCCGGCAATGCCGCGATGATCGGGCCCAGAAGACGGTCTGCGATGAGGGCGCGTGCCTCAACTGCACGCCGCTGGACAAGCGCTGTCGCGACGACGACCAGGTCGAGATGTGCCAGGAGGACGGCACCGGCTGGGTGGACGACGCGCACTGCAACGGCACGTTCACAGGCCAGGTGTGCAACATCGGAGCGTGCGTGAAGCTGTGCGACGTCAACGTCAAATACAACAGCTATATGGGCTGCGAGTACTGGGGCGCGGACCTGGACAACGGCTTCGTGCCCGGCCCCAACGGCGGCGCGCTGGACGCGGCGGGCGCGCAGTACGCGCTGATCGTCTCCAACCCCAGCCCCAAATACCCCGCCGAGGTCGAGATCTGGGACTCCACCGGCAAGGTCACGCACGACGCGACCGGCATGCCGTTCCCGGACGGCCGCATCATGCCGCGCGAGCTGCGGGTCTATAAGATGCCGCGGCGCGACGTCAACGGGACGCTGCTGCAGCCGCTGGCCTACAAGGTGACCACGTCGGTGCCCACCATCGTGTATCAGTTCAACCCGCTGACCAACGAGGACGTGTTCAGCAACGACGCCAGCCTGCTGCTGCCACAGCACTCTCTGGACCGCTGGTACTACGTGATGACGCGCATGCAGACGTTTGAGGGCATCCGCGCGTACATGACGGTGCTGGGCACGCAGGTGGACACAGAGGTGACGATCACCGTCTCGGCGCACACGCTGGCCGGCGACGACATCCCGGCGCTGGCGCCCGGCGACACGATCACGCGCACGCTCGGCCCGTTCGATGTGCTGAACCTGGAGACCAACGGCCTGGGCGAGGACCTGACCGGCTCGGTGGTCTTCTCCAGCCGCAAGGTCGCGGTCTTCGGCGGCAGCGAGGGCGCCAACGTACCCAACAGCGACAAGTGCATCGTCGGCCCGGGCGAGGAGGGCGTCTGCGAGCAGGACGGCCAGACCGAGTGCACCAGCAACGCCGACTGCAGCGACTTCATCACGTGCTGCGCCGATCACATCGAGCAGCAGCTGTTTCCAGTGGCCAGCTGGGGCCGTGAATACGCGTGCGCGCGCACGATCCCGCGCGGCAACGAGCTCGAGTCCTGGCGCGTGCTGGCCGGCGCCGACAATACGGTGGTGACCACTATTCCGCAGCAGGCCAACATCCCGGTCCTGCACGCCGGGGAGTGGTTCGAGTTCCAGGCCGCGGGCGACTTCGAGCTCTCCGCCAGCAAGCCGGTCCTGCTGGGGCAGTTCATGCAAGCCGAGCAGGCGCCGACCCCGGGCAACCAGTCCGGCGACGCAGGCATCGGCGACCCCGCGTTTATGCTAGTGCCGCCCGCAGAGCAGTTCCGCAGTGATTACGTGGTGCTGAACCCGCCGGAATACGAGCAGGACTTCATCAACGTCATCAAGCCCATGGAGGTCGAGATCAGCCTGGACGGCGCGGTCATCGACGAGTCGCTCTTTGAGCCGATCGGCACCGGCGTGCAGTGGGTGGCCCGCATCGCCGTCGAGGACGGCGTACACGTGCTGGAGTCGTCCAACGAGGACGACACGTTCGGCGTGCTGGTCTACGGCTACGACCAGTACGTCAGCTACGGCTACCCGGGCGGGCTGGACCTCAAGAAGTTCGACATCCTCAAACCCCCGGACGCCTTCGGCGACACACCATGAGCAGCGCCAGCAGGCCCAGCGCGTGGCCGGCGGCGGCGGGGATTCCGGAGTCGCTTGAGCTGCACCCCGTCCCCGGTGGGGTCACCACGCGCTCAACCTCGACCTCCGGCTCCGGGAGCGGCAGTGGCGCGAAGCCGTCGCATCCATCGGACAGGCGCGTGCACACCTCCATGCGGGTGTCGCTCATCTGAAAGAGCGCCAGCTCAAAGCCCTTGCGAAAGCCCTCCAGCCGAGTGACGGCGTCCGCGACGGCGGCGGTCGACTCCTGGGTCCCGGCCACCAGCACAACGCCCAGCCTGAACGCGCGGGGCGACGCGTTGTGGTCGGGCACGCGCGGCCCGTGCGCTGCGATGATCTGCTCGATTGAGATGTCCTCGCGCTCGCCCTGGATCGTCAGCCCGGCGGGCAGCGGCCACTGCGCCCCGATCACATGACCCTGCCAGGTCGGCTGCCGAATGCGGAAGAAGTCGGAGACCTCGTCGGGACCGCGCAGCCCCATGAGATACTGGTCCAGCTCGGAGAAGCGATAAGCGCGGCCCTTCAGCCAGAAGTTGCGCGGGCTGAGCTCGATCCACTCGCTGCCATCCAACACCGATCCGTGCGCGTGCACCGTGCCGGCCCAGTGTGCGGCCTCGGCGCCCAGCAGCGCGTCGCTTAGGTGACCGTCCTTGTCCACGTAAAGCACAAACGCGCCCCAGCGGTGGGCAAACTCCTGAGCCGCGACGGGGTGGATGGCGTTACCGGGATCATCCATCCCGCCACCCCAGCGACCGATGTTGCGCATGTCGATGACGCCGGACAGCCGCGCAGCTGAGCCCCACCAGATGCCGTCGTCGACAGCGGGCGCCCCGATGCCGCGCACGTCGCTGCGCACCGCGGTGTAGGACGGATCGCCGTCTTCGGTCGCCACCTTGAACAAGCACAGCGTGTCGAAGTCGTCACCGAACAAGCTGTAGAAGGTGCGCGTGACCAGCATCGGATTCGGGTCGTCGGTGCGTATCACCGCGATCTCACCGTCCTGGCGTATGTCGTCGGCTCCGGCAAGGGCCGGTGCCAGCGCTGTCAACACGATGGCTGACGCGCAGATCGGTCTCTGCAAATTACTCCCCCGTCACACGATGCCTATTATGCACGGGCCACGCTATTATTTACAGCGAATTCTTTACATCGCATTACTTATGCCCAGACCAACGACTCTGCTCGCTCCGAACAGGCCTCTGCGCGCCGTAAATCCAGTCGAAACCGCTTGACTCTCTTCGAGAGCAATGTACAATTAGTGCCTAATCAAAATGAAGACCACGCGGCGTAACAGACAGCAGCTCAAGCTCGACTTCAAGACCTGGGGTGGGGTGCGCAAAGGGGCGGGGCGCAAGCTGAAGCCTGGGCGTCGGCGGAGCGTGCGGCATGTCACGCGACCCCGGCTGAAGCGGCGGTGTCCCGTACATGTGACCATGCGGCTGCGGGATGGGCTGCCCAACCTGCGGCGGCGGCGGGCCTTTCGGGTGGTGCAGCGGGCGCTGGGCATCGCGTGTGTGCGGTTTGGAGTGCGGATCACGGATTGGAGCGTGATGAGCAACCACCTGCACCTGGTGGTGGAGGCCGGGGATGCGCAGAGTCTATCGCGGGCTATGCAGGGCCTGACCATTCGCCTGGCCAGGGGATTGAACCGGGTCTGGCGGCGCAAGGGCAAGGTCTTCGGCAGTCGCTATCACGCGCGGGCATTGACCACGCCCCATGAGGTCCGCCGGGCGCTCAACTATGTGTTGAACAACGCGCGACGCCACGCCGCGCAGGCCGGGTTCGGGTATCCCGCGCAGTGGCTGGATCCGTTCTCCAGCAGTGCGGTGTTCGAGGGGTGGAAGGACCGGGCGCCGCCTGACGACGAGACGCGCCTGTTAACGCCCCGGGCTACGCCAGTGACGTGGCTTCGGCGGGTGGGCTGGCGGCGACACGGCCGGCTTCGGGTGGCCGAGGTCCCCGCGGCCTAGGTGACTGGTGCCAAACGGCGTTGCGTCCCTCGTGGAGCCTCGCCTGGCGATCTCGGCGCCGAGCGAAGCGAGGGGACGGAACGTGTGAAGGCGGGCCCTTAGGCCCGTCGAGCGCGTTCCGCGCCGAGAGCGCCGGCGAGGCTCCGCGAGGGACGTGACGCCGTTCGGCACCAGTCACCTAGCGGGGTGTCCCTGTAAAGGGCCACCCTGCTAGAGCGGATGGGTTGGGCCGCTGCCCGAGCCGAAGGGGAGGTCAGCGGGGCCTAGCGGGGTGTCCCTGTAAAGGGCCACCCTGCTAGAGCGGATGGGTTGGGCCG
>CAZJHX010000070.1:29019-53191 GCA_964545715.1 uncultured Myxococcales bacterium
CTGCCCGAGCCGAAGGGGAGGTCAGCGGGGCTTAGTCAGCGTAACACTTGTTGTCGGCGGCGCAGGCGAGCACGGCGCTGAAGAGGGCGTCGGAGCCCTCGGGCAGGTCGTCGCCGCAGGCCTGGGCGCAGGCGGCGTCGTCGTTGCATTCGCCGACGCACTGGAAGGCCTTGGTGCACTCGAAGTCAGTGGTGCACTCCCCCAGCTGAGTGGAGCACTCGTTGTTGATGCATATGGGGGGCTCGACGGGGTCGACCGGCTCGATCGGCTCCTCCTCGATGCAGCCGGCGCTGAAGCCGCACTCGATGTACGCCTCCAGGTACGGGATGTTCTGCTCCGGCTGACCCTCCATGCAGGCTGCGGCGCAGTCCTCGTCGCCGCACTTGGCGATGCAGGACAGGGCCTCGCTGCACTTGTTGGCGTTGGCGCAGCCCGTGGCCTCGCACTCGTCGATCAGGCACTGCCACGCGGGCTTGCCGTCACCCTTGCACACCGACACATAGTCGCCGCAGCAGTTGCCGAACTCCACGCACGCACCATCGCAGTGACACGGTCCGCCGTCGATCGCCTGGTTGCAGCTGCCGCTGCAGGAGGCCCCGTCCGGGTTGCAGTCCTGGCCGCAGCCCTCGATGCTCTCCCCCGGGTCGCACACGCCGTTGCCGCACGCCTCGTCACCCGGCTTGCAGTCCTGGAAGCAGTCGAAGAGGCTCTCGCCCACGTCGCACACCCCGTTGCCACACTCCGCGGGCTGCGGTTTGGCGGCCTCGGGGATGCAGCCACCGTCCACGGCACACACCGCGATGTCGGCCAGATACTCTGTTGCCTGTCCGGGTCCATCCGAGATGCACTTGGCCGTACACGCAGAGTCCTTGCAGTCACCAATGCACATCAGCGCCGCGTTGCAGGACTCGTAGACCATGCACTGCCCGCCCTCACACTTCTCGGCGATGCACGCGTAGCCCGGGCTGGGCTCGCCACAGTCGTCGGAGCACGTCAGCATGGACTCGCCCAGCTCACACAGGTCGTCGCCGCACTGGGGTCCCGCGCTCTTGGGCACACAGCCGTTCTCCACCGCGCAGCCGACCAATGTGGCCAGGAAGCCCTTGACCTGGCCCGGCGCGTTGTCGATGCATTTGACCGTGCAGTCCTTGGTCTTGCACGACGCCATGCACTGCACGGCGGCGGCGCACGGCTGCCAGTTGCCGCAGTTGCCGATGCCGCAGCTGCCGGCGATGCACTGATACGCCTCCTGCGGCGTCGGGGGCGGGGGCCCGCCGGACAGGCAGTCCACCGCGACACCGCAGTCGATCACGTCGTTGATCACCCCCTTGAACGGCGGCGCCGCTTTCTCGCGACACTCCATGGCGCAGTCGTACGAGTCGCAGTGCCCCATGCAGTCCAGCGTCGTGGCACAGTCGGGCTGCTCCAGGCACTTGTCCACCGTGCACTCGTTCGTCAAGCAGCCGTAGTTGGGCCCGGGCTTGGCCGGCTCCGGATCGGGATCCGGCTGGGCCGTGGGCTGCTCGGGATCGGGGGTCTCCGGGTCAGGGGTCTCGGGGTCCGGGGTCTCGGGGTTCGGGTCCTCGGGGTCCGGCTGCTCGGGTGTACCCGTCGTCTCGGGCATGCTCGCCCCGGGCGTCGATTCACCGTTTCCACAGCCCAGGGCGAACGTCGCCACCAGCGCTGCCGCTATCGTCCAATATCGCACTGTGTGTCCTCTTTCTTAGCTGATGGTGTGTTCGGTGCGGCGACGCAGCACGAGCAGCAGGCTCAGGGCCAGCAGCATCAATACGGGAGCACCCGGGGCCGAGCCGTCACCGGCCTGACAACCGCTCTTCTCCTCGCCCGCGGTCAGCGACGTAGCGCCCGGCGGAGTCGACACGCCGCCGGTATCGCCATCCGTCTCCGGGTCCGTCTCCTCAGGAGTCGTCTCGGGCTCCTCAGGCGTTTCGGGCTCCTCAGGTGTGTCCTCTTCACCGCGACAGACCTTGGACTCATCCCAGACCATGATGTCGTCGACCATCGCCTCGTTCAGGCTTTGCACGTTGTCGTCGCTCATGGTGATGCGCAGCTGCAGCGTGTTCGAGACCTCCAGCACGTCGGCCAGGCGCACCTGCTTGCGCTCCCACTGCTGCGTGTTGCTGGTGTCGGAGTCGATGATGACCCAGGTCTTGCCGCCGTCGCTTGTGGCCTCCACCACCAGCGCGTCGTTCTCGACCGGAATGACGCCCTCGGGGCTGTTGAAGTCGTACGCAAAGTGCCAGGAGTACCAGGTCAGCATCGGGTCGATGGCGCCCGTCAGGTCGTACTCCGGGCTCAGCGCCGTCGTCGTGCCGTCGTCCACATCGTGGTCGCCGATCTGGCCGGCATCAGGGCCGGTCACCAGCGCGTTGATGCCGTCGGGGCTGTGGTCCTGGCCCGGCTGCGTCACCAGGTCCACGCCGATGTAGAGCGCATCCACGCCCTTGGGATCGGCGATCTCCCAGCCGCCCGCCTTCACGGTGTCTGTGCCGTAGGGGTCCATGGTCCATTTGTCGGGCTTGTCCATGCCGTCGACTATCAGGGAGTCGACGCCAATCGTGAACTGAGCCTCATCGGGAAAGGTTCGACCATCAGTCGTCAGCTTGAGCGGCAGAATCGCAATAGCACCACACTCGATGGTCGGTGGAATCTTCATGAGCAGCGGCTCGGGCGCCACGACGCTCTCGCCCTCGGGGATGTCACCGACGGACACCTGCGGGACGATGATGTTCAGGCCCTCCAGCTCGGGCTGCTCCAGGTTCACGACCACGTCGGGCGCGTCGCCGAAGCCTGTGCTCTTCACAGAGAAGTTCACCGCGACGATCTCGCCGGGATCGATGATGCCGTCGCCGTTGCCCTGCTCTTCGCTGACCACGACGTTCTCCAGGGAGACGCCGGCGCTGTCACACGGCGCGGTCACCTGGGTGCACACGCGCATGCGGCCGTCGCTCATGGTGTTGGCCACCTGCTCGAACGTGTTGCGAAACTCGTCCAGCCGCGCGATCTGGTTGCCCAGGTTCTTGGGATCCTCGCCCGGACGCGTCACCAGCACAATGGCCACGCGGAAGTCCTTGGGCGCCTGCAGGTAGTCGGGCACGCGCGGGCCGTGCGCGGCGATGACCTGGTCCATGGTGATGTCTTCGCGCACGCCCGTGACCGTGATGCCGTTGGGCAGCGGCCACGCCGGGTTGATGCCCTGGCCCTGGTAAGTCGCGTTGTCGATGCGGAAGAAGTCCGGCACCTCTTCCTTGCTGCGCAGGCCCATCGTGTACTGATCCAGCTCCGAGAAGCGGTAGTTCTTGGCCTTCAGCCAGAACTTGTTTTCGCTGCTCTGCACCCACTCGCTGCCGTCCATGACCGAGCCGTTGGACTGCAGCGTGCTGGCCCAATGCGACGCGTCGCGACCCAGCATCTTGTCGGAGACCTTGCCGTCGCCGTCCACGTAATACATGAAGCTGCCCCAGCGGTGCGCAAACTCCTGCGCCATGACCGGGTGGATCGGGTGCTGCGGGTTGCCCATGCCCTGCCCGTACTTGCCGACGTACTGCATGTTGATAAAGCCGGCCAGCTTGCCGTTGGGCTTGGAGCCCCACCACTGGCCGATATCGACCGGATTGGCGCCGATGCCCTTCACCGAGCTGCGAATGCCCATGTACCAGGCGACTGAGCCCGCGCTGCCCTGATCGGGGAAGGTCGTAAACACGGTCACGGCGTCAAACTCGTCCGGATAGGTCTGGAGGAACTCCTTGGTCACCTCCATCGGGTTGCGCACCTGCTGGTTCATCACCAGGCCAAACTCGTTGTTGCCCAGGTTGGAGACGGTGGCCTGGCTGCCCTCCAGGACGACGATCTCACCGACCTGCGTGACCAGCGCGCCCTTCTTGGTTGCAAACGGGGTGTGGGCGGGAGCCTCGGCAGCCTGAGCCGCCGCAGACGGACGATAATTCGAGGTGCCGAGCACGATGTCCACGGCTTCTTCGGCCGAGGAAGCGGTCAGCTTCTCAGGGTTGACCAGGGGGCCATTGGAGACCCGGGGCTCGGTTTCGCCACATCCTGTGACCACAACAGCAAAAAGAACAGCGATCAGCGGCATCATGCGAGTGCTCAACATCGAACCTCCAACTACTTCCAGCATCCTAAAGTGGCCCGCAAAGTCCAAACCCTTGGATAGCGAGAAGTGTGCCACGAAACGAACGTTCGACTCGACTGAAAAAAAACGGTGACTTAGCTGGAAAAGCCGTGCTAAAAACCGCGCCGTCGTGCGGTTCTGTCACACCGAATCGTGCATAAACTAACGGAGTACAGCCGCCATCGCTGAGCCCATCCACGGGAACCTGACCGGCCTGAAGCCGGCCCAGTCCAAAGCACTGCAGCGCCTGTATCGGCGTCGCATCCCCGCCAAAGCCGTCTCGACGCTCGAGCTGAACCGGCAGCTGGCGGAGTGCAGCCACGACACCGGCCGGCAGGTCGGCGTGATCGTCAACCGCAAGGGACACGTCGAGCACGTGCTGTTGGGGGACGCGCACAAGCTCGAGCTGCCGGATCTGGGCCGCCATCGCGCCGGTCGAGGCCGCCTGCGCGGCGTCCGGCTGCTGCACACGCACCTGCAGTCCGAGCCGCTGACCAAGGACGACCTGACCGACCTCGCGCTGTTGCGCCTGGACTATGTGGCGGCGTTGGAGGTGACGAAAGAGGGCGCACCGGGCCAGTGGTACGGCGCCCATGTGACGACACAGGCGGACGCCGACGTCCCGTGGGTGCTGCTGGATCCGGAGCCGGCGCACACGGCGCTGTTCCTGAACTTTGAGCGATTCCTCAAGGACCTGGAGACCGAGCTGGCGCGCCAGACTCGTCTGGAGGTGGTCGACGAGCGCCCCCGGGTCACACTGGTGCAGGTCGCCGAGCAGGGCAAAGACGCCGACTGCGAGGCCTCGCTGCAAGAGCTGCGGGAGCTGGCGGCCACCGCGGGCGTCAACGTCGTGGACGAGCTGCTGCAGCGCCGAGCCAAGGTGGATCCGCGCACGGTGCTGGGTCGCGGCAAGCTGCAGGACCTGGCGCTCAGCACCATGACCAAGCAGGTGGATCTGGCCGTCTTCGACCACAACCTCACCGCCACGCAGGTGCGCAGCATCTCCGAGGCCAGCGACCTGAAGATCATCGACCGCACGCAGCTGATCCTGGACATCTTTGCTCAACGCGCGCGCACGCGAGAGGGCAAGCAGCAGGTGGAGCTGGCGCAGCTGAAGTACCGCCTGCCTCGCCTGAGCCGCCAGCACACGGCGTTTTCGCGCCTGGCCGGCGGCATCGGCGGGCGCGGACCGGGTGAGCAGAAGCTGGAGGTCGATCGCCGACGCGTCAAAGACCGGATCACGCTGCTGACCAAGGAGCTGGGTCGTGTGGCCAAGAGCCGCGAGATTCGGCGCCGCAAGCGCAACCGGCAGCAGGTGCCTATCGTCAGCATCGTCGGGTACACGAACGCCGGGAAGTCGACGCTGCTGAACACGCTGACCTCCTCCAAGGTGCTGGCGGAGAACAAGCTGTTCGCTACGCTGGACCCGACCAGCCGTCGCCTGCGCTTTCCGCAGGAGCGCGAGATCGTCATTACGGACACCGTGGGGTTCATCCGCGAGCTGCCGCCGGACCTGGTCATGGCGTTTCGCGCGACCCTGGAAGAGCTGCGCGACGCCGATCTGCTGCTGCACGTCGTCGACGTCTCCAGCCCTTACGCCGAGCAGCATCTGGAGGCCGTGGACAACCTGCTGCACGAGCTGGAGCTGGACGACCGCCCCGTGCTGCGCGTGCTGAACAAGGTCGATCGGCTGCCGGCGCCCTCCGATGCCGCCGTAATGGCCGCCCGGTTGGACGGCATCCCCGTCTCGGCGCTGAAGCCCAAGTCCCTGGCGCCGCTTTTGGAGCGGATCGAGCGCCTGATGTGGCAGGAGCATGGGCGCAGCATGGACCTGAACCTGGGCGCCATCACGGACAAGAGCGACCCGACCACCGCGTTTTGGAGCGCTCGCTGGGACGAGAACCAAACGCCATGGGACATCGGCGAGCCGCACCCTGAGCTGTTGGCGCGCATCGAGGAGCTGGGCCCGCCCGGACGAGCGTACGTCCCCGGCTGTGGTCGCGGACACGATGCCGCAGCGCTGGCCGGCGCGGGCTGGGCGGTGACGGCGGTCGATCTGGTGCACCACATGCGGGACTCGCTTCATCCGCGCCTGATACACAGCGGCGGCCGCTTCGTGCAGGGCGACGCGTTCGGCGTGGACGTCGGCGGTGACTACGACCTGTGGTTCGACCACACCTTCTTCTGCGCGATCCCGCCCGACCAGCGCGATAAATGGGGCTCTCGCGCGCGCGAGTTGATCAAGGTGGGCGGGCACGTGGCGACCATCGTGTTTCCCATGGTGCCGCTACGCGAAGCCGGCCCGCCGTTCGTGATGACCGCCGCGGACGTCAGCGCGGCGCTGGGTCCCAAGTTCGAGCTGATCGTAGAAGAGGACGCCGAGCGCCCAAGCACACGACAGCCTCTGGAGCACCGATACGCGGTGTTTGAGCGGACCGGCCTATAAGACCCTACTTGCGGGTGCGCTTGGCGACCAGGGAGACCTTGTCGTCGGTGACCTTCAGCCGCAGCTCCACATCGGTGCCGAGCTTCTCTTTCGCGCGCTGGCGCTGCTTCTTCACCGAGCTCGCGAACCGGGAGAGGCTCAGCTTGGAGACGTCCTCGCCGCGCTGCTTCTTGGCCGCGACGTACGAGTCGTAGAGGCCACGGACGTCCCCGCCCTCCTGCTTTTTTGCCGCCAGCTTGTTAGCGAGAAACTGCTGCGCCCGCAGGGACGCGCCGGCCAGTCGCTTGCGGTCCGCGCTGGCGTCCGCGGGTGCCCCGTCCGTGCCGTCCGTGGGCTTGCCGGTATTCGGGTCGATGCCCTCGGCGCGCTTCAACGCGGAGTCGGCCTGCTTGGCGGCAAGGCGCTCCTCCTGAGTTACTGCGCCGCGGCGATACGTGCCGTCTTCCATCTGGCGCGTCACGCGGTCCCATCGCTCGGCAAGCGTGCGATATCGAGCCAGAAACTGCTTGTATTTGAAGCGGGTGGCCGAGTTCAGCGCGCCGACGAGCTTGGACTTGCGAATGTCGCGCTCGATCCGCTCGCGCTCGAAGCCGGGCTCGCGCTTCTCCATGCCGAGAAAATACTGATCGTACTTGCGGCGTAGCTGTTCGAGCTTGTTCTGCAAGCCGCGCAGCTCATCCTCTTGCATTTGGAAAATGTTAGGGTCGTTCGCCACGCACCGATCTTAGCCAACCTTGACACCACCGGCAACGCGCACATACAACCCACGCTAAGTGCATTGGATAGGAGGACTCCTTCGATGATCGCACGATCCGTGATCTCACTCGGTATCGCCGCCCTGCTGATCACCGCCGGATGCAAGGGTGAGCCGAAGCTTGAGGACATCGAGGGGTGGATCCGAGCCGGCCAGACCAGCAAGGTTCAGGAGTTCGTAACCAATACGGACAGCCCCATGGCGCTGCGGGTCGCGACGGTGCAGAAGCTCGTCGAATACGGCCAGACCACCGAGGTCCAGAGCGTCATGGAGAACGTGCCGGACCGCGATGAGTTCGTCAGCCAGTGCGTGAAATCACTGATCGAGGACCTGGGCGCCACCGATGTCGCCGTACAGGTCGAGTCCAAAGACGCGCTGTTCATCCTGCTGAACTACCTGGACGACAAGCGCAAGGACGAGGTCCTGGCCAAGATGGCCAAGTGGGCGTTCCACGGGCTGTCGGCCAAGTCGACCAAAGAAGAGCTGGTGTCGCGCATCGAGCGCCTGCGCATCATCGGGCAGCTGAACCGCATGGGACAGCACGCCATCCCGACCGCCGCGTGGCTGGTCAGCTACGGCGTGGAGACCCAGAGCCTGCAGAACTTCCTGGCGGAGGCTGAGGGCAACGAGAACCAGATGATCGTGATCTCCTCGGTCAAAAAGCTCTTCGGCATGGAGAACCTGGTCATCCCGTGGGAGATCCTGGACATCGCGCGGGCCTTCGCCATCCCGCAGACGGTCGAGTTCTTGATCGGCGTCTATATGAGTGACCGATTCCCCGGCAGCGCGCGCAGCTCGGCGCTGGCAGCGGCTCAAGACCTGATCTACGGCATCGGCGAGAAGACGGTCAAAGTGCACGACACGCCCTCGAAGCGCCGCGTTGTCCTCAAAGCGATCACCGAGCTGATGAAGTCGCAGATCGCCACCGACCGGTGGGACGCCGCCGACATGATCCTGCACGTCGGCGGCCCCGAGTCAGTCGACCTCGTCGTGGCCGGCCTCAAGGCGGACATCCCGTCTTACGTGCGCTTCACGCCGGAAGAGGAGATCGAGCTGGCGGACTTCGTCATCATCGACATGTGCAACACGAAGCTGCGGCCCAAGTCGACGACGATTCGCCCCCTGCTGGAGGCCTGGCTGCCCAAAGGCGACGCCGCTCAGAAGGCCTTCGCCATCCTGTGCCTGAAAGTGCTCGGCGAGCCGGCGTCGATCGAGAAGCTGAAGCTGGCCACCGCCGGCGAGGAGAGCCTGGAGACCTTCTTCTTTGCGCGAGAGGAGCGGGCCATGCGCAAGCCGCTGATCGCGGAGGAGAAGCTGGTGGAGGTGACCGTCGGGACGCTGGCGCAAAACGCCATCGACGGCATCAACATGCTGGAGGAGATCGAGGCCGCACGCGCCGCCAAGACCATGCCCGACAAAGAGGCAGACCTGCGCGGGATCAGCGCGGTGTCCGTCATCCAATTCACGGGCGAGCAGTTCGTTGAGGCGGTCAACCGCACCTACCTGAAGAAGAGCGGCCAGGCGCCCAAGCCCACCGAGGACGGTGGCGCCAAGGACGGGACCGACAAGAAGCCCGCGCCCAAGAAGCCCACACGCAAACCGCGTCGCCGCCGGGGCAAATAAGAGGTCGTCTGACGAAGCGCGGCGACGATGCGGTCACCGCCGGCCGCGGCTTCTTGCTTATCGCAGGAGCAAAGGCGTACTTCATCGCCGCTTCGGCGCTGATCGCGCTGGGTCTCCCAAGGTTTCTGGGGCCTGAGCGCTTCGGCGAGTTCAAGGTCGTCAACAGCTTCATCTCCGTGCTGAACATGGTGCTCATCCTGGGCACGATTCAGACGGTCTCAAAGCTCGTCAGCGAGGACACGAGCCGCGCCGTCTCTGCCCGCGGACAGGCGCTGCGGCTGCAATTGGGGGTGGGCGGCGCCGTGTCGTTGATCGTGGTGCTGGCCGCGCCGTGGATCGCCACGACGATGTTCAAGGACCTCAGCCTGGCCCCGTATCTGCGCATCGGGGCCGGCGTCACCCTGTGCTACTCGATCTACGCGGTCTACGTGGGCGTGCTGAACGGCCTGAAGCGCTTCGGCGCCCAGGCGCGCCTGGACATGCTGTTCTCGACGCTGAAGGTGTCCCTGATCGTCGGGCTGGTGCTGACCGGCTATGGCGTCGGCGGAGCATTCGCCGGCTTTCTGGCGGCATCGGTCGTCACGGTCGTGGTCGCGGCTCCGGTCGCCGCGCGGCACCTGCCACCGGCCGGGGAGGCCACGGTCAGCCTGCGCCGCATCGCAACCCTGCTGGCACCCATTTTGGGCAGTACGCTGATGATCAACTTGATCCTGCAGCTGGACGTGCTGGCCATCAAGGGTCTGGTCGGGGGCGGCACCGAGGCCGCAAGCCGTGTAGCGGGCCTGTTCGGCGGCGCCAAGAACATCTCGTTGCTGCCGTATCAGGCCACGTTTGCGCTGACCTTTGTGGTCTTCCCGATGCTGTCTCAGTCCACGTTCGACGAGGACCGGGAGCGCTCTGCCAACTACGTGCGCCAGGCGGTGCGCTTTCTGCTGCTGATGGCCGGCCTGGCGTGCGTCCCGCTGATCACCACAGCGCGACCGCTGCTGGAGATCGTCCTGGGGGCCGCGTACGGCGCATCGACCGAGGCCCTCATGATCATGCTGCCCACGACGCTGCTGACCGCGGCCCTGGTGCTGTCGGTGACCATTCTGAACGCCGCCGGCGAGGAGCGGCTGGCGCTGGTGCTGACGACCGGAACCGTGCTCGTCAACGGCGCGCTGCTGTTCGTCGCGTTGGACGGGGCCGGCCCCGATCCCGCCGACGGCGCGTTGACGCGCGCTGCCTGGGCGACCGCCGCCGCCGTCGCGGTGGGCTTTGCAGTGGCGGCCACCGCCGTCCGGAGGCGCCTGGGCGCATTCGCTCCCGCTTCGACTGTTTTCAGGCTCATTGTGGTAGGCGGTGGTATCGTCGCACTTGCTCGGCTGTGGCCTGTGGACTCGCTGGTCATGCTGGTCATCAAGGCCCTGGTTACGGCCACGGCTTTTCTGGCGGGCATGGTCCTTCTCGGCGAGCTGACGGACGACGACCGAAGCACGCTAAAGCGCATCATCGGACGAGCCACATGAAATACAGCCTCCTGATCATCCTCCTGGCCCCCATGACCCTGGCATGCGCAGGCTACGAGTCCCCCGGCGAAAAGCTCCGCGACGGCGTGATGCGCTACAACGACGCCATCCGCTGGGAGAAATCCGTGGGCGCGCCCAAGTACAGCCCGGACGCCAAGCAGGCCGCCTATCGGCGCGACCACCGGGATGCGCACGACGGATTGAAGGTCCTTGAATACGAGCTGCACAACGTTCAGCACATGCCTCCGAACCGCGCCGACGTAACGGTGCGCTACAAGTGGCTGCGCCCGCCCTCCAATGTGGTGGAGACGACGTTCATCAAGCAGAACTGGAAGTATGGCGAGGACAAGACCTGGCGCATCGTCGACAAGACCAAGGTCGAGCGACCGAAGGCCAAAGCTGTCTCGTTGGAGGATCGGCTCTAGAGCCGGGTCTAACCGAGCCGGGCGCCTGCGCGGCTCACGTACTCGAGCAGGCTCAACACGCCGACGCCGGTCCCCCCCTTGTTGATGTGGTCCTTGGTCTTGTCCGCGAACGCGGGGCCCGCGATGTCCAGGTGGACCCACGTGGTGTCGCCTACAAACTCGCTGAGGAACAGCGCGGCCGTGATGGCGCCGCCCCAGCGCTTGCCCACGTTCTTGAGGTCGGCGTTGTCGCTCTTCAGCTGCTTCCTCAGGCGCTTGTCCAGCGGCATGTGCCACATGCTCTCGCCCGCGGCCTCGGAGGAGGCGATCACCTCTTTGATCAGGTCGTCGTCGTTGCCGAACACGCCCACAGTCTCGTTGCCCAGGGCGACGCAGATCGCGCCGGTCAGCGTGGCCAGGTTGACCATCTCGGTCGGCTTGAGCTCGGTCGCGTAGTGCAGCGCGTCGGCCAGGATGAGGCGCCCCTCAGCGTCGGTGTTCAGGACCTCGACCGTCTTGCCGTTGTAGCTGCGGATGATGTCGCCCGGCTTATATGCCGCGGCGCCCAGCATGTTCTCGCTGGAGGGCACGATGCCGTGCACCACGACGTCCGGAGCCACAGCGGCGACGGCTTTCATGGCGCCCAGGACGGCCGCGCCGCCGCCCATGTCCATCTTCATGTCCTCGATGCTGCCGGTCGGCTTCAAGCAGAGACCGCCGGCGTCGAAGGTCAGGCCCTTGCCGACCAGCGCGATGCTCGGGGTGTCCGCCGTAGCGCCGTCCGGGCGATACGTCAGGTGAATCAGGCGCGGTTCTTCGCTCGAGCCCGCGGACACGGCCAGGATGAGGCGCATGCCCTTCTTCTCGAGGTCAGCCTTCTCGAAGATCGTGCACTCCAGGCCGCTCTCGTCTGCGATCTCGCGCGCCTTCTGCGCCATCACGACAGGCGTGAGCGCGATGGGCGGGTCGTTGACCAGGTCGCGGGCGAAACACACGGCTTCGGCCACAGCGCGGGCCTGCGCTACCGAGTCCGCGGAGCCGGAGGCGTTGACGAAGTCGACCCGCTCGATGGTCGACTCAGCGACGTCGACGGTCTTGAAGGTGTCGTAGGTGTAGTGACCGAGCACGGTGCCCTGCACCAACTGGGCTGCGGTGGCGCCGGTCGGTGCGACCACGCCCAGAGACTTCAGCTTGAGGGACCGTGCGGTGCGGATGGCACGCGACGCAAGGTCACGCCCGTCGGACGCCCCGGTCTCGCCCAGGCCCACCAGGATGATGCGGCTCGCGCCTACGCGACCGTGCGTGTGCAGGCGCATTTTCTGGCCGTCTTTGCCGGTGAAATCCTCTTCGGCGGCAACCTCGGCCAGCAGACCGCCAAGGGCGTCGTTCAGCTCTGCCGCGGGACCGCCGTCACTCCATGAGGCGCCCGCGTACACACCGACGGCGAGGAGATCGGCCTCCAATGACGCCAACTCACCCTCGAATCTCCCAAACTCCATGCCTCTACTCCACCTGTTGAATACTGACCCGGCGAATCTGTCGCTAGACAGGTTTTAAGCTGGGAACGGCTATCACTTTTGAACAGGCGTGTAAAGCCTCACGAAGCGTGCTAAACCGTCGGCCGATGCCGGTTATCGTCCAAAAATACGGCGGCTCATCGCTGGCCGACACGGCGCGTCTGAAGGCGGTTGCCAAGCGTGTTGTGCAGCGCAAGCGTCAAGGTGTCGATCTGGTCGTCGTCGTGAGCGCCATGGGCGACACCACCGACGGCTTGTTGGCCAAGGCCGCGGAGGTCTCCGAGAACGCGCCGCGGCGCGAGCTGGACATGCTGCTGACGGTGGGCGAGCGCACGTCCATGGCGCTGATGAGCATGGCGATTCACGCGCTGGGCGAGCAGGCGATCTCGTTTACGGGCAGCCAGTGCGGTGTGCTCACCACGGACAGCCACAGCCGCGCGCGCATCATGGAGGTGCGGCCGTTTCGCGTGCAGGACGAGCTGGAGCGCGGGCGCATCGTGATCGTCGCCGGCTACCAGGGCACGTCCTACAAGCGCGAGATCACGACGCTCGGACGCGGCGGCACCGATCTCACGGCGGTCGCCCTGGCGGCAGCGCTGAAGGCCGAGGCCTGCGAGATCTACAGCGACGTGGACGGCGTCTTGACCGCGGACCCGCGCATCGTGCCGTCCGCCCTCAAGATCGAGACCCTGAGCTTTGCCGAGATGGAGGAGCTGTCCCGCGCGGGCGCCAAAGTGCTGCACCGAGACGCGGTCGCCTGGGCGCGCCGCAACGGGGTGGCGCTGTACGCCCGGTCAACGTTCGGTGGCCCCGACGCCAAGGGCACTGCTGTGCGCGTGGACCCGCCTGCGCGCCCCACTCCCGTGGTAGCGGTGACGGGCCGCAAAGACATGATCCGAGTCCTTGCCGACGCCGAGTGCCTGGCGGCTGTCGACCCGCTACTGGCCGATGTCCCCCTCGTGCAACGCCAGGTGAACGGCGGCAGGCTGCGAGCGCTCTTCACACCCGAGGATGTGCCTGAGGCCGATGGCCTGTGCAGCGCGATCGAGGCGGCCGGCGCCACCGTGCAGCGAGACGTCGGCTGCGTCACGGTCGTCGGCACCGGGCTGGGCGAGGATCGCCGGGTACGCCAGGCGATCAGCTCGCGCATCGCCGGCATGGATTCGCTGCTGACCAGCCTGAGCTGGACCGCGTGGCTGCCCGCCGACGAGGTCGACGCGGCCGTGCGCGATCTTCACGATATGTTGATTAATCGGGCTTGACGCCACACCCGGGGCGTCTAAACTAACGTTCAGTATTGTTCACGGACGGAGTGTCTGCAAGGTTGTGGCTCCTTCCGGAGCAGGGGACCGGCTGGGCCAGTGAGTTTCATCCATTTGAGCAAGCTTCTCGGTCGAAGGGGAACCTGAATGTCAGTCAACAAAGCCATACTCATCGGTCGTTTGGGCGCCGATCCCGAGGTGCGCTACACACAGGGCGGCCAAGCGGTCGCCAACTTCAACATCGCCACGGATAGGACCTGGACCGACAAGAGCGGTCAGAAGCAGGAGAAAACCGAGTGGCACCGCATCGTCGCTTGGGGCCGCACCGGCGAGCTCTGCGGCGAGTACCTGCGGAAGGGTCGCGAGGTCTACGTCGAGGGACGCATCGAGACCCGCGAGTGGCAGGATCGCGACGGCAACCGACGCTGGAGCACCGAGATCAACGCGCAGAACGTCACGTTCCTGGGCGGACGCGGTGACGGCGGCGGCGGCGGCAACTACGGCGGCGGCGGCGGCGGCGGCAACTACGGCGGCAGCGGCGGTGGCGGCGGCGGTGGCGGCGGTGGCGGTAACTACGGCGGCGGCGGCGGCGGCAACTACGGCGGCGGCGGCGGTGGTGGCCAGCAGCAGGCTGGCGGTCCACCTCCCAGTGGTCCCCCGCAAGGTGGTCAGGGTGGTCAGAGCGCTCCGGCCGGCCCTCCCGGCGGCAACTTCGACGACGACGACATCCCGTTCTAGCCAGGTGGCCCCGCACGCGGGCCGCTGATGAAGAGAATCGGTTGGGCGGCCGCGTGGACGGCTTGGCGCTGGTGCGCGGCCGCAGCGATCGTCGGTGAACAGGACATCCGCGGCGTCGATGGATATAATCGCTGGCTATGCGATGTTTGGCGCACATACCAATCGCGCTGGTACTCAGCGCGACGATGACTCTACTCGGCTGCGGCGACAGCGGCAGCTCAACTTTCATACCACCGACGGGCACCGGCAATACGACCAGCACCGCCACCGGCGGCGCCAACAACGCACCCGAGCTGCACAAAATCGGCGACAAGATCGTGGTGGTGGGGTCCACGCTGACTATCGAGCCCAAGGCAACGGACACCAACGGTGACCAGCTGACCTTCTCGGCGTACGGTGTACCGGAGGACGCGTCCTGGACACCCAACCCGCCGCGCTTCGTGTGGACGCCCAAGGAGTTCACCAAGCCGGTCTCCGTGACGTACTTCGTCTCGGACGGGCTGGACTCGGACCGCGAGAAGATCCTCATCACGGTCTCTACCGATGCCGGCAACCACCCGCCGACGTTTCAGCCGGTCGGCGACCAGGTCATCGAGGTGGGGCAGGTCTATCTGCTTCAGCTGCAGGCGTCGGATCCGGACGGCGACACGCTCGCCTTTTCGGTCAACGGCCCGGTCCCTCCCGACGCGGTGTTGGACAAGAACAATGGCACGTTCGGGTGGACGCCCGGGCCCAACGCAAATCAGAGCCAGTTCGACCTGATCTTCTCCGTGACGGACGGCTCGGACTCCGCGTCGCTCCCGGTGAAGTTCTTTGTGATCGCGCCCGGCGCCAATAAGCCGCCGTCATTCGATCCGGTCCCGCTGCAGCTGGCACCGGCGGGCGAGCCCTACCAGCTGGTCTTGAGCGCAACGGATCCCGAGAACGACCTCCTGACCTTCGTGCTGGAGAGCACACCTCCGACAGGCGCGACTTTCGCCGCGGCAACACGCACCCTGAGCTGGATCCCCTCTGAGGGCCAGGTGGGCGTACACACGTTCAGCTTCTCGGTCACGGACGGCCAGTACAAGAGCTACCTGGAGCTGGACGTCGACGTCCCGGCGGCCCAGGGCGGCGAGTGCTCCGACGACGTGAACGAGCCCAACAACTCGGTCGCGGGCGCTACAGTCATCACGACCGGCAGCTACGAAAACCTCTCGCTATGCGACACCACGGATATCCCGGTGGACGTCGACTATTTCGCCATCTCGCTGGCCAGCGGCCAGGCGCTGTCGGTCGAGGTCACGTTTGAGCACTCGCTGGGCGACATGGACGTGCACGTGTTCAACAAGAACGACCCGACCGTCGTGCTGGCCAAGGCGGACAGCACGACCAACAACGAGGTGCTGACCTACCCCGTCAGTGAAGCGGGCACCTACATCGTCAAGGTGTTCGGCACGGGTCAGGCCGTGTTCAAGACGCCGTACAAGATGAAGGTCTCCACCGCCGGGCTCAGCTGCAACGACGACGTCAAGGAACCCAACAACACCTTCCAGGCGGCGTCACCGCTGGCGCCGGGCGACGACGTATACGGCGCGCAATACTGCCCCAACAACCTGGACTTCTATACGTTCAACGTCCAATGCGGGGCCAGCGTCTCCGCGTCGCTCACACTGGACAACGGCGCCGGCAACCTGGACCTCTATCTGTACCGCGAATCGGACCAGGAGACCCCGACGGCCTCCGCCACAAGCGACGCCAACACGGAGACCGTCTTCTTCACGAAGGCGCCGTTCGGCGAGAAGGTCTACCTGCTGGTCAAAGGCAATCCCACCGAGTCCACCCTGAACAGCTACGACCTCACAACCCAGGTCACCGGCTCCGCCCAGTGCGATGACGACATCTTCGAGCCCAACGACGGCAAGAACAACGCGACCGAGCTCCTGCCGCCGGACGCCGAGCTCTCCAACCTGAAGGCCTGCTGCTCCCAGGACTGGTTCTTCATCCCGATGAAGCAGGGCGAGGGCATGCTGGCCACCGTGAAGTTTGAGGGGGAGTCCAGCCTGTTCAACGCCAAGCTGTACCAAAGCGACGCCAAGACCCTGATAGCCACCGGCGAGGAGGACTTCGAGGGGCTGCTGGTCACACTCGAGAAGGCCGAGTTCGCAGGCAACCACTATCTGGTCGTGGAGGGCGCGCCGGGTACCAGCTACGACATCGAGCTGGTCGTGATCACCAACGACGGCTGCGGCTCCTCCAAGGCCTGTCCCGACGAAGAGGTCTGCGTCTTGTCGACCGGCAGCTGCGTCGCCGACTTCTGCAACACCCCCGCGGACTGTCCGGCCGGCCAGGAGATGCCCTGCGAGGACTTCCACTGCCTGGCGGGCTGTACCTACGACGCGGACTGCAAGCTGTCCTGGTCCTGCAAGGGCTTCAGCTTCGGCAAATACTGCGGCAAGGAGGGCACCAAGCTCACCGGCGACGCGTGCTTCGCGTCCTCAGCCTGCGCGGGCGCGGACGCCTGCTTCTTCAAGGACAAGAACGGGTACTGCACCAACATCGGCTGCGAGAACAACTCGGACTGCGGCAGCGGCGCCAGCTGCGTGCAGTTCGACTCGACGACGCTGTGCGGCAAGAAGTGCAACACCAACGACGACTGCCGAAAGGACGACGGCTTCACCTGCCAGCCGAAGACGCTGCCCAACGGCATCCCAACCAACGTCTGTCTCCCCGTCTAGGAGCACCCCAAAAAAATGCGACGCGACCAACCTGAAATGCTGTTCCGCTCCAAACACCTGAGCTACTTTCAGCAGCACGGAGAGATCTTCGCGTACCACGACATGTTCGGCTACCTGCTCGGCATGAGCCGCGACCTGGTCGACCTGCTGCAGTTCCACGACGTCACTTTGCGCGAGCGCGAAGAGGTGGACGAGCGCTTCGGCGACCAGTTCGAGGCCGAGCAGCTCGACGAGTTCATCGGGGTCTTCAAGCTCTTCAGCTGCCTGATCGAGTCGGAGCTGGCCGAGGAGCGCCAGCTGTGGTCCATGGTGGCCGCGCGCTCTCGGTGGGTCGTTTATCACCAGCCTTCACCGACCGAGCTGGTCTTCTGGCGGACCGACCGCAGCGGCAACAGCTTCGCGGATCCGGTGGAGCCCTGGGCGGCTCGGCTGTGGGCATCCGTGGATGGCGAGACCACGCTCGAAGACCTCTTCGAGGAGGTCGCCGACGACCCGACGCTGAAAGAGCACGAAGACCCTCGCAAGCACGTCGTGAACACCCTGAAGAGCTGGGTCCACCACGATCGCCAATACCTGAAGTTCGCCAAGGCGCCGCTGTCCAAGTTCGGCGCCGAGCACGCGTGGCCCAGCTACCTGCGCTCGTCGATGCCGTACCCGCCGTTCCGTCCGGGCGTCGATCCCGATCCGCACAACCCGCTGGAGGACGTGGCGGTCCCCATCAACCCGCCGCACGCCTATTACGAGGGCGAAATCGAGGACGCGGACGAGCAGTTTCGCGACGTCGAGACCACGCTGAGCCATCTCTTTCGGCAACCGAGCCCTCTGCTTCAGGGCGAGTCCTACACCGACCGCGTGGTCGCATACCTCGTTGAAACCGGCCGTCTGGGCGAGAGCACGCGCACGATCACCGAGGTCGGCGCCGGCACCGGTGCATTCGCGTCGGGCGTCCTGTCACGACTGCGCGACGATCACCCCGCCATCTACGACGCCGTGGCGTATACCATCGTCGACCTGAGCCCGGTCCTGCGCGAGAAGCAAAAGGAGTCGCTGACGACGGCGGACGTGGTGGACAAAGTCGCCTGGGTGGCCGCCAACGCCGAAACGCACGAGTTCGAGCCCAACTCCATCGACCTCCTGCTCTGCAATGAGGTCGTCGGCGACTTCACCACCGTCAAGCTCACCCGCGAGCTGCTGGGTCTGCAGGCCGAGTTGGAGCCCGAAACGGCCTACGAGGGCTGGACCGACAAGACCGTCGAGCGCCTGGGACCCTCAGGCCGCCTGATTCGCGAGCACACCCTGCCGCTCCGCGATGCGCCGGAGGAGTTCTATCTGAACGTGGGCGCCATCGACTTCATCGAGCGCGTGAACACGGGCCTGAGCAGCGGAGGCAGCGCCTTCATCACCGAGTACGGCGACCTCATGGCCTTCCCGGTCGCGTCGACCCAGCTCGACCACATCGAGTTCAGCATCCAGTTCAAACAGCTGCATCACACCGCGCTCAGCCTGGGGCTGGAGGCCTCGGTCGAGTACGTGCAGGACCTGATCAAGCTGGACCGCGAAGCCTACACCCTGGTGACAACACGCACCTGGTTCGCCTCGATGCGCGCCATGCTGCTGTCGTTTGGCATCAACTTCGACAAGGTCGCCTACTCGCGAGACATGTTCGAGGAGCTGCTCGGCGATGCACTGAACCTCAGCGACATCGGCGACGTCCGCTTCAAGATCGTGGACGAGCGCTGCATGGGCCTGGCCCCGCACGAGTTCAAAGCGCTGATGTTGAAGAAGGCTTAGGGCAGCCGGCTAGCGCCCGAACGGAATCGTGATTCCGAAGCTGAAGGACTTGTCCTCGGGCCGGTAGCCCAGGACCAGCGGGATCTTCTTGTACTGCGCGCCCGCCTGAATCCACGCGCCGCGGTCGTTGTCGCTCATGTGCGGGTTGTGGTCGGGCTGATACCCGTACTTGCCGCCGCCGATCAGCGTCCAATCCTTGTTCAGCGCGACCCCGGCGTGGGCTTGCGTGACGTTGCCCGCCAGGTCGCCGCCCACCAGCGTGGTGCGGTTCTGGCCGCGGAGCATCACGTTGCCGACCGAGTGCTCGACCATCACGCCCAGCTGGTCCAGGCTGAGCCCGTCCTCTTTGAACGTGTGCTTGTAGTCGACCAGGAAGCCGCGGAACTCATCCTTGTCGCGGAAGCCGAACTGGGTGCCTAGAGACAGCAGCCGGTCGTCTGTCAGGCTGTATTTGCCGGACGCCGCCAGCGACCACTCATCTTTGTCGCCCCACTTCTTGTCCAGCTTGCCGGACAGGAAGTCGCCACGCAGCTCCGTCATCTCGTAGTCGAGCGACAGCTTGAACTTCTTCTGCTGGTTCTCGTAGTCCATGCCCAGGCCGGTGCTGGAGCCCTTGTCGCCGCCCATGCGCATCGTGTGGCGCAGCGCCAGCGGGCCCTCGCGGTACAGCTGGCTCAAGCCGAACGTCAGCGCGCCTGTCTCCGGGTTCAGCGACGCGTCCGCGGTCAGGTTCTGGTCTTTGTCGCCCAGCTTGACGCGGACGGTGCCCAGCGTGGCTTTCTTGCCATCGTCGTTGGTGTGCTTCAGACCCGCGGACGCCGAGTAGCCCATGCCCTGCATCGCCGCTTTGGCGTCCAGAACCAGCTTGTCGCCCTCTTGAATGGCCGACGCGGTCAGGGACTGCTTGTCGTCGCCGAGCTTGGCCGCGATCTTGTGCTGGTCAGCCTTGTCGCCGGCCTTGTAGGTGTACCCCAGCTCGCCCTTGTTCCAGCTCAGCGTCGCCTGAGCGCCGGCAAACGCGATCTCGCGAATCTTGCCCAGGTCCACGCCCAACGAGAGCTTGGCGCTGTCGCCCAGGTTGATCTTGTGCTTCAGGGTCGGGATATCGACGTTGGCCGCCACCGCCCCGGCCGCAGCCACGAGCGCCAGCACAACGACCGCCTTGGGATGCCCCTCGAACCACTTGGCAACATCGGCGGTAAACGCCTGGCCCGAGGACCCTTTCAGCCACTCTTTGGCCTCATCGTTGGCCCAGCCGCCCACAGCCTTGGCGAAGGCCGCGGCCGCAGCCGCCTCTTCCTTGGTGTCCATGGCGGAGAAGCCGTCTATCGGCTTCACCTGGCCCACCAGGCTCTTCAGCGCCGAGTCCAGCCCCTTCTCACCGTGCTTCAGGATCTTGGCGGACGACAGATGCTTGTTGACCAGCTCGTACATCTTGCCGCCGACGGTGCTGCCGAGGAGCTCTTCATAGCTCTTCTTGGCGGCGGCCTGGCGCTCTTTCTCTTTCTGCTCGGGCGTCATGTCGCCCTCTTTGGCCTGCACCCGCGGTGACAGCGCGGCCGCGCCCTCAGCGTATGACGTGCCTGCGCGACGACCGGCGCGCGGATTCAGCTGCAGCGGTGTCGCTTGAGATGTCTTGGCTTTTTCGTCGTGGGTGAAGGGCATGCGCCGTTCAGAGTACACTTGTGGCGTGTGGAGGTCCATGGATTTGAGGCGCACTGCAGCCCTGTCGCTGATGCTGGTCACGAGCGCGTGCGCGACCGATCCTGAGCCCGCGCCAACAACAAGCTGGACCCTGTCGGCAGCCGTCACCGAGGGCGAGAGCGATCCGGTCCAAATCGAGATAGGCGGCGACACGACCGCGTTCACGATCACCATCATCGGCAAGACCGGGGTCCTGCACACCGTCCACGATCTGCGGGCGCCGGACGGCACCACCTGGGTCGACCGCGGCTGGCTGCACGAGCCGGGCGCCATGGCCGGCGTGTGCTTCAGCTGCCCTAATCGCGTCGCCGCGCGCGAGACGGTTCACACCACGCTGGCGCCCAGCACGCCAAAACTGAGCGTGCCGCCAGGGCTCTGGACCTTCCGTGTGGCCGCCTACCGGCTGGCGGGCGGCTCCCTCTTCACACCGGCCGACTTTACGCCGACATCGGGGATGGTGGAGGTGCAAATCGCCACACAGCGCGCCCACGCCGAGCCCACGCTGGACCTCAACATCCACCTGACCGGCGCCGGCGATCTCACGACTGCATCCGCGCCAGGTGCGCCGCTCATCGTGGAGGCGATCGCGCGTTTCGAGGACATCTGGGGCCGCGCAGGCCTGCGTCTGGGCCGGGTCACCTACCGTGATCTGGACGTCGGGATCACCGCGGTCGAGACCGTCACGGGCCCCGACAGCGACTTTGAGACCCTCGCTCGCGCCACCGCCGCCGGCCCCGCCGGGGTCAATGTGATCCTGGTCAGCGAGATCATCGACACCTCCAGCCCATTGGGGTTCGGCCCCCTGCGCGGCGTAGCGGGCGGCATCCCCGGTCCGGCAGGTGTCCAGGGCACGGCGCGCTCCGCCGTCGTCATCGCGCTGAACGATCAGCCCGACCTCGGCCGGGTCATGGCGCACGAGGTCGGCCACTATCTGGGCCTGTTCCACACCAGTGAGCTGTTCGGGGCCCAGCACGACGCGCTGGACGATACACCGCGCGACGACACGCAAAACCTCATGCACTTCTCGACATCAGGTGACCAACTCAGCCACCATCAAGCGGTCGTCGCGGCCAACAACCCGTGGGTGAGGAGCCCGTAACATGAAGACAGCCCTTTATACGCTCGCGCTCATCCTGCTCGCGTCCCCGGCCATGGCCGAGCGCGCCGACCACGACGCAGCGCTCCTTCAGCTGCTCGCCGGCATCGACACGCTGCCCACGCGCGCCGACTTGGAGCGCGTCGCCGACGACCCCCAGCTGGCGCTGGTCAAAGTCGCCCTGGACCACACCATGCCGCTGTACGAGCGTCGTCGCGCCACAAGCCTGCTGTCCTTCTTTCCGGACGCGGCCAGCGAGGCTTATCTGACGCTGATCGCGGCCACGTCAGCCGCTCCGCGCGTGCGCTGGATGGCCGTCTATACCTACGTGCGCCGCTTCGGCGAGCTGAAGCCGGACCGGGTCGTCGGGTACGCCCGCCAAGGCTTGAAGAGCCCCAAACCCCCCGCCCCCCCGGCCCCGGCCACGGGCCGGCCCGGGCCCCATCCCCACGGACCGCGAGGCCGCTGCCAGGGGCCTGCGCTGGGTGCCGTCGGAGAAAGCGACCGCGGTCCTCGAATCGGCCGCGCGCTTGGAGAGCGATGTGAAAGTGGCCGCCGCGATCAAACAGGCGCTCGAGCAGCGCCGAGCCAAACCCTCAAAGGCTACTGGCAGGGGTCAGTGACCTTTACGTTGTCGACGTAGATCCCCTCGGTGGTGTTGTAGAGCGAGTCGATGCTGTCGAACTCGACCTCCAACTGAATCGTCTTGCCGGCGTACGCATCCAGCGGGTTCTTCTTGTGGTTCCACGTGGTCTGCGCGCCCATGGACGCCTTGTCGTAGAGCTGAGTCTTCTTGCCGTCCGAGACGATGCGCACCCAGACCTTGTCGTAGCTCGAGCCCAGCTCGAGGGCGAACCAGATATCGAACTCCAAGCTCAGCCCCGGCTTGTCGGGGATATCGATCTCTGCCGACAGCGCGACGCCCTTGTTGGCGCTGCAATCGTAGTTCTTGGCGCTGACGTTGCCGTAATACAGTGAGTAGGTCCCGTCCTTGGCCTGGCCGGAGCTGGTCACCTGCCACTTGCAGGTGGAGCTGTTGCCGGTCAGCGACCAATCGCCGCCGAAGTCCTCAAAGCCCTCATCGAAGAGCACCGGCGTGCAGCAGCCGGGGATCGGCTTGTAGCTGTACTTGCACCCGCCGTTCACGCACGTATCGACCGTGCACGTGTCATCGCCGTCGTCGCACTCGGCGTCGGACAAGCAGCACGTGTTGATGTTCTGGCAGATGTTGTCCTTGCAGCTGTCGATTGTGCACGTGTCGTTGTCGTTGCAGTCGCTCTTGGCCTTGCAGCACCCGGTCTTGCCCAGGTCCACCTGGTTGGTGCACAGGTTGTTGGCCTCGCATTTGTCGTTGGTGCAGTCGTTGTTGTCGTGGCACTCGGAGTCCAGGTTGCAGCAGTTGGGCTCCGCGACCGGGATGTTCTCGCAGGTGCCGGCCGAGCTGCACAGGTCGATCGTACACGCGTCGTTGTCGAAGCAGTCCGTCGCCGTGACGCAGCATGACGTGCCGAGCGTGTACGCGCAGGTCCCGGCGTCGCAGGAGTCGTTGGTGCATGCGATGGCGTCATCGCACTCGCTGTCACTGGCACAGCCCTTCGGGGTCAGCAGCGCTCCGAGCTGCAGTGAGTCGACGTACACGCCGAGCGTGTCGTTGAACGTAGCGTCCACCGAGTTGAAGGTGATGACCGCCTCGACCTCCTGCCCCGCGAACGCCGTCACGTCGACCTCGACGGCCTGCCACTGGCCCATGACCACGTTGTCGTCGCCCTTGGCCCAGACCGGAATCGAGGTGCCGTCAGCCGCGATCACCGACACGGTGAGCACGTCCCAGTCGCTGCCCTCCTCCACGTCAAACCAGGCCTGGAATCGCAGCCGCGCCTCTTTGCCGACCGGCAGCGCCACTTTTGGTGTCCGTGCCGCCGACGCGACGATCTTGCCGTTGCCGTAGTGGCTGGCGCCGGGGATGCCGAAGTACAGCGCGCCCGCGCCCGCAAACGTCTGCGCGGGGTCGGGGTGCCACAGGACGGGCTCGCCGCCCTCCACGTTCTCGACCACATCCATGATCGTCATGCCCTGCAGCGTCCCGTCATCAAAGTCCGCCTCGAAGAGCTCGGTCGACGCGACGCAGCCCTCGCCACCGTCGAACACGTCGATGCACCCCACGATTGGGTTGCAGCTGTTGGTGGTGCAGGCGCTCAGGTCGTCGCACGTCGCGTCCGCATGCGTGCAGACCTCGTCCACGCACAGATCCTTGGTGCAGAAGTCGTCGTCCAGGCAGTCCGCGTTGAAGAAGCACTCGGCGTCGCCCGTACCGCCGGTGTCGCCCGTACCGCCGGTGTCGCCCGTATCCCCGGTGTCGCCGGTATCACCCGTATCGCCGGTATCACCCGTGTCGCCGGTGTCGCCCGTATCGCCGGTGTCGCCGGTGTCGCCGGTGTCGCCGGTGTCGCCGGTGTCGCCGG
>CAZJHX010000071.1:0-52755 GCA_964545715.1 uncultured Myxococcales bacterium
GGATGGGCTGAACAGCGTGTACTGCTGCGCGAAGTACGTGCTGGGCAGCGGGTTGCCGGTGGTGACCAGGCCCAGCTCGTAGGAGTAGTAGGCCGGCGCCTCGTGGCGGACGCGCGGGTATTTTTCGTAGAAGCGGGCGTCGTCCTGCAGGGTGATAGAGCCGGTCAGGATCGCGACCGCGCTCAGGGCTGCTGTCGTCGCGGCCGCGATGCCGGCGCGCTTCCAAGTGGTCAGCCACGCCATGCCCAGGGCCAGGGTGACGACCAGCAGTGGGAAGAGCGTGATGATGATCCCCATCTTGTTGGGGTCCATCCAGTTCTCCAGGATGGCCAGCAGGCCGTACAGCGGCAGCACCCACAGCGCCAGCGCGATGGTCAGGCGTCGCTTCTTGGCCAGCAGGATCGCGCCGATAACGGCCATCGCGGACAGCGCGGTGCCCAAGTGCGCCAATGTGTTCAGGGGGTAGTAAAGGACCGTGGGCAGCGGGTTGTAGGGCGTGCGGATCAGGGTCTCGTTAAACGGCCAGTTCAGCAGCCCGGTGTACTGGAACTCGATGCCCAGAAAGCTGTGGGGGAACGACATGAAGATCTCGTCCACAAAGTGCTCGTGGGCAAAGACCGAGCCGTACGTGTAGTGGTGGTGCAGGGCGCACGGGACCGCGGCCAGCAGGGCGGGGACAAAGAAGGCCGCGAGACGGCGCGGCTCTCGGCCGATGAGGACGGCGGCGGTCAGGGCAAACGGCAGGTCGACATGGCGAACGCCCAGGGCCGCACCGAAGGCGATGCCGGCCAGGACCAGCGTGCGCGCGCCACCGCTCTCCAACAGCAGCGCCAGCGACCCCATGATCAGGCAGAAGGCCATGACGTTTTCGTCCAGGATCACGATCTTGAGCACGTATGGATTCAGCACCCCGATCAACGCCGCCGCCAGCGCGATGCCCCGGCGCCCGGTCAGGTGCAGTCCGGCACGAAATCCAAACAGGACGCACAGGGCCGGCAGCAGGCCGTAGAGCAACCGGAAGCCGAACACGTCGAACAGCGCCACCATCGGCGCGATGATCGCGGTGGTGCCCAACCGCTGGCCGGTGCCGTGCACGTCGAGCAGATCCATGGTCGCAGCGGCCCCGCGCTCGGTTGGAGCGCCCCAATCCTCGGACTCGGGGGCGTCCTCCTCCTCGCCACCATGAGGGTCGAAGGCGCCCGCCGCCTCGGCTGTCAGCGCCTGCATGACGACGCCGTTGATGCAGCCGTACTGAAAATGCTCGCGGTCGTAGTTGACCATGAACACCGCCAAGGTGACGCCCGCGGCGATGAGCACGGGGCGGGCCGACCCTGGCGACGGTGAGAAGGCAAAGAGCGCCTGACGCCAGGCGTCGCGCGCCCGGTACAGTAGTGCGCCGCCGGCGAGCGCGGTCACCACAGCCGACCCGACGACCATGTGGTCGGCTGTGAGATACGTGCGGGTCAGCAGGCAGACGGTAAATACGGGGACTGCCACAACCGTCAGCGCCAGGAGCAGGGTCTCGCTGACCGCCTGCACCAGCGTGGGCTCGGGTCGCAGCAGGCGGGCGGTGAGCCATGCCGGGACCAGCAGCGCGGTCAGCCACAGGAGATCGGTAAGCAGGATCACGGCGAGGCGGCCTCGTCCAGCCAATCGGCCCACGGCATGGCCTCTGCCATATACTCGGCCATCTGTTCATGCACGAAGGCGTCCGGGTGGCCGTCCGACGGGTGCACCCAGTGCTTGCGCGCCTTGATGCCGCCCAGGCCGTTCAGCAGGTCAAAAGTCGGGATCTGGTGTTCGCCGACCAGAAACTGCGTCACGCGCTCGTGGTACTTGCGGTACGGGTAGTTGTCATAGCCCTCGGGCACCGGGATCAGCGTGAAGGCGATGCGCGCGCCCTGGGTCGTCGCCAGCTTCTTGAAGTCTCCGACGGCGTTTCGAAACTGCTCCCAGCCGGGGTAGTCGTCTGCGAAATAGCGCGGCAGGCCCTCTTCCAGCGCTTTTGCGCCCATGCCGAAGAACGCCCGGTGGTACAGCATGCGGACCAGGCGCGAGCCCTTCATCCAGGGGTTGGCGTCGATAAACTCCATCCACCGCAGAGAGTACGGCTCCTCCTCGCCCTCCAATTGGCTGTCGTTGTAGACGAAGAAGCCCACGACGACGAGGTCGGGCTTGAGCGTGTGCCAGGCCAGCTTGTAGTGCAGCCATTGGGTGTGAAAGTTTGTGTTGGGCTGCCCCGCGTTCAGCACCTCGATGCAGCGGTTGGGAAAGCGCATGCCCAGCTTGGTCTCCAACGTCCCCAGAAACGTCTCTTCCTCAGCGACGCCCTTGCCAAACGTCATGGAGTCGCCCAGGCCGAGCACGCGAAAGCAGTCCGCCGGCTTGACGGCCGGATAGTCACGGGCGTCCCGCAGGCCCAGATTGTTGATCCGCACGGGTGCGTCGCCGGTGACGCCGGTGGCGCCGGGTTTGTACCAGGCCAGCGTGCGCAGGATCGTCGGGTCCTTCAGGTCGTACCGATAGCTGCGGTCGTCGTGGACAAACGGCGTGAAAAACTCGTCCACTTCGGGCGGCACCAGAAGGCGCGCGGCGATCTCCGCGATGACGAGCGCGACGGCGATCGACGCTGTGACCAGCGCGAGTCGCCAGCCGATGCTCCGAGCGATGGCGGTCCAGCGCGTCACGCCCGTCAAGTTAGCAGACGAGTGATTGGGTTGGTAATCTCCTGGCCGATGAGTGCGCCTCGTTCTTTACTGCTGGTCATATTCGCCGCGTCGGTCGCCGGGATCGCGGGGACGCTGATGGCCGAGGCCCTGTTCGGTGATCCGGAGCCGGAAGGCGGCGACCAGGCGCCCGAGGAGCACCCCGAGGCCGTCCGTCAGGGCAAGCGGGTCGAGCCCAGCGAGGACCACATCTTTGAGCATTGGGAGGACAAGTACTTCCCGTTCCTGGGCTTTGAGGCCGACCCGGGCTCGCCCGACGAGGTGAGGGCCAGTCGGCCGACGGCCACGCGCGAGCATCCGCTGGACGACATGGTGACGATCCCCGCCGGACCGTTTACGCGCGGCGATCCCAAGCTGCCCGGATCCCGACCCGTGAAGGTGGTGCAGGTGCCGGCGTTTGCCATCGATCGCTACGAGGTCGCGTGCCACCGCTACCGCGACTTTTTGCGGGCTACGAAGCGCGAGGCGCCCTACGTTGGCGAGAACTGGGCGGCGATCTACAACTGGTACAAAGACGACTACCCGCCGCGGCTCAAAGAGGTGCCCGTGGTGCTTGTGACCTGGCGTGATGCGGACGCCTACTGCCGCTGGGCGGGCAAGCGCCTGCCGACCGAGACCGAGTGGGAGAAGGCCGCGCGCGGATCGGCCGACGCACGGCCGTATCCGTGGGGCGCGGGCTGGGATTCGCGCAAGACCAACGTCGTGTCGAGGCTGAGCGGGCCGCTGCAGACGGTCGCCCAGTGGGACGCGTTTGAGGCCGGGTGGACGGGCTCCAAGAAGCCGGAGATCTACGGCGTGGGGCGCTATCCCGAGGACAAGAGCCCGTACGGCGTGATGGATCTGGCGGGCAACGTCTCCGAGTGGGTCGCGGGCAGGTTCGTGGCCTATGAGGGCGCCCCCAAAGACGACCGCGTCGGGCTGGGCTCCAAGCTGCGGGTCGCCCGCGGCAACAGCTGGGGCAACCGCGACTATTCGACGTCGGTGGCCATCCGCTACCCGTATGAGGAGACCCGCGTCGACTCCGTGATTGGCTTTCGCTGCGCGCGTGATATGTAGGCGCCATGGAGCTTCTGGCGACCGGATGGGACGACTACGAGGTCATCGACGGCGGTGACGGTATGCGTCTGGAGCGCATCGGCGAGGTCGTGATCGCCCGCCAGAGCGCGCAGGCGCTGTGGACCCCGCAGCTGAGCAAAGACCAGTGGGACGCCCGCGTGTGCGCGACGCACTATCGGCCCGATCAGGGGCCCGGCAGCTGGTCGTACAACAAGCGGGTGCCTGACGCGTGGCCGATCACGTTTGGCGACGTGACCCTGGAGATGCGCCTGACGCCGTTCGGGCACATCGGCATGTTCGCTGAGCAGCAGGTGCAGTGGCCCTGGCTGACCGAGCGGATGCGGGAGCGCGCGGACCCGACGGCGCTGAACCTGTTTGCGTACACGGGCGGCTCGACGCTGGCGTGCGCGGCGGGCGGGGCGCGCGTGACCCACTTGGACGCGGTCAAGGGCATCGTGAACTGGGCGCGCAGCAACGCGGCGGCCAGTGGACTGGGAGACGCGCCGATCCGCTGGATTCCCGACGACGCGCTGAAGTATGTACGCCGAGAGGTCCGTCGCGGGCGTCGCTACGACGCCATCGTGCTGGATCCGCCCACATTCGGGCGCGGTCCGCAGGGCTCGGTGTGGAAGATCGAGCGCGACATCGTGGAGCTGCTGTCATTGTGCGAGCAGCTGCTGTCGGACGAGCCAAGCCTGCTGCTGCTGTCGGCCCATACACCGGGCGTGACGGCGGCGGTGCTGCGCAATCTGCTGGCGCCTCTGGTGGCGAAGCGGGGCGGGGTGCTGCAGAGCGGCGATATGGTCCAGCAGACCACGGCGGCGCCGTCGATCGCCCTGCCGGCGGGCGTCTACTGCCGGTGGAAGCCCGCATCCGCGACGTGATGCGTTGCCGATCCCCTTACTCAGCGCTGACGAAGACGAGAAAGTACTGCTCAGGCAGCCAGTCGAAGCGCTGGTGAAGCCGCCAGCCGGCCGCACGCAACTCAGACACGACCTGTTCAGGCGGCAGCTTGTGTTTTGCCGGGGGCCCCTTTTTGGAGCCTGGCAGAAAATCCACGATGACGAGCCGGGCGTTGGGTGCGGCTTCCCGGCGGACGCGGCCGAAGTAGCGCGCGCGCGCGCCGATGTGGTGATAGGTGTTGCACACAAAGACCAGGTCGGGCTGTGCGGGCAGCGACCGGATCGACGCGTCATCGGGGCGGGCGAGGACACTGGTGAGGTTCTTCAGCCCTTCGCGCCGCGCGCGCGCGTTGAGGTATTCGACCAGGGTCTCTTCGATATCGATGCCGAAGACCTGACCGCGCGGGACCGCACGGGCGAAGCGGACGGGGAAGTAGCCGGTGGCCGAGCCGATGTCCACCACGACGAGATCCGGCCGGTCGATCAGCGCGGCGATGACCTTTTCCGGCTGCTGCCAGGCGGCTCTGGCGGGGTCCTCGAACCGCGCCGCCCAGACCTCAGCGTCCGAGAAGTCGTGACGCATGCCGTGGTGATTGCGATGTCCGTGATGGTGCCCGCCGCTCGAGCAGGCGGTAAGGATCAGAGCGGCAATAGCGATTGGTGTGCGCATTTGTACCGGAGGGTCGCCCAGGTCGGCTGCAGATGCCAACTCGCTGCACGCCCCTCGCTCGACTCCGCGGCGTGATAGGCTGCGCGGCCTATGTCACTCGATACGTTTAGAGAAGAGGTGAGGGCGGTTCTGGAAGCGGAGGCGCCGCAGAGCCTTCGTGGCGCGTATGAACACCCGTTTTCCGGTTGCTGGGGCGGCAAGAAGGACCGCGAGGACGAGCCCGCCGACGTGACGCGCTGGCTGCACGTGATGGCCGAGCGCGGCTGGACGGCGCCCACGTGGCCCAAAGAGTACGGCGGCGCCGGGCTGAGCAAGGCCCAGGCGGCCGTTCTGAAGCAGGAGCAGCTGCGCCTGGGCCTGCCCGCGCCGCTGATCGGCTTTGGCCTGATGATGATCGGGCCGACGCTGCTGGAGTTTGGCAGCGAGGCCCAGAAGCGCGAGCACCTGCCCCGGATCGCGCGCGGCGAGATCCGCTGGTGTCAGGGGTACTCCGAGCCGGACGCGGGCAGCGACCTGGCGTCACTGATGACACGCGCTGAGCGCGACGGCGACCACTTTATCGTCAACGGGCAGAAGGTCTGGACGTCGTACGCGGACAAATCGGACTGGATGTTCTGCCTGGTGCGCACCGACTTCGACGTGCGCAAGCAGGCGGGTATCAGCTTTCTGCTCTTCGATATGGAGTCGCCCGGCGTGGCGGTGCGCCCCATCTCGCTGATCAGCGGCAGCTCGCCGTTTTGCGAAGTCTTTTTCGAGAACGTGCGGGCCCGGGCAGACAACCTGGTGCACGATCTGAACGCCGGCTGGACGGTGGCCAAAGCGCTGCTGCAGCACGAGCGCACCATGATCGGCGAGGTCTTTGCGCTGTCTGTGGCGGGTGGTGAGGATCAGCTGGTCACCCTGGCGCGCGAGCAGCTTGGGGCGCCCGACGGCCCGATCCCCGACGCACTGCTGCGGGACGGCATCGTGCAGGCCGCCATGGACGAGCAATGCTTCTTGATGACGATGCGTCGGGTCGCCGCCCAGATGAAGGCGGGCGGGCGCGCCGGTCCCGAGAGCTCCGTGCTCAAGATCGCCGGCACCGAGCTGAATCAGCGGCGTCATGAGCTGGCGGTGCGCATCGCCGGCCCGCAGGCGCTGGGCTGGGCGGGCGAGGGCTTCACAGAGGCCGAGCTGACGTCGACCCGAGAGTGGCTGCGGTCGCGGGGCAACACCATCGAGGGCGGCACGTCCGAGATCCAGCTGAACATCATCGCCAAACACGCGCTGCAGCTGCCGGACTAGCGGGGACATCATGGATCACAAAGAACAACAGCTGCTGGCCAAGACGGCGCAACGCTTCATGACCGAGTCCGCCCCCGTCGCGCACGCGCGCGCCTCACGCGAGCCGGACCATCCACTGGGATACTCGCGCGAGCTGTGGCAGCAGATGGCTGAGCTCGGGTGGACGTCAATGACGATCCCCGAGGAGCACGGCGGGCTTGGGATGGGCCTGTCGGAGCTGGCCATCGTCCTGGAGGCGGTCGGGCGCAACCTGGCGCCCGAGCCGTTTTTGTCCACCGTGCTGCTCAGCGCCAACGCGATCTTGCTGGGCGGGTCCGAGGCGCTGAAGGCCGAGTGGCTGCCGCGCATCGCCGCGGGGGAGGCGGTGGTCGGGTTTGCGTATCAGGAGCAAGGCAGCCGATACAGCGCCGGTCGCGGCACCACGCTGCGTGACGGGCGGCTAAACGGCCGCAAGCTGCAGGCGCTGGACGTCGTTGGGGCGGACGCGCTGATCGTGACCACGGACGGGCCCATGGCGCTGATCGATCCGGGCGCACCGGGCGTCAAAATCACGCGACAGGCTCGGGTCGATGGGCGAAACGCGGCGCTGGTCGCTTTTGAAGATGTGGCCGTGGACGAGTCACAGCTGATCGACGGCGCGGTGCTCGACGCGGTCACCGACCGAGCCACGATCGGGCTGTGCGCGGAGATGCTGGGCGGCATGGGCCAGGCGTTTGAAGACACGCTGACCCACCTGCGCCAGCGCCGTCAATTCGGTGTGGCCATCGGGTCGTTCCAGGCGCTGAAGCATCGCGCGGCGCGCGTGTTTCTGGAGGTGACCCTGGCGCGATCGGCGGTCGCCGGGGCCGCCCGAGCGCTGGACCGCGGCAAGAGCGACGTCCCCCTGCTGGCGTCCATGGCCAAGGCCCGCTGCTCGGACGCCTACGTGCTGGTCGCCAACGAGGGCGTGCAGATGTTCGGCGGTGTGGGCATGACCGAGGAGTACGACATCGGCATGTACATGAAGCGGGCGCGAGCGGCCGAGGTCACATTTGGCGACGCGGCCTTCCACCGCGACCGCTGGGCGCGCCTCAAAGGCTACTAAGGACAGGACAGGCCCGTCCCGTCCAACACTTTGAGGTGCTGGAAGCGCGCGGTGCCCTCGGTCGCCCTCAGGGTCAGCGCGCTGCCCTCGGGCGCCGCAGCCCACTGAACGCCGGCCTCTTTCCAGCGCACGATCGCCGTCCGTTTGTCGTTCAAGAGCGTGGTGCCCGTTAGCGCCTGATCCGTTACCACGTGCAGCTCGGTGTCCCACAGATCGATCGTCAGGCCGAGCGAGCCGGGCTCGGTAAGCTCCGCGTCCAATAGAGTGACGCCGTCGGTGGTGGCGACCCGAAGGTTGCCGTCGATTGTCACGATCAGCCCGGCGGCTGCCTCGTTCAATTGGAGCAGCTCCAGCACCGCGGTCCCGGTGTCGTCGTCGCCGCGGTCGACGCGCGTGTGGATGGTCGCGCCGAAGCGGTCGTTCCACACGATGCGGTCCCGGGCGGTGATCGCCGCAGGAGCTGTGAGCGCCAAAACGCCGTCAGCGCGCACAGGCTCGCCGTCACGTGTGATGTATCCGGCGCCGGCGTTGGGTTTGTCGGCGTCGAACGGGTCGTCCACGCGCACGTGCAGCGGGTGGTCGGCAAAGGCGACGGCGCTGCGCATGTGGTCGGCGTTCTGCACGCAGTGGCCGCCCGCGGTGTCCAAAAAGCGTGCTGGAAGGCCGTCGGTCAGGTAGCCGAAGTGATAGATGTTCATGAGGTCGCCCTCGCGAAAGTCGCCGTCGCTGGTCATCAGCGAGAAGCGCTGACCAAAGCCCGCGATGTGGTCCGCGAAGTTCGTGGGGGTGCTCGGGATGAACTGGGGCGCCCAGAACTCGTAGTGGCCGTCCGGCTCCTTGGTTTCGAAGGCCTGCTCAACCTCCTGAAAGTAATGCGCGCCGCACCACGCGAGCACCGCCGAGTAGGTCTCGGGATGCTGAAACATCATCAGGTTGGCGTGGCGCGCGCCGCCGGACTTGCCCATGGCAAAGATGCGCGCCGGGTCCACATTGAAGAGCTCCTTCATGCGCAGCACGGCCATGTGGGTCCAGCCCATGCGGATCACCGAGTACACCGAGTTGCCGACCTTGTCGGGCGCCACCCACAGCAGCCGCTGCTCCTCCAGCAGGGGCAGCAGGTGGTTGGGTGGTTTGCCGCCGTTGTCGCCCGCATTGATGAAGGCGATCAGGCCGTACGGCGCCGAGCCGTCGTATCCGGGCGGCACGTGGACGTCGAACGTCGCGGCGGCGAGATCCACGCCGTAGTCCGGCGCCCACACCGCGGTGGTCGGTTGAAGCGCCGTCGGATCCTGAAGCGCGCCCAGGATCTCGTTGGGGTTGTCGGCCTTTTCGAAGGGTGACGCGGCGCCCGGATTGCTGCCCACCGGCACCGGCAGCGGGGCAGGGGATCCGAGCTCGCACACCTGCGGCTCGGGCGGTGCGCTGGTGTCGGGGACATCGGGGACATCCGGTGTGGTAAGGGGGGCCGTATCGAGGGGCGTGGTGTCGGGCTCGTCGACCGGACCGGAGTCGGTTGTCGTCGGCGTCGGCGCTGGTTCTTCGGTACAGCCCGCGCTCGCTGCCGCCAGCAGGGCGCAGGCGACCAGTGTTTGTGTCATCGGACCGATCAAGCGGTGGCGCGGCGCCGGAGCACGGCCAGTCCGAGCAGCAGCAGCCACCCGAGGACTGGTCCCGAGGTGCTCCGCGTCTGTCGGTCCGCCGAGCAGCCCCCTGCCGGAGGCGGCGCGACTGGCGGCGGCCCTTCCATGACCAGCTCGAAGCTGGCCGTACCCAGGCGTCCGTACAGCGCGCAGTAGCCGTCCACGTCGTCCTGCGTGAGGTCGCGCTTGTACGTCTCGCCCAGCTCCGCTTGAAAGAACATCGTTGCATGGGGCTCGATCGAGTGGTCCAGCCCCAGCGCATGGCCCAGCTCGTGAACCATGGTGTTGAGCACGTCCACCTGGCCGGGGCCCGGGTCGTCCGAAAACTCGAACATGGCGTCGTTGAACTCGATATCCGAGTCGAGGATTTCGCCGGTCGAGACCATGACCATATCGCCGGTGACGGCGATGTCGCGCGGCGTATTTCGCGTGAGCCACTCGGTCTCGGAGTGGATCCACATGATCAGATTCTCGTTGGGCTGGTCCGGGACGAAGCCAAGCGACCGGCCCTCGACGACCCCGCCCATCGTGAAGTCGAACGGTCTGGGTCCGGACGCGCACTCCAGGTCGGACCAGGGCTCGGCGGACGCGCGAGTCAGGTCGATCCACGCCTGCAGCCCCAGCTCCTCGGGGCCCGCACTGTCAAAAACAAAGGTCAGCTCTCGAGCCGCCCAGCGCGTGGGGTGGCCCTCGTCAGTGATGAACGCGGTCCAGGCCGCCGCGGGGCGATCGACCGTCACGACCGCGAGTGTAAGCAACAGCACCGGCAGGGTCGCTCTCATCGCCCCGCCTCCACCCGGCGGCGAATCGCAGCCAGCAGGTGCTTCAACGGACGGGTATCCACGTGCATCGCCTGCGGAGCCCGGGTCAAGCGTCCGGCAGGATCGCGCACGCGCAGGGCCAGCCCGCGACGGTCGCTCGTCGCGATCGGCTCTGCGAGAGGGCCGGACTGCACCACATACACGCCCAGCGAGAGCCCCAGCGGAGCCAGTCTCCCGGTCGGCTGCCGGTACAGCAGTACGACGACCTGGTCGCCGCGCTGGAACGACGGCGCCCCTGCGACCCGATACAGATATCCACCGTAGGTTCCGCCGGGCACGACAAACGACACGCTGCCGCTCTGTGTGCCTTTCAAGCGCTCGTGTGGCGAGACCTCCACGCGTGTGCGAAAGCGCCCCGGCACCAGCGGATCCGGTCCCATCTCGACGCGAGAGACGGTCCCAAACACAACGACATCGGCCTCATCGGTCAGCTCGTCCAAGCTGCCATACAGCACCTGCGACGCGTCCGCGCGCGCGGCCAAAAGCAGGCCGGCAGCGAGCATGAGATAAGCGGGGAGAGCGCGACGCAGCATCACCGATACTCTATCGGTCCGTTTGCGAGCATCGCAACAAACGTTGGCTCACGGCGCGGAAAGCCACCGACCCAGGACCTGTGAGACGGCGCCCGGCTTGTTTTGCCACAACAGCAGCGTCTTGCCGGTGCTCAGAACGCTAACGGACGGGCGACTCTGCTCGCCCGAGAAGGTGGGGTTGGCGATGAATGGCAGACCCGCTGCCTCGCCTTTGGCGGAGAGCCCCCGGAGGACCACGGCGGTGCTGCCGTCCTCGCCCCCGCTTCTCCAGCCGACGAGCATCGCGCCCGACGGGTAGCTCGCGATGTCTCCGACCCACTGGCCGTTGCTCACGAAGGTGTTGAGCTGAAGCTCGCCGCCCTGCTGTAGCCCGTCCGAGTCAAACCGTCGGGCGAACGCGCCGGCCCCGGAGGCGTCGACCCCGGTCCAGCCAACTGTGAAGCCGCCGCCGACCTGCAGCGCCGTCGCCACATGAGGCGTGTGCTGGTCGCCCGTGGTGTCGCCATTGATCTGGAACGGCTCGCCAGTCGGCTGGCACTTCTCGTCAAAGATGCGCGCCTGGATACCCCAGCCCGGGTCGCCGGGCATGTCGCGCGACATCCACACCGCCACAAACCGTTTGGTCAGATCGTTGAACGCGGCCAGTCGTGGCGTCTGTTGATTCTTGGTGACGACCGGGTGGGCGAAGACCTCCTCGGACAGCGGGCTGGCGTCCGCCGAGTAGCAGCGCAGCATGACGTCCGTGCCGTCCCCGCCGGGCTGCGTCAGAGATGTCCAGGCCACGGCGAACCGGCCGTCCAGCGCGCGCGCCACCGCCGGCGCGTTTTGCGTGCTCAGCGTGTACTGATTGATCTGGAGCGCGCTTCCAGTCAGCGCGCCGGCCGCGGTCAGCCGAATGCCGAAGATCCCCTCGAACTCGCCGTCCAGACCGTACGGGTCCCATACGACGATCGCGGCTCCGGTCGCGTCCGTAGCAATGTCCGGCTGAGAGCCCAGGCCCAGGTTGCCCGTCTGCGTTGCCGCGCCCAGGCTTGTGGGGGCACCCGCCGGCTGCTCGTCTGCGGCGTAGCGCTGAACCCAGACGGCTGCGGTGGCGCCGCTGTCACCCGAGCTGCGATATGCGACCAGCGCGCCTCCACCGGGCGTGGCGGCGGCGCGTGGAGAGTCGGACGAGACGTCATCTGCGGCCGCTATCACGCGCTCAGGCGCGATCTCGACGGAGCTTCCACCGGCGTCGAAGCCGCGCGCCAGCACATGTCCCGCGGGGTTTCGCCACGCGATGATCGCTCGCCCATCGTCCAGCCCCACGGCCACCGGCAGCTGCTGATCACCGCCGGATCCGATGTTGATCTGCCGCTGCTGGGTCACCGGCTCGCCGCCCTTGCCAAGGAAGCGCGCAAAGATGCCGTCACCGTCACCGTCCTGCCCGTGGTCGTCCTCCCAGGCCACCACGAAGCCGCCGCTGTCAAAGGCGCCAACCGACGCCATGCGCTGTTGTCCGGCGGCCACCGTGTTTGCGACGATCTGCGGCCCGATCAGCCCGCCGATCTTGGCCACTTGCGTGCGGATATCCCAGTCGCCGGTCACGTTCGTCTCCCAGCCGACCGCGAACCGTCCACCCGTGCCCGGAAGCCCGACCGCCGAGGGCTCTACCTGTGTCGCGCCGTTATCCGCCGCCACGATGATCTGCGGGCCCGCGGCCACCCCCGCGGACGTGTACGGCTGAGCCCGGATCACCTTGCCGTCGCTCCAAACCACCACAAATGACGTGTCGTCCAGCGCCGCGACATCGTGCCCCGCCGAGCTTGTCCACCCCAGCGACAGGTTCAGCTCCACGGTGCCCGTCGGAGACAAAAGGCGCCCCGTCGGCACGCCGCCGAAGGTCACCAGCATGACGGTGCGACCGTCGCCGAGCCCGGTCAGCCGCAGATCATGAATATCCACGCTGTGGCCCGGGTTGCCCGGTTGGTTGCAGATGTTTCCCCAGCTTTTGGAGAAGTCGTCCTTCTTCAACACATTCAGCGGGCCCGCCACGATGTTGTTGTTGGCGTCGCGCCACACCAGCGTGACCCGCTCCTCGCGCAGGATTGAGCCCTTGTGAATGGTCTGATTGCACGTGTTGCCGCAGTTTGGTGCGCTGCCGTCGCACTTCTTGCAGCCGTCGCCCAGCAGCTTCCAATTAGGGCAGGGGTCCGCTTTGCATTTGGGGTCGTTGGAGATGCAGCACTGCTTGCACGGGTCCGGCGTGTTCTTGTACGACAGCTTGCGCACAATGAAGCCGGTGACTGCGCCGCCGTCCGCCAGCGCGGCTACCTGGACTTCGCGACGGCTGGAGCCGCCGGCCGGAGTCTGCTGAGACGTGTCCTCGAGCCCCATGTAACGATTGACCGCCCGCGCGCGCACGTCGGTTCCGCCTTTAGCGTACCAGGCCGCGACAAAGCGACCGTCCCCGACCGACGCCAGATCCGGCGTGGTGGCGCCCTCCACGCTGTCGAACACGCTGATCTGATGGTCCGCGCAGGCCCAGCCCTGGACGGCGCAGACCCCGGCCAGACACAGCGAGTCCACGGTGCAGGGGTCGCCGTCGTCGCACGGCGTCTTGTCCACGGCCTGAGCGGCCTTGCACACGTCGTCTTCGTCGTCGCACACACCTGTCTGGCAGATGACCGCTGCGTCCGAGCAGTCGCGGGGCGCGCCCGGTTCACACTCGCCGGCGGCGTTGCACGCGTCGTCCACGGTGCAGAAGAGCCCGTCCTGGCACTCGGAGCCGGCCGGAAGCGGACCCAACACGCACTTTGGCTGCTGCTCCGGGCCCTGGCTCTGGCAGGCGTACGCGAGGCAGTCGTCCTGGCTGACCGGGCAGCCGTCATAAGGCGCCCCGGCCACGCAGTCGCCCGCGGCGCAGGTGTCGTCGACCGTACAGCTGTCGCCGTCATTACACGACGTGCCGTCTGGGGCGGTCTCCACCGCGCACTCGTCCAGGTCGTCGTCACACGTGACCGACACCTGGCAGGCGTCGAGGGCCCCGCAGTTCAGCGGCGGCCCGGGCACGCAGGCACCCCCTGAGCACATGTCTGCGTCCGTGCAGAACGCGCCGTCATCACACGGCTGGGTGTTGGGTACGTAAGCGCATCCGGACCCCGGCAGGCAGGCGTCGTCTGTGCATGGGTTGTCGTCGTTGCACGCGATAGGGGCGCCTCCCTGACAGGCGCCATCGACACAGGCGTCGTCGCTGGTGCACGCGTCTGAGTCATCGCAGGCCGCGGCGTTGGGCACCCAGGCGCAGCCCGACGCGGGGATGCAGCTGTCGTCGGTGCACAGCAGCCCGTCGTCACAGTTGACCGCCGCGCCCCCGACGCACGCGCTGTCGGCGCACGCATCCGAAGTGGTGCAGTCGTCGCCGTCGTCGCAAGACGCGGTGTTCGGCGTCGCCGTACAGCCGGTCGTTGCATCGCAGTCGTCGTTTGTGCAGTCGTTGCCGTCCTCGCAGACGGCGGCCTCTCCCGGGGCGCAGCCGCCGTCCGCGCACACGTCGCCGACAGTGCAGGCGTCGCCGTCCTCGCACGGCTCGGTGTTGGGGCTGTTCTGGCAGCCCGCCTCGCCGTCGCAGCTGTCGGTAGTGCACGGGTTGGCGTCGTCACAGTCAGCCGCCTCGTCGATCTCGGCGTTGCAGTTGTTGTCGACACCGTCGCAGATCTCCGGCGTGGGCTGGGGCGCGTCGCACGCGGACAAACCCCCAAACTGGCAGTACCGCTCTCCGGCGCAGGAGCCGTCAGCCGTCGAGCTGAGGCAGGTCGTCGAGAGCGCCAGCAGCACGGAGAGCGACGAGCAGGCGCAGTCACCGGCCTCTCGCATGCACTGCGCGGATTTCTGACCGTCCACGGTGTCCACGTTCTGGCAGGCGAAATCCGCCGGACAGGCCCCGTCTTCGCCACAGAAGACACCGCAGAAGCTGCCGGCATCGCCATAGCTCACGCACGCACCCGCTCCCAGCGAGGCCTCGGCCTCCTGGCAATCCGAATCCGCGCTGCACGGCTGGCAGAGTCGAGCGGCCGGGGGCAGGCACAGCAGGCCCGGGACCGGCGCCCCGGACGGCAGGCAGAGGAGCGGTTCAGGGCAGTCGGCCGAGAGCTCGCACGCGCCTGCACAGACCTTGCCGCCGTCCGCGCCCTCAACGCACGCTTCAGCAAGGCAGTCGGCGTTTTTCTCGCAGGCGCAGCCGACCTCGCCCTCGCACGGCGGCGGCACATCAGGGGGCGGCGGCTCATCCGGCATCGGCGGCACGTCCACGTTTTCCGGCGTGTCTGGGACGTCCGCTATATCGGCGACATCAGCCGGCACATCCACCGGCACATCCACCGCGGCGTCGGTCACCTCAGCGACCGGCGCGTCCACCGCCTGGGGCGGCGTCTCAGGTGTGGTGCTACACGCCAGAAGCCAGCACGGCACACAAGCGACCAGGAGACGCCATCTCATGGCGGCCACGCGCATCGAAAGCCGACCGTCGGATCGTTCGCCGATTGCGAAATCCCATCCCGCCAGGTGGTCCATAGCTTCTCCTCACTTTTAGGGCTCCATGCCGCGCCGCGGACGCTGCGTGTGGACGGAACATCGTTGACAGGGTCGACGCTCGTGGCCAGCGCTTCTTTCGAGTACCAGCCTGGATCGTAATAATCCTGGGCCCATTCGGCCACGTTGCCCGCCAGATCAAGCACCCCATACGGCGAGGTACCGGCCGGGTATGCGCCCGGCTGACGCGCCTCGAGATCCGGCTCGATGTTGGCCAGCGACTGGCTCGGTGCGTCCTCGCCCCATGGGAAGGTCCTGTGCATCAGGCCCTTGGCTGCCCGCTCCCACCGCGCCTCGGTCGGAAGCACCTTGCCCGCCCATGCACAGTACGCCGCGGCCGCACTCCAGCACAGGTGCGTCACCGGCAGGGCCTCGATCGACGGTGGTGGGCTGTCCCCGCTCCAGCCGGCCAGGTAGTCCACCTGGTCACATTTGGCGGCCAGCTTGCTCGGCGCCCAGTCGGCCCCCGACGCCTTCACGAAGGCCGCAAATCGCCCGTGCGTCACCTCCCGCCTATCGATGTAGAACGCGGTCAACGGCACACGGTGGTCCGGCTGCTGCTCGTCCGGCGCGGCCTTGTCCGGGTGCCCCATGCGATAGGACCCGGCGGGTATCCGGCACATCTCGGCGCCGTCGCTGCCGACCTGCGTAAAGTCGCAGGCCTGCGTCGGGAACGCCCGCAGCTGGGCGGCCGTCCGCGCAAAATTGGAGACCCGCACGTCGTCCAGCGCGCCCGTCCAGCCGCTTGCCGGCACGCATTGATCGCCGTCGTCCGCGACCGCACATCCCAGTCGAATCACCGGGCCACCGGAGACCACCTGCGGTCCGAAGGTCTCGGTCTCCAACAGCTCCTGGCCGTTGTGGTACAAGCGCGCCACAGCGCCGTCGAATGTGGCCGCCACGTGCGCCCAGCGATCCTCGGTGAGCGTTATTTCCGCCTCCAGCGTGACCCCCAGCACCTCCACCGCCAGCACCGCCGGCGAGCCGTCGACAACGGCCAGCGACCAGTGGACTGCATCCTGACCACGTGCCATGGCGATGGTGCCGAGGCCCGTCGCAGCTGGCCGCACCCAGGCCTCGATGGTCAGCTGCGTCAGTCCGTGCAGGGCAGGGCCGCCGGTGATCAGTACGCTGCTCTTGTCGAAGCCCGCCAGGCCCGCCGCCACTCCGGCGTCGGGGTCATCGGCGCCACGCTTGCCGTCGATCACGCTCAGCCCCGGTTTGGCCACGCCGTGGTGGCCGTAGCCCGACGTATCGAGGATCTCGGTCTGCTCAAACTCGTAATGCGCCACGGTCTCGCGGGCTCGGCAGCAGCGAAACCCAACCCGCGGGTCCGTAGCGGTTGGGTTTTCGCCGAACCGGCGCGCTGTGCGGAGATCCTCCAGCGCGTCGTTGTAGCCGCCGCCCCGCACGCTGCGCAGGCCGTTGCTGACCTCGCACGTCGCCAGTCCGGGATCACACGCGCCGTGAGGGTCTCGCTGCGGCCCGTCCGCCGCGTACGGGCTCCCGTAGTAGTCGACCGAGTACCAGTCTCGCACCCACTCGCGCACGTTGCCCGCCATGTTCAAGGCGCCGACCGCCGACTGACCCTCTGCATACTCTCCGACTCCGACGGGCGTCGCCTCGCCAAATGTGTCCTCGTAGTTGGCCAGCGAGGTCGTCGGCTCGTCGGACAGGTCGGACCAGGGCCAGGTGCGCTGCAGCAGCCCTTTGGCGGCGTGCTCCCACTCCGACTCCGTACACAGCCGCTTGCCGGCGGTCCGGCAAAACGTCGCGGCCGCGACATAGGACAAGCAGTTTACCGGCAGGGCCGAACCGGACGCCGCCTTGTCTATGGTGCAGGCCCCGCCGGTCGCGGGCTGCAGCGCCGGGTCGGGCGGGTCCTGGGCATCCAAGAACGCCTGGTAGGTGCCGATGCTCACCTCGTGTCGATCGATGGCGTACGCCGACAGCACCACCTCCCGGGCAGGCAGCTCCGCTTTGCACGGCGCGCCGTCAGCGGGGACGCAGTCGCCCTCGGCCGCACCCTGCGGGAACGAGCCGGCCCGGACCAGAGACATGTCGTCGTCGGTCAGCGTCGGGGCGGGCCCCGCGCCCAGCTTGGCGGGCGGCAACGCTTCAGCGGTGAGACGCAGCTCGTCGATCTCTCCATGCAGAGCGTCGGCGATCGGCTCTCCGGCGCCGGCGCCGATCGTGAGCACCATCGGGTCTTCGCCGGACGGGAGCGGGGTCTTCGATGAGCCGGGTGCGGCGATGTCGCCGTCCACAAACAGCGAGAGCGTCGCCGCGTCCTCGTCGTACACGGCTGCCAGGTGGACCCACCGCCCGGCCACCGTGTCCACGTCAATGGTTGTGCAGTCGCCCGCGCGGCAGGCTCTGACCACATTGAGAAGCGGCCACACTTCGACAGACCAGACCGCCGGCTGGCCGACGGCGCCGTACCGCGCCAGCACCTGCAGGCCGCTCGACGCCGGCTGAGTCGGAAGCCGTGCCCACATCGCGACCGTGAAGGACGCGTCGAACGCTCCCGCGCTGCTATCCACGAAGTCGATGCGGTCGTCGCCGTCAAAGCGCACCGCGCGTCCGATCTTGCCGTCGACGCGCAGTACGCCCGTGCCATGCCCGTCGCTGGCCGGGACCGACGCGTCGGTGAATGTCGTGTAGTCCGCCGGCGTCGGGTGCTCGTCGAAGTCGAGGCACAGCGCGGCTTTGGCGCACGGGCCGAGCGGTGTGCCCACGCAGACGCCGTCCAGGCATTGATCGGCATCGGTGTCCTCGCTGCCGTCGTCACAGGCGAGGCCGTTGTTCTTGTTATCCACGGAGCAGCCGTCGACACCCAGGCACGTTGCCGTCTGGCATTGGCCGGCGCTGCACGGGCCGTCAATAGTCTGATCGTCGCAGTCGTTGTCTATGCCGTCGCAGATCTCCTCCGTCGGGGTCGGAGCATCGCAGTCTGTCAGGCCCTGCAGGGTGCACACGCGCTTGCCGGTACACTTCCCGGAGTCGCTGCTGACCACGCACGCCGTGAAGAGCCCTGCCGCGGCCGACAGGGTGGAGCATGTGCACGGGTCGCTTTTCGCCTTGCATTGGCCCGAGCCGCAGATGAACCCTTCGGGACAGCTGCCGGTGTCGCAGGGCAATCCGCAAAAGCTGCCGGCGGCCCCGTACGACACGCACTCTGCCGTGTCGGCGCCCGGTCCGGCCACGTCTGTGCAGTCGGCGTTCGTCGAGCACGGCTGGCACAGCTTCTCGGTGGCGGGCAGACACGTGGGCTCGCCCTCCGCGCCGATTATCAAGCACGCCAGTCCATCACCGCAGTCGGCGCTGGTCGTGCACGGGCAGTCCTCAACACACTCTGCCGTGTCGGCGAGGTCTTCAGGAGGCTGTGCGAGATCAGGTATGTCTTCGACCACGTCGGGCGTGTCCGGCGGGTCGTCTCCCTCATCGGGCTTGTCCGCGTCAGGCGGGCCCTCGCCCTCATCGACGGGCGGTTGGCCCTGGTCCTCGATAATGTCCGGGGGTGGCGCGCCCTCGTCGGCCACCACAGCCGCGTCCGGGAAGTCGGGCACGTCCGGTACGTCCGGTACGTCCGGTACGTCGGGTACGTCCGGTACATCCAGGGGCGGCGCGGTCACCTCTGCATCGGCTGTGGACTCGACGTCCTCCTCCGGCTCTTTGCACACGCGGACGCCGCTATCCGACGACACGCACCGCCAGCCGTCGAGGCACTCCTCATCCCCCTTGCACGCATAGACCGCCTCGGTTGGGTCCAGATCACCGAAGCAGCCGCTGACCAGGCCTGTGAGCGCCGCCGCCAGCCATGGGCCATAGCGGATCAGAAGCGGCCTCCAGCAGCGATGCCGCCTTGCCACGGCGCGACCCACACGGCCGGTGTCGCGGCATCGTCACCGGGCGTGCCGCGCGTCGCCAACCACCAGGCGAGGCCGCTCACAGCCGCTGCTCCGCCGACGCTGACTAGAGAGATGCCTGCATACCAGCGGCCGCGCGCATCCTCCCAGTCGTCGGGGTGATCCCGCTGGCTGACGCCGGTGATCACGTCGCCGGAGGTCTCTGGAGACCGCACGGCCTCGGCGGACACCATCAGCGCCACGCCGGCCGCCAGGCTCGCGCCGCCCAGGCCGGCCACGACCCACGGCCAGGCCCCGGGGCTCGACGGCGGGTCCGCCCGCAAAACGCCGCCGTCGGCAACCTTGAACGGCGTCTTAGCCGGCGCGCCGATCGCGACACTCCCGCCCGGCAACACGCTCACTAGTGTGGTCTTGGTCTCGCCTGCCGCGTTCGTGACGCGGATCTCGTGGCGTCCGGCATCGACCTCGACGCGACGCAGCGTGGTCAGGTCTACCAGCAGCACGTGGCCGTTGAGCGCCAGTGTTTTGGCGTCCGCCTGTGGCGACCAAGTCAGCGTCCCGTGCTCGGCCGCCGCATCAGCCAGAGGCCACGTCGTGCGTACGCCCGTCGGCAACGAGCGCCGCACGCACCGCACACGTGCCCCCGCCGCTTTGATCACGCACAGCTGGTGCTCGCCCGCTTCGAGATCGGTGTCGACCGACGCGTCCGCCAACAAACGCCCGTCCACTTGCAGCAGCGGAGCATTCGCCGGATCCGCGGCGCGCAGCACCGCGACGGTCGCCTTGTCGCGCAGCTCAGCGCCCTGCTGCTCGGCCAGCCGCCTGAGATCTGCGTCCACATCCGGCATGGCCGTCACGCGCAGGAAACTGCGTCGCGCGTTAGCAAATTGCCCCAGCAGCTGCTGAACGCGGGCCAGGTTGTAGACGTAAACAGCGCGCTGGTCGTGCTTGAGCGCCTCTTCCAGCCAGCGTCGGGCTTCCTGATAGTCGTGCTTTTCGAATGCCTGCCGGGCGCGCAGATAAGCGGCCTCTGCCGCGGTTGGCGGTGTCTGTGCCGTGGCCGGTGCGCTCTGCGCCAAAACCGCAAGCGTGAGCGCCACAGCCAGCGCTGGGAACCATCTCTGCATCGGAGCCCGGTGAGAGTATCACGGCTCACATTGGAAGACCCTCAGGGGCGGGTGCTCCACTGCGCCAGCTTGCCGTCCTCGAAGCGCACGGCGGTGGGTGTCCGCCTCCCTACACCCGGTGCGAAAGTCCAGACCTCCACCGGCGGACCAGGGGCGTCCGTCGAGCGCTGTACTGTGATCGGCCGGCCGAGCGCATCGGCCACCATCTCGCAGCTCATGCCGACGCGCACCTGGCCGTGAAAGACAAGATCCGCCATGCCGCCGGGTCCATATTTAGCGTGCAGATCAGCCCGCCGTGCTTTTCCGGCGCTGTCCAGCCTCAGGTCTGCACCCACGGCATCGGCAGCCGGACACACCAGCGCGAAGGCGACGACAAGCGCCGCAACAACCACCAACAATGTCATTGGTTTCCCCCCCGGGTAACCTGGCCCTCCCACCCGAAAGAGCCATACGCCTATTTAATACCGTACGACGAAAAATGTACAGCTAAAAGTGGAGAAAGTGGCCGGGGAAACCACCAGAGATCAGACGGGCCACCACCGCGGTTGGGGGCACGTGAACGTGCAGCGCTCTGAGCGCGTGGGGTGATCGAACGCAAGACGATACGCGTACAGCGCGATTGCCTTGTTCGGCAGCGGCGCGCGGGCCCCATAGCGTAGGTCGCCCACGATCGGGCAGCGCGCCATCGAGAGCTGGCGCCGGATCTGATGCTTGCGTCCCGTCAGCGGCCGCACCTCCAGCAGCGACCGGCCGTTGGCCGTCTCCAGCAGCGTGTAGTCCAGCTCGCAGCGTTTGCCGTCCAGCGTGTCCACGAGGCGCGCCTGCGGCTGCGGGCGGCCGTGCACCAGCGCCCGGTAGACCTTCTCGACCGTCCGCTTTCGGAGCTGGTCGGATAAGCGCGACGCCGCCTTGGATGTGCGGGCGAACACCATGACACCCTCGACGGGCCGGTCCAGGCGATGGACCAGCCCGCAGAAGACGTTGCCGGGTTTGTCGTACTCTCTCTTGATCCACGCGCGCGCCTGCTCAAGCGCGCATGGGTCGCCGGTGACGTCACCCTGGCTGAGCAGCCCAGCCGGTTTGATGACGACCAGCACGTGATTATCGGCGTGTATGACCTCGAGCGTCATAGGGTCGGCTTTACCTCTCGGCTAACTTAGCCCAGAATCCGACTTTGAACGAGCCGTCCACGGAAGGAGTCATCGGCCCGCGTGAGCTATAATATCTCCAAGCTGAAGCGGTCGCTGGCGCCCCGCGTTCGTGATCGGCTGGTCGAGCTGCTCCCGGGCGCCGAGGTTGCGCTGGATGGCGACCGCATCGCCATCCGCATGGAGGGGTTGGACGGGTCGATCGACGCGCTGGCGGTGGCCGAGGCGTGCGTGCGCGAGGACCGCTCGATGTGGGGCCCGATCGCCGGCAGCTTCTGCAACCTGGTGAAGTCCCGTGTCGACGCGCATTTCCTGCCCAGCTTTGATGATCAAGAGGTGCTCAGTCGCGTCTTTCCCACCGTCCAACCCGACCTTCCGGAGCAGGATAAGCTGGTCCGCGGGGCCACGCCCGTTCCCGATCTGATCGTCGCGTCGCAGCCCTGGCTGGACGGCCTGCGCGTCGAGTTTGACTATGCCGACGTGGAGGCCGGGCGCCGGGTGTTCAAGCGTGACCTGGCCGGGCTCGGAATCGACGCCGCGACCGTCGCCGAGCAGGCGATCAAGAACATGAAGGCGGTCATTCCCAACCTGACCCTCGCCCCGCTCGACGAGGCCGTGATGGGCGGGCGGGTGCTAACGGTGCAGGAAGAGGGTCTCGCGCCCGCCATGCTTCGGGCGCCCGACGGCCACACCGCGATGATCGAGGCCATGCAGGAGGCGAGCGGCGGCATCGTCAAGAAGCTGCTCGCGTGCGCACCGCGGTCCGACATGGTCACGTTCTGCGATATCCGCGATCGCTCGGCCGCGTCCTTCATGGTCAGTCGCGCATGGGAGCTGCACGAGACGCCCGCAGAGGGCTGTGTCCCGCTGAGCCCGCGCCTGTTTACCATCGCCGGCGCCGGCAATGTCCGGTACCTGGACGTGGGCATCGGCGACGATCGCGTGGCCGACTGGACGCGGCACACCCTGGCCGAGGCGTCGTTTCGGGTGCCGGAGGGCTGGCTGGTCTCGGAGCAGGGCGACCGCTGGGTCATCTGGATGGGCGATGAGGGTCCGCGCGTCCGCGTGCGCATCGTCGAGGCCGGCGGCGGCTCAGCCCACGCGGCGAGTCAGCTGGCCGCCAAGGTCAGGGCAAAACACGCGATCGGCGTGGACGTCGGCTACGGCTTCTTCAACGGCCTGCCGTGGGCCTGGGTCGACACCGGCATGCACGACGGCTTCTCCACGGCCAGCATGTTCGCCGTGCTTCCCACGCGCATCGTGATTTTACAGACCGAGGTGCCCGAGAATACGCCTCAGGGCAACGCCGTGGCGCTGCAGAAGATCATGGCGACGATTCAACCCGCGCCCGCAGCAGGCTGACCGCCTCTTCTGCGGTGTCCGCCGCCATCACCACATCGTCCCGTCGCCCGTCGATAGCCCGTCCGGCGAGCTCCGCGCTCCAGCCGCCGATGCTGAGCCCGACGATGGGCCGCCCCAGCATCCAGGCGTAGGCCAGCTCGCTGAGGGTGCCGGCGCCGCCGCCGATGGCGATGACCCCTTCCCCGTGAGCGCACAGGGTGTTGCGCACCTCGCCCAGGCCGGTCGCGAGCGCCACGTCGATGTAAGGATTAGCGGCAGCCGGGTCGTGCCCGGGGAGCACCGCTACCGTATCGCCGCTGCGGTAGTTGGTCGAGCGGCGCGCGCCCCGGCAGGCCGCCTCCATCACGCCGCCCAGCCCACCGCTGAGCACCCGATAGCCGGCGTCGACAAGGCACTGGCCAACGTCCTCCGCCAGACGAAAGTGGGCGGAGTCGGGCGGGATGTCGCCGTTGCCGATAACCGCGATAAGCGGGCGTCGTTGACTGATAATAAGCCCCTGCCTGTTGTGTAAAGGTCACTTCTTGACGACCCGCGGCCGACGCGACACCCTCCTACACGTGATCGACCGAATCAAGCGCTGGATGACCGCGGAGGGGACGTTTCGGATCCTGGCGACCCGCAGCACGGACGCCATCGCGGAGGCCGTGCGCTTCGCCGAGTGCAGTCCGGCTGTGGCGGACGTCTATGGCCGGCTGCTGACCGGCACGTCATTGCTTCAACTGGCACAGTCCCCCATCGATCGCGTTCAGTGCGCCGTCGAGCACAGCGGCTCAGCGGGTACGCTGCTGGCGGACGTCTGGCCTGGGCCCTGCATGCGCGGTCGCATCGAAAACGCCGAGGCGACAGCGGCGCCCGTTCTGGGCGACGACATGCTCATTCGCGTGACGCGCCAGCCCGCGCGCGGCGGCGCCCAATACGAGAGTCATGTGCCGGCGACCGACGGGCACATCGCCAACGCGCTGCAACAGTATGTCTTGGAGTCGGAGCAGGTGCTGACCCTGTTTGCGCTGGTTACGGTACAGGACGACACGGGTGAGCTGCTGCGCGCAGGAGGGATGATCGTGCAGGCGCTGCCGGGGGCGACTCGCGAGCACCTGGCGCAGATCACCGCGTGCCTGGAGAAGGCGCCGTGGGACGACCTCGTTCGCGCGGGCGATGATCCTATCGACGCCGCGGAGGCGCTCTTCAACGAGATCCGCCCGCATCACGTCGGCGATGATCCCATCACCTACCGCTGTCGCTGCTCGCGCGAGCGCGCCGTCAATGCGGTCACGCTGCTATCAGAAGAAGAGCTGAAGGGCCTGCACGCCGGCGGCGCCGAGACCGTGGTCTGCGAGTTCTGCCGGACGTCGTACGAAGTGACGGCCGCCGACCTGGAAACCCATTGAGCGCGCTGGCCGCTTGGACCATTCTGGTGGTCGTTGCGCCGCCCAGGACACCCGCGCCCGTCAAGCTGCGCGACCGCGGAGCACTGGCCATTCAAAGCCAGTGGAAGGCTATCAAAGACGTGGCGGGCCTTGTCGAGCAGACCAGGCGCATCGGGAAGGCGCGGCTGACAAAGCTGGTGTGCCGCGACGTGGTCTCGATCAAGGACATCATCGCGGCGGGATCGCCCATGCGGCTGCGCGACACCGTGCGCGACAGGACCCACGCGCGACCGGAGATGGCGGCGCTGCTTGCCGAGACGCTGCGCCTGCTTCGCAAGCAGCTGCCGGACGTGGTGCTGACCATCGGCGACATCGCCCAGCAGGGGTGCGGCCAGATTCGGTGGGGCGTGCTGGTCCACTATCGCAAGGCCAAAGCGGTGGCCGACTTGAAGGCCGCGGCGACGATTCGCTTCGGGCAGCGGGGTGTGCTGCAGCCGCGGCCGCCGGACGACTTCATGGACGAGTACCCGCGCTTTCAGGACGACGGCGGTCCCGTGTGGATCGAGCGCCTGATCACCGGGCGCGCGAAGTCCGGCGAGCTCCGCGTGGAGACCCGCCGGTTCAGCCCGGGGCTGGTTCTCAAGTCGGACTCGGTGCAGCGCCTGCTGCAGCGTACGCGCAAGCGCCTGGCAACGCGCAAGAAGGTGGCGTGGGACCGCGTGCAGCACACGATGCCCGACGGATCCAGGGTCAAGCTGCGCCGCGGGACCTGGCACGACGACTCTAAGCGCCGGTGGATGGAGGCCGTCTTTCGCCCGGGTAAGCGGCGGGCGGTCAATGCGCGCAACCTGCTGCGGGTGCGGGAGGCCAGACTGGACCCGCGCAAGCCGACCAGCCTGAAGCTGGAGGAGCGCTACCTCTTCGACAGCGACGGCGAGGCCGGCTTTACCGTGCGCCGGCGGCTGCTGCACTACGAGGCGCACCACTCCAGCCATCTGGGGGGCTTCGACGCGGACCTGAGCTACGTGACGTTTGGCAACCTGCATCACTTCAACCCGGTGGATGCGGCGCTGAACCCGTTGGGCACCTGGCGCCAGATGCAGGCGCTGCACAAGGCGGCAAAGAACCTGGGGATCCCGCTTCAGGCGTTGTTTGTGGACCGCTCTATTCTGGACATGTTGAAGACCGTGCCCGAGGCCAAGAGGCGCGATCCGGTATGGCGGAAGCTGCGGCGGTCGCCCGGGCACGACAGTCATGTGCACATTCGCATCGGGCCCAGCTCGCGTTGGGCCGGCAAGTCCGCGGCTGCGGTGCTGAAGGCGCTTCCCGCTATTCGGTGAGCAGCTCGACCTGCGAGATCGAGCCGTCGGGCTGGAACTCGTACACCTCGTAGACGGCGGATGTGGGATCGCCGGCGGCGTCCCAATCAACCGGGCCTGAGGCGCCGGCGAAGTCGACCTCGCCCTCGGGGATCTGGCCGGGGATCTGGCCCGGCGTGACGGCTTCGCCCGGGGCCGCGGAGATGACGCGCAGCTGGTCCAAGATGGCCTCGCGCGCCAGGGAGTCGGCCTTGGCGGCAGCCAGCGCGATAAGGTACACCGCGTCGTACGCGGGCCCGGTAAAGGCGCCCGGGGGCTGGCCGTGGGTCTGTTGAAACGCCTGGAAGAACGCGTCGTAGACGGCACCCGACGGCGGGGCGGGCGCGGTGCCTTTGATGCCCGCCAGGGTGTCGGCGCCGGCCTCTTTCGATAGCTCGGTGGTGCGCAGGCCGTCGGCCAGTAGGAAGTCGGCGGAGATCTTATCGGCGAAGAGCAGATGGTCCTGCAGGATGCGCGCTCCCTGGCTCTCGTACGTGATCAGCACGATCACGTCGGCCGGCGGGTCCATGTCGGCGATGGCCTCCAGGTCGCGGCTGTAGTCGGGGGCGGCGTCGCTCTCTTCGTGCGGCAGCAGCGGCTTGATGACCTTGCCGTCGGCGGCGCCGACGGTCTCGAAGTTCTCCGTGAACACCTTCTGCAGGTTGTCGCCGTAGGCGTTGTCCACATACATGATGGCGGCTCGGCGGTACCCCTGCTCATAGGCGTAGCGGGCAAGGACCACGCCCTGAACGGAGTCGCTGGGCACTGTGCGAAAGAAGATGTTGGCGGTGTCGTCGGTGGTCAGTGACGGCGAGGTGGAGGCGGGCGAGATGGTCGCCAGGTTGTTTTTTGCGCCGATGGTGATCACCTGGGTGGTGACGCCGGAGCTGAGGGCGCCGATCAGGGCGCGGATGTCGTTATCGTTGGCCAGGACGACGGCCGCTTCGAGCCCGCCTTCGGGGGTGCTGCGGCTGTCGGCAAACGCCAGCTCGACGTTCTTACCGCCGACGCCACCGGCCGCGTTGATCTCGGTCACGGCCAACTGAATCGCGTTTTTGACGGGCGGACCAAACGCGGCCAGGGCGCCCGACTCGGGCACGATGACGCCGATGCGGAAGGCGCCGGTGGGCTGTGTCACCGTGTCGGTCTTATCGCCGTTTGTCGGCGTCTTTGGCGGGCGTGTATCACCGCCGCACGCCGTCGCTACAAAGAGCGCCAACGCTGCCCAGAGGGCTGGTTTGTACCGGTCTGTTTTGATCACGGGACGCATCATACTACCATCCAGCACCGATGGTTAAAGACGGGGCCTATGGCCTGCTGTTGGCGCTGAGCGTGCTCACATTTGTGGTGCACGACGCCCAGGCACAGGCAAAGCACGACGACTTCGAGGGCGAAGAGGCATTCTTTGCGCTGGAAGAGGAGATCATTACGGCGACGCGGGCCCCGCAGCCGCTGCTGGAGGCGCCGGCCGTCATCTCGGTGATCAGCCGGGCCGAGATCGAGCGACACGGGTGGCGCTCGGTGGGGGAGGCGCTGACGTCGGTGCCCGGGCTGTACGGCTATCACGACGGCGTGACGTGGGCCTACGGCGTGCGCGGAGTCGCCGGTGGTCTGCGCGCCAACAGCAGAGTCTTGAAGGTGCTGCTGAACGGGCGGCCGGTGGCGTATCGATACGACACGACGAACTGGCTGGGGCGGGAGCTGATCCCGATGACGGCGGTGGAGCGCATCGAGGTGATTCGTGGGCCTGCCAGCGCCCTGTACGGCGCGGACGCGTTTCTGGGCGTCATCAACGTGATCACGGTCGACCCGTCCAGGGCGCAGTATGCGGTTGTGGAGGGTGAGGGCGCCATCGGGTCGGACGGGCGCTATACGGGTGGCGGTCAGGTGTCGGCGGGCGTGCGGGCGGGCGTATTCGATGCGCTGGCGTCGGCGGCGTGGTCTCAGACGGATCGATCCGGGCGTGTGGTGCCGACGTCGTCACCGCGCGCGGATCCCGTGAACGCCGCGCCCGCGAGCGAGGAGGATCTGGCCCGGCCGCTGTCCGCGCTGCGGCGGCTGGGCGTGCAGCTGGGGGACGACCATCGGCTGGAGCTGGACGGTCACCTGCAGCTGTTGGACGCGCACCAGGAGTTTGCGGACTACGGTGTGCTGACCCACGCAAACCGCGTGTCGGTTATGAATGGGTTTGTGCGCTTGGGGTATGGCGGCGCGTTTGCCGTGGACCATCGGATCGCCGCCAACGTGGCCTGGGCGTCGGGTGCGCCGACAGATGCCGAGCGGATCGACACCGGCAGCACGCTCAACGCGTTTGTGCGCGACGAGGGCTATCACGCGCTGGACGCGGATCTGCAGTACCAGTGGGCGGCCGCCAAGTGGCTGACGATGACGCTGGGTGTGGACACGAGCATGGTGGTGTACGACCTGACCACCGTGGACAAGATGCTCAAGACCGACCTCGTCGGGCCGGTGGGCAGCACGGTGCCGCTGTCGGTGCGGGAGGCGGGGGAAGACGAGAAGACGTTTGTGAATCTGGGCGTGTACGTGCAGGCGGTGGTCAAGCCGCTGCCCTGGCTGCTGCTGACGGCCGGCGGGCGCTATGACGAGCACACGCTGTACGACTCGCAGTTCAACGGGCGGGCAGGCCTGGTGCTCAAGCCGCTGAAGGAGCTGACGCTGAAAGTGCTGGCGGGCAGCTCGTTCAAGGCGCCGTCCCCGCTGCATCTGTACGCGCCGACCCCAAAGATCGACTCGGGTGACATCGTCGGCAACCCGGCGCTGGGGACCGAAGACGCGCACGCCTACGAGGTGGCGCTGATCGCGCAGCCGCTGGAGGGGCTGAGCCTCTCGGTGGCGGGCTATCTGAGCAAGGTGCGGGACAAGGTCGAGTTTGTGCAGTTGGGCTCGGATCGGGCGGCGCAGAACGTCACCGACGTGGACAGCCTGGGGCTGGAGGCCGATATCCGGTATCACTGGCGCGGGCTGACGGCGTATGCGTTTGTGGCGTACGACAGCTCGGAGCGGACGCCGGCACAGTCGGAGAGCCCGCTGTTTGGGACCGAGGTCTTTGAGTATCCGCAGCTGATGGGCGGTGGCGGTCTGGCCTATCGGATCGACCCGGCGTACCTGCGGCTGTCGCTGTCTGTCACCTGGGCGTCAGAGCGGCGGGCCAGCCAGTCGAATATCGTGGAGGCGGCCGAGTCGTACGCGCTGCCGGGCTACGCGCTGCTCGATGTGGCGGTGACCTCCGCCGGACTGAAGCTGTGGGGGCAGCGCGAGACCCGCATCGGGCTGCGCATCTCCGACGTGGGCAACGAGGCGCCCACTCAACCGGGGTACGGCGGCGTTGACTTCCCGCAGCGGGGCCGCTGGTTCCAGTTCACTGTGTCCCAACAGTTCTGAGCCTCAATCTAGCACTGTGGCACGCGACCGGCCGCTGATCGCGGCGCTGCGAGGGCGCCTTCACCTTCGCCCGGGGCACCACCCCGAACTTCAGGTGAAGGTGCGCGCTAACGCGCCGCCCTCGCAGCACCACGCTCAGCAGCCGGTCATCGCGCCACAGCGCCAGATTGAGGCTAGAAGGGCTACTGGCGTCCATGGTATCTCTTTCGCCGTGAGCGATTTGCATCCTTATCGTTGCCTGGTGGGCATTGTGGTCGTCTGCACGTTGGTCGTGCAGTGCAAGAAGGCGTCGGAGCCGCCCATCTTTCCGGACATCACGTTTTCGGACGCGTTTGAGCCCGTAGGCGCCGGGATCGGCGACGGCTGTACGACGACGTCGGAGTGTCGGGTCGGGTTGCAGTGCGAGCAGGGCGCGTGCGAGGCCGCGGGTACGTCGGTGGTCGGGCAGCAGTGCACCGTGACGGCCGAGTGTGTGGACGACGCCTATTGCGGGCCCATTTTGCGCTGCAACGCCGGGCCGGCCAAGCAGTGTGAGGGACCCGAGGACTGCATCAGCGAGGAGTTTCCCAACGCAGACTGCATCCTCACGCCCGTCATCCAGTGTCAGCCGGGCGGCGCCGGAGAGGCCGGCGAGCCGTGCTGGCTGGACAAAGACTGCAAGGGCGGCCTGTTCTGCGACCGCGTGGGCCTGGTCGGCGCGTGCGCCGAGGGCGGCGAGACGGACTGGGGCGAGAGCTGCACCAAGAACAGCGACTGCTACGCCGGGCTCGTGTGCGCGGGGGAGGGCGAGGACACGTCCTGCCGCACGCTGACCGAGGGCCTGGCGCTGGCGGCGTCCTGGGACGGCGTGGAGTGTGACGCCATCTCGGACGAGAACCCACGTGTCCACTTCGAGGTGCCCGGGTCGAAGCCGCTGAGCGAGTTCTATCGGCTGCCGTTCCCCAACGACATCCGGCTGGGCTCCGACATGACCAAGGCGCATCCGGCGCCGGGCAAGGGCGTGCTGGACTTCGACCCCGTCGCGCGCGTGCTGGAGGCGGCGGCTGACGGCATGGACGGGTTTGGGACGTCGCCCACCGTGTTCTTCCGGTTCAGCACGCGGCTGGATTTCGACTCGGTCGATTACACCAACGACGACACGCCCGCCAACCTGCAGCTGATGAACATCGACCAGGAGTCGGCGCAGTACAAGCAGGGCAAGGGCTACGTCTGGGCCGCCAGCGACGGCAAGCAGAAGTTTCTGTGCAACAACTGGCTGTTGTTGCGTAACGGCGGCAGCGACCTGCTGCTCCCCAAGACGACGTATGCGGCGATCATCTTCAAGGGCATGAAGACCTGCCACGAGGACGACGAGGGCGGTGGCTGCAACGGCAGCAGCCCCGAGTTTGCGGCCGACGCCGACATGGTCGCGCTGCTGGCGGCCGAGGCGCCCGCGGACTCTCGATTGACCGCCGCGTGGGAGAAATACGCCAAGCTGAGGCAGTATCTGGTGGACGCGGAGCTGCCGGCCTCTTCGGTGGTTGCAGCGGCGGTCTTCACGACGACGGACACGACCCGGATCATCCGGCAGGCCAGGGCGGCCGCGCGTACGCTGCCGGTGCCGGCGGTGACGGAGGCCGTGCTGTGCGATGCAGGCGTGACCAGTCCGTGCGCGGACGACGAGGACGACCGGCGCGTGTGCCCTGCGGCGAGCCCTGCGTTTCACGAGATTCACGGCAAGCTGACGCTGCCCGTCTTCCAGGAGGGTACGGCGCCGTATCTGGAGCCGTCCGACGGCGGTGACATCAAGCTGGCGGCGACCGGGATCCTCCAGGTGGACCACACCGAAGACGTGTGCTTCTCGTTGACCGTGCCGAAAGAGGGCGTGGTGCCGGAGGGCGGCTGGCCGGTGGTCATCGTGTCGCACGGCACGGGCGGGATGTTCAGAAGCCCGGTGCTGAGCGGGACGGCGCTGACCTTGACCAAGGCGCAGGCCAATCTCTCGGGTGGCGGGATGGCCGTGCTGACTATCGACGCGGCCATGCACGGGCCCCGACGCAACTCCGAGCTGCCGCCGGATGTGCTGTTCTTCAACATTGCCAACCCCAAGGCGGCGCGCGGCAACGTCTATCAGGGCGCCATCGACAACTTCTCGCTGGTGCACTGGATCGAGGGCCAGACGGGCGACATCGCGGGTGTGGCGGGTACCAAGCTCGACCCGGCGCGCATCGGCTATCTGGGCCACTCTCAGGGCGCGACGGTGGGTCCGCTGTTCCTGGCCTATGAGCCCAGCGTGGGAGCGGCGGTCCTGAGCGGCGCGGGCGCCGGGCTGAACGAGAGCCTGATGAACAAGACGAGCCCGGTCGACATCCCGGCCGGGCTCGCTCTGGTGCTGCGCGAGCCGGGCGGCATCAACCATCCGGCGATCAGCTTGCTGCAGCAGTTCTTCGACCCGGTGGACAACGCCAACTACGGCCAGCTGCTGACCAAGACCCCACCCGAGGGGGTCAAACCCGCGCACAACCTCATGGTGATCTACGGGCGCGGCGACACATACACGCCGTCGCAAACCACTCGGCTGCTGGCGGACGTGCTGAACCTGACGATCGCGGAGCCCGCCATCGATGTGGCCAAGGGCGAGCCTTTCTCAGGGTATCAGGCCCTGGGTGAGGCCGATCCGGAGACCGACAAGGTCGCGCCGGCGCCGTTCAAGGGCAACGTTGAGATCAATGGTGATGCGGTGACCGTGGGCCTGACCATGTACGAGCCCGAGGACTACGACGGCCACTTCGTGCTGACGCGTCACGACGACGCCAAGGCGCAGGTCAGCCACTTCTTTGCGTCGTTTTTCCGGACAGGCGAAGCCGAGATTCCAGAGCGTTAGCTACTCGTCCTCTTCCCCGTCTTCTTCCAAAAACTGCTCCAGGGCCTGCGTGTCGATGATTCCGACTCCCGTGATGCGGCGCGGCGCGTTCTTCTTGTCCAGGTCAAACGCCGTGCGCGCTGCGGTCTCGTCGTCGACGGACGGGATGTCCAGGCCGGTGACCGGCGTGGGAAAGCGCGGCGCCTTCTGGTCGTCGGGCAGGGACGCCATGTAGTCCTGCAGATCGTCGGGCAGGTCCTCGATGTTGTAGGACCCGACCTCCGTCGGCTTTTTGAGGTCGTCCTTACCGGCCACGATCTTCAGCTCCGGGATGACGAAGATGGTCTTGCAGACGCCGCACCGCACTTTTCGGCCGGCCTCCGCTTTCGCCGGGATGTTCAACTGCGCGCCGCAGTCGGTACAGAAGATGGTCCGCCGGTTGGCCACGCCCCGACTATAGCCGTATGCTTCCCGTCGTGAAACGGGTCCTCATCATCAGCATCATTCTTGTGTGCTCGAGCGCCGACGCGCAGCGCCCGCCGCCGGCTCAGAAAACGGCGCGGAAGGGCTGGTTGGGTATCCAATTGGCCGCCGCTACGCCCGAGGAGCAAAAAGCGCTGCGCGTGACGCGGCCCGTGCCTCGGGTTGTTCGCGTGTTCAAGCGCTCCCCCGCCGAGACCAGCGGCGTGAAGCCGGGTGACTTTGTTTTATCCCTCAACGGGCGCAACGTGGAGAGCGTCAAGGACCTGGTGTCGCGCGTCGGGGCCAAGCCGCCGGGGACGCTGATCACCGTGGTTTTGCGGCGTCAGGGCAAGCCGAAGCCGGTGGTGCTGAAGGTGGTGCTGGACTTGCGGCTGGATATGCGTGACCGCTTTCGCAAGGAGTGGCTGGGGCGAAAGATGCCCAAGGTCAGCGTCGCAGGGGTGCGATCGTCCGACGGCGCGATCACGCTGCACGGCGCTGGGACGGCCGGCAAGATCACGGTGGTGGACTATTGGGCGACGTGGTGCGGGCCCTGCAAGCGGGTCATGCCCGAGCTGGAGCAGCTGCAGCTGGATTACGCGCGCCACGGCGTGCAGGTCGTCGGCGTGTCGTCTGAGAAGCCGGAGGTCGTCGCGGAGTTTCTACAGAAGCGTCCGCTGATCTATCGCGTCGGTGTGGACGCGAAGCGGGAGTTCGCCAGCGAGATGGTGGTCAGCGTGCTGCCGACTGTTTGGATCATCGACAAGCAGGGCGTCATCCAGCACGTGTTCTTTGGGGCGGGGCACCACGACAAGATCGTGCGGGCCGTGCGGGGCCTTGCCGGGCTTCCGGCCAAAGCCGCGCATCGGGACTACTCGCATCCGTCAGATCCCCATCCGGACGGCACGACGCGGCCGTGAGTCTGATGCCGAGGATCGAGCTGCCGGAGCTGAGCCGCTTCGGTCCGTCCGTGCGCATTCCGGAGCTGCGCGACGTCCACCTGACCACGCGCGTGCGCTCGGTCATCGACCATCCCCACTTTCAGCGGCTGAGGCGCGTGCGGCAGCTGGGGCCGACCCATTTGGTGTATCCGGGGGCTACGCACAGCCGCTTTGAGCACGTGATCGGCGCCTACGGATATACCCAGCGCTTTTTGGTGAGTCTGCTGCGCCATCCGACGTTTGCGGCCGGGGTTGGCGAGACCGATCTGCTGGCGGCGCTGGCGGGCGGTCTATGCCACGACATCGGTCACTATCCGTTTGCCCACAACCTGGAGGCGCTGCATCGCCGCGGTCGCGACACGGTGCGACACGAGGATATTGCGGCGCGCGTGCTGGGCGGCCCGATAGGCGATCTCCTGGAGGCGGAGTGGGGCGTGGAGCGAGTGCGGGTGGCGCGGCTCATTCGCGTCAAGCACAGCGACCAGCCGACCCAGGCGGACCGGATTCTGGCCAGCGTGCTCTCCAGCGCGATCGACGCCGACAAGATGGACTATCTGCAGCGGGACTCGGCACATCTCGGCGTGCCGTACGGCCGCAGCTTCGACGCGGGGCGGCTGATCGGCGCGCTGACGCTTAACGAGGCCGAGGACGCCATCGCGATTCGCGCCAAAGGCAAGATCCCCGCGGAGATGTTCGTCTTCAGCCGATACATGATGTTCTCGGAGGCCTATTGGCATCACACGGTGCGGGCGGCAAGCGCGATGATCGAGGCGGCCTTTGCAGACCACGTGGCGCGGCAGCAGCCGGACCCGGCGGAGCTGGAGGCGACGCTGCTGGCGCTGTCGGATGACGCCCTGCTGACGCGGATCCGGGATGAGGCGCCGGCCGACTCGGAGGCCAGAAGGCTGCTGAGCGGCATCACGTCGGACCGGCGGTCGCTGCACAAGCGCATCGCAACCTACAGCCGCGTGTACGCCGAGCCGGAGAAGAGGCGCGCCTACGAGACGCTCTATGCGCTGGATGCCGCGGGACTCGAGGCCACCACGCGGCGGATCTCGGCGGCGTTAGGGCGACTGACGGGACAGGCGCCGCAGCCCGGCGATGTGCTGGTGGACACCCCGCCGCGCGACAAGGATCACCCGGAGACGGTGGATGTGCGATATGACGGCGTGCGGGGGTGCACTACCTATCCGCTGCACGAGCTCAGTCGCGTGGTGTCCGGTGTGCACAACGACTTTGTGCAGGTGGTGAAGAAGATCCGCGTGTTTGTGAGCCCGGCGATCGCGCAGGCGCTTCGCGAGCGACAATTCGAGGCTGAGGAGGCCGTCGTCGAGGCCATCCTGGAAGGCGAGACATGATGGAAAAGCCCAAGCTCTTTCGCGACCCGGTGCACGACATCATGTCGTTTCGGAAGCAGTCGAAAGAGGACTGCGCGCTGCTGGCGCTGATCGAGACCGATGAGCTGCAGCGCCTTCGTCGCATTCGCCAGCTGGGACTCACAAACCTGGTCTATCACGGGGCCGAGCACAGCCGCTTCGTGCACTCGATGGGCGTGGCGGCGCTGGCGCGTCGGATGTACGACCAGCTGCGACCTGACGGCGATCCCGCGGAGAGCCTGGCGGTGGTGGCGGCGGCGCTGTGTCACGATCTCGGGCACGGCCCTTTCAGCCACGTGGCCGAGCGCATCGGCGGCTATCACCATGAAACGGTGACCGTGGCGCTCATTCGTACGCCGGGGACGGGGCCCCATACCGTGCTGTCGCAGTACGATCCGGCGCTGCCTGAGCGCGTGGCCGGCTTCTACGACAAGCGCAATGTGATGGAGCCGCTGAGGCACATCGTGTCGTCGCAGCTGGACGCGGATCGCATGGACTACATTCTGCGCGACGGGCTGGCCACGGGCGTGAAGATCGGGGTCTTCGATATCGAGCGCATCATCGGCATGTTGGAGATCCGGCAGGGCGGCGTGTGCGTGAACTTCCGCGCGATCGAGGCGGTCGAGGGGTATCTGCTGGCGCGCTTTCACATGTACAAGCAGGTCTATCTGCACAAGGCGTCGCGTGCGGCGGAGCGGATGCTGGAGGCGGCGATCCGGCGTGCGCGGCAGCTGGACGCGGAGTCGTATGGGTTTGCCTGGTTCCCGGACGGGGCGCTGGCCCGGATGGTGCGCGGCAAGCTGGATGGTCCGCGCGACATCCCGCACCTGGACGACATGGATGTCTGGTTTGCGATGAAGCGGTGGGCTACGGAGGAGGATGACGTGTTGCGCACGCTGGCCCGGGGGCTGACGAGCAGGCGTCTGTACAAGACCGCGCCGCTGCCGGATGGCGACGCCGGGGATCGGGTGATGGCGCGCGCCCGTCACGTGGCGGCGGGCATGGGGCTCGACCCGGACTACGCGATCCTCATGGACTCCTCGGCGGACACGGCCTACTCGCCTTATCGTCCGGGCAGCGGCAAGCCGGACGAGTCGATTCGAATCGTTACGCGGGATGGCAGTACGGCGCCCATCGAGGAGGTGTCGGATGTGGTGCGGCTGCTCGGGCAGCTCAAGTATCAGGTGCGCCGTCTTGTGGCGCCGAGAGCGGTGATCGACGCGCTGTGAGCGACGGCGCGCCGGTCCTGTCGACGAGCGAGGTGGCTAAGCGCTGCGGTGTGTCGGCCAAAACCGTGGCGCGCTGGGTCGACGCGGGCGTGCTGCCGGCGATCTTCACGACCGGCGGCCATCGGCGCGTGCGTGAAGACGATGTCGAGCGGTTTCTAGACTCTCGACGCAGCCTGTTGGCCATGGATCGGATCAATCCGGCGCTGCGCATTGTGGTCGTCAGCCCGCACGACGAGACGGTGCGCTTTGTGGCGACCGTCGCCGAGCACTACGACCGGGAGTGCCCGGTGCACGCGGCCGCTGACGAGCTCTCGGCGGGCCTGATCGTGGGAGACGTGCGGCCTCACCTGATCGTGGTGGATGGGCGCGATGATCCCCAGCGTGCCGGCGCGATGTGCCGGACGCTCAGGGCGGCGGACCAGTCGCGCCACGCCCTGGTGGCGGTCGTGGGGCAGCGGTTCAGCGGCGCATTCGAGGCCGCGCACAAGGTGCTGCAGCCTCCATTGGTGTCAGAAGCGGTGCGCGACGTCCTGTATGACGCCCAGGCGCACCGCTCCTGACCAGCGGATTGATAAGGGGTGGGATTTAGCGCCGCGTGCGGCGGTTGTGCTTCAGGCGGTAGATGTTCTTGTTGGCGCGATTCTGCATCCGGTTGACCTTGCGGCGCTCGCGCGGCGTGAACCTTCCGTCCGCCTTGAAGCGTCGCTTGGTGTTTTGAATGCGGACCTGCTGCGCCCGCAGCCGGACCGTCTCGCCGCGCGTCAATTGACCGCTCTTTACGCCCTGATTGATGCGGGCATTCTGTTTGACCTGGCGGGTGACAGGCGGCGCCGCGCTGGCGACCGACGTCATTAAGAGGACCGCACCGAGGGTGATTGCTACGAAGATTGCCTTGTTCATGTCCATGCTCCTTGTCAGCAGGTTATTTTTGCTGCCAACCCTTAGAGCACCGCCTGTGCCAAGTCCGCGTGGATCTCTCAATGCACGGAAATCATAGCTAAAGCGGGCATTCCGGGCGGGTCGTGAAGCTGTCAGCATCCGTTGACACCCCCGTCCTCGTGTCACCGGGCGTTTACGCCTTTTGTCCGCACCCGATCGGACCGATGGAATTATCCAATGGGTGTCCGAGAGACCGCATGCTGATCATCCCGGTCGGTACAAACAGGGATCAACGCGACCGTATCCCACTCTTTACGGCCGGAGTCGTGTTCGTGTGCCTGATGGTTTTGGTGCTGACGACGTCGCGCATGAACCGTCAGGCCGAAGCCGAGATGACGGAGCTTCGCGGCGTACTGGATGCCTACCGCTCGGTCCCCTACACCGTGTTGCCCGACGACCTCGTCAACACGCTGCCCGAGGCCTCGCGCCGTCACTATCGGTGGAACCAGGATGCCGTGGCAGAGTTCGACCTGGATCCGGAGCGCGCGCGCAACGAGGTGCGCGACGAAAACGCGGCCGTCTCGCGCGTGGTCGTGGCGGCGATGCAGGCTGCGTCCAACCCGTCGTCTGAGCCGACCCAGGCGAGCACCCGGATCCAGATCTTCACCCAGCTGTCCAACTCGCCCAGCTACGAGCGCAAGAACGCCCAATACCGCGTCGACGTCGCCGTCTATCAGCTGCAGCAGACACAGCGAAAGAGCCTGGTGCGTCGGTTCGGCTACGTTCCGGCCAAGCGCAACACGCTGGGCCTACTGGCGCACATGTTCATGCACGCCGGCTGGCTCCACCTGATCTTCAACATGATCTTCCTGTGGCCGTCCGCGTCCAGCCTGGAAGAGTACTGGGGCGTCAGCGGTACGGCCGCGGCATTCGTCTTTACCGGGGTCGCCGGGGCGCTGGCGCACGGCCTGTTTGCGCCCGGCAGTGCCATCCCGATGATCGGCGCGTCCGGCGCGGTCGCCGGGATGATGGGCGCCTTCCTGGTCACGCTGTACCACCGCCAGATCAAGTTCTTCTATCTGTACTTCCTGGGGATGCCGCGCACCGGAACCTTCTGGGCGCCCTCGACCGTCATGATCCCGCTGTGGTTCGGCGGTGAGCTCTTCTACGCGATCTTCTTCTCAGGCCTGGGCGGCGTCGCCTACTGGGCGCATGTCGGCGGCTTCGTGGCCGGCGTGGTGTTCGCCATGGGGATGAAGCAGTTCCGCGTCGCCGAGTTGGTGACCGGCGAGTCGCCCGACCAGGAGCGCCCTGAGGCCGACGACGGCCCGGCGTTTCTGCCCGATTTCGATGGCTACAACACCGAGCAGCTGCACGGTCGGGGCAATCTGCCGGTCGACTATCGCAGCGATCTGCCGGCCTCCTCGCAGGCGGCGGGCGCCGAGCCCAACCTGGACCTGGCGCCGGTGGACGTGCCTGAGCCTGAGGTCGCGATCCCTGCGCCTCAGCCCGCGAAGGGCGCCGACGTCTTCCACCACTACTTGAAGCCGGAGGAGACGGGCGAGCTGACGGACGACGAGAGCGAGGCGGAGACCCTCGGCGAGGCCGAAGATCTGTTGGCGTCGCCCGACCAGCCGCCCCCCGAGCCCGAGGTCGTTCCACAGCCGCTGCAGACGGGGCCCGCCGAGATGGACTCGGTCAGCTGGATGAATCCCGGTGATCCGGCGCCGCAGGTCGCAGACCCGTACGAGCTGAGCGAGGAGCCGACAGAAGGCACGCTGCCCGGGTACGCCCGCCGCCGGCGCGGCTTCGTCGATCCGGACCTGGATGAGCGCGACCCGGTTATTGGTGACCTCAGCGGTCCCGCTGACGTGCCGCCACGGCTGAGCAGCGAGCCCACGGTCAAGGCCAAGCGCACGGCCGAGCACGCGCCCGAACCACGACAGCCGGACCCGGTGGCGGAAGCCGACGGCGCGTCCGGCCCCGATGACCTGGCGGACGCCGTTTCGGCCGCGCTGCCGGACCTGGCGCCGCCGATCGAGCCCGAGCCTGCCGAGCTGCCCGACCTCTATGCGGAGCTGCTGAGCCCCCGGGAGACGCCCGTCGGCTTGCCGGCTGCGCAGGTCGAGCCTCCCCCGCGTGTTGAGGCGCCGGCCGCGCCACAGGCCGCCCCAACCGTCTTTGCAGAGCTGGCCGCGCCCAAACGGTCCAGCCGTAAGGCCAAGGCGACGCTGCGCACGGACGCCGAGCCGGTGACGCCGCTGCTGGCGGACTATCCGCGGCTGACCGCAGAGCCCGATGCAGCGCTGTCCTCGTCCCTGTACGCCGACGACGCCGCGTCTGCGCTGGTGGCCTACGACGACTTGAAGTCGCTGGGCGTGCTGCCAGACCTCGCGCCGTCTTACGAGCTGTGCCTGGGGCGGGCGCTGGACGCGCAGGGCCGCCATCTGGACGCCGCATTGGCCTGCTTGCGAGCGTTTGAGCAGGAGCGGGAGGGCCCGCACGCGCCCATGGCCCTGTACCTTGGCGGACGCCTGCTGGCGGAGCGCCTGGGCCGAACACAGGAGGGCTTGCGCCTGCTGGGCCAGGTCGTTGCGAGCTTCCCCAGCGATCCCCTCGCGCGCGACGCTCGCGCACACGCCGCCAGGCTTACGGGGACGGGCTGACCCCCACTCAGGCAGGTGGCAGCGAGTAGGTCAGCGTGGCGTGGGCCAGCGGCTCGTCCGGCTGATCCGCGTCGCTCATGATCACCTCACCCACCGCCAGGCGTCGCCCCAGCTTCAACAATGAGCACTGCGCCAGGATCAGCTCGCAGCTCGGCCGCCGCAGAAAGTTGATGTTGAGGTTTGTGGTGACCGCCAGCGCCTGGGGGCCGATGCGGGAGAGCAGCACCAGGTACATCCCGGTGTCGGCCAGCGTCATCAGCGTCGGGCCGGAGACCGTGTTGCCGGGCCGCAGGTGCTGCTGGGTAATCGGCAGCGATACCTGTACGCCGTCGGCCCTCACGTGGTCGATGGCGAAGCCGAAGCCCCGGGCCTGAGCAAACCGCTCGTCCATGAAGTGGTCGAGCGCGGCCTTGTCCATCACGATCGTCGGGGTGCTGGTCACACGGCGAGTTTTAGCAGTCCGCGGCGTGTTTGCGCCAGCGACGCTTCTGCCGCTTGCTGGGTCCGCGGGACTTTCGCGACTTCTTGCTCTTTCTGCGCGGCGGCGGGCTGTGCTTCAGGTCGGTCTTCGTGTCCAACGTGATGACCTCGGCCTCCGTGGAGCGCTCCTCTTTGACCTCGGGCTGAGGCTCGCCACTCATCTCCACGGTGACGCGCAGGAACTGCTCGTCGGTGTAGCACTGCGCATCGGGGTCGCTGACGCCGCGGATGTACGGCGTCGTGCCGATATGCGTCTGCGTGCCGAAGTCGATGTGGCTGGTGTCGATGCCCTGAGCCTCGAAGTAGGCAGTCGCCTGTGCGATGGCCGTCTCCGCACGCAGGCGCGCCAGGTCGCCCGTGACCATGCCCTCGGGCGGCGTCACAAGCGACTCGCCGGACTCCACGGTCAGTGACAGCTGGACGTCCGGACCGAACTGCTCACGCAGCTGGCGCATGTACGCGGCGGCCGTCTCCAGCGTCTTGTTGAAGGCCTCGTTGTTCATGTCCTCTGGCTTGTACTTGGCCGACGGGAACGTGGACTCGGTCTCGAAGTTGGCCGCATCCGGCTTCTGGTCGGGCTCGATCTCCGTCGTCTTGATGTGGACCTTGCCCGGGTTCACGCCGATGTAGCTGTTGGGGTTCTCATCGCGGTGCTTGGGCGCGCGGCCCTTATCCATGCGAGCGGTGCCCGCCTCCGCCTGGTCGTTGACGGTCGCGAGCTGGTCATCGGTCTGTGGACCCAGCTCCTTGCTGCCGATCGTCACGGTGTACCCGCGGGTCTTCTTGGACTTCTTGGCGTGCGCCTCGCGGCTGCTGAGGTAGTTCAGCACCGACTGCTGCTCGCTCTCGGACAGCTTCTCCCAGGCGCCCGGCTCCACGATGACCGTGACCTTCTTCAGTCCCAGGGCCTCGATTGGCTCCGGCAGGACCGGCTTGTCGCGGCGCCCCTTGCGTTGAACATTGGCCGCCGAGTTGGGGCTGAGCGCCGCCGCCCCCTCGTTGTAGGACATCCCGCGCAGCGAGTTCAAAACGCTCGACCGCGAGCCCTGTTTGTTCTGCGCGCCGGGCATTGCCGCATCATGACGGTGCTGTAGTTGAAACATCCTCTCTCCAATGTTCCTGATCCCTCTTCAGAGACGCTCGCGCTCTGGCCACCACAGCGCGCGTCTCGTGGGCCATTACGGTCGACCACATTCTTCGTCGATTTCTTTTTTGTCGTGGGTCAACACGCCGCCCGAAGCAAAAGGCACGGTGGGCTGCGTCATGTCATAATGCACCGACTATGCACCCACGACTTTCGGTAGCGCTGATCGCGGCGATCGGGTGGCTGGGCTGTGGGCCCGCCGCGGACGTCGAGCCGACCTGTGACCATACGCCGATCGCGGTGTGCGAGCTCGGGACGGGCAACGTGCAGACTGGCTTTGTGCCGCTGGGCGCGGGCGACAACCTACCGATCGTGCTGGGGGACGTGGGCCGGCCGGCGATCTCGGTGTCCGCGCGCTTTGATCATCTGGTGCTGCCGGCGGATCCGACCGAGCTGCTGCCGATCCGTGCGGGCCTGCGTCACGACGGGCGGGATATCGCCGGCGCGCTGCTTAACGCGAGGCCAACGTCGGTGAGCGCCGAGTTCGCCGAATTCACCGGCCTTCAGATGAACCTGGATCTCGGCTGGTCCGAGGTGATGCCGGTCGGCGAGTCCGTCCAGCTGTACCTGACCGCCACCGACGCCTGCCGGCGCGAGGTTCATACATCCGTCTCGTTGCAGCTGGGCGAGGCGCCAAAGTACTGGGACTGACGCGGAGCCTCAGGCGTCCTGCCGCCCGATCCTCGTCCTCCTCTTCTCGCCGAACGATTTCACACACCTGAACCTGATTGGCGTACCGGGCGTCGATCGGGCCGAGAATGGCGACGAGGGTGGACGCGGCAAAGAGCGCGCCCACGCTGCGGCGGCGTCCCCAACGCACGGCCCGCACCGCCGCCACAAAACCCACCGTGGCCAGCCCGATCAGGCAGGCGAGGAGCAGCAGGAGCAGGGCGAATGCGCGCACGTACACAAGAGATAGCCCAGCGGCGTCCCGCGTCAAGCGGCGGAGTCGCTGGGCAGTCGCGTCACGGCGACAGGTTCGACAGCTCCGGGCAGCTCTGGGACTGGCCCGGCTCGCCGACGCGGTTTTGTGCGACAGAGACCGCTTTTGTGGTCTGGCTCATCGTCAACAGCTCCACGCAGCCGTCGTCGTTCAGGTCCTTTAGCAGAAAGGTGGTCGGGTTGACCGGGGTCGGCAGGGACCACGGCGTCGTCAGGAACTCGCCGTCGGGCGAGGCGGCGAGGAACGTGACGACGGCCGGGGGATTGGCTCGCAGGACGGTGATGTCGCGCAGCCCGTCGCCGTTGATGTCAGCCAGCGCGGGCGCGGAGGGGCTGCCGCCGGGGATCTGCAGCGGCATGACCGGCGTGGAGAAGCCCTGCAGCCCGTCATTGAGGGCCACGGCGATGAAGCCGTCAGCCAGAGGCGCCACGATGTCGGGCAGACCGTCGCTGTTCAGATCGCCGGCGGCCAGACCCTGGATGTCGCTGCCCACCGGCAGGGCGCCGTCGTTGGTGAACTCGCAGAAGTCCTCCACGCCCCGGAAGACGCGGACACTGTCAGCCGTGGCGATCAGCAAGTCGGATGGATCGCCGGTTCCGCCCAGGCGCGTGGCCAGGATGTGGCGGCCCCGACTCTCCTCTGGAAAGAGCGTGGTGAACGCAGTGGTCAGCGTGCCGGTCGGCAGCGCGCGCAGTACGGTGAGCTCGGTGTGCAGCTTGCCCTCGACCAGCAGCTCGCCGATCACGGCCACGTCCGAGAGGTAGTCGTCGATGCCGTTGCAGTGGATGACCGCGACATCGACGGCGTTCGGGGTGGCCGAGAGGTCCGTGGACAGCTGGACAAAGCCGCCGTCGTCCTTGTTCAGCAGCAGATCGATCGACGCCGGGTCCGGCGTATTTGTGGCGACGACGAGGTCCGCCGTGAAGTCCAGATCGAAGCTGCCGACCTCCACAGCGACGACCGGCCCTTTCTGAAGAATGCCGTCCTGCATAAATGGGGACATTTGAGAGATCGAGGTGGGGGTCGTCGCACCGAGACCGCCGGTCGCGTAGGTGATGATGGGAATGGCGGGCGGGCCGTCGGGGCCGGGGTTGAGGTTCAGGGTGCGCTCGCCGACGATGACCAGGTCCTCGGCGCCGTCGGAGTCGAACTGCGCGACAGCCATCCACTCGGGCGAGAGTCGGTCGTCCGGTGTGCCCAGCGACGCCGCCCCGTTGGCGGCCTGGCTGGACTCGTTGCAGCGATGAAGCGCGCCGCCCGCCTGACCGGGGATGGGCGTCGTCACGTTGTAGGCCCCGCTGAACCGCCCGTCGGGACCCGTGCCCAGCAGCACGCTCAGCGCGCCCCCCTGGCTCAGACTGACGGCGTCCGTAAAGCCGTCATAGTTGAGATCGCTGAGCCGGACCTGTGTGGGCTTTGGCGCTACATCCACGATCCAGCGCTTGCTGTAGCCGGCGTCCAGCCCATCGCCAAAGAGGGTCCACAGCGTGCCAGTGGCGCGGTTGGCCACCACCAGATCGTGGTTGTCGAACACGGTGAGCTCGTCGTCGAGAAAGTGCATCACTGCCGCTGCCGGCGCGCCCTCGATGCAGATCGCGCGGCGCTCGATGAAGGCGCTGAGCGTGTCCGGGTTCAGCGCCTCGCGCAGATGGCCGTCCCCGGTGCCGAAGACGTGCCACAGCTGCCCAAGCTCCTCCATGACCAGGACGGCGTCCATGTAGAGGTCGCCGTCCAGCACCGCCGGCAGGATCTGCACGGCCGGGACCGGCAGCGTCACCGTCTCCACGCCCTTGATCACGCCGCCGATGTCGTGACGAAAGATCGAGAGCGTCGGGCTGGGCGCGCGCGCCACCATGATGTCTTTGCGGGTGGAGCCGTCGTCGACGAAGTCAGCAACCACGATGCTGCGGATGCCGGCCGGACCCGCGCTCCACGCGATGGGTTCGAAGAAAGGCTCGGTTCCGCCCGTGCTGCGCAGCACGCCCAGCGCCCGGGGATCGTCGCCGCCGCCCACCAGGATGTCCCGGTCGCTGGAGGTGAACCGGCCGTACCAAAGCGCCGTGACGGCGGTGCCCAGCGCGTGCGTCTCTGCGGCCGTGTACCCAGCTTCGCCAAACGTATAGACGATGAGCTCGTCGCCGTCCGGCCCCTGCTGCACCACGATCAGATCGGGCTGCCCATCGCCGCTCAGGTCATCGGCCAAGACGTAGGACGTCGGTCCGGCAATCCCCTCGACCAGTACGCCGGGCTTCAGCCCACCGGTGCCGTCGTTGCGGTAAACGGCGACCCCTGACCCGGTGGCTGCTACCACGTCGCGCGAGCCGTCAGCCGGTGCGATGTCGCGTACCTGGATGAAGGTCGCGGCCCCCGCCGACGAGTCCACCCGACGCGCACTGACAAACGACGGCGCGGCCACCACCGAGCCGGGCAGGGCGGTTGTGCACGTGTTGCCGACGAGGTCGGTCGCGCGAACCACCGCGTCGACCGGACCGGTCGGCCATGCGGACACGTCCAGCGCGCTCTCGACGGCCAGGTCGCCATGCTCGTCCACCTGGCCGATAAGCTCGGCCAACAGAAGTTCGTCGGCGCTCTCCACACGCACGTCGGCGATCCCGGTCAGGTCGCCGATCAGCAAGCTGATGTCCATCGTGCCCAGGAACGCCTCACCGGGCGAGGTCACGTTTATCTGGGGGCAGTCGTTGTCCACGACGAACAAGGCCGGCTCCACGGAGTCGCACCCGGGAGCGGTCACACGCACACAGTACTCACCGCTTTCGGCGCCGGAAGCGTCCCACGTCCACGAGGCTGTGCCGCCCGACCAGCTGGTCGACATCTCCACGATCGGCTCCGCGCTGTCGCAGCCAAACGTCACCAGCACGGTGGCGGTGACGGTCGTCTCGGGGGCCTCCCCCCACGCAGTCAGCTGGATATTGCCGGAGAACGCGCCCTCGCTGGGCGCCACGCCGTCAAAGGCACAGGCTGGCTCGACCGGGGGCGGCTCAACGGGGTAGTCCGGCGGCTCAGGCTGGTCTGGCTCGGGAGCCGTTCCAGGCGTCTCGTCACCTCTCGGCGGCGTCTCCAGGGCCTGGTACGGGCTCTCGGACGGTCCGCCGCTCGAGCACCCCAGGTAAAGAAACGGCAAGCACAACACCACGACGCGGCGCATCGGCCACCTCCCACACATCGATGTCGTGAATGCTCACCCAGAGCCTGATCACAGTAGCGGATCAGACCCGACGTCTGCAAGACAGATGGGTGATGAGGCGGCGACGAGCTAGCGGCCGCGCAGGGTCTGGCTGATCGTGAGGGCGTCTGCCAGCACGCCGGCTGCGGTGACCTGGCCGCCAGCGCCCGCGCCGCGGACGATCAGGGGGTAGTCGCTGTAGCGTTCGGTCGAGAAGGCCACGAACGCCTCGCTGCCCTTCAGTTGGGTCGCGGGGTGACCCGCCTCGACCCCGACCGGGCCCACCGTCAGGATCTGGTCTCGCGGGGCGTTCGGGTCGATGCGACAGAGATAGCGCAGGGACTTGGACTCGGTCTTGAGGCGCGCGATCTGGTCGCCGAAGGTCTGGTCGTAGTCGTCCAGGCGGCCGAAGAAGGTCGGCACGTCCTCGCTCGGTGACATGAGCTCTTCGGGGACCAGCGGCTGGACCTGCACGTCCGACAGGTTGAGGTCCAGACCCAGCTCGCGCGCCAGGATCAGCGCCTTGCGCGCCACGTCCATCCCGGAGAGATCATCCTGCGGGCGCGGCTCGGTGTAGCCGAGATCTTTCGCGGTCTTGACCGCCTCGGAGAGCGCGACGCCGTCCATCACCTGGTTGGTCAGGTAGCCCAGGGTTCCGCTGAGGCAGCCCTCGATCAGCGTGACGCGATCGCCCGTGCGCACGAGGTTCTTCAGGGTCTCGATGACCGGCAGGCTGGCGCCCACCGTGGTCTCGTAGGCGTATGCGCGGTGTCGGGAGTTGGCCGCCGAGAGCAGGGCTTGTCGCTCGGGGTAGTCGATAGTCAGCGGCTTCTTGTTGGCCGCCGCCACGTGCAGGCCGCGGGCGAACGCGCGCTTGTACAGCGACTCCATGCCGGCGGCGGCGGTGCAGTCGACCAGGATTGGGACCGGCATCCGGGCCACGTCGTCCAGCAGCTTCTCGAAGTCGCCGCCGTGGCTTTCGCCGGCGCCCAGCGCGGCTTGCCAGTCGTCGAGGTTGAGGCCGCTCTCCGAGAACGCGATGCGGCCCGAGTCGACGATGGCGACCACTTTGAGCTGAAGGCCGTGGTCCTTTACCAGCGTCTCCTGTTGGTCCCGGATCTGTCCCAGCAGCGCGCCGCCGACAATGCCCTTGCCCATGATGACCAGGTTGACCTCCTGGTGGGCGAAGTTGAAGGCCGCATGCACCGTGCGCACGGCCATGCGGGTGTCGCGCGCGTGGATGACGCAGCTGATGCTTCGCAGGCTCGCACCCTGGGCGATGGCAAGGATGTTGACGCCGACGCCGCCAAGCGTGGCGAAGAAGTGGCCGGCCACGTTCGGGCGCTGGCCCATCGTGCCGCACACCAGCGAGAGCAGCGTCACCGGCGTCACGACGCGGAGCGGGTCGACCTCGCCTCGGGCATACTCTTGAGCCAGCTGGGCGCGTACGACCTCTTCGGCCAGCGCGGCGTGCTCCGCCCGGATCACGACCGCGACGGCCTGTCCGTGTGCCGACTGGGTGGCCATCCACACGGGGATGTCCGCGCTCTCCAGCGCGTTGAGCACGCGCTCGCCGACCTTGGCGCCGAGGCTGACGCGGCGCGACTCGATGTCGATGAGCGCCATGTTCTCCAGCGACGTCACGCTGGTCGGGTTGTCCAGGTCCTGCGCCCCGCTCGCGTTGATCGTCGTGCCGCGATCGGACGGCCGCATTGTGTTGCGGATGCGCATGGGGATGCCCGACTCGATCAGCGGAATCATCGTGCGCGCGTGGAACATCTTGGTCCCGAAATAGGCGAGCTCGACAGCCTCCATGTAGCTGAGCTGCGCCATGGCGTACGCGTCGCGCACGATGCCCGGATCGGCGGTCATGACGCCGCTCACGTCGGTCCAGATGTTGACCTCGGACGCGTCCAGGGCGCGCGCGAGCAGGGTCGCCGTGTAGTCCGAGCCGTTGCGGCCCAGCGTGGTCGTGCGGCCGTCGACGGTGCGGCCCAGGAAGCCGGTGTTGACGGGCAGCCGGTCGTTCCAGGTCCCGCGCAGTGCCTTGAGCTTGGCGCGGCTGGCCTCGAAGTCGACCAGCGCCTGGCCGAAGCGGTCGTTGGTCACCGTCCACTCCCGCGCGTCCACGTACACCGCCGGGATGTCGCGCGACGTCAGCAGGGTCGCCAGGACCTGGGCGCTGGTCCGCTCACCAAAGGACAGGATCAGGTCCATGGTCTGAGCCGTGCACTCTTTGAGGAGCGCCACGCCGTACAGCAGCTTGCTCAGCGGCTCCAGCGTCTTGCGGATCAGGTCTGTGCAGCCTGGCGCGTTGGCGGTGGCCAGCTCCGTGATCCGCTCGGCGACCTTGGTCGCGTTCTCGTGATCGCCGGCAGTGGCCAGGTCTACGGCCTCGAGCAGCCAGTCCGTGGTGTCGCCCATGGCGGACACCGTGACTGCGATGGGTCCCTGGGGAAGCTCCTGGGCGATCAGGTCCGTGACCCGCTGAATGCGCTCGGGCGCTCCGACGGATGAGCCGCCAAACTTAAAGACGCGAAATGGCTTCTGAATCATGATGCCTCCAGGGCCTGGTCGAGGTCCGCAATGAGATCCGCGGTGTCCTCGACGCCGACGCTCAACCTCACCAGATTGTCTCGGATACCGATCTTGAGTCGTTCCTCGGTGCTCAACTCGTAATAGGACATCAGCGCCGGCTGCTCGATCAGGCTCTCGACGCCGCCTAGCGACGGCGCGATGACCGGCAGCGTACAGCGGTCGATGACCTGGGACGTGCGGTCCAGTCCGCCTTTGACGGTGAAGCTGATCACACCGCCGAAGCCGCGCATGAGTCGCTGGGCCACGGCGTGGTCGGGGTGGCTCTCCAGCCCGGGGTGCCAGACGCGCTCGATCTCCGGGTGCGCCTCCAGGTATCGCGCGACCGCCAGCGCCGTCGTGTTCTGTTGTTGCACCCGCAGCGCCAGCGTCTTCAGACCGCGTATCAGCAGGTATGCGGAGTGCGCGTCCAGGATGCCGCCCAGCACGCCTCGAAAATCTCGCAGTGCGCTGACCAACGGCTCGCTGCCGCACACCGCGCCGCCCAACAGATCGTTGTGGCCGCCCAGGTACTTCGTGCAGGAGTGGAAGACCAGGTCCGCGCCCTGCGACAGCGGGTTCTGGTTCATCGGCGTGGCAAACGTCGAGTCCACGAACAGCTTTACGCCGCGGTGGCGCGCTTTGATCTCTGCGACGCGCTCGATGTCGAGCACCCGCATGTACGGATTGGTCGGTGACTCCGACACGATGACACGGGTTTTGCCCGGCTGGATCGCCGCCTCCAGCGCGGCGTAGTCGCCTGGATCCACCAACGTGGACTCCACGCCGTAGCGCCCCAACACCGACGTCACGAACTGACGCGTGCGCCGGTAGCAGTCGTTGGTCAGGATGACGTGCTGCCCCGAGCGCAGCATCCCGAGCAGCGTGGACGTGATCGCCGCCATGCCCGTAGAGAAGATCGCGCACGCCTCTGCGCCCTCGATCGCCGCCAGCTTTCGCTCGGCCACGATCACCGTGGGGTTGCCGTACCGCCCATACTCCTGGCGCTCGATGCGCCCCTCGAAGTGTTCGCGCATCTCTGCGGTGTCGTCGAATACATACGTAGCAGTGCACGTGATGGGGGTGGTAATCGCCCGGTCCGCTTTCACCGCCGGCTCTCCGCCGTGCACCGATTGCGTGGAAGGTCCTCTGGTCCGCTCGTCAGTCACGGCGGAGCACGTTAGCAGAAGCCTACCGGCTGGTCACACTAACAAGGTCCCAGCCCCAGAGCGCAGCGATACGATTTGAGGGTGTTGAACACTTTGTGCTTGGTGCCGTCGGTGTGGACCCAGCCGAAGCCGTTGGCGTCGCCCCAGGTGGCGTCCTGCAGCACAAAGGGCGTTACTCCGAGCACGTTAGGGTGCTTGTTGAAGATGTCCTTGAACGCCTGCTTGGTCCATGCCGCCTGGTCGTCGAAGGAGACCGAGCCAAAGCCCTCGAGGCTGCGCGGCCAGCCCGTCTCTGTGACGATGACCGGCAGGTCCGGCTGCCCGACGGCGTCCAGCTCCTGCTCGAAATATGTCAGGCCCGGCTTGGCCTTGGCGTACGGCACAAAGAAGCCCCAGCCGGTGCCCTCCGCCGGGTAGCTGTGTGACGCCAGGAAGTCCAGGCGGCTCCAGATGTCGGGGACGGCGGCCTTCATCTGCGCCATGTAGTCCAGGCCCGTTGCGCCCGGCTGGAACTCGCATTGTCCGTCGCCGCAGCACGAGCAGCTTTTGACGCCGCCCGGGGCCAGGGCGCCCATCGAGACCTTGATCTGCGTCTTGTTCATGGCGTGCAGCGCGTCCGCCACGTCGCGATAGAACCCCGCGTACTCCGCCGCGCGAGTCGCCGCATCCAGCGTCCCGCCGCCGCTGCACGCCCACTCGGCGCACAGGTTGGGCTCGTTGTGCACCTGGATGTATAGCGGCACGCCGTCCTTGAGCGGCAGCCCCTTGACCACGTTTCGATAGGCCTTGGCCAGCTGCGTGTACTTCTTGTGCTGGAAGTCGTCGGAGTCATTGCGAATTTGCATTTCTCCCCACGGCGGGCCCAGTCGTACGACCGGGATCAGGTTGCGCGCATAGGCGGCCTGAACGGCGTCCTTCCACGCCTGTTTGGGGCCGGCCGCGCCCTTCTTCACGCCTGGGAAGAGCAGCAGCACGAAGCCGCCGTCGCCCGCCAGCTCTTTGGCAAGGTCCCACTGGGTGGCGTTGCCGGGGCTGACCAGGCCGATTCCAAAGCGGTTGGAGGTGGCCGGCGGCTCGGCGCCGTCGCAGGGATCGTCGCAGTAGGACGCCGGACCCCACGAGCAGTTCGTGGCGTCGCCGACGCCGGAGCACGCGCCCTTCTTCACGCACTGCACCGTCTCGGTCTTGCCGGTCTCGGCGCACGTCTGCTCCTCCGTGTAGGTCTCTTCGCAGGCGGCGCCCACGTACGGGCAGGCCTGATCGCCGCACTCCGCCAGACCGCTGACATTGACCTTGTCGGTCACGACCACGGTCGCTCCGCTGTCCCGCGTAAACGTAAACGTGTGCTGGCCGCCGCCCAGCGGTCCCGCCTCGTACTGCCACTGCCACACGCCGGGCTGGACCTGATCGACGCCCTTCCACTTGGTCGCGACCGCGCCGCAGGGACCCTCCGCGGCCATTGCGACGTACGCCCACGGTGACGTGTCCAGCGCGGAGATCGTCAGCACCTTGCCCGCTGTTGGCTTCTCAGGGTCAAACACCATCTGCGGGAAAGCGGCGGCATCCAGGCATTGTCCGCCCGGTCCGCACGTCTCGCTGCCCTGGCACTCACCGCAGGAGCCGCCACAGCCGTCCGTGCCGCACTCTTTGCCGTCGCACGCCGGCTGGCAGCACACCGTGCCCACGCACACGAAGCCCTGCCCACAGCCGCAGTCGGCCGCGCAGGTGCCGCAGTGCTCCTCGGTGCCGGGGTCGCACGTGCCGTTGCCGCAGTAGACGGTGTCGACGCATTTGTGTTCCTGGCAGCCCTGTTGTGGCGGGCACTGGCCGCAGCCGCCCACGCAGCCATCGCTGCCGCACTCTTTGCCGTCACAGGAAGGCTCGCAGCAGCCCAGCTCCTCGGTGCACAGCTCGGCGCCCACGCACTTGCAGTCGCTGGGGCAGGTCGCACAGTTCTCATCTTCTTCCGGCTCGCACTTGAGGTTGCCGCAGCCGAACTGGGCGATGCACAGGTTGTCGACGCACAGCGCGTCCACCTGGCACACGCCGCAGGTGCCGCCGCAGCCGTCCGTACCGCAGTGCTTGCCGCCGCAGGAGGGCTGACAGCAGCTGCCGTCGGCCTGGCAGATCGTGCCGACCTCGCACGTACAGTCGTCGGAGCATGACGAGCAGTTCTCGGCCAGATCGGTGTCGCAGTAGCCGTCTCCGCACACTGCCGGCGCCACGCATTGCCCGCCGTCGCAGACGCTGCCGTCCGCGCATGCGCCACAAGACCCGCCGCATCCGTTCGTGCCGCAGATCTTGTCCTTGCACTCGGGCAGACAACACGCGCCGGTCTCGGTGCAGACCTCGTCGTTTGCGCATGCGCAGTCCAGCGCGCAGCTGTCGCAGTTCTCCGCCTGCCCGGGCTGACAGATCCCGTCGCCGCACGACGGCGCTACTTTGCACTTGTTGTTTTCGCACTGAAAGCCCTGTCCGCACTTGCAGTCCACGCAACAGTTGGAGGCGCTCTCCTCGCCCATGCAGACCCCGTCCCCGCAGCCGGGGAAGGGCGGCACAAAGGCGTCCTCCTCTGCGTCTGCCTCGTCCGGTCCCTCGTCTGGGTTGTCGGTGACGTCGGCCGTGACGTCGGTCAGGGTCGGAGCGGGCTCTTCAGGGTCGTCGCTGCAGCCCACCGTGGTGGGTAACAGCAGTGTGGCCAGCAGCAGCAGGAGCAATCGCGAAAAACGCATCGCGCGATCTTAACACTTCACGCACGCGCGTGTTAGCTTCCGACCGTGCGTTCGATCTTATTTGCCTCTATCGTGGTCGTCGCGGGATGCAGTAGTGCACCCCAGTCGGGGCCGACTCTAGAGACCGGCTCGACCGACCCGGCCCAGGCTGCAGCGGACGAGCCCATCGCCGACCCGGTGGCGGAGGACCCGGTGGCCGACCCCGCTGCCGACCCACAGCCGGCGGACGCGCAGCCGGAGGCGCCAACGGTGTGCACGCCGCCGCCCTACTGCGACGACATGCCCATGTTGGACAGCCAGACCGCACACCCGATCGTGCTGGCCCACGGGATGGGTGGCTTCGATGAGTTCGCCGGCATTCTCGAGTACTGGGGCGGCGTCCAGGACGCGCTGCGCGCCGACGGCTTTGCGGTCTACACGTCGGTGGTGGACCCGCTGAACGGCAGCGACGTCCGCGCCAAGCAGCTGGCCGAGTTCGTGGACCGCGTGCTCCAGTGCACCTGTGCCGACAAGGTCAACATCATCGGCCACTCGCAGGGCGGCATCGACTCGCGCGTGCTGGTCAACGCCTACGGCTACGGTGACAAGGTGGCGTCCGTCTCCACCGTCGCCACGCCGCATCACGGCACGCCGGTCGCGGACCAGATCGTGGCCGTACCGGACGACGCTGATCAGATCATCAACCTACTCGGCTGGCTGGTCACCGAGATCTACACCGATCCCAAGCAGGACACCGCCTTCCGTGCGGCCGTGCTGTGGTGCTCCAGCGCTCACCTGGCCCAGTTTGCCGCGGATTACCCCAACGACGAGTCCGTGGCCTGGTACAGCTACGCCGGACGCGCCGGACTGACCGCCAAGGGCGTGCCCGAGTGCGAGGGCGTCGATCTACCCAACCCACAGAAGAAGGCGGCGATCAGCCTGCCGATGCTGCCCGGCTGGGCCCTGCTCGGCGGTCTGAGCGGCATCGACAACGATGGTCTGGTGACGGTCGACGCCGCGAAGTGGGGCCACTTCCGCGGCTGCGTGCCGGCGGATCACATGCAGGAGATCGGCCTCGGGCTGTTCCAATCTTTCGACCACGTCGCCTTCTACAAGATGCACGCCCAGTACCTGGCGGACCAGGGCTACTAGACCCGGCATTCTCCAAGACGTAGATAAGGCATCCGGGTCGTCTTTGGCAGCTCAGACTGCCAAAGCTGCGGTAGATACGGTATCC
>CAZJHX010000072.1:0-11020 GCA_964545715.1 uncultured Myxococcales bacterium
CAGCTTTGGCAGTCTGAGCTGCCAAAGACGACCCGGATACCGTATCTACCGCAGCGTTGGCAGCATTACGCGAGACGGTCCAACATCGTCTCTACAGTGAGCATCCCGTCGAAGGCCTCGAGGGGCATTTCTGTTTCCAGCGCGGCGGTCACGCGGCGGGCCACCAGGGTCAGCTTGCGGTTGCGACCCAGCACCCTCTGGGCGCCGGCCACGGATTCCGGGACCGATTCGGCCAGCGTCTGCTCAACCCTGATGAGGAGGCCGGCCCAGTGCGCTCGTATGGGAGCGGTGTCCGGTGCATCGGTCTCCGCCAAGCCCGGGTCTGAGGGACGATTGGACTCGATCGTGGCCAGGATTCGGGCGCGCAGGTCCGCGGGCAGCAGCGTGTCGAGCGCGGGCTTGAACGTCTGGGCCTCGCGCTGATCGTGGTGCTCCAGCAGGTGGTGCAAGCGGCGCAGCGAGCGCAGGCGGTCCAGACGGGCGTGCGCGGGCCGGGCGTTCCGCGTGGCGAGGATGGGGGGGTGCGCGGCGCGTATGACCGGGGGGTTGCCCAGCCGCGGCTCGGGGTGGGCGCGCTGCTCGTACTCGGGCAGCAAGAGCTCGTCCTCACCGCGAATATGCCACTGCAGCAGCGCGGTCAGGCGGTCCAGCCAGCTGTTGTCGGGGCCCGCCAGCGCTTCGATGCACGCCTGGCGCAGCGCGGCGGCGATCTCTTCGTGCACTTTGAGCAGGTCCTGGACGCGCGCTTCGGTCATGCGTCGAGAAGCAGGCGCTCCAGCTGAAAGACCTGATCGTCCTCGGACTCGATGCCTCGAAGGGCCTCGGCCAGGCGCAGGACGTAGTCGCGGTTGTCCCCGCTCGGGCCTGACGACCTTTGGATCTGGGCGGCCATCTCCGCGAGCGGGGCCAGGCCCAGGTAGTTGGGGTTGTGACTGGGCGCGACCCAGGTCAACGCCGTCGCGAACGGGGCGTCTTCCACCGTCGCGGCAACGGGCACGTCAACGCGCTCATAGCCGGCCTTCTCCCGCTCGTCCAGGGCGGCCAGGATGCCGTCGCGCACAGGCTCCGCCACTCGATAGGCTGCGCCCCAGCACCCGCTGCCCGGCCACCGCAGCATGGTGGCCACGCGGCCCGGCGCCTCGGGAACCCCTCGATGATCCGGCGACGCCTGCCAGAAGCGGCGCCGCCAATCGGCGACATACGCCATGCGGCGGTCCTCGAATTCGAAGTCGGGGCGCCACACCAGCGAGCCATAACCAAAGATCCAGAAGTCGGCGCTCATGCCCTTCAGTTGCCGCCCGCGGCCAGTCCTTTCATGATCAGCGTGATCAGCGTCGTAGCGACCTGCTGCGGCGGGGCCCCGAGATCGCCCCCGCTGAGAACTTCGAAGAGCATCTTCTCCACCGCGCCGACGACGGTGAGCGCGCTGACACGCGATGCGACCGGCTTCAGAAGACCGCGCTCACGGGCCGTATCGGTCAGGGTCAATGCCATGGCGGCCACTTCATCGGCCAGGTCGCGAACGGCGGCGCGGGCCTCGGTGCGGGGGGCCCGGCACTCTTGCAGATACAGCAGGATCTCGCGCGGATAGGTCGCCAGCACCCCTTGAGTCTTCTGGGCGATTCCCGCGTAGGCCATCATCAGCGTGGTGTCCGAGGCGGCGTTGGCGATGGACGTGTCGGCCTCGCGTAACGCCGTCAGCAGCTGGTCGGAGAGCGGCTGAAAGAGCGTGTCCACCAGCTCGCTCTTGTCTTTGAAGTAGCGGTAGAAGCTGCCCTTGGCCACGCCCGCCTCACGCACGATCTCGTCGACGGTTACGGACTCGATGCCTTTGGCCAGCATCAGCGTCAGTGAGGCCTCGCACAGGCCCCGGACGCGCTTCTTGCGGTTTTCGTCGCGCTTGCCGCCCTTCTGACCAGGGCGCTTGTCCGGCACGTGGCGCGGCTGCGGGCCTGTGGGCGAGGTGGTTTTGCTGGACACTGCGTGAGCTCTCCTCTAATATGGTGACCAATCAGTCACTCTTTAGATCGTACCACAAAGAGGAATCGTGATCGGCATCCCCATCGGTCTTATTTACGCAAACGCCACCGAGTGGGTTGTACACAAGTACATCCTGCACGGCCTGGGCCGCAACAAGCGCAGCTTCTGGGCCTTTCACTGGCATGACCATCACGGCGCCGTGCGGCGCAACGGGCACCTGGACGAAAGCTACCGGCAGTCGGTTTTTGCGGACAACCCGCAGGGCCGCGAAGCCCTGGCGCTGCTGCTGGCCGCCGGCGTCCATCTTCCGCTGCTGCCGGTCGCGCCGTTCTTCACCGCGACGGTCGTGTTCTCGGCGTTGGACTATTACCGCAAGCACAAGCGCTCGCATCTGGACGTGGAGTGGGCGCGCGAGCACCTGCCGTGGCACTACGACCACCACATGGGTCCCAACCAGGACGCCAACTGGTGCGTAACCCATCCGTGGTTCGACGATTGGATGGGGACGCGCGAGCCCTACGTGGGCACCGCGCGAGAGGCCAAGGACGTCGCCAGAAAGCAGAAACGCGCGGCCGCCAGGGTAGCGCCAATTGCGACCGACGTTGCCGCGGTGGCATGATGTCGCCCACACGATGTGTTGGGAGAGGGCGTGATCAGGGTCGTTGTTTTCTGGATTACCATTGCGACAGCAGGCATCGCGACTGCAACCCCGCCGCCCGGGCCCGACGCGTCGTATGAGGAGCTGGTCGGAGCCGCCCTCGATGCCCGCGAAAAAAAAGACTACACCACCGTCCTCAGCTATCTGAAGCGTGCGCACGCGCTGCGCCCGTCCCCGACGCTGAAGAACAACCTGGGCCGCGTCCTTGAGGTCCTGGGCCGCTATAAGGAGGCCCACGACATCTACAAAGTGGTGGCCAACGACGAGCGCGCGCCGGGCGATCTGCGGGCTCTGGATGCGGCGCGCGCCAGCGACTTGCGCGACCGGCTGAGCAAAGTGTGGGTCGTCTACAAGGGCACGTCGACGCTCTATATCGACGGCAAGCGCTACACCAAGGGCGAGCAGTCGCTGGCGGTGGGCCCGCACTACTACGAATACACGGTGGCCGGTACGAACAGCGTGGTGCTGCGACGCTATGATTTTGCGGCCGGCCGCCGGACGCGACTCAAGGACGAGCGCGGCGGCAAGTCCGATGGCGCCGTCGCGCTGGCGGGGTCGGGCGTAACGTCCCTGGCGATCGACGGCTACACGCTGCGGTCGCCACTGAAAGGGGTGAAGCGGGTCTACCTGCAGACGGGGCGCCACACCATCGCGGTGGCCCGGGGTAGCCGGCGAGGAAAAGCCACGGTGACGCTGAAGGCGGGCGATTTCGCAGCCAGTGAGATCGTGACGAGCGCGGATCCGGTGGTTGTCCCGCCGCCGATCGTCAAGCCGGGGCTGACGGCGTCCGCGTGGTCTCAAATCGCGATGGGTGGCGTGGGCGTGGCGCTGGTTGGCGTCGGCACCTGGATGACGTTGGATGCCGCCGGGATCCGTGACGACGTGGAAAACCCTCAGCTGGACAGCCGCGGCGTCGCTGTCGGGATCACACACTCGGAGGCTTTCGAAAAACAAGACGATGCGGACAGCAAGGCCACCACCGGCACCATCTTGCTGGGGGTCGGGGGCGCGGCGGCGGTAACCGCGCTGATCTGGTGGCTGGCCGACAGCGCAGGCGATGCACCCGCGCCGGCAGTGAGCGTGACCCCGCATCCCCGCGGTCTGATGGTGAGGGGCAGCTTTTGAGATTTGCGATCGCGCTGACAGCCGTCGTCGCGCTCGGCTGCACCAGGGACCTGGATATCGACTCCCGGTTGTTCCCCTGCTCGAGCGATGCGGACTGCGCCAACGGCAAGAAGTGCCACCCTGAGCACAACGTGTGCGTGGAGCCGGGCACCGAGCCGATCTTCCCGATCGGCGCCGACCTGCCGCCGCCGCCGAAGGATCAGGACGACCACACCGACACGGTCGATGACGCGACATCGGACACGACCACGACCAGCGGGGACGTAGAGGACATCGTAGAGGACGCCACCGTGACGGACGACACCGGGGACGAGACTACCGGGGAGCCCGATGTGCCGGACGCCCCGGATGTGGAGGACGTCCCTGACGTGGAGGATGTCCCCGACGCGGCGCCGCCGTTGTGTGAGGACGGGCAATGCGAGATCGAGGGCGAGTGCTACGACGAGGACGACACGCGTGATGGCTCCTGGGGCTGTCAGGTCTGCCTGCCGCTGATCGCGGACAACGACTGGACCAATCAGCCCACCACCAAAGACTGCAGCTCCACGCTCTGCGTGACCGACCAGAAGTGCAACGCTGAGGGCGGGTGCTCGGGCGGCGCCCCCGTGGACTGCAACGACGACAACCCCTGCACTGACAACCCGGAGTGCGACGACGAGCTTGGCTGCCAGCCGAGCAACAACACCGCGCCGTGCGACGACGGCAACAAATGCACCGGCGACGACACGTGCGCGGACGGCGAGTGCAAGCCCGGTGAACCGCCGGTCTGCGACGATGGCGAGATCTGCACCACCGACAGCTGCAAACCCAGCAGCGGGTGCGACTACGTGGCCAACGACCTGAAGTGCGACGACGGCAGCAGCTGCACCAAGGATGACAAATGCGCGGCGACGTTCTGCGAGGGCGAGACGATCACCTGCAATGACAACGAGGACTGCACCGAGGACACCTGCGACCCGGAGAGCGGCTGCATCTTCACGCCCACGCCGAACACGTGCGGGGACGACAACCCGTGCACCGACGACGCGTGCACCCTGGAGGGCTGCGCCAACACGGCCAACACTCTGCCCTGCGACGACGAGAGCGAGTGTACGATCGACGACGTGTGCGCCGATAAGGGGTGCGCGGGCACGACGATCACGTGCGACGACAACAACGTCTGCACCAGCAACACCTGTGACGCCGCGACCGGCTGCGTCTTCGCGCCGAATACGGCCCCGTGTGATGACGGCAGCAAGTGCACGACCGTGGACGTCTGCGCAGACAAGGAGTGCACCGGCAGCACGCCGCCCGACTGCAACGACGGACACGACTGCACCACCGACGCGTGCGACAAGGATCTCGGCTGTGTCTCAACGCCTCAGCCGGACACATGCGACGACAACAACCCCTGCACCGACGACAGCTGCACGCTGGGGGGCTGCGCCAACACTGCAAATACACTGGCCTGCTCCGATGACAGCGACTGCACGACGGGCGACGCCTGCGCCGGCAAAGGCTGCGCGACGGGCGAGACGATCACCTGCGACGACGGAGACGCCTGTACGGTCAACGACTGCAAAGCGGTCGGCGGATGCGACTACTCCGCGCCGACGCTCTGCTCCGACGGCGTGGAGTGCACGAAAGACCTGTGCGACAAGGTCAACGGCTGCGTCTTTGAGCCGGACGACGGCCAGTGCGTGGACGGCAACGACTGCACCGCCGACATCTGCGACGGCGGGTGCCAGCACCCGGCCGTGACGGGCGACTGCGACGACGGCGACCCATGCAGCGTCAACACCACGTGTTCCGGCGTGAACTGCGTCGGAGAGCCCAAGTGCGACGACCTGGATCCCTGCACGGTGGACTCATGCGGCGGCAGCGGACAGTGTTACACCGCTCCGACCTGCACGGACGTGTCCGCCTTGAGCTGCTCTCCGGTTGCCGGCGTGTGCTTCGACTGCGGCAATACGATGGTGGACTTCGAGGACATCGGCAGCCCGCCGCCCGACAATGCGGTCTGCGACGGCGGCGGCAGCTTCCAGACCGTGACCAAAAATGGGGTCACGTTTACGTCAGACGGCAACAAGATGCTTGGCTGCTCCAACGGCAAGGCCTCTCAGGGCGACTACAAGTACCTGGTGCTGAAGAACATGCACAAAGGCCACACGATCACGGTGAGCTTCCCAGACGCGGTCAGCAATGTGACGTTTGAGGCGCGCAATTTCCTGAACTGGAATGCGACCGCGACAAGCGGCGGCGAGTACGTGTTCGAACTCAGCAGCAGCAGCGGCGGCCAGGAGTTCAACCTGGGCACCGGGACCAGCTCCCTGGTCGTCAATCAAGTGTTCGCCCCGCCGGTCACGTCCTTCACGATCGTGTGGAAGAGCGGCCTCTACAACAACAATACCGGCAACATGGGCATCGACAACGTGTTCTTTGAGGCCGCTATCTGCGAGCCGACGCCCCCTTAAAAAGTTCGGCCCGACCAGCTTCGATAGCTGGCCGGGCCGGAGAGAGTAGAAAGGGCAGGACGGGTGGTTACTCGTCCGCAGTCGTCAGAACGAAGTCCGAGGCCTCGTACCCGTGCACCGCGATGTGCATGATGCCGCTGGCGGTCGGGGTGAAGTCGATGGTCTCGTTGCCGCTGTAGGTGTACGCCCGCTTGTCGTAGTTGGACGTGGTCGGCGTCAGGTTCATCTTCGTGTACAGGTCGATGTCGGCGCTGGTGCCCGTGGTGCGGACCACGATGCGCTTGCCGCCGATGACCTGGATGCTGAAGAACTTCATCTGGCCCTGGGCCACGGTGCCGGTCTCGTTGAGGTGCGCGGGCTCCTCGGGGTCGACCGGGTCCACCGGGTCCACCGGGTCGGTGGGCTCGCCACTGTCGGTGGTGTACGTGACGCTGACCTCGAAGTCGGACGCCTCGTAGCCGAAGACGGACACGAAGACCTCACCGGGACCCTGCAGGCTGCAGTCCTCGGCGGTGCCCCACTTGTAGGGGCGGCAGTCGTAGGACGAGGCCGTGGGCTGCGCGCCCTTCTTTACGTACAGGTCGCCGTCGCCGGTGCCGCTGAGGACCACGTTGACCGCGCCGGTGGAGGTGTTGAAGGGACCGAAGTGCGCCCAGGCGCCCTTGGCCACGTTGCCGGTCTCTTTCTTTGTGACCGTCTCGGTGGTGCTGTTGGGGTCCGCCAGGGACTCGTCGAGCAGGGACTTGACGTCGCTCCACTTCATGGCGCCGCCCGCGACGGCCGGGAAGTCACGACGGCCGGTGGGCAGCCACAGGAAGTCGGGGTGCGCTTTCTTGCTGGCGCCCAACCACTCGCCGCCGATGATCTTGCCGTCGCTGTCGACCTCGAGAATGTACTCGTAGTGGTCGGTGTGCGTGTAGGTGTCGATCTCGCCACCCAGGTTGCCGTCCCGGTCGGAGGGCGACTCCGCGATGTAGTCGACCTCGCTCTTCACGTAGAAGAACTTGGCGGCCTTGTCGTTGAACTTGTAGTCGGTGGCGATGCCGGCCAGCTCGTCGAGCAGCACGGTGACCTTGAAGGAGGACTCGTCCGAGCTGTAGCCGTTGACGCTGACGAAGAGCTGCGTCTGACCCTCGGGAACCGCGACCTCACACACCTCGGTGGAGCCGTCGACCCAGGGGCGACAGTCGTAGGAGTTGAGCGACGGCTGCGCGCCGAGCTTGACGTAGATGTCGGCGTCGTTGGTGCCCGTCATGGTGATCTTGACGGTCTGACCGGCAGTCACGGTCACGGCCTCGAAGTGCCGCCAGGCGTCCTTTGCCACGGCGCCCTCGAAGATGGTCGGGGCGTTGTCGCCGGTGGGCTGCACGCCAACCAGGGCGTTGGCCTTCTGGGCGGTGACCTCTTCCTGCTTCGTGATGCGGTACGCGCGGATGGGCTGGTTCCAGACCTCGCTGTCGAAGGTGCGGTCCTCGACGAAGCTCTCACCCTTGAGGCCCAGGTAGTTGGCCAGCAGCACGTGGTAGGTGCCCGGGTTGGTGTCCTTGCACTCCTCGTCGCTGCCCGTCGGGCGGTCGTACTCGTCGTACTCGATCTCGTCCAGGCTGTCGGTCTCGTTGCAGCGCAGCGAGACGAACTTGCTGCTGGTGCGGTTGTGCATCATCGTGACGAGCGCCTTGATGTCGTTGATCTTGAACTCAACGCCGTTGCGCGTGACCGGACGAAGCGGCTCAGCGTGCATGATGGCGGCCGGCGCCCAGGCGTGGCAGATGCCCCACCACGACGGGATGCAGTAGCCCTCTTCCTCACCGTGGCGCTTGGCGCACTGCTCGACCTTGTCGGAGTCACAGTCGTCGGTGGTTTTGCACGCGGTGCGGCTGGAGTACTTCTCGATGCCGTGGTGCTTGGAGATCTTGTCGGCGATGTTCTCTACACCGAACGCCTCGCCGTATTTCTCGGACGGGGCCAGGGTGCCGTCACCCTCCCAACGGTAGTTGATGCTGTCCTGGTAGACGGGCCAGTAGCTGGACGCCCACGGGATATTGGCGGATTCGCCGTCCATCGGCAGAGCGGAGAGCTTGTACTCGAGGCCGGCGGAGAAAAGCGCCGGGTCGTCCGCGCTACCCCATTGGTCGGCCTTTTCATTGGTTGCCTGGTCACGGATGTCGGTGTCGGTCTCAACGGTCGTCTCGGGGGTGACGTCCGCAACCTTGTCCGCACAACCGCTCGCGAGAATTGCGAGGGAGAGAAAAGCTGTAATTACCCGGGTCTTCATTTTGCCTGCTCCTTTCACTTACATCGGGGTTCGCTGGTGTTTAGCTGTGGTCTGACGACCCCGATGACGCACCGCGTCAGCAACCTGTGTGCCAAGCGCGCTAACTATTTGAACTCTCTGCACAAAACGCTTGTTTTAAACCTCGAACAGCCGTTCGGGGCTTTTTGTCACCACCATATGTAGTGGCTGCGGCAACGAACTAGCCGTTGCGCTTGTTCCGACCTTGGAGTAATCAAGTCGGCGATTGAACTGAAAGGATCTGAAATGACCGTCGCTCACTACGCAGAATCGGGGACACCCACCTTGTTTATGGATACCGGCCTGCCCCTCTTTGCCAACCTGAACAAAAAAGTGCGGGACGAGAGCCCGGCCACCGTCGCCTACGGCCGCAAAGAGCTGGAGCTTGCGCTGCACGAGATGCCCGGCCTGCTGGCGCTGCGCGAAGAGTACGCGGACAGCAAGCCGCTGGCCGGCGCGCGCATCATGGGCTCGTTGCACATGACCATTCAGACAGGCGTGCTCATCGAGACGCTGGTGGAGCTGGGGGCCGAGGTCCGCTGGGTCAGCTGCAACATCTTCAGCACGCAGGATCACGCCGCCGCCGCCATCGCCGCGGGCACGGGCGAGGGGCCCAACGCGGACGGCAGCCCGGTCTTCGCCTGGAAGGGCGAGACGCTGGCCGAGTACTGGTGGTGCACGCTGCAGGCGCTTGTGTGGCCCGGCGATAAGGGCGCCAACCTGATCCTGGACGACGGCGGGGACGCCACGCTGCTGGTGCACCTGGGCGTGGAGTACGACAAGTCCGGCGTCATTCCGGCCGTCTCCACCGCCGAGAGCGCGGAGCACGCCGTCATTTTGCAGCTGCTGCACGACGTGCGCGCCGCCAAGGGCGACAACTTCTGGGCGCCGCTGGCCGGCCAGCTTCGTGGTGTCAGCGAAGAGACCACCACGGGCGTGCACCGCCTGCACGAGCGCGCGCAGAACGGCACGCTGCTCTTCCCGGCCATCAACGTCAACGACTCGGTGACCAAGAGCAAGTTCGACAACGTGTACGGCTGCCGGCACAGCCTGGTCGACGCCATCAACCGCGGCACCGACGTGCTGATCAGCGGCAAGCGCGCCCTGGTGTGCGGCTACGGCGACGTGGGCAAGGGCTCCGTCCAGAGCCTGCGCGCCCAGATGGCCAAAGTCGCCGTCACCGAGGTCGACCCGATCTGCGCCCTGCAGGCCTGCATGGCCGGCCTGGATGTCGTGACGTTGGAGGACGTGGTCGAGAACACCGACATCTTTGTGACCGCCACGGGCAACTTCAAGATCCTCGGCGTCGAGCACATGAAGCGCATGAAGCACAACGCCGTCGTCTGCAACATCGGCCACTTCGACAACGAGATCGACATGGCCGGCCTCGAGGCGATGCGCGCCACGGGCGAGGTCGAGAAGATCGAGGTCAAGCCGCAGGTCCACGAGTGGCGCTTCCGCGACACCACCCACGGTCCCAACGGCAAGGGTCACAGCATCCTCGTCCTGGCCGAGGGTCGCTTGGTCAACCTGGGCTGCGCTACCGGCCACCCGTCGATGGTCATGAGCGCCAGCTTCACCAACCAGGTGCTGGCCCAGATGGAGCTGCACGCCAACGCCGACAGCTACGAGAACAAAGTCGCGGTGCTGCCCAAGCACCTGGACGAGCGCGTCGCCCGCCTCCACCTGGCCAAGTTCGGCGTCAACCTCACCGAGCTCACGGAAGAGCAGGCCGCCTACATCGGCGTCAAGGTCGAGGGCCCGTTCAAGCCGGACTACTACCGCTACTAAGATGCGGTACGCGCTCGCCGTCGTACTGTTGCTCGGCGCCTGCAAGACGGTGCCGCCGCCCGAGCCCAAAACGGACGACAAGTACAACTGGCGCGCCCTCAACGAGGCGTGGGAAGACCCCGCGCCGCTTCCCCCCTTCCGCTTCATCGATCAGGACGCCAAGGAGTTCGCGCTCAGCGACTTCGACGACGCCTACCTGGTCTTTGGCTTCGTCTTCTCGCGCTGCCCGATGCCCAAGGCCTGCCCCCTGACAATGAAGCGCATGGCCGCAATCCAGAAGCTCTGGGCCGAAAAGGTCGCCAACAACCAAACGAAGGGCCGCAAGCTCCAGCTCATAGGCGTCACCCTGGACCCGGAGTTCGACTCCCCGGACATCCTCAAGGCCTGGGGCACAGCGTTCGGCGCCGACTGGACGAACTGGAAGATGGTCACGGGCCCCGAAGAGCTCGTCGCCAAGGAGTTTCCGCTGATGTTCAACGTGCTCGCCCTCCCAGTAGCAGACGAGGCAGTGCGAATCCGTCACAGCGTCAAAGTCGCTCTGGTCGCCCCGGGCCGAATCTTCAAAAAAGACTGGCCCAACAACGAGTTCGAGCCCAAAGAAGTGGTCGACCTCATCCTGGCCGACTGACACGCCCGACCCCCACCCCCAAGATTCACGCGAGCCCGGCCGGGCTCATAAACGCCCTACATGATTCATGTGCGGCTTTTGTGACGCAAAAA
>CAZJHX010000072.1:11120-15404 GCA_964545715.1 uncultured Myxococcales bacterium
GCGCGCATAAACGGCCTACATGATTCATGTGCGGCCTTTGTGACGCAAAAAGCGCGCATAAACGGCCTACATGATTCATGTGCGGCCTTTGTGACGCAAAAAGCGCTCATAAACGGCCTACATGATTCATGTGCGGCGTTTGTGACGCAAAAAGCGCTCATAAACGACCTACATGATTCATGTGCGGCGTTTGTGAGCCCCTTTTCTGCCGGGGGTCAGTCGAGGGGGAGCTGCCACTTGCAGTAGGCGTTGGCCGCATTGACCGTGGAGAGGGCGTTGCAGTACTCGTCGGCGGGGAAGTCCTGGACGATGGCGCCGCCCTTGCGGCACTGGCACTCGAGGGTGCCGAGGGCGGCGACCTCGGTGCAGGTGATGGTGAAGTCGCCGGCATTGCACTCCCAGGTCCAGTCGCACTGGCCGAAGCCCTCGTCGATGAAGCCGTCGTCTTCGCACTCCCAGTCGGCGTCCGGGTCGACGGGGCCCTCGTCGGGTTGGGGCGGGAGGCCGAGGTCGGCGGGGAGGTCGGGCTCGCCGTCGCCGCCTTCGTCCGGCGCGGCCTGGACCACGTCCCTGGGCTCGCCGCCGGTGGTCGGTGGGGTGCCGGTGGTGTTGCCGCCGGTCGTGGCGGGCTTCACCGTGGCACCGACGTCCGGGTATTGATCGCCGATGGCGGCGCAACCGCACGCCGTGCCCAGCACCAGGACCACGACAATAAGGATGGGGAGTAGGCGCGACATTGCGCTATAAGCTACACGAAATGCGGGTCTGTCTCATCTCACCCCCCGTCGCCAAGGCCTGTGAGCCGCTGCTGGGGATCGCCACGCTGAAGTCCTTTTTGGAGGGGCATGGGGTGGTGTGTGAGTGCATCGACGCCAACGTGGAGGCCCAGGATTGGCTGCTGCGGCAGGACCGACTGGAGGACGCCGCCGACGCGCTCCGGCAGGCTCCGCACCTGCCGCCTCGGGTGGAGAAGCTGGCGCGCTCGTGGCCCACCATGCGCAAGCAGGTCGGACGCACGCTTGAGATGCTGCGGTCGCCTCATGCCTACGAGGACAACAACCGCTATCGCACCGCGGTCACCAGCCTGAACCGCATGATGGGGCTCGCCGGGGCGGCACACGACCGCGATCAGGGATCGCCGGTCACCGTCACGCTAACGGACTACCTGGACGCGCGCTACTGCGACATGGACTCCGCCTCGGTGCTGGAGGCGGCGCGACATCCCGAGCACAACGCCTTCTACGAGTACTTTCGCGACGAGCTGATCCCCCGTGTGCGCGCGATGAAGCCCACCGTCATCGGGCTGTCCTTCATCTTTCGCAACCAGCTTCTGTGCGGGGCTGTGCTGGCCGGCATGCTGCGCGACGCCTTTCCCGACGTGCACATCACACTGGGCGGTGAGCTGGTCTCGGCATGGGCGGAGTATCTCGAGCATACAAAGCTGCCGCAGCTGGCCGACTCGGTCATCCCGTACGAGGGCGAGCTGCCGTTGCTGGCGTTGGCGCGCGGTGAGCCGCTGGAGCGGGTGCCCAACATCCACTATCTAGACTCGGACGGGGTCTTTCGACGCAACCCGACGGCCAAGGTCAGCGCGCTGGCCGAAATCCCGGTCCCGGACTACAGCTGGGCGCCCTGGGACCTGTATTTTGCCCCCCAGCGCACCGCGCCCCTGGTGACGGCCCGCGGATGTTACTGGAACCGCTGCACCTTCTGCCCCGAGGTCGTCAACCCGGAGACAAAGCTGCGGTTGGCCCGCGTCGAGCGGGTCGCGGCCGACATGGACGCGCTATACGAGCAGCACGGCGTCACCATGTTTCACTTCATCGACTCGGCCATGCCTCCGCGCACACTCAAAGGCATCGCCGATCACGTCGTCGATACCGGGCGCCCCTACACCTGGTACGGCTTCTCTCGTTTGGAGCCGTATCTCTTCCGCCCCGGCTGGGCCGACCACTTGGCGCGCGGCGGCTGTCGCATGCTCAAGCTCGGCCTGGAGACCGCCAGCCAGCGCCTGCTCGACGTCATGGACAAGAAGCAGGACGCCTACGAGGTCTCCCGCGTGCTGCGCTCTCTGCGCGACGCCCGCATTCTGGTCCACGCCTTCTTGATGTTCGGCACGCCCTTCGAAGTCGAGCAGGACGCCCAGGACACGCTGGACTTCGTGGCCGCACACTCGGACTGCATTCAGTTCATGAATTGCTCGCTGATGAACCTGGCCAAGGGTTCGCCCATGGCGCTCGATCCGCCGGCCCACGGAATCACCGGCGTCACGCCGTTCGAGATCCCCGGCCGCAACCTGGACCTGGCGCTGTACGACAACTTCGACTGCCGGGGCTGGGGCCGCCTCGAGGCGCGCCGCTTCCTACACGGCCGGTTCCTGCGCCACGACCTTGTGCGCCCCGCATACCTGCAGACGCCGGTACATTACGACTCCAACCACTCGGTGTTTTTTCACGAAAACGTCTTCGGTCAGACGTCAAAGGTGGGCAGCGGCGGCTCCTGCCAGATGTCCAGCGCGGTCTCCGCGTCCAGCGTCACCGCCCCAAAGCGCACCGTCCACGGCTCGCCGGCGCCCTCATAGGTCACCGACAGGCGCTCGATCGCCCACTGCCCCTCGGCCGGACCCTCGATAGCCACGCTGTGCGCAAAGCTGTTCGGGCTGAAGCGCCCTTCAAACGTCTCGCCGGCAGCGGTCCCGCCGCGATACTGCGGAAACGGCATCGGGTGATTGTTGAACACCACCATCACCGGGCTCTCAGTACCCGCGTCGGCGGTGACGATCTCGACTTGTAGTGAGCTGATTCTGGGCATGAGCGCCTACGAGAAGTACGGGTTGATCCCGGCCGCGTGGTCCGTGTCGTCGTAGATGGCGCCGACACCCGGCACCTGCTGGCGAAACGTCGTGTGGATACCCTGCCGCAGGGTCACCGCCGCCGCGCTGCAGCCCTGACAGCCACCGCCCATCTCAATGTAGACGCTGTTGCCGCGCAGGCGACTGAGGCTGATGTGACCGTTGTGCGCCGCCACACCGGGGTTTACGTGCTCGTCTATGACCCGCTGGATGGCGGTGCGCAGCGTGTCCTCGTCCGGAATCGCGTCCACGATCTCCTGCGCCAGCGCCGGGTCGCCCTTGCCCACATGCTCGCGAATCGCCGCGCCGACCAGCTCAGCCAGCGGGCGCCAGTCGCCCTCGTCGCCAACGCGCGTGATCACCACCGTCGACTCATCCACCACGACAGTCTCGACGCCCTCCACAGCGAACACGGCCGCCGGCAATGGGGACTGCGACGCGTCCTCGCTCGTCTCGAAGTGCCAGGACCCACGCTCCAGCAGCGGCCGGTCGACCAGAAACGTGCAGTCGTCCCCGTCCCTCGCGGGCTGCGCCTTGATACGGACGGCGCCATCGGTCGCCGGCGCCGCCTCCGCACGCTCGACGATCAACGGCGCCCGGATCACCCGACGCACGGGCCGATCGTCATCTAAAAAGGCGGGCTTCGGCTCCGGTGCCCGCGGGGGTGGCGCCACCGGCTCGCCGGACCGGACGTTGAACGTCCCGACCCGATTGCGGACCTGCGCTTTAATCAGCTTCTTGATGCGTGTACGGATGCCCATAGATGCTCGATCATACCACCAGCCCCGCCCGAGGGTTCCGCTTCAGGTGGTGAAGATGTCGGTCAGGAGGCGGGTGACCTCGGTGCGCTCCAGCGGCTTGGACAGGTAACCGCTGACGCCACGGCGCATGGCGTCCATGAGGCTGTGACCGCTCATCGAGCCGGCCATCACCACAATCGGTGTCACGACATCCGTGGATCGAATCCGCCTCACCAACTCGGTGCCGTGGCGGCCGGGCAGCGTCAGATTGACCACAACCGCGTCCCATCGCCGTGAGTCGAATGTGGCCACGGCCTCCCACGCTTCGTGCGCAAAAACCGCCTCCCAGCCTTCGCGTCGCGCGATGCTGCGGACAAGTGCCCGACAGAGGCCGTCATCGTCGACGACCAGGATGCAAGGCGGCGTCACTTCTGTGATCGCATACGCTGAGATTTTGCTTTCCCCCGCTTCCGAAATGCAGGTCGGCAGCTCGTGCGCAGAACTTTAGCGATAATTTTCTTTTTTTTTCGGGGACTTTTAATTGTACATCGTACATTTTTGCAGTAAGCTAACCTAATCAGTCACCAAGGGTGGCAGTTTGGTAGAGAGAGAGTGAAGAGAGGTCGCGGGGTTGGGGGCGGGGCAAAAAAAACACCCCCCCCCCCCCCCCCCCCCCCCACCCCCCCCCCCCCC
>CAZJHX010000072.1:15414-51088 GCA_964545715.1 uncultured Myxococcales bacterium
GTTTTTCTGTGTGTCACGTGGGGGGGGGGGGGGGGGCGTTTCTACTCTCCCCCGCCGGCCGACACCCTGGCGGCAGCTCGCCCGCCTGGCGAAACGCGCCACAAAACCCCACAGAACTTATTTAGCGGCTCTCGAACGAGGGGTTAACCCCCACACGATTTGTTCCGACTGACCTCATATGGAGGCACTCTTAACGCGCGATACTCAAGGACTGACAGATCGCATTTTTAGCCACGACCACATCGCCCTGAAGCTCTGCAAGCACGGGCTCATGGTCTACAACAAGCACGACAGCTTCATCGGCCGCTCCTTGGACCTTTACGGCGAATGGGCGGAGTCTGAGCTTGAAACCCTCGGCAGTCTCATCCGTCCGGGACACGTCGTCCTGGACATCGGCGCCAACGTCGGCACCCACACCGTGTACTTCGCCAAAGCCGTCACCGACACCGGCACGGTCTACGCGTTTGAGCCACATCGCCTGACGTTTCAGACCCTGTGCGGGAACTTGGCTCTCAACGGAATCACCAATGTCCAGACCGAGCAGGTCGCGGCCGCCAGCGCGGGCGGCATCGATGAGTCCGGCGACGAACCCGTGACCAGAATCCGCATCGACGACCTCCACCTGGAGCGGTGCGACGTGGTGCGCATCGGCGCCGCCGGAGACGAATGCGACATCCTGGAGGGCGCGCGCAACACCATCCTGCGCTGCCGCCCATGGATCTATCTCACCAACGACCGAGAGAGCTCGTCGCAGGCGATCATCGCAGCCATCCGCTCTTACGACTACGAGTGCTACTGGCAGCTTAGCTACCCCTTCAACCCGGCCAACCACTTCAAAAACGGCGTGAACGCCTTCGACGATCGACGCCCTGCCGCCCACATGTTGTGCGTGCACAAGAGCATTCCGCTGTCGGGCATGGTGCGGGCACAACCCACGGACGACTGGCGCAGCGCCTGTGACCAACTGACGTAGACGCCCAGCCACCATTTCGAGTACCAATGGTGCGTGTCATCGGACCAGACCGCCTTTGCTGACAAGCTGATTCGCCGCATCGTGGACGAGTGTCCGCGCCGCGTCGCCGGCTCCAAGTCCGAGCGCCATGCACACGACCTGCTGCGCGCCGAATACGAGCGCCTGGGCCTGCCGGTCGAGTACCATCACTTCAGCTGGAACATCAGCCTCTACGCGACCATCGCGCTACACTTCGGTCTGGCCACGCTCGGCACGCTGCTCTTCTTCCTCGTTCATCCGGTCCTGGCCCTGCCGCTGCACCTGCTGGCCGCGACCTCGTACCTGGGCGACTCCACGCGTCGCTTCTTGTTGCTGCGCCGCCTGTTCAAGTTCGTGCCGTCGCAGAACCTGATCGCGCGAGCGCCCGCGGAGGGCACACCGCGCCTGCGCATCGCCCTGGTCGCGCACATCGACGCGGCCTTCACCGGCACCGTCTTTCACCCCACCCTGATCCGCCACGGGACCAAAGAGCCGCCAATCGCCGCGCTCGGTTTCCTGCGCAAGTCCGTCCTCATCGCCACCGCCGCCGTCTTCTTGTTCGCCGCCGTGGACCTGGCCGCCTGGCTATGGCCCGCCGGCTGGCAGGCGGCGGCGGGCGCCATCCTGGGCATCCCGCCCCTGATCGCGTTTCTGTTCAACGCCGAGGTCGTCCTGCGCAACCACGTAGTCCCGGGCGCCAACGACAACCTCACCGGATGCGCCGGCGGCGTGGTGCTGGCAGAGCGGCTCAAGGACGACAAACCGGCGGACGTCGAGCTGGTCTTCATAGCCACCGGCGCCGAAGAGGCGGGCACCGGCGGCGCCTACTCCCTGGCCAGCGACATGTCCGGCGGCGCCTGGGCGCGCGAGAACACGGTTGTGCTGGGCATCGACAGCCTCTCCAACGGCGAGCTGCGCTACATGCAGGACGGCGAAGTGGTCGCCATGTCCATCGCCCCCTGGCTCGTCGAGCTCATCGAAGGCGTCAGAGCCACTGACCCGCGCTTTGCCCAGGTCCGAGACTTCGTCATTCCGTCCGGCGCCACCGACTGCATGCCGTTTCTGGCGCGTGGCTACGACGGCGTCTGCCTGGGGTGCGTAGACCCGTCAATCGGGGCCCCACGCCACTATCACCGACCGAGCGACACCCCCGACAACCTCGACCTGGAGCAGCTCGCGCTGTCGATCGACTTTGTCGAGGCCGTGGTCCGCGCCCTGATGGCACGCACTTAACATGGCGGCGCGCAGCAACCTCCAGCAGGTTCAGCGCGTCCTGCTGGTCACGCTGGCCCTCAATGTGGCGGTCGCCGTCGCCAAGGGCGTCTACGGCGTCCTGTCAGGCTCGCTGGCGGTGGCGTCGGACGCCGTGCACTCCATGCTGGATGCCGCCTCCAACGTTGTCGGCTGGTTTACGACCCGCGCCGCCGACCACCCGCCGGACGAGGGGCACCCGTACGGACACCGCAAGATCGAGATCCTGGCGGCCACGTTTCTCGGCATCCTGATCGCGGGAGGGGCGCTGCAATTCGGCTGGTCCGCCGTGGAGGCGCTCATCTACGGGACACCCCCACCCACCATCGGCGCCGGGGGCTTCGTTGTCGTCGGCGCCACCCTCGTCGTCAACGTCTTCGTCGCCTGGTACGAGGCGCGGCGCGGGCGCGAGCTCAACAGCCACTTCCTGACCGCCGACGCGGCTCATACCGCCTCCGACGTGGTGGTCACCATCGGCGTGCTGATCTCGCTGGCCCTCACCAAATCGGGGCTCTCCTGGGCCGATCCGGTCGCTGCGCTGCTGGTGCTGGCTGTCATCGCGCACGTCGCCTGGTCGATCATGTCCGCCAACATTGACATTCTGCTGGACCGCGCGGTGTACGAACCGGAGGAGGTCCGACAGATCGTGTTGGCGGTCGACGGCGTGACCGGCTGTCACCGCGTGCGCTCTCGCGGCGCCGACACGGCGGCGCACCTGGACCTGCACATGCAGACCGACGGCACCCTCACGCTGCGAGAGGCGCACGACATCAGCCACCGGGTTGAAGACGCTCTGCTCGCCAAGCTGGATAACCTGGTGGACGTCACGATCCACGTCGAGCCTCACGACGACGAAGAGGAGGGTCTGTGATGCGACGCGCCGCCCTGTTGTCCGCCCTGCTGCTCGCCGGCTGCGGCACCGATGCCGACGCCCCACCCTCCCCTGTCACCGATGTCGCCGCGCCCGATGTCGCGCCCGACGTGACCGCGCCCCCGGAGGACACCGGGCCCGAGATCACGATCACGGCAAGCGCCGAGATGAACCCCAACAACACGCTCAGCGCCATCGTGACGGTCAAGACCTCGGTCGAGGCCACGGTCCACATCTCGTACGGCGCCGACGGCGTCGCTCACCGCCTCACGGACGAAACCAGCGCGGGTAACGAGCACACGATCGTGGTCGTAGGCATGCGCGCGGAGACGCTCTACACCCTGACGCCGGTCGCCACCCTCAGCAACGACGTCACCGCTGGCCCGCTGGTGGAGTTTCTGACCGGCGAGCTGCCCCCCGACACACCCGAGCTGTCGGTCGTAAGCGAGGGGCCGGAGGATGTGCAGCCAGGGTTCACCTTCTTCGGCGTCGGGCTGCTCAGCGAGAAAGAGCCCAGCGACAAGCCCCTCTACATCGCCGTGGACGATCGCGGCCAGGTGGTCTGGTACTACAGCGATCCCACCGCGCCGCGCAGCCTGGGCAGACAGGTCACCATGCTTCCGTCGGGCAACCTGCTGCTAGCGATGAAGGGCGAGTATCGCATCGTCACGCTCGGCGGCGAGACCGTGGCATCGATCAGCGGCGGACCGGCGATCGGAGGCCCGATCCACCACGACGCGATTCGTCTGGACGATGGCTGGATCGTGCTCTCCAGCGAGATTAAGCCCCTCAACGTGCAGCTGCTCGGCGGCGAGGTCGACGTCAAAGGCGATACGATCCTGGAGGTGTCCGACGCCGGCGACATCGTCTGGAAGTGGAGCGCCTTCGACAACATGGACACCACCCGCTTTCCCGGCGGGCTCGCGCAGAAGTTCAACACCAAGGACAAGGCCTTTGACTGGACCCACGGCAACGCGCTGACCCCGCACGGCGACAGCCTGCTGCTGTGCGCGCGCCACCAAAACTGGATCGTCAGCGTCGCCCGCGCCTCGGGCGAGATCGAGTGGCGCCTGGGCCCCGAGGGCGACTTTCAGCTGCAAGCGGGCGCCTGGTTCTACTCACAGCACGCGCCCGAGCCAGGCCCCGATAACACGATGCTGGTCTACGACAACGGCAATGAGCGCCCCAACACCGTCGTGCCGTACAGCCGCGCGGTAATGTACAAGCTGGACTACGCCGCCATGACCGCCAGCCAGGTCTGGGAGTATCAGACCACCGAGTACACCGCGTTTCTCGGCGACGCCAACCGGCTGGACAACGGCAATGTGCTGGTCGTCGCGGGCGGCGTGCGCCTGGCCGGTCACGATGACGTCACGGCGCGGATCACGGAGATCACGGTCGAGGATCCGCCGCGCACGGTCTGGGAGCTCACCACAACCGGCAATATCTACCGCGCGGCCCGACTTTCTTCGCTGAGAACCCCCAAGCCTTAAAACCTGGCACGCATCTCGCAGATAAGTCCGGGTGAGAGAAACATACCGAAAGGTAGAAGGGGTATCCGCATGGCTGATAAGACGAAAAAAGACCTCGCAATGGAGAAAGTCCTGGCTCGAGTAGCTACCGCACTGGTCTTCAGCATGGCGTTTTTGTCTATCTACATCGTCGTCGGAGCCTAACTCACCGAACAACCGTTCTGTCCAATGGCAGACGGTTCGGTGAACAGTTCAATTGTCCGTTTAGTCACTTGGGCGGACAGAGCTACATGTTCGGACTACATGTCCGAAAGACCCGACCATCCTCGGCAACACGCCCCGGCAGGTCGACGTCTTCAACCAATGTCAGCAGCGCGTCGTGCAGGGCCGCTCGCTGACCGAGAAGTCGCGCTAGCGCACGGTGTCTCCGCGCCCGCGTCAGCCGAACTCTCAATGTCCTCACGGTCTGCCTGGCCATTCGCATATAGGCGATCATCAAGACGCCGCCTGCGATGGCCAGCAGCACCGTCACTCCCCCAGCCAGCGCCGGCGTCACCGGCATCGCAGGAAACAGCTCATGCAGCCGGACCGCACCCCAGGCCGCTGCCAGCCCCGCCCCTATCCAAGCCATCGGAAACAACACGGCCCCAACCAGCAGCTTGATCGTCGCCTCGTCCTTGCGCTTGCCGGCCGCCGCGCGCGTCAGCAGCCACAGCAGCCCGGCGGGCGGCATGTTCACCACGTACCCGACCAGCAGAATCGGCGGCAGCAGAAAGAACACCAGCACCGCCTGCAGCGCCACGATCGCGCCCAGCCAGGGCGAGCCCAGACGCGGACTGCGATCCAGGTCGTGATCCTCCACACCCAGCGCCGTGAGATCCGCGTCGTATTGAGCGACCTGCTCCACCAGCGCGTGCACCTGTTGCGGGTGCGTCTGGAGCTTGGCCATGTACCCCGACCAGACCCGGCGCAGGCCAAGCGTTCGCTCCTTCATGTCGACGCGCCCCGGATCGGCGCCCGCTCGATGCGCCCGCTCCGCTCGGACCAGCTTGCGCGCCCGATGCATCTGGTGGTGCAGCTCCCAGGTCTCGGTCGCGTGCACCGCCTCGGTCAACTCTTCATTGATCGCCGCCGTCAGCCGCGCCTGGCGATCGCGCCGCGTGGCGTCCGACTCGTCGGGATCGGGCCGACAATCCAGGTCGGCCTCCAGCACCATCGGCGGATGAAACTCGATCAGGGCGTTGGACCCGAACAGCCGCTTGGCGTCGTAGTGCAGCCCCACCGGGATGATCACCGGCGGCCGCGACTGCGGGTCCTGCAGCTCACGCGCCCGATAATAAAAGCGCGCGGCCCCCGTCTTGAGCGCCAGCAGGTGCGGCGCATCGTGGCTGTCGCCCTCCGGAAACAGGCACGAGAACGACCCGCTCAACACCTCGGCAGCCAGCGCGTCCAGAGACTGCCGGTTAGCCGCACGGCGCGTCGCCCCATCCCCCGCGGACGCGTCCTGTCCCCGGTAGATCGGCACGGTCCCGATCCGGCGCATGAGTCCACCCAGCAGCGGCACCTTGAACAGCCCATGGCGCGCGCCGAAGATCACCCGCCGCGGAAAGCGCGCCAGCACCAGCGCCGGGTCCATCAGGCCGTTGGGGTGCCAGGAGACCAGAACGCCGCCCCCCTCCGCAGGCACGTGCTCTGTCCCGACGACCTCTACCTGATGAAAAAACCGATCGACGAGAAAGCGGACAAACCGCAGCGCCCCGCTCATCCGCCGTGCGCGTCTACCGCCAGGCCCGGCGCCAGCAGATAGCCCTCGTCGTGACGCTCGATCACCTCTTCAAAGCCCAGCTTTCGCCGCAGCGTGTAGATAGCGACGTAGACGCGACCACGCCCCGAATCAAACGTCATCACCTCGCCCGGCCAGCCGGCCTCCTGGAGGTCCTCCCATGTCAGCGGCACGCCCGGATGCGCCTGATGCTGGCGGACCAGCGCGTCCACGATGCGGCGCGGCGCCCTCCGGCGGGAGAGATCCACGTGCTCTCCGGACGGCAGCTGCACCTGGCGTGCGCCGTCCTGTACGCGTAGCACTTCCAGGTTGAGATCCAGGGTCGCGGACGAGACCTCGACCCGGGGCTCCAGGCGCCCGCCCATCTCGGCCGCGGTCGGGCGCTGCTCGGGGCGCATGCTCAGCCCGTCTCGTAGGGCCTCACGCACCGACACGGGAACGCTGAGGCGATCGATGCGCTGGGCGATGCTCTGGCGCTGCCGCAGGGCGTCGGTCACGTCCACGGCGGGAAACGGCTCCTCCCCGGACAGCGCGGACAGCAGCACCGCGGACAGCGCAAACACGTCTGCCGCCGGGCCCAGCGGTCCAAGCGCGCGCGGGTTCAGCTGCTCGGGCGCCATGTAACCCAGCGTGCCGACGATGCCGCCCGTCGCGGTCAGATCGACGTCGCTGTGCACCTCCGCGGCCACACCGAAGTCGACCAGAACGGCGCCGCGTATGGGGCTGACGATGATGTTGGCCGGCTTCACGTCGCGATGCACGACGCCCATGGCGTGCAGCGCCGTCAATCCGCCAAAGACGTGTCCTATCCACGAGACGATGTCGGCGTCCGGCGTGTCCCCGCGCGCCAGGCGGGTGTCCAGCCGCTCACCCTCTACAAACTCCAAGATGCCGACCAGCCGGCCCGCCTCCTCGAACAGGTCAAACCCGCGCACCAGATGCGGATGCCGGACGGACCGCAGGATCCGCACCTCGCGATGAAAGCGGCGGCGCAGAGTGTCCGTGCAGCCCCCCGGCAGCACCTTCATGGCCACGCGCTGCTCGAGCTGGCGGTCCCAGCCCAGAAACACCGTGCTGGTCGCGCCGGAGTCCAGCGGCCGCTCCAGCCGGTAGCGGCCGCCCTGCCAGTGGCGTCCAGTGGCCAGCGCAGCCGCCGCGCCGGGCTGGACCCACTCCGACTCGAGATCGGCGATGATCGCGGCAGCCTGGGCCCCAAAGAAGGCCCGCAGGGCCGGCGGATCCGGGCGGACGCTGTGGTGGGTGCGCACGGCGGCGTACATATCGATCAGCACGTCCATCGACTGCACGCGCTGGTCGGCGGTCATGGCCCCGACGGAGGCGTGCGTTTGAGCCAGCGCGTCGGCAAAGCCCTGCGTCTCTTCGGACGCGCGACCTGCCAGCGCGTTCATCACCATATCCGGCAGGTCCGCAAACGAGGCCAGCGAGTGATAGAAAGCGTGCACAGCAAACACGTCGGAGGCGGTGGTCACCCGTCCACCCAGCGCGACGTCGGTGGCGCGACACAAGCCCGGGCTCAGCCCGAACTCCCCGGTCCGCGACAACACGGGAAAGTTGTGACCAAAGCCCAGAAGCCACGGCCTCCCGTCCGGCGAGATGAGCACGTTGGCCCAGCAGATCGCCCCCAGGCAGTGCGGCTCGCCTGCCTCGGTCGGCGTCGCGTGGGCGGTCGCAACGGTGCGCTGGACGAGCTCGATAAAGGCCATGCCCACCTCGTAGGTGCCCTTCTCGCCCGTCTGGGACAGGCGCTTGAACACGGCCTCCAGGTCGACGGCGGCGTCGCAGCACAGCGAGAGGTATTCGATGACGCCGAGGCGGCCGCGCTCGTCCACGGCAGGTATCAGGGGTGACTCGATGCGCCCATGCGCCGCGGCGACAGCGTCCAGCACCACCGCGACCTGGGACTGGTCGGCGTCCGGGCTGCCGACCAGGACCACGCGCGGCTCCAGCCCCTGGACCTCGCGCGATGCGTACACATCGACCATGCCGCCCCGCCGTATCGGCAGCGGGTCCTGGAACCGCCGAAGCCATGTTCCGCACGCACCTGTGCTCATGGCGAAAAGGGTAGCATGCAGCCGGACAGCGCGCACGGCCGCCTCAAAAAAATGAATCGCCATTCATTTACAGTAGAACCTGTGTTACCGTCCGCGGCACGTGACCTGGAGGAAGGTTTGAAAGCTGTTGTTGTTGTTGGTTTTGCTGCTGTTTTAGCGGTCTCGTCGATCGGCTGTGGGGCGGAGGGCGCCCCCCGTGGCGGCGCGGACAAGGACCCCGAGGCGACGGGCGCTGACCCGGGCGCCGAGGATCCGGGCGCCGAGGATCCGGCGCTGGACCCGCCTGCGGATCCGGTTGATGATCCGGTGGCGGACGGCGGCGATCCCGTCATCGACGATCCGGTCGAGCCGGACCCCGAGCCTGAGCCCGACCTGCCGGCCCCGACGGCGCCGCCCGCCTTCTCCGAGGGCATCTGCCCGGGCTTCGAAGCGGGAGTCAACAAGTTCGACTCCGCCGGACAGGCCCGCAACGTCCAGTTCTTCTGGCCCGACGACTCCATCGAAAACCCGCCGGTGCTCTTCGTCTGGCACGCGCTGGGTGGCAACGCGACCATGTTCGCCAACCTCTTTCAGGCCCAGAAGGTGGCCGACGATTACGGCGCCGTCGTCGTGGTGCCCGAGAGCTGCTGCAACCCGCAGTCGGAGTGGGAGCCCAGCGTCGACAGCATCCTGTTCGACGACGTGCTCTTCTGCCTGGACGAGCAACGCGGCGTGGACCTGCGACGCGTCTACACCACCGGCTTCAGCGCCGGCGGCCTGTGGTCGACCTGGCTGACGGTCAACCGCGCCGACATGCTGGCCGCAGCCGTCATCTTCTCCGGCGGCGTCGCCGCGTGGCTGCCCTACAAGAAGCCGGCGTACAACCTGCCCGTGGTGCTGGTCGACGGCGGCCCGACCGACCTGTACGGCGGCTTCGTCAACTTCGATCAGATGATGGCCACGCTGTCCGACAATCTGGTCGAGGACGGCCACGTTGTCATCGACTGCGACCACGGCGGCGGACACACCCTGCCGGCCGGCGCGGACCAGTGGGGCTACACCTTCTTGTTCGACCACAGCTACGGCGACGGCTCCAGCCCCTACTCCGACGGGCTGGACGACACGTGGCCGTCTTGGTGTGAGTTGCGTTAGTTTGATAAATTCCGGGCATGGCTGAATCTGCGCGTGTTCTGTATGTGGTCTCGGACCTCCACATTGGCGGACGCTATCCCGGGCCCGACGACAAGCCCGGCTCCCGGGGCTTCCGCATCTGTACCCATGTCGATGCCCTGGCCGAGTTCGTGCGCGCCGTCACCGCCCGCGCCGTTCAGACGGGCGTGCAAGCCGAGTTGGTGATCAACGGCGACTTCGTCGACTTTCTGGCGGAGGAGTTTGACGACGACGCGATCTGGCACCCGTTCATAGAAGACGAGGAAGAGGCCGCCGACCGGCTGGACCTGATGATCGAGCGCGATCGCGTCCTGTTCGACGCGCTGACGGGGCTGATATCGGCGGGCCAGCGTCTGACGATCCTGTTGGGCAATCACGACGTCGAGCTGAGCTTTCCCGAGGTGCGCCGACGCCTTGCGCGCGCCATCGGGGCCGGCCCCGACTCCGGGCTGCGCTTCATCTACGACGGCGAGGCCTACGTCGTCGGCGATGCCCTGATCGAGCACGGCAACCGCTACGACGACTGGAACGTCATCGACCATCAAGGCCTAAGCCGCGTCCGATCGCTGCAGTCGCGCCGCGAGGTCTCCTCCTTCAGCGACATGGTCACGCTGGCCATGGGCAGCCGGCTGGTGGCCGAGGTCATGAACTCGGTGAAGGTGCGGTATCCGTTTATCGACCTGCTCAAGCCCGAGACGACCGCCATGTTCCCCATCCTGCTGACGCTGGCGCCCGAGGCCAAAAAGCACATCGGCAAGCTGGCGCTGTTCGCGGTGCAGGCGCGCGGGCGGGCAAAGAAGAAGACCGCGGAGTCCCTGCCGGCGTACTCGGGCGACATCTCGTCCAGCGGCGGCGGCGGGTTCGACGGCGGCTTTGGCGGCGGCTTCGGCGGCGGCTTCGGCGACGACGGCGGCTTCGGCGGCGCCCCGAGCGCGCAGCTGAGTGAGGAGGACGCTGCGCTGCGCGATCTTCTGGGCGACGAGCTGGGTGACGAGGACGCAGACGCCCTCATCCACGACCTGGACGAGAGCATCGACGAGCCCACAACGTCGGAGGTGGACACGTCGGGCGACATCTCAGCGCTCTCGGACGCGCTCGGGGCCGCGCGCCTCTTCCTCACAGGCGGCGGAAAGCCGCTGGAAGACCGGGTACCCATGCTGAAGCGCGCGCTGGGCTTTGCGGTGACCGACCGCTCCTTCGACCGCTCCGTCGAGACCCGTGGGCCGTTCAAAGAGGCCGCCGAGAAGCTGCTGGGGCGCGGCTTCAAGTGGGTCGTCATGGGCCACACGCACCTGGCCCGGCGCGTGGAGATGGACGACGGCGTGTACCTCAACTGCGGCACCTGGGCCGACCTGATCAAGTTTCCGATCCACCTGCTGGACCTGCCCACCGGCGAGTCGATCGCCGCGCTCACCAAGTTCTGTCGTGATCTCGATGCGCATCAGTTCGCTCAATACATCTCCTTCAACCCGACGTTCGTGAAGCTGGTGGTGGGCGACGAGGGCGTGGTCACAGCGGGCACCCTGCACGATTACACCGGCCCGGAGAGCGTGTGACCTGCGTGAGAAATGCGGGCTAACTGGCGCGACACTATCTGTCGCATCGAGGTGGAGGGAAGTCGCGGGACCGGGTTTATGGTCACGCCGACGCACGTGCTCACCGCGCTGCACGTGGTGGCCGACCGTCGAACAGACCCGCCCAGGCTGCCCAACGGACCGATCACGCTGCGCTTTCGCAGTCACGCCACCACGGGACGCATCGCTGAGGGCTGCTGGGATCGCCGTCAGGACTGGGTGATCATCGAGTGCGATCAGCCGCCTGAGATGCCTCCCATGCCGCTGCTGGTGCTGGAGCACAGCCGCCCGGGGTGGGTCGCGTTCGGCTTCCCTGACGCCAACCCGGCCGGGATGATGGTGGACGGCGACGTCGTCGATCTGGAGGCCACCTACCAGGGCGTGCACGTGCTCCAGCTCTTCAGCCGGCAGGCCGGCGCGGGCGATGGGATGCCGGTGCCGGGGCTGTCGGGCTCGGCGTGCGTGGTGGACGGCCAGGTGATCGGGCTGCTGCGGTCGTCGCTGATGGACATGGGGCGCAACGTCGGCGGCACGCTGTACGCCTGCCCGATCAAGACCGTGATCGCGGCGGTAAAGGACCGCCTGCCCGACGCGGCCGGGCTCAACGTGGTGCACCAGAAGCGCCCCAGGGCGGTGCAGTCGCAAGAGTCCATGCTGTCGCTGGCCATCCAGCAGTTTCGGAATCGGCGCGGCGACGAAGACCTGGCGCCCGGGATGTCGTTGCGGGACGGGCGGCTGGAGCTGCTGGAGTGCGTCGGGACAAGCGCCGGGTCGACGGTGTGGAAGGCCTTTGAGCGCAAGCACAAAGAGGTCGTGGGTGTCCGGGTGCTGCGCAGCCGCGTGGCCGAAGACGATATGACCCGCGAGCTGTTCTTCAAAGCCAACGAGACCATGGCGGCGATGAGCCACGAGGGCATCGTGAAGGTGCTGCTGCCGCGCGTGGAAGAGGCCGGGCTGCACTACATGGTGATGCAGTTCATCGGCGGCATGAACCTGCGGTCGGCGACGCTGAGCGGGGCGATCGACCGGCAGGAGTTGGTGCGGGTGATCTCGCGCATCGGCGTGGCGCTTCAGTACGTGCACGACCAGGGCGCCGTGCACGGCGCGTTGAAGCCGGCGAGCGTCCTGTTGGACCACCGGCTGCGACCGCGCCTGTCCCGCTTTGGGCACCTGCCGATCCCGCAGGAGTTCGACTTCCGGGCGCCCGAGGTGCGGGCCTTTGGGCCGCCGACCGTGGTGGCCGACGTGTATTCGTATGCGCTGACGGCCATGTTTGCGCTGAGCGGGCGCCGGCCGGCGGTCGACCTGACCGAGAATGTGCCGGCGGCGCTGGACGCGCTGCCCGTGTCGTCGGATGTGCAGCGGATACTGCGGCGAGGGCTTGCGCACAACCCCGAGGACCGGCTGCAGACGGCGGGCGAGCTGCAAGCGGCGCTGAGGCGGGCGATGCTGAGCACGTCGGTCGTCAACATGAAGCGCAGCGACCACACCGGCGACGTGATCGACGGGCGCTTTACGATCACCGGCGTCCTGGGGCGAGGCTCCCACGGCACGGTGTATCGCGCGTACGAGCCCGCGGCCGAGCGTGACGTCGCGTTGAAGGTGCTGAAGCCCGGCTTGAGCACGGACCGGGTGCGCATCGAGCGCTTCCTGCGCGAGGCGGAGGCGCTGGGGCGGCTGGATCACCCGGCGATCGCGCGGCTGTACGGTCAGGGCGAGTCTCCGCTGGGCATCTTCATCGCGCGCGAGCTGCTTGAGGGACGCACGCTTCACGAGCGGATCGGCGCGGGCGAGATCCCGGCCGAGGAGGCGCTGGCCATCGTCCACGCCCTGTGCGGCGGCCTGCACAGCGCCCACGAGGCGGGGCTTATCCATCGGGACGTGCACCCGGACAACATCTTTTTGGAGCGCAGCTCGGACGGGACCGAGAGCGCGGTCAAGCTGGCCGACTTCGGCGTGGTCAAGTTCACGGAGGGGCGCGAGCTGACGAGCCCGAGCGCGGCCGGCAACATCCTGGGCAACCCGGCATACGTGAGCCCCGAGCAGGTGCAGGGGCGGCCGCTGGATCGCCGGTCCGACGTGTATGCCGTGGCGCTGATCGCCTACGAGCTGCTCAGCGGCGCGCGACCGTTTCCGGGCAACAACGAGATGGAGCTGCTGCTGGCGCACGTGGAGGGGACACCGCCGCCGTTTTCTGAGACCGCGCCCGACAACGAGATCCCGGCGGCCGTCGAGAAGGCCGTGCTGGCGGCGCTGGCCAAGGACCCGGCGGACCGCCCGCAGACAGCGCACGCCTTCAGCGAGGCGCTGCGGACGGCGTGGGACGGAGCCAAGGCGCAGCAAACCGAGCAGCACAGCGCCGATCCGTTTCTGGGCAAGACACTGGCCGGCCGATACGAGGTGGCGCAGCTGATCGGCCAGGGCGGCATGGGCGCCGTCTATAAGGCGCGACAGGTGGCGGTGGACCGGCTGGTGGCGGTGAAGGCGCTGAGCCGAGACCTGGTCAGCGACGCGGCGGCCATCGAGCGGTTTGAGCGGGAGATGCAGGCGACGTCGCGGCTGGAGCATCCGCACACGGTCAACGTCATCGACTACGGGCGCAGCGACGGCGGCGTCCCCTTTCTGGTCATGGAGCTGCTGGACGGTCCCACGCTGCTGGAGGTGATGGAGCGCGACGGTCCGCTGCCGTCCAGGAGGCTGGCGCGCATCGCCGAGCAGATCGCGCAGGCGCTTGGCGCGGCGCACGACAAGGGCATCATCCATCGCGATGTAAAGCCCGAGAACATCGTGCTGCTGGACAGCTACGGCAAGCAGGATTGGGTCAAGGTGCTGGACTTCGGCATCGCGCGCATGGGCCGGGCCGCCCCGTCTGCGCGGCTGACCAGCTCGGGGCACGTGGTGGGCACGCCGCAGACCATCAGCCCCGAGCAGATCGTAGGTGGAGCGGCCAGCGCCCGCAGCGACCTGTATGCGCTGGGCGTCGTCATGTACATGATGGCCACAGGGACCGCGCCGTTCGAGGGCAGCGAGCCGCTGGCCACGATGTACCAGCACGTCAACGAGCCGGTGCCGCCGATCGAGTCGCGCACGGACGTGGCCCATCCCGAGTGGCTGAAGGCGCTGATCTATCGGCTGCTGGCCAAGAAGCCCGAGGATCGGCCTGCCTCCGCGCAGGAGCTGCTGCAGGCCATCGAGCTGAACCGCACCAGCGAGCTGTCGGTGCAGCTGCCCGCGGTGGCGCCGCCCGCTGCCGCAAAGAAGAGCCGCACCACGATGTGGGTGGCGCTGGCGCTGGCGTTGGTGGTGGCGGTGGGCGCAGCCTGGTGGTTCATGGGGCGCAAGCCGGCCGACGACGCTACGGCGGCAGGGCCGTCGGGCGAGCCGATCAAGGTGGGCGTACTGCACTCCAGCACCGGGACCCTGGCGACCAACGAGCGCCCGATGATCGCGGTTGTGAAGATGGCTGTCGCCGAGATCAACGCGGCCGGCGGCGTGATGGGCAGACCGCTGCAGGCGGTGATCGCGGATACGCAAAGCGACGAGCGGGTGGCGGCCAAAGAGGCCCGGCGCCTGCTGCGCGACGAAAAGGTGGCGGCCTTGTTTGGCTGTTGGACTTCGGCGTGCCGCAAGGCGGTGCTGCCCGTCGTCGAGGCCGCGGACAAGCTGCTGTTCTATCCGCTGCAATACGAGGGGCTGGAGCAGTCCAAAAACGTCTTCTATCTGGGCGCGGCGCCAAACCAGCAGCTGCTCCCCGCGGTCGACTGGCTGATGGGCTTCAAGGACAAGAAGCGGTTCTTTCTCGTCGGCTCGGACTACATCTTTCCCCGAGCGGCCAACGCGATCATCAAAGACGAGCTGAAGAAGAGCGGCGACATGGTGGCGGGCGAGGCCTACATCCCGCTGGGCAGCACGGGGGTCAAAGACGTGGTCTCGCGCATCGCCAGGAGCGGGGCGGACGTGATCCTCAACACGATCAACGGCGACAGTAACGCGGCGTTTTTTCGGGAGCTCCGCGCCCAGGGGATCACACCCGAGAAGGTCCCAACGATGTCCTTCAGCATCACCGAGAAGGACATCACGCGATATGCGGAGCACGCGGAGGGCGACTTTGCAGCCTGGACCTGGTTCATGTCGGTGCCCACCGAGGAGAGTCGCAGCTTTGTGAGCCGGGTGATGGCGCTCGAAGACAAGCTGACGCTGGTGACCGACCCGATGGAGGCGGCGTACAGCGCGGTACATCTGTGGGCCGCGGGCGTGGCGGGGGCTGACAGCTTGGAGACCGCCGCGGTGCGTGAGGCGCTGAAGACGGCAACGTACAAGGCGCCCAGCGGGCCCATGCAGGTCGATCCGACCACCCAGCACATGCACAAGACGGCGCGAATCGGGCAGATCAAGCCGGACGGCCACTTCAAGGTCGTCTACACCGCCGCTGAGCCCATCGCTCCGGAGCCGTTCCCGGACACGCGCACCGAGGAGCAGTGGCTCGCCGCCCTGGCAGAGCTGGCGAAAGGCGCGCCCGATTCGGCGGCCATGAAACCCAGAGAGTCGCCGATCAAGCCGCTGGTGGCGCCCACGGGCCTGGATGAGGCCAAGGTTGCGCTGGGGCACAAGCTGTTTCATGAGAAGCGCCTGTCCGCAGACGGCAAGGTGTCTTGCTCGAGCTGCCACGACCTGGCTGCGGGCGGCGACGACGGGCTGCCCATGTCAAAAGGAGTGGGCGGCAAGGTCGGCAAGATCAACTCCCCAACCGTGTTCAACGCGGCGCTGCACTTTCGCCAGTTCTGGGACGGGCGCGCCAAGACGCTGGAAGAGCAGATCGACGGCCCCGTGACGGATGCGTCCGAGATGGCGGGCTCGTGGCCGGACGTGGTGGCCGCCCTCAAGAAAGACCCGACCTACGTAAAAGCGTTCAAGGGCGTCTACGACTCGGAGATCGCCGCCGAGCACATTCGCGATGCCATCGCCGACTTCGAGCGCACGCTGATCACCGTGAACAGCCCCTTTGACAAGTACCTGGCCGGTGAGGACGTCCTCTCGGCGGACCAGAAAGCCGGCTATGAGGCGTTTCAGGAGATCGGGTGCATCGAGTGCCATTACGGCGCGGCCGTCGGCGGGCAGGACTTCAAGCAGTTTGGCGAGCAGGGCAACTTTCTGGCCGGGCGCAAGGCCAGACCCGCGGACTACGGACTCTTCAACCAGACCGAGCTCGAAGACGACCGCTACAAGTTCAAGGTCCCGTCGCTGCGAAACGTGGCGGTCACTGGCCCCTGGTTTCACGACGGCAGCGCCACGGACCTGCAGGACGCCGTCATCACGATGGCCCGAGTGCAGCTGGGCCAGCGCGTAACCCCGGAGACGGCGCAGAGCATCGTGGCGTTTCTGTTGTCGCTGACGGGCGAGTACAACGGGTTGTCGCTGGCAGACAAACCGCTCGAGAGCGACATCGAGCCGCTGCAGGACGCGGTCGGCCTGAGCCCGCAGTTGGTGGCGCTTGGCAAGCGGCTGTACTACGACAAGCGCTTCTCGGAAGACGAGGGGGCCTCGTGCAACACCTGCCACGATGTGAAGGCGGGCGGCGACAACGGCCGCAAGACCGCGGACGGACCCGGCGGCGCGCCCGGGAAGCTCAACCCGCCCACGGTCTTCAACGCCGACTTGAACAAGCCGCTGTTTCTGAACGGCGGCGCATTGGACCTCACCAGCGTGATCAACTCGCACGTGAAGCAGACGACCGTGTTTGCGTCCAGCTGGCCGGAGGTCTTGAAGCGGCTGAACTACGGCGCGGACTACGAAAACGAGGCGCAACGCGTCTTCAAGGGCGCGCTCACGAAGAAGCGGGTGACGTCTGCGCTGATCGAGTACGTGAAGTCGCTGCGCACGCCTCGGTCGCGGTTCGATCTCTACATGGCGGGCGAGGGGATGCTGAGCGCCGCCGAGCTCAGGGGTTATTCGGTGTTCCGCGAGCGGTGCGACGGGTGCCACGGCGGCCCCACGGGGGGGGCACGCCGGCCCACAACCTACCCGTACCCCGCCGCGCGCTCGCAGACCACGCGGCGGGGGCCGTCGCTGAGAAACATCACTGAGACGGGGCCCTACTTTCACGACGGGTCGGTGGACACGCTGGCGGGCGCCGTGCGGCTGATGGGCAAGCTGCAGTTCGATGTGGACTACAAGGACAAGAAGGTGAACGATCTCGTGGCCTTTCTGAAGACCCTATGAGGTCGTGGCTCCCCTGGATCGCCGCGCTCGCTGCGTGTAGCTCGGACTCCCCTCGGGTGATCGACAGCGCACCGGTCGACGACGTCGCCGGCACAGACTCTGCCCGGTTCAGTACCGACACCCCGCCGGTGGACACCGCGGCGCCGCAACCGGATGCCCAGACCGACACGGCCGACCCTGAGCCCGTCGTGGGCAATCACGCCCAGTTCGTCAGCCAGTCCGTGCCGGCGCAGGTGGAGGCGGGCGCGTCGTTTACGGCGGAGGTGACGATGCGCAACACCGGGACGACGACCTGGAGCAAAGCCGACGGGTACTACCTGGGCTCTGAGGGGCCGCAGGACAACTTTACCTGGGACACGAACCGCATGGTGATGGACGCGGAGCTGGTCATCCAGCCACAGGGCACCGTCACGTTCTCACGCGTGCTGAAGGCGCCCGCTGAGCCGGGTAGTCACACGTTTCAGTGGCGCATGCTGCAGGACGCGGTGGAGTGGTTTGGCGACCCGTCAGAGCAGCTGACGATCGAGGTCACACAGCCGCAGTGGGCGCAGTATGAGAGCAACCCGTTTGTGTTCGACCTGGAGCAGCCGCAGGTGGAGGGCGAGGTGCGGGGCAGCGTGTTTGTGCACCAACTGAGCGGCGATGACCTCTACGACTTTGTGATCACGGGCCCCGGCGTGGTGGCCGTGTACGATCACTTTGGCGCGCTGATGTGGAAGAAGACGGACGACATCCACCTGCCGGGCTCGGCCAACGGGGGCTCGGGATATCCGGGGACACACGCGCCAGGCGCCATCGCCGGCGACATGGACGGCGACTCGGCGCCGGAGGTGGCGTACCTGACGTTTGACGGGGAGCTGATCATCCGCGACGGCGCCACCGGCGACAAAGAGCTGACCCACAGCTTCCCGGGCGCTGAGGCCATCGCGATCGCTGATCTGCGCGGGCTGGGCGACCGCGACGCGGTGCTGCAATACAGCCAGACCGAGGTGCGGGCCATCGATCTGACCACCGGCGAGACGCTGTGGCACAAGACCGATTGGTTCGGCATCGAGCACAGCCAGGTGCGGGTCGCGGACATCGACGGCGACGGTCGCGATGAGGTGGTCGGGCCCGTCTTTTTGGACGACGACGGCAAGCGCATGAACGGCTGGGACCTCAAAAAGGACCGCGGCACGGCGCTGGGCGGCCTGGACAGCCTGACCATCGGCGACATCGTGCCGGGCGGCCCGCTGGAGATCGCGCTGGCCGAGCAGGGCGGCAACAACGAGACGCTGGTCGTCAACCACGAGCAGATCTACTGGGGCAAGAAGCGCCCCCCCGGCGACATCCCGCCGTCCGGACAGTGCAAGAACGAGAAGGACCCCGACAAGGTCGCGGCCGGCGACTTCGACGCGGCCAGCCCGGGCCTGGAGATCTTTGCGCGCTCGGCGTGCGGCAATCACCCGTGGGTGCACAGCTCGACGGGCGACATCATCGCGTCCTGGGACGTGCCCACAACGGCGCCCGAGGGGTGGCTGCATTACGAGGGCGAGGGCGAGTACGGCATCGAGGTCATCCGCCCCGTCAGCTGGAGCGGCGGCGACACCCAGCAGGTCTCGCTGAAAGAGCGTCATGTGGAGGGGAAGGTGGCCGTGGTCGACGCCATGACGGGCGCGTTTGCCCCGGTCTACGACGTGAAATCGACGCGCTCCTATGCGGCCGACATCTCCGGAGACTCACGCGAAGAGATCATCATCCTGACGGCCGGAGAGCCCAACGGGCGCCTGGAGGTGCACTGGAACGCGGCGGCCTACCCCGATCCGAAGCCGCGCCCGTGGGTCGCGCAGCACTATCGCCGCACCCGCCAGAACTGGAACTACTACTCACCTTAGTGCACCGCTCAAGCGTGCGTGCTGGCGGTGATCCAGCTTGGCAGTGGATAGCGATAGGGTGACGTGCGCCCTTCCCTGCCCCACCAACCTCGTCCGAGCAGTCAAACGGAGAATCCGTTGACCTCACGGGGTGTTTAGTGTTAGCTGTTCACTAAACACTGGGTTCGAAAGGGGAGGGAATGCATTTCGGGCAGACGTTGCGCGTGTTACGGACGACGGCCGGCATCAGCCTGCGCAGCATGGCCCGGACGGTGGGCATCTCCGCGACGTACCTGAGCCACATCGAGACAGGTAAGCTCGCGCCGCCGGCGGAAGAGAAGATCCGGCGGATCGGCCAAGTGCTCGGCGTGCCGGACGGCTACCTCATGTCGATGACAACGCGCCTCGACTCCGTGACCACCGAATACATGGCGCGCACACCCGAGGCGGTGGAGTTCCTGCATGCGGCTGCGACCACGGGCCTGAGCGGTGCCGACTTGCTGCAGCTGGCCTCAGTGATCCAGGGTCAGCCGTTGGCGCGGCTACGCGAGTTACTTCGAGCTGCCGTCGACGAAGAGCCGCCGCACACCGCCCCGCGGCTGTACGACTACCTGGACGAGCAACACGTCTGCTTCCTGAGCCGGGTCGGCACCCAGTCGCGGCTGTTCGACGTGGTCGCCGAGCGTATTGTCGCCGACCTGCCAGGAGTCCCGGCGGCCACCGTCGCCGCTCGGCTGCACGCTCGCGAATCTGATGCATGCACCGGAATCGGTTGTGGGGTCGCGGTGCCGCACGCGACGCTTCCAGAGTTGAAGTGCACCGCCATGCTGCTGGCCATTCTCCCCGACGGGGTGGACTACCACGCCATCGACGGCGAGCCAGTGACGCTGTGCTTCGTGTTCGTCGGCGGAAGCTCGGACAACCGAGAACACCTCGGGCTTCTAGCCCGAACGGCGCGCCTTTGCAGCCATGACGAGTTCCGTGCAGGCATATTGAAGACGCGCACACCCGCCGCGGCGCTGGCGTATATTCGCGAGACTTCGGGTCGCATTGGGTAGTCGCACCGAGCAGGGATCGGTGGCGCTGCAGAAGCGTCTCGGCACCACCGAGGTGTTTGCGATCAGCGTAGGCGCGATGATCAGCTCCGGCGTGTTCATCCTGCCGGGGCTGGCTTACGCCATGAGCGGTCCCAGCATGATCCTCGCGTATCTTCTCGCCGGCCTGTTCGCCGTTCCCGCGCTGATGTCGAAAATCGAGCTGGCCACGGCGATGCCCAAGGCCGGCGGCGTCTATTTCTACATCGACCGCAGCATGGGGGCTGCCATGGGGACGGTCGGCGGCCTGGCCGGCTGGTTTTCACTGAGCTTCAAGAGCGCGTTCGCGCTGGTCGGGATCGGCGCATTCGCGCCACTGCTCTTCCCCGGCCTCGGGGAGATGGAGGTGCGCCTGATCGCCGCAGGCTTCTGCGTGCTTTTCACGGTGGTCAACCTCCTCGGGGTGAGCCACGCCGGCCGCTCGCAGGTGTACATGGTCGCCGGGCTGCTGGTGATCCTCGGGGTGTACGTCGCCGCCGGGATTGGCCAACCGCGGGCCGCTAACTACATGCCGTTCCTCTCTGACGGCGTGGGCGGTCTGTTCGCGACCGTCGGCCTGGTGTTCGTGGCCTTCGGCGGCCTGACCAAGGCGGCCAGTGTGGCCGAAGAGGTGAAAGATCCGGGGCGCACCCTGCCGCTGGGCATGTTCCTCGCGTTTGGCGTGGTCCTGGTGCTGTACGTGTTGACGACGTTCGTGACCGTTGGAGTCGTCCAGGGTGCAGAGCTGGCCAAGACGCTAACCCCGATGAACCTCGGCGCCGATGTCACGTTTGGTACGACCGGGGTCGTGATAATCACGATCGGAGCGATCCTCGCGTTCGTGTCCACGGCGAACGCCGGCATCCTGGCGGCGTCGCGCATTCCACTCGCCATGAGTCGCGACGGCCTGTTGCCCGAGACCTTCGAAGAGGTCGACCCGCGACGCGGCACGCCCGTGGCCGGCGTGCTCGTCACCGGTGGGTTCATGGTCGCCGTCATCCTGCTGCTCGACCTCGAGTCCCTCGTCAAGACGGCCTCGACGCTCAAGCTCCTGCTCTTCATCCTGGTCAACGTCGCCGTCATCCTCATGCGTGAGAGCGGCGTCCAGAGCTACCGCCCTGCGTACAAGGGGAGCCTGTATCCGTGGCTGCAGATCGGCGGCATCGTCGTTTACCTCGCGCTGATCACCATGATGGGGACGCTCCCGGTGTTGCTGTCGCTCGCCTTCGTAGTCCTGAGCGTCCTCTGGTACGCGCTCTATGGGCGCGCCAATGAGCAGGCCCGTGATTCCGCCGTGATCTACATCGTTAAGCGCATCGCCGGGCGCGCATTCTCCGGCAAGACGCTGGGTACGGAGCTGCGCGAGATCCTCCAGGAGCGCGACGGCATCCACGAGGACCGGTTCGACCGCCTGGTGGCGGCATGCCCCATCCTCGAGATCGATGGCAAGCCCACCCTGGAAGAGTTTCTGAGTCAAGCCGCTGAGGAGCTCGCGCCCGCCGTCGGGCTGACCGCCGACGGTCTCGCGCGGCGCCTCATCGAGGCCGAGCGCGCAAGCTCGACGGCGATCGATGCGCACCTGGCCATCCCGCACGTCCGGGTGGATGGCAACCCGAGGCTCGCGCTCCCGCACGCCCACTTGGAAGGCGTGGGTGGCTTTCACCTACTGGTGGCGCGCTGCAAAGCAGGCGTGGAGTTCTCGGCCATGGCGACGGACGTGCAGGCCATGTTCGTCATGGTTGGCGGCGCCGACCAACGCCAGTTCCACCTGCGCGCCCTGGCGGCGATCGCGCAGACCGCCCAACAGCCGGACTTTCGCGACCGCTGGCGCCAGGCGGCCGCGGTGGAAGACCTGCGAGACTTGCTTTTGCTGTCGACCCGCGAGCGCGTTGTTGAGCCTGACTGACCTTCACCCGTTTTCGCAAACCGTATTCTCAGGCTGTCTGCGCAATCGCCGGTTTACCAACTAAGCGTGCGTGCTGGCGGTGATCCAGCTCGGCAGCAGATAGCGATACGGCACGGGTCGGCCGCCGTTGCGCTGGCCCATGGTCTCGGCAGCCAGCAGCAGCTGCTTGTTGAACGCCGCCAGCAGCGGAGTCACGCGATCGTCGCCGAAGTGCCCGCCGGCGTACTCGCCCAGCTTGTTCATGCGGATGTCGGTCGCCTGCGGCAGGTTGTAGGCATCATTGGCCACCGACAGCGGGGGCATCATGAACAGCAGATCCGCCTCGGTCGCCTCGCTTTTTGCATCCGGACCGGGCCCGTAGAGGGCCGACGGGGCGTTGGGCGCGTATCCCAGATAGTCGCCGGCGCTGTAGTTGAGCGCGGCGTGGTACGCCGAGGCCCGGTAGATGATCGACGCGGCCGCATCCACGAGCGCGTCCACCGTGGTCAGCTGCGGGACGCCGTCGATGTGTCCGCCGTCGGCGGCGCCGAGAGTCTCCATGAACTCGCTCAGCTCAGCGTCCCCGGCCACATCGGCGTCGCTGGTGTAGTACAGCCGCAGATAGCCGTCGACCCACGCCCGCACCGCATCCCAGATGAGCGTGCCGTCGTCGCGGAAGGGGTAGTCCGGCAGCGCCTCGGTGTCGCTCACGCCGCGCTCTGCAAAGTCGGAGACCGGGTTCAAGGAGGCGAACGACAGCGCCTTCATGCCACGGTTCATCAGGTCCAGCGTGGCCTCCAGCGTGCCGCCTTGCAGCGTCTCTGCGTACCCGCCCGGGTTCAAGATGGTGCTCTTCATCGTGTCGTTGGCCGCCAGCGTGAACTGGCAGTGCGGTGACAGCAGGCGGAAGAGCGGGTGCTGCTCGGACAGCTCGCGGTACAAGCTGAGCGTGATCGACTCCATGACGCAGTGCGACCAGGTCCAGTGGGCCACCACCGTCTGATACGTCGCGTCGGCCGACTGCACTACGGTCTTGGCCTGCTGCCAGCGCATGCCGTCGGCCGGCGTGAAGATGGGCGTCTGCGGGCCGGGAGCCTGCCCGCACTGAATCGCGATGGGCACAAACGCGTACTTGGCGGCGCCGGGCGACCACGCAAACGCGGCGATCGGCGCACAGGTGCGCTTGGGGAACGGGCCGGACTGCCCGGCCGTGTAGCCGTCCAGGATGGCGTAGTCGGCCAGGTACAGGCGACCCGTAGCCAGCGCCGCAGCCAGCGTGTCCGAGCTGCCCGTGGCCCGCGCGTACTGCGCCTCGGTCAGCGGAAAGTTGTCGGGCAGCGCGGTCGCACGCTTCACCGCGACGGGGCCGCCCCCGCCAAGCCGCTGATAGGCAAAGAACCAGTCTTCACGCCACCAGGCGCTGGCCCAGCTGGGGATGGTGTTGCCGTACACGTTCATGTACTCGGCAAACGACGTGGGACGCGTCAGGGGCACCGTGCCGTAGACCTTCTCGCGCGCGCTGACCAGGGCGCCCTCGACGGTCTCCGCGATGGCATCCAGGTGCGCGTACAAGGCGCCCAGCAGCCCTTTTTGGCTGGTCTCCACAGGCGCGGCCTGCTGCGCGGTCGCCCAGGCGTCGCGTGCAGCGTTGTTGCGCCACAAGGCGGTCTTCAGCTCTGCGATCCTGGTCAGATACGCCGGGCTGTAGTTCTCCAGTAGCGGCAGCGACGCGGACAACACGATGCCGTGGTACCCGTCGTCAAACACATAGCTGTTGCGCTGCTTGGCGATCGCGCTCTGGCGCCGCGCGGGATTCGGGTCGTTTTGCGGCAGGGTCGGCGGTTTGCCTCCAAACAATGACATGCCGAAACTCCTAGATATGGATGCTGTTGGGGATCGTGGACGGGATCAAAAACGGATAGGGCAACAGACGGCTCTTCTCGCGCTCGTCAATCGTCTCTTCGATCTCGGCCAGGTCGTTTTGAAACACGGTGACCAGCATGGCCACGCGCGGGTCCTTGAAGTGCAGCGGCGGGTACTTGCCCAGGATGTTGTCGCGCAGGTTGGACAGCTGCCAGACGGCATCGGCCGCCAGCACGTTCATATCCCACGGGGGCATCAGCGCCAGGTACTCGGCCTCGTCGGTGGCCGGCGGTCCCCACCCTGCGCCGGGCATGTTGGGGGCCCAGCCCATGAACGGGAACTGCGCAAAGTTGACCGCGGAGTGCTGGCAGCTGCCGATGAAGACGCAGGTAGCGATGAACTCGATGAGCTCCGGCACAGTGTTCACCGGATGCACGTCGGTGAGACGTCCGCCGTCTTTGGAGCCGATCTCGGTCATGAACGCACGCAGCTCCGTGTCGTTGACCACGTCCGCGTCCGACTCGTAGTACAGCTCTACATAGTCGGAGACAAAGTCGAAGATCGCCGGCCAGACCAGCAGCGCGTCGTCGCGATACGGATAGACGGGCAGCGCGTCCGTGTCGGCCAGCCCGCGGGCCGCGAGCGCCTTGACGGGCGCGGCGTCCATCAGCTTGAAGCTGTTCATGCCGATCTTCAGCGCGGCCAACGTGGTCTCGACGAAGCAGCCCATAATCCGCTCGACCAGGCCGTTCATGGCCACCAGGTTCTTCTTGGCGGTGTCGTTGATGATCAGCGTCATCGCGGTATGCGGCGCCAGAAGCACCTTCAGCGGGTGCTCGCTGGCCAGCTGGCGGTGCATCGCCAGGCAGACCGAGTTCATGACCAGGTGTGTGCGCCCCAGGTGCTCGATCGCCTCGTGAAAGTTGGCGTCCGCGACCTGCACAAAGTGGCACGCCGTCTTCCACGGCCAGCCGTCCGCGGGCGTGAGGACCGGCGTGTCCGGACCGGGCTTGGGCCCGAGCTGAATCGCCACCGCGCGAAACTTGCCGCCCGACTGGGCAAACAAGGCATAGGGTCCGCGCAAGGTCTTCTGCCTGCCCTCGTCCTGGCCCGGATAGACGCTGTCCAGCAGCGTGTAGTCGGCCAGAAACAGGCGCCCTTCGGCGGCCGCGGCGGCCAGCGTGTCGCCGTTGCCGACCGCCCGGCTGTAGTGCGCCTCGGTGACCGGAAACGCATCCGGCAGCCGCGATACACAGTTGATCACCATCGGATTGGCGCCCGCGATGCGCTGCCAGGCAAAGACCTCGTCGGCCTTCTCGGGTTGCGCCACCAGCAGATCCACGATGGGCGGTCGCGGCGTGAGCGCGAAATACTTCAGCGACTCTTCCATCGTTGTCGGCTTGTGGTTGGGAAAGTACGAGGAGCCGTTCTCCGCGGCGTCGAACATCCGCTTGTGCAGGTTGTGCGGCGTCAGCGTCTTCAGCGCTGCGGTAAACGCCCTGGCCATCTCGCTGTGGGCGTCCTTTTCGAGCGAGTCCAGGTCGATCGCCGCCTGATTGGCCATCAGCCGGGCGTTGAGCTCGCCCACCTTGGCCACGTACGGCGGCGTAAACTCGTCGCGTAGCGGCACATTCTTGGCCACGGCCACCCCAGGCGGCCACGTGTAGTCGTACTCATAATCGCGCCGCGAGGCCTCCAGCTGCGCCTTGCGCGCGGCAGGATCCTTAGCGGACTGCGGCAGTGACACGCTCATCCCTACTCCCAAACTTCAAGATTGTGAACGGCCATTATGCATCAACTCGTGGGCCCGCGCACGCGGCCGAGAGCGCGTGACACAAACGGCCCACCGGGCTACTGTGCAGGCGTCATGAGACCGGACTCGCTACAGGTCGCAAAGCGGCTGATCGTCCTGAAATACGTGGTGGCGCACGCGCTGACGGCGCCGCCTCGGGACGTGGTGGACGCGCTGCGCGCCAAGTGGGGTCAGGCCGAGATCGACCGCTTTCTGGACGAGTGCCGGCGCCGGCGTGATGCGTTCTGGGAGCCGCTGAAAGACCTGCGCTTGTGGGTGGAGTTGACCGACGACGAGCGCGCCTTCGCGGACACGACCATCGCGACGATGACCGAGGCGCAGCAAACCGCGGCGGCCGCCCTGATCGAGGCGGTTCAGGTGCACCTGTGGGCGCTGGGCGCCGTGGATGAGCTGCCGACCATCGGTATCGCGGCCGAACCGTCATTGCTCAGAAGCGTTCCGGGCCGAGCACCGCACGTCGCGCGTTTTGTCACGGACGCCAGACTACGCACCCCCGATGCGATCGACGCCATGCGGCACCGTACCGAGGTCGAAGCCCGCTCCAGCCAGGATCCGACCACGGCGGAGCGCCTGCGCGCGTTGAATTGGCTGTGCGGCGTAGAAAACGCGTAGGCCGCGTGTGAGGTTTCTGCGCCACATCAATAGCCGGATCCCGGTTGTTGCCATATGGTGGGGAGATGCCAGACGAATCGAACAAGGGCCTGCGCCGCCATCTCTCCGTGATCGATGGGGGCGAGCCGAAAAAAAAGGCCAGCGATTCCCGTCGCCGCCACGCCGCGGAGGCGATCCGCCACGCGTTTGAGCTGGAGGCGGCCGCGACCGCGTTCTACCGCGACTGCGCCAAGCAGACAGCGGACCCCAAGCTGGCTGACATGTTTGACCGACTGGCCCATATGGAAGAGGGCCATGGGCGACGCCTGTTCTGGAAATACGGCCTGAAACCCCAGTCGCTGCCGCCCAGCGAGCCCGCGCTGGCGGGCCTGGCGCTGTTTCGCGATCACACGCTGCCGACAGACGGCGAGGCGCTGCTGGAGCTGGCCATCGAGCTGGAGCGCTTTGGCGAGGCCTTTCTGGCGGAGCAGCGCGAGAACTTTGCGGTGGACTCCCCGCAGTGGAAGCTCTTTACTGAGCTGGAAGCTGAGGAGCGCGAGCACGCCGAGCACCTGGAGCGCGAGCTGAAACGCTATCGCGCACGCAACGAATCCCCCTGAGCGTCATCCCAGCTCGGTGAAGAACAGGCTGACCGAGCTGGAGGCGAACTTGCCCTCCTTGTCGGTGACGGTGCACTCCAGGAGCACGCCGGACCCGACCAGATGCTGAACGTCCGCCATGCCGTGCGCGCCGGCGATGGCGATAGGCAGCACGGCATACTCGAAGTGCCCGTCCACCAGCAGATTGAAGGTCACGGCGACGTGCGTGCGGCCCAGCCTGTCGCCGTCGAGCGTGTCCAGTGAGCAGCGAACAGCCGCCCGCATCCCCAGGCCGCCCGTCCGCAGGGCCGGCATCACCCACGCGCCGGTTTGCGGCTCGCCCAGGGGCAGATCGTCCCCGTCCGCCAGCGGCTCGTACAGCTGCTCGGAGTAGAAGCCCAGCTCCAGCGTGGGCTCGCCGCCAAGCGGCGTGATGATGCTGGACTCAGAGATGCGCACGGGCGGGTCAAAGTAACACTGCGCCTGCGAGTCGACGCTCAGCAGGACGACCGGGTTATCGCACGGGTATTCCGCGCCGCAGGCGGCCACGCAGCACAGCGCAGCGACCACCGACAAGCGGCCCAAAAGGGTGGTCGCGGTCATGTCTCTCCCTCAAACGTCCCAGCACCGATTATGCACGCTGCAGCAGCGCGCCGGCCGCGTTTTTCAGCTGTGTCGTGTACAAATGACGCATGAATGGCGCCGCTCCCAGGTTGTTGGTCCTGTTGCTCTTCGTCTGCCTGGCGCCGTTCGAGGCCACCGCCAAGCGTCACTGCCTGGCCTCGTCGGGCGACGCGGCCGATCTCGTCAAGCAGCTCGCCGCCACGGCCTATGCACAGGTGCATCGGACGCAAGCGGGCAAGCCGTGCTTCGGGCTGTTTGCCGGTCGCAAGGACGCGGCGGCGACGCGCGACTGGTTTGCGCGGGACCGGCGGCGTGCGGCCTGGAAGACGCTGCAGCCCCACGCGCTGCCGGCGACGCTTGCGCTCAGGCAGCCCGCCTTTGTCGGCGCGCCCGGCGAGGCCGACGGCTCCATGGCGTTTATGGAGGTCAGTCGGGGGACCCGGCGCGACGTTGTTGTCGTGTACGTCTTCGACACCCTGGAGCAGGAGCCTGCGCCCGGGCCGCTGTGGGTGTTGGATGGGCCGTCACGGCGCATCCACCGTACGTCGGCGTGGTCGGCGGCGCTGTCGCACGATCAGCAGCAGGTGCTGTACGGGATACCAGTCCGGCTGACCCGCGACGACATCGAGCCGGACGGCGCGCAGTATCAAAAGCGGTTGGCGCGGGGGCGCGCGCGCGTTGCAAAGCGGCTGGGAGTCACGGTCGCGGTGCTGAAGGCCGCGGAGTTTCAGGATGGGTTCGCCGGCTTCTCGAGCGTGGTGCAGCCGGCCGTCCTGGACCTGAAGACCGGGCGCGCGCGCCGGCTGAAGCTGGTCGGCGGCGGCACCTGGCACCTGTATCGCAAGCACCTCTACGCCCAGCAGCGCCCGTGGTACTGGGAGTCGCTGCAGGAGATGGATCCCGACGACATCAGCCTGAAGCCGACCGCCCCCCGCCGGCTGGAGCTGCAGCCCACGGCTCGCTGGGTGGTGCCCCACCGCAAGAATCACGCGGCGATCACGGCCTCCAAAGACGCGCGCAAGCAGGTGGTCTCCCTGCCCGATGACAAGCTGCCGGCCGTTGGCGCGCCTTACATCACGACCCCCGACAAGAGGCTGGCGCTGATCGTCGTGAAGGGCGCGATCCTCCAAGCCGCTCGCCTGCCGGCCCCGGTCTCCAAGGCGCGGTAGTCCATCAGGACTGGTTACATCCCGGCGCTGGGGTTGTATTGCGGCAGGCCCTGTATCTCGGCGGCGATCCGGGCGTGGGCTCCCTCTTCATAGGCGTGATTCTCGGCGGTGCCTTCGGCGTGCGGCGACCAGAAGAACCAGACGCGCTGCAGGTCGGCGTTCAGCAGGTGAGGAACGGACCGAACCGGCCCTGATCGAGCCTGCGTGGTCAGCCAGACCTGGGTGCGCCCCAAGAAGGTGCCGTCCTGACTTTGGTTGTACTCGATCGCCAGCACGCACGGCGCCGCTGAACAGTCGATGCCCAGGTAGCGCGCGCGCGCGTCCGCGTTGACCGGGTCTGCGGTCCATTGCTCCAGCGCGCCGGCCAGCGTGCGCATCGCCTGCGGCTGGTGGGCCGACGGCACGTCCGGGGGGGTGGCTGCGGCGCGAACCTGGTCCTCGGGCGGGGACGGCTGCACCTTCGGCGCGGGCGGCAGGGTCGGCGCGTCGGCCACAGGCGCGACGGGGGTTGTCGGGGTGACAGCATCGGCGGTCACGTCGGTCGGCGGCTCGGTCGGGCCGCTGTCGGAGAGCCCCGCCCACGCGGAGGCGGAGACAGCCGCGGTCACAGCGAGGGCCAGGCCCCCCAGAATACGCTTTGAGTTCATCGTGCCACCTGCTCGGGGTTGGGGTTGCGGAGCTTGTCCAGCACCAGGCGTGCGTGGCCGCGTACCGACTCATCGTCGTCGGTGAGCGCCTTCTCCAACGCCGGTGCGGCTGCTTGGAGCTGCGGTCCTGCGTGGGCCATCAGCGCGGACACGGCGACCAGCCGGACATCGGCGTCCGGATCAGCCACTGCGCCGGCCAACAGTGAGATCGTCCGATCCGTCAAGGTCCTGGCGTCGCCCAACGCTTTTGCCGCGTTGGCGCGAACTCGAGCGCTGTCGGCGCGCAGGGCATCATCCAGCGCGTCGATCGCCTGCAGCTTGGCCAGGGCGCCGGCCGCCGCAAACGCGGGACGGTCTTTCTTGTCGCCCAGCACGCGGACCAGGGCGCTCACCACCTCTGGAGAGCCCACGCCGATGCCGCCCAGGGCGCCGGCAACCGCCATGCGGATGCGCTTGTTCTTGTGCTGGAGCACGCGCACCAGCGCGGGCGTGATCGGCGCGGCGGCGGGACCGACAGCCCCCAGGCTCGGGACAGCGGCCATGAGGAGCTGATCGTCACCGGACTGCACGGCGTCTCCCAGCAGCTTCAGCGCCGACGGCGAGGGGGTGGTGGACATGCCCAGCCCTTGCAGCACGGCCTGTTTGCTCTGACGATCGGCGGCGGCGTAGGCCTGGACCAGAACGTCCGCGCATTGTGTGCGAGCGGACGGATCCAGCTCACCGAGCGTCAGCGCGGCCTGCACACGACGGCGCAGCGCCGGGTCTGCCAGGGCCGCCCGAAGCGGGTCAGCGGCGGCCGCCCCAAGCCGGGTCAGCGCCCAGCGCGCGTTGTGTTGCACGGCCCAGATCGGGTCCGCCAGCGCAACGATCAGGGCCGGGATCGAGCCCACGGTCTCGGGCGCCAGCCGGCCGAGCCCCCAGCAGGCGTGTCCGCGCACGTCCTGGTCGAAATGTGTCAGCGCGGCGCGCAGCCTGGCCTCCGCTTGCGGCGAGTACTTCCGGGCGGTGCCGATCGCCTCGATCGCGCGGCGCATGGCGGAGACGGACGGTGTCGGCGTGGCGGACTCGCGGGCGATGGGTGCGTCCGGCGCGGGGGCGGTCGGCTGGACCACAGCAGCGGCAGGTGCGGCGTGTGCCGGCGCAGACTGTCTGCAACCGGGGAACGAAACCACCAGGGCGCCGAGCACCAAAAACGTGATCAAGCGCCGCCGCCAGAAAAAAAGTGAGCAAAGTTTGTGCACTCTGCACAAACAATCATGGACAGTGTACATACTAATTCGCAGCTCTGACAAAACAGCCCCCAGGCGTAGCTCTGTGTCGCGACCCGGATCGCGCAGCAGCCCTACGAATCGGGAAATGAGGTCCATTGATGAAGCGTTTCTTGTCTCCAGCGGTCTTCCTCGGCGCGATTTTAGCGCTGCCAGGTACGGCACTTGCGCAGGGGCAATGCCCTGAAAGCCTTTGCGACGCGGCCGTCGCCACCCAGGGCATCGAGTGCGGAGAGTCAGGGACCGCGGGGATCAGCACGCAGGTGGAGGCGCAGCCGGTGCTGTGGGTCGCCAACGCGGGCGAGGACACCGTCTCCAAGATCGACACCCAGGCCAATAAGGAGATCGGGCGCTATTCCACCGCCTTCTGGAGCGGAGGCGGCTTGCCGAACCACAGCGCGTGGACCGGCCCCGCGCCATCGCGCTCGGCGGTGGATACAGACGGCAACGTCTTTGTGGCCAATCGCGGCTTCGGCCGGTATCCGGAGGTCATCAAGATCCTGGCGTCGGGCTGCATCGACCGCAACAACAACGGCACGTGCGAGACGTCGCAGGACACCAATGGCGACGGCTTTATCCAGACCAACGAGATGTATCCCATCTTTGACGCCAACAACAACGGCATCATCGACGACTCTGAGATCGGCGATGAGCGCGTGGTCTGGGTCCGCCGCGTCGGGAGTCATAACGAGCTCGCGCGGGCCCTGGCCGTCGACAAGAACGGGGACGTCTGGGTCGGTATGTACAACACCCAGCGCATTTACAAGATGGACCCGGTGAGCGGCGCTTCGGTCGGGCCATGGCATATCGGTACGCGGCCTTACGGGGCGTCGGTGGACAGTCAGAACCGCATCTTCACCGCCGCGCTGGGCAGCAACTGGCAGCGCCGTATCGACGCGAACAACCCCACTGTTCAGACCCCGTTCTTCATCGAAAACGGCTACGGGCTGGCCATCGGCAAGGACCACAACGGCGAGGAGTGGGTCGTCACGGCTCACCACAACCGGCGCGGCTTCCAGCGGACCGATCCCGACACCCTGGCGCGGACCTACCCGCTTGGCTGGAGCCAGTATTGGGCCTACGGCATCTCTTTTGACGCCCAGGGCGACGTCGTCTTCAGCGGCGCGTACGGCTATCACTCCCGCGGCGCCACCAAGGCCCGCACCGACGGCTCCATCGTGTGGACGCGACCCCCGCCGGCCGGCTGCAATGCGGGCGGACAGCGCGGCGCGATCATCGACGCCAACAACGACATCTGGGTTGTGTCGCTGGGCAACCACCGCGTCTGCAAGTATCTCGCGGACGGCACCCCCGACGCACAGGTCCCGGTTGGCCGGTCGCCGTATACCTACAGTGACGCCAGCGGCATCGGCCTGCTGTTCAGCGATCCAACGGGCAAGATCACCTTCCACCAGGACGCGGAGACCGCGGGCTTTGACTGGACCGACGGCCAGCTGTGTTTCTCGGCCGCCGGCAACGTCACCGCTCAGGTGCGCGCGGCGGACACGGTCGCGGGCCTGGACTTTGCCAACCCCATCGACATCGAGCTGTCAGAGGTGGACGGGCAGCTGTGCGGCACGATTGGCGAGGACGTCGTCGGCAGCGTCTTGGCGATCACCTTCACGCTGAAAGATGACGCCACGCTTGGCGATCCGGACAGCGAGGACTGCGGCATCGAGCTGCCCCAGCCCGGCTGCGACTTCCAGGGCGAGATACTGCCCAACGGCGAGTCGGCCTGCCAGGACGACGGCACCCGCGCCACCTGTGTCAATGGTGAGATCGTCACCGAGAGCTGCGGCGCCGACTTCTGCGACGACACCGGCGACGCGCTTGGCGGCGGCACGTGCTCGGCCCGCGACTACTTCTGTGACGCAGGCCAGTGCACGTCGACTGCGACCGAGGGCACGGACACGTGCGGCGGCACCGACGACGCCCCGTCCGTCACGTATTACAGCTGCAACGCGGCCGCCAACGCCTGCGTGGCCGCACAGACGAGCCACTCCGACAGCTGCACCGACTCCGGCACCGCGTCCGGCGGCGGCAGCTGCACGGCCGCCGACTGGTCCTGCGTCGCTGCGGCGGCGGTGCCCGGCAACTGCGCGACCGGCACGTTTGAGGGCAAGAGCTACGCGATCTGCCAGGGCTCCAAAAACCTGGGCCAGGCCACACAGGCCTGCGCCGACATGGGCTGGGCCGTGGCGCACATGGACAGCGAGGCCGAGAACACTTTCGTGGTGGACACGGCGTTGGCGGCGTTCGGGTGCACGCACTACACGCAGACGTCTTATTGGGTGAGCAACCTGAAGAGCCAGACCAGCGGCTCGTGGCCGTCCGGCAACCCCGTGTGGGCTCCGTTTGAGCCCAACAACACCGGCAACAACGTGCACCTCATGCGGTACTGCAACGAGCCGTACGGCTGGAACGACGCGGTCGGCGGCGCCTATTACTGGGGCTGGGTCTGCGAGACTGAGGCCGCACAGGCCGGCGGCGCGGGGCAGCTCTCCCGCACCGACTCGGCCGGCATCGACGTGTGCGACGGCACCGACGTCGTCACGCTGACCAGCTACGCATGCAGCGCGTCTGACGGCACAATCCCCGACACGTGCACGCCGAGCGTCAGTGTGGCCGCGGACAGCTGCTCCGACACGGGCACAGCGACGGGCGGCGGCTCGTGCGCGGCCCAGGACATCTACTGCGACGGCAATCAGGTGGCGACCAGCCAGACCGAGGGCGCGGACGTCTGCTCCGGCGACGACGAGATCACGGTCACCAGCTTCGGGTGCCACGCCTCCGACGGCGGCACCAACGACACCTGCTCGCCCACCAACAACGTCTGGGCGGACGACTGCAGCGACACCGGCAGCGAGACCGGCGGCGGCTCGTGCTCGGCCACCGACGTGACCTGCAACGGCAGCCTGGTCGTGGGCACCGGCTCGCGCGGCGTCGACTCATGCGTCGGCGATGACCAGGTCACGGTCACCAGCTTCAGCTGCACCGCCGCAGACGGAAGCGCGGCCGACACCTGCACCTCGGGCGACAACAGCTGGTCGGACACCTGCACAGACTCCGGCGACGGCTTCGGCGGCGGCGCATGCGAGGCCAACAACGTCCACTGTGACGGCAACGCCCTGGGCCAGACCGGCAGCGACGGCACCGACGCCTGCGGCGGGACCCCCGACGATCCGACCGTCACCACGTTCAGCTGCAGCGCGGCGGACGGCTCGGCGGATGACCAATGCGGCTCCGCCGTCACCGCCCGCCAGGACGCGTGCACGGACTCGGGCACACCCTCGGGTGGCGGCACGTGCGACGCGGTCGACTGGGTTTGCTCAAACGCGGTGCTCAGCGACACGGCCTCCCAGGGCGTGGACACGTGCGGCGACGGCAGCATGAGCCAGGTCGACTACTTTGTGTGCGAGGCCAACGACGGCACCGGCGCCGATGCGTGCGTCGCCGTAGCCGATGTCACGCCTCCGGTGCTTGACTGCCCGGAGGCGATTACGGTGGACTGCACGCGCTTCGACGGCGTGCACGTACCCAACGTGACGGCGGCAACCGCCGATATCTGTGACGACGCAGTGGTGGTCAGCAACGACTACAACGACGGTGGCATCGACGCGTCGGGGACGTTTCAGATCGGCGTGACCGAGGTGACGTTCACGGCCACGGACGACGCCGGCAACGAGACCACCTGCAGCACCACCGTCGAGGTGGTGTGGACGCCGTGGAGCTTTGCGGTCTACGCGGGCGCTCAGCACCTCGACATGGACAAGAACGTGGTCGTGGAGGGCGAGGTGTTCAGCGGCGGCAAGCTGGACATGCACAAAAACGCTGAGGTCGACGGCCAGGCCTACGCGCTGGGTAAGGTCCACCTGCAGAAGAACACGCACGTCACGGGCGGCTTCTACGCGGACGGCGCGGTCAACAACCAGGGCACGGCGCCCTTCCTCGGCGCGACGCCGACCGACCTCCCGACACCGCCGGCGCTGGACACGTCCAGCTACGACGCCTTGATCGCCACGGCCGCGGCCGAGCCGAAGGGCAACGTCAAGAGCTCGGCTCATGATCTGGCGGACGGCACGCTGCTCGTTCGCGGCAACTTCGAACTGAAGAAGGGCGGCACCCTGACAGGCCCGGGCACGGTCGTCGCGACCGGCAAGATCAAGATTGGAAAGGGCGCGTCCGTCGACGCCGGCATCGTGCTGATCAGCGGCAAGACCGCGCACCTGGACAAGGCGGTCACGATGGGCGCCGACGGCCTGATCTTCGCCTCGGACCACATCAAGGTCGGCCCGGACTCGACTCTCACCGGCGTCCATCTGCTGTCGCCCGGAAAGGTGGAGCTGAGGGAGCGCGACCAATACACAGGCATCGTCTTCGGCGCCGCGCAGGTCCACATCCACAAGGAGGCGGTCATCTCCGGCTCGGTGATGTCGCTGGGCAAGGTCCACATCGACAAGGACGCCGTCATCGCCCACAGCTGTGCCGCCCTGTCGCCGTTCCCGCCGGGGTTGGGCGAAGGTCCCAAGTGCGCCACTGAGGTCGTCACGAGCGGTGATGACAGCGACAGTGACAGCGACAGCGACAGCGACAGCGACAGCGACAGCGACGGCGACGACATCGACTGGCCCCCGACCTGCAACGACGCCAACCCGTGCACGGCCGACGTCTGCGACCCGGACGTGGGCTGCGCCAACACACCGATCGACGGCCTGGCCTGCAGCGACGGCGACCCGTGCACCGACGCTGACGCGTGCGTGGCCGGCGCCTGTGCGTCGGGTGCAACGGTGGCCTGTCCCGACGGCGCCGCCTGCGTGCCCGGTGCAGGCTGCCCGGCCCCCGCGGACGACAGCGACAGCGACAGCGACAGCGACAGCGACAGCGACAGCGACAGCGACAGCGACAGC
>CAZJHX010000073.1:0-50821 GCA_964545715.1 uncultured Myxococcales bacterium
GCCGCCACCGACAGATCCAGGTTTTCGAGGTTGGCGTCGCGCACATCGATGCCGTTCAAGACCGCGCGCGAGATGTTGGCGCCACGCAGGTCGGCGGCGCGCAGATCCATGCGCTCGCCCTGCGCCTCACGCAGGTCGGCGTCGCGCAGGTCGGCGCCCCTGAAGTTGACGTCTCTCAGATCGGCGCAGCGCAGATCGGTGCCAAGCAGGGTCGCTCCGGTCAGCTTGGCCGTGCGCAGGTTCGCGCCCACCAGGTCCGCGCCGCTCAGGTCGGCGCCCGTCAGATCCGCGCCCGGCAGCTCGGCCTCGGCCAGCAGCTGATTGGACAGCAGAATGCCCGCCATCTTGCAGCCGCTGAGCACCGCCTCGTGCAGGTTCAAGGCCCCGCGAAAGTCCGCCTCGATGAGGACGCAGCCGCTGAAGTCCACCCCCGAGAGATCGACATCGACAAACGTCACGCCCGTGAAGTTGCACCCGCGAAAGATCGCGTTGCGCAGGGCGGCCCCGTCAAAGCACGCGCCGGTGAAGTCGATGTCCATGAACGTGCTGGCGTACAGGCTGGCGTCGCGCAGGTCCGCGCCACTGAGGTCCAGTCCGTCGAGCGTGTGACCGCTCAGGCGCAGCCCGCGCAGATCGACCTTGCGGAAGTCGACCTTACCCATCTGCATCGCTCTGACGAACTTGACCCTGTCCATGACCGCCCGAGGGTAGTGCATTGGAGCGTGTTGCGACAAGGTGCCAGAGACTCGACGGGGCTTTTGCACATTCGCGCCCCCCCCCGGGGGGGGGGGGGGGGGGTGGGGGGGCGCGGGCGCGGGGGGCGCCCCCCCCCGGGCTCCGCGGGATGCGGGGGCTTGCCAATTCCCGATCGAGTCTCTATACCCCGTGACCTATGGTGCGAAACGCGTTGGTGGTATCGGTTCTGCTGGGAGCGAGCGTCGCGCTGGTCGGGTGTCAAAACCGGATCACGGACGCAAACAGCCGCAGCGGGTGCTTCACAGACAGCGACTGCGGCGTCGGTCGCAGCTGCAACCCCTTTACGAGAAAGTGCGAGAGCGTCACCGTTCCCGACGCCTCGACGATCCCTGAGCCGGACGCCGGCGGCGGCGCGGATACCGATCCCGAGCCGCCCGTCGAGCCCCCGCCGGTGGTGTGCGCCGCCGGCACCCCGTGCGACGACGGCGACGCCTGCACCTCCGGCGATGTCTGCGGGGAGGACGGAGCCTGCGCGGGCACCGCGTTCAGCTGCGATGACGGCATCGACTGCACGATCGACGCCTGCGACGGCATCGGCGGCTGCGGGTACACTGTGGCGGCCGGTTGGTGCCTCATCAACGCGGTCTGCATCGAGGCCGGCGCGCTGCGACCCGGCAAGCCGTGCCAGGAGTGCCTGCCGTCGATCAGCCTCAGCGAGTACTCGGCGGACGACACCAACGCCTGCGAGGACGGCGACCAGTGCGTCGGCGCCGGCACCTGTCAGGACGGCGAGTGCACCGCCGGCGTCCCCGCAGAATGCGACGACGGCATCGAGTGCACCGCGGACACCTGCACGCCCGAGGAGGGCTGCACCTCCGAGCCGGTGGACGCGCTGTGTGATGACGACAACGACTGCACCGAGGACCTGTGCGAGGAGACCGGCTGCGCCACTGAGCCCGTCAACTGCGACGACGACGACGTGTGCACAACCGACTCCTGCGACCCGGCCGTCGGGTGCGTCTCTGACGCTATCGAGGGCTGCGGCGGCTGAGCGCCCGTTACTGCGGCAGCGCCCGCCAGACCTCACCCCAGGCCGTGCCGTAGTAGACCGCGCCCTTCCACACGGCCACGCTGTCGGGCGGGACCTCGGTGTAGAAGCCCGTGAGCTGCGTGAACTGCACAAAGTCCCGCGTGACGTAAAAGCGGACAAACCACTCCGTCAGCTCCCCGCCGACAGACGTGCCGTAGTCGTTGCCGTCGTACGTCAGCAGCAGCCACTCGCCGGTATCGGGCGCCGGCGCGACGTCGGCGATGGTCTCGTTGGCAAACCGCTCGATCTTGGTGACCTGGGCGCCGGACGACACCATCCACGTGGACCAGGGACGCGGTGATTCGGTCGTGACGTCGACCCCGCGCAGCAGCGTGCGGTCCGCGTCGATCGGGTCGCTCTCGGACGCAAAGATGCCGTACAGCGGGTGGCCGCTCTCCAGCAAAGTCGCTTTCTCGCCGTCCCACGCGGTGTTCGGCAGCGCATGAATGCCCTGGTTGTTCAAAAGATACCCAAACACATAGAGCGTGTCGGCCGTGGGGACCAGTCGCGTGAAGCGCGCGTCGCCGACACCGCCGTTGTGGTGGCGGTGCAGGATCTCAAACGACTGCGCCTCGTCCGTAGAGCGCCACAGGTGGCCGTAGATGTCACCGGCTGCCCACTCGTCGGGCTGCGAGCCTGAGCCGACCGCGTACAGGTCGCCTTTGAAGCCCACGATGTCGTGCACGTGAACCCCGCCGCTGACCGTCCGGCTCTTCTCCCAGGGCACCTCGGGACCGCGGTGATAGACGTTGCCCAGGTGCGCGTCCTCCGTAGCGTCGATGCCGGCGATATAGGCGCGACCGCCGATAAGTCGGTACCGCTCCAGGTGCTCTTCCTGGGTCTCGAACTCGCTCTTGGCCACATTGCTGTCGGGGTCGTCGAAGTAGCGGATCTCGATCGGGATCTCGCGCCCCAGGTTGTGGGTCGCGTCGCCATACGCGATGTACAGCCGGTCCAGGTAGACCGTCAGGTCCTGAATGCCGCGCTCGAAGCTCAGATCGCCGACCTTCTCCAACCCGACGGCCAGGTAGTCCTCCAGCGGCGTGGCCCAGGGCTGTGGCGCCTCAAAGGTGTGGTCCGCCAGGGACGCGGGCGGCGGCGGCTCCTCGAGCCCCTCGTCGACCGGGACCGGCGGGGCGTCGATCGCCGCGTCTTCCTCGACGACTCTGATCGGGATGTCTTCGGGAACAGGCGCCGGCGCCGGATCATCGCCCGAGCAGCCGACCAGGAGCAGCGCGAGAAGGGCGCTACTCGAACGCAGAGATGCCCGTGATGCGCTGGCCGATGATGAGCGTGTGAATGTCATGGGTGCCCTCATAGGTATACACCGATTCCAGGTTGCCCATGTGCCGGCCGCACGAGTACTCCAGCGAGATGCCGTTGGCGCCCAGGATGTCCCGGGTCGTGCGCGCCGCCTCCAGCGCCATCCGCACGCAGTGGCGCTTGCCCATGCTGACCTGCCACGGCCGGACATCCCCCCGGTCCTTCAGGTCCGCCAACCGCATCATCAGCAGCTGTCCGTGTGTGATGTCGTCCAGGATGTTCACGAGCTTGCGCTGCACCAGCTGGTACCCGGCGATGGGCCGCGAGAACTGCACGCGCTCTTTGGCGTAGTTCAGCGCCTCCGAGTAGCACCCCATCGCGGCGCCCAGCGCGCCCCAGGCCACTCCGTAGCGGGCCTGGCTCAGGCAGCTCAGCGGCCCCTTCAACCCGCCGGCTTTGGGCAGCAGGTTCTCTTTGGGGATCTCCACGTCCTGCAGCACCAACTCGCTGGTGATCGACGCGCGCAGAGAAAACTTGCCCTCGATGCGCTTGCTCTCAAACCCGGGCCGGTCGGTCTCCACGATGAAGCCGCGGATCTCGCCCTCCAGCTTGGCCCACACGATCGCCAGCTTGGAGATGCACCCGTTGGTGATCCACATCTTGGTGCCGTTGAGCACGTACGAGCCGCCCTTCTCCACGGCGTGAGTGACCATGCCGCCGGGGTTGCTGCCAAAGTCCGGCTCGGTCAGCCCAAAGCAGCCGATCGCCTTGCCCGCGGCCATCTGCGGCAGCCAATGCTCTTTCTGCGCCTCGCTCCCCCACCGATGAATCGCAAACATGGCCAGGCTGCCCTGCACCGACGCAAAGCTGCGCACCCCCGAGTCCCCGCGCTCCAGCTCCTGCATGATCAGCCCGTACGTCGTGGCGTCGACCCCGGCGCAGCCATAGCCGTCCAAGTTGGCCCCAAGCACACCCAGATCAGCGATTTTGGCGATCAGGTGCTCGGGGAACGTGCCTGCTTCGAAGTGCTGACCGATAATCGGCAGCACCTCGACGTCGACAAACTTGCGAACGGAGTCGCGCACGAGGCGCTGCTCGTCGGTAAGCAGCTCATCCAGGGCCAGGTAGTCGGGAGGCGTATATTGCATGGCGGGCGAGTTTAGCAGTAGAACCCAACGCGTGGATACGAAAGCCAGCATCGCGTTCTTGATCGCCGTCACCGCGTTGTTGGGCTGTGGCAACGGCGACGACAGCCCCCAGCCCAGCTGCGCGCCCGCCGCCGACGCCGCGTCCGAGTGGCAGGTGGTGACGCTGTGCCGCGAGAAGGGCGAGCTGCTCAGCGTCTGGGGCACCTCGCGCAGCGACGTCTGGACCGTCGGCGCCGGTGGGCAGGCCCTGCATTTTGACGGCTGCAAGTGGACCGAGATGGACGCCGGAACGACCGAGGATCTGTGGTGGGTCTTCGGCTTCGAGGGCGGGCCGACGTACCTGTCGGGCGGCAAGGGCACGATCATCAAGTACGAGGGCGGGGCCTTCTCGCCTATGGACACCGGGGTCGGGTTCACCGTGTTTGGCGTGTGGGGCACGTCGCCCAGCGACCTGTACGCGGTGGGGTTTGACAACGACGGCGCCGAACCGGGGGCTGTCCTGCATTATGACGGCACCGCCTGGAGCAAGGTGACCGGGCTGCCGGCGGTTGTGACCGAGGACACGCACTTCTTCAAGGTGTGGGGGACCGGGCCCGAGGACGTGTGGGTCGTCGGGCGCCAGGACCTGGTGCTGCACTACGACGGGGCGGCCTGGACCGACGAGGCGACCGGCGAGAAGACCGACTGGATCACCGTCACGGGGACGAGCGACGCGGTCGTGATCGTGGGCGGCAAGTCCAACGCGACCATCGCCGAGCGCGACGGCGACGGGTGGAAGCAGGTGGCGCCCGAGTTTCTGCAGACGATTCAGGGGGTCTGCCTGCAGGCGGACGGCAGCGGGCTCGGCACCGGCCTGGGCGCCTCGTTTGTGCGCCGGGACAGCGCCGGTAATTGGACCGAGGAGGAGGACGCGCCCTTCGACCTGTTCACCCCCAACGCGCCGCCGGTCGCCGGATGCAGCTCGCCGACGCCCGACTATCACGCGTGCTGGGCGGACGGCAGCGGCGGGCTCTTTGTAGTGGGCGGCAACTTCTTCGGACCGCTGACCGAAGGTGCGCTGCTGCATTACGGCCCCAAAATCGGCACGGAGGGCCTGTGAGAGTCGCACTCCTGACCGTCTTGCTCACCGCGTCCGGCTGCTGTCTGACCCTGGACCTGGGCGGCGGCACCAAGGTGGTCTCCGAGAGTACTCCTGCCAACGCGCCGACCGTGCGGCGACCGCGCATCGTGCAGAAGCCCGCTACGACCAGCCCGGCGAAGCCCATCCGGCCGAGCGGCAAGACCGTCACCATCGAAGCCTTCCTGGATTATCAATGTCCCTATTGCCGCCGGGTCTGGGGGTCTCTGCGCAGGTTGAAAGCGCAGTACAAAGGGCGCGTGAAGATCGTGGTGCGCCACAACCCGCTGAAGTTTCACGACAAGGCGCGGCCGGCGGCGGTGGCGGCGCTCGCAGCCGAGCGGCAGAACAAGCTGTGGGAGATGAGCGACCTGCTCTTTTTGACTCCGGGCAACCTGCCTCCTGAGCGCTACCCGATCCTGGCAAAGCAGCTCGGGCTGGACGTAGCGCGCTTCAAGCGCGACATGGGCGACCCGGCGCTGCTGGCGCGCATAGACCAGGATCAGGCGCTGGCGAGGCGGCGCGGCGCACAGGCGACCCCGACGCTGTTTATCGGCAAGACCCGGCTCGTGGGCGCCAAGTCCTACAAGCGCATCGCCTCCATCGTAAACGGCGCGCTCAGCCCTCGTTGAGCCAGGCCGCCAGCGCCGCGTGGTGCGGTGTGATCGACGGCGCCAACACCCCGAACGCCTTCAGCCACCCCTGATAGTAGACCTTCATCGCTGACAGCTCGCTGTCGGCAAAGCCGCCGTCCTCCACGGCCAGAAACAAGAAGGCCGGACCGACTCGAGCCATCATGGCGGACTGCGGTTTGGGAGCCGTGCCCAGATCCTTCAACTCTGCCGCGAGCCGCTCGATCGTCACCGGCGCCAGCGGCGTGCGGACATCGACGCAAGCGCGCCCCCACACGGAGCCGACGTGTTGATCGCCCGCCTTGGACTCGCCGTGGCCGTACAGGTAGTAGCAGACGATCGGGTCGCCCTTGACGGGCCACGCCTTGGGAAACGGGATACTGACCCGCTGAGACCAGCCAAAGGTCGCACGCTTCACATCCTTGAAGGCGACCTCCGCGGCGTGCGCCACGCGCCTTTGCAACAGCTCGCCCAGCGTCCAGCCTGCCGGCCGCGAGCCCAGCAGTCGCGTCACGCGCCAACGGCCTTGCGACATGCCCAGATGGCCGTAGCCACCGCGCTTGGGATCGGCCTCGAAAAGCCCGATGGCGTCCACCCGATAGCTGCCCTGCGGCAGGTCGGCATCGACCCAAAAGCGGGCGTTGGACTCACGCTGCCATAACGCGTTGCCCTCGAACTGCATGGTCACGCGAGCGTCCTTCAAGCGGATGACCTTGCCGTGGAAGGCCGCCGGGTTCTTGAAGAGCGCTGCGGTCGACACCACCTTCTCGCCGGCGGCTTTTGCGGCCACCCCCAGCTCGTTCGCGATGGTCTGCGCGGCGCAGGCCTCGACTCCAGGTACGGGGATGACCGGGCCACGCTCTCCCTTCAGGTTAAGCCGCTGTATCGACAGGTCCACGTGGTCGCCGCTGCCCGTGACCCGGGCCGTCATAAACAACAAGGACTCGGACAACCACCAGCGCGCGCCGTCCAGCGCGGCGGTCCCGAAGGCCAGCTGCTGACCCGCGATCTCTCCCGTCGCCGGGAGCGGGCCGGAGACGTGAAGTCGGCCCTGCTCCAGCTGCACCTGGATTTGGTTGGTGCCGGTCACTTTCACTGTCGCCCCCGCTTTGGTCTTAGGACAGACGGCGCCGGCCGGGCCCAAGAGCCCCAAGATCAGCGCAGTCGTGGTGATGAATCGAAACATGCGTCAGGCCGTGGCGCTGATCACACGGACAAAGACCGTGCCGTCCGGACTGGCCGGAGGGGCCCCATACGCGGCCGGCGGATCGACGCGCACGTCCGCAAAGCCGGCCTGCTCCAGGGCATCGACGCACTGGTGGGCCTGCGGGTAATGCATGTGGATCGCGCCGCGCGCAAAGCCGTGCAGGGCGATGGCAAACGCGCGCGCCATGCGCAGGCGAAACGTCTCGTCGTACAGGTGGATGTCGCTGAGGTAGAGCCCGTGGGGAAACGCGCCCAGAAAGTCCTGGATGCGCGCCCACAACCCCTCGACGGTGGCCTGGTCAAAGTAATTGACCAGCCCCTCGGTGATGACGGCGGTGCCCACGGCCGGGTCCAGCAGCTCCTGGCCGATGGTGCGCATGCTGGTTGGGCCGACGTCAGCGAGGGCGTCCAGGTGGATGACGTGGTGGCGCGGTCCCAACAGCTGGGCGGACTCCAGGGCGGTCCGCTTGCGCGTGCTCATCGCCTGCAGGTCGCCCTCGATGTAGGTGAGGTCGGGATACCGCTCGGTGAAGCGCAGCCCGCGCGGTGACATGCCGGCGGCGATCTCGATGACCTGACCGACGTGTCCGGCCTCGATCGCGGCGATGAGCTGGGAGTCGATGGCCTGGTGACGGGCCATCAGCATCGTCTCAAGCGTCGGGCCGCCGGTCAGGCGCTGATAGATGGTCGACACGGGCCACAGCGAGCCAAAGAACAAGGCGCCGGCGCTCGTCCTCAACGCCGGGTGGCTGAGCTCGTTGCGATACCAGACATAGCCGGTGTAGTGCGCGGTGGGGCTGATCCTGGCGGAGTTGTCGCTCACAGCGGCGGAGTATACGTCAGTTGTCGCGAGGCAGCTTGTACAGCCGCCAGGGGCCGCTGTCTTTCACACGCTTGAGCTCGCGGCGCGGAAAGCCTGCTTTGCGCACGAAGCCGGGTCGCTCGGCGCGGACCAGAAAGTAGTCGTAGAAGCGGGCGCTGCTGTTGAACCGGAACTCGTGGGGCTTCCACTCGAAGCGAAGCGGGGTCGGAGGCGGGCCGCCCTGGCGCTGTGGCCGAAAGCGCACGGGAGACTGCGGCGCCTCAGCAAACGAGTAGACCGCCACGCCGCCTTTGCGCAGGCAGTGGTACTGCGCGAAGTGCAGGTACACCGGGCCCGAGATGACCTTGGAGCCGCTGTTGAATACCAGGGATAGCACGCGGCCGCCCGGCTCGATCTCGTCCAGGATCGGGTGCACCTCGGCGGCCTCCGCGTCGAAGGCCTTGAAGCGATTGACGTGCACGACGACCGACCACAGCGCGATGGCGGTAAACACGACGGTCATCACCCGGCGGGAGACCACCCCCAGATCGGCGCGTGACCAGCTCAGCAGCAGCAAGGCGGCGACGGGCAGGAAGCGCCAGTTGACCGGCCAGACCCACTTATACGACGTGGGCAGCGCCACGTAGAACAGCGCGACAAACAGCGTCAGCAGCTCGGGCGCGGACTGGGCCAGCAGCGCCCGCCGAGATGGCGCTGGTGGCTGGCCGACGCGCCGAAGCAGCAGCAGGATCAGCAGGCACAGCCCGACCGCGACCGTGATTCGCTCGTCCGCGTCGTCGGCATACACGGACATCAGGCGGTCCGGGACGCCCTGCAGCGTCCGGATCAGCGGCTCCCACTCTGCCCCCGTCAGCGTGGCGTAGCGGTCGCGCACGCTCTCTTCCCAGGCTTCGCCGCCCGCCAGCCCATCGGACGCCAGGCCCCACCAGGCAAACAACAACAGCGCCGGCACCAGGTGCGCCAGCCGCAACACAAACGCGCGCGGGCGCGGCAGGTGACACAGCGTGATGAGCCCCAGACCACCGACGTAGACCAGGAAGATCTGCAGGTGGCTGTAGAAGACGACCAGCGACAAGAGCAGCAGCCCGCCCTCGCGCCATTTGCACAGCTTGTCGGCGTCCAGCGCCCGCTTGAGCAGCGCCAGCCCAAAGAAGAACGGCGGCAGGGCAAAGACGTAGTTGATGAAGCCGTAGAAGAGGAAGACGTTGTAGACCAGCGGGTAGGCGAGCAGCGCCGCGGCCTTGAGCCGGCCGAACGCGCGCAGGAAGCTCAGCACCGACAGCGGTAGCAGCACGGCGTACAAGCTGATGAAGATGCGATTGGCGGTCTCCACGCCGACCACGTGCGCCATCAGGTCGCAGGTCAGGTAGTAGAGCAGGTACTGTGTGGAGCCGGACTCGATGTTGAAATACGCGGCAAACCCGAGCTCGGGGTCGTCCATGCCGTGCATGACCGCGATGGTCATCAGGTGCTGCGGCATGTCCAAAAACGGCAGGAAGCCGCTGACCCACAGCGGGACGACGACCGCGACCGACAGGCCGGCGAAGCACCAGAACAGCAACGGGTCCGATCGCCGCAGGGACATCGCAAGGGAGCATGACATGCGCGCCGCAGGTGCGGTAGTAAGCAGGGCGTGGCGGGTGGTGACGAAAAGGCGATGAACGCGCGGCTTGCGGATCGAATGGTGGCGTTGGCGCTGTTCTTGTCGTTTGCCGCCGTGGCCGCGACCGCCTACGAGGCCTACACGTTTCTGCATGGCGACGGCGCGTTTTACGCCAACATCAACAAGTCGCTGGCGCACGATCTGTCGCTGGATCAAGGCAAATACCACCCGCGGTCGTGGCTGGAAGAGGACCTGGGCTGGAACAAGACCATCGACCAGGGCTGGAGCAACGTCTCGCTGGGCGCGGACGGCCAATGGCTACCCAAACACTCGTTTGTCATGCCGCTGTTCTCGACGCCGCTGTACGTGCTGTTTGGGCTGAACGGGCTGCTGCTCTTCCAGCTTCTGATGATGACGGTGGGGATGTTCGCCGCGTACAAGGTCGCTGTGTCGCTGCTGCCTCGTCCGGCCGCGCTGGCGGCGGTGCTGGTGCTGGCCGCGCAGCCGATCGTGGCAGGCGACATCTACAGCTACAACAACGACGCCTTCTACACGGCGCTGCTGATGTGCGGCGCGTGGGCGTTTGTCGTGCAGCGTTGGGGTATCTCGGGCCTCTTCTTCGGGCTGGCCGTCTGGGCCAAGATCACAAACCTGCTGTTTGTGGCGCCGTTTGCCGTGGCGGTGCTGTGGCGTCGCGATCTGCGGCTGATCGCGCGCGCCGTCATACCCTTTCTGGTGCCGCTAATCCTGTTTGCCGCGTCCAACTGGGTCCTGTTCGGGGCGCCCACGACGACCAGCTATCACGTGGTGCTGGTGCGCCACGACGGCCTGCTGCAGACCGAGAGCATCTCCAAGCGCTTCGAGGAGCCGTTCACCCCCGGCCTCAAGCGCATCCTGACCGACGACTTTCAGGGTCTCAATCACAAGGCGCCGCTGCTGTGGCTGACGCTGCCGGGCATCCTGGCGCTGCTGGCGTACCGGCGCACTCGACCCGCCGCCCTGGCGTACGCCGCGGTCCTGGGCGCGTTTGTGGTGCTGCATACCCGCTACGACTTCACATACGCGCGCTTCTTTCTGCCGGTCGCCATGCTTGGAGCCGTCCCAATTGGCGGGCTGTTTCACATGCTCGGCGACCCGAAGCGGCCGCGCGTGACGCTGCTGATCGGCGCCGGCATCGCGGTCGCGCTGCTGGGATGGGGCCTGGTGTCGGCGCCGTCTTCAGGCGACGGCTACCGGCTCAGCGACCATGTCGAAGACGCCGTGGTGATGCAGGGCAAGGTCCCCTGCGACTACTTCAACAACGCGCGCCAGAAGTTTGAGTGCATGTCGGACTCCGGCCGCGGGCACACCTTCTTCTGGGGGCGCGCGCTGGGCGACGATCAGTGCGTCTTTGACGAGGAGCCGCGCCGGATGCTCTTTCTGCACCCGCCGGTCGGTCGAGAGAAGTCGCGACACATCACGTTCCCCGCCGTCCCCGCGGGAAAAAAGCTGGTGATCCCCTACGGGCGGGGGGCCAGAAGCCAGCACGACGACATTCGCTTTCGCATCACCGTCAACGGCACCGCGATAAAGCTGCCCGCCATCGAAAAGCGCGGCGAGTTGGTGACGCATACCGTCGAGCCGTCCCCGCTGACCGAAGAGAAGAACACGGTCGAGATCAAGGTACGGACGCCGCCCGCGCACTGGCGCCATCTGTGCGTTGAGGCCGTCGTAACCGACTGAGCCGATGCGCTATAGTCCCGCCATGGTAGGACGCCTTCTGACCGTCGCATCCCTCGCCGCGCTGCTCGCCGGTGGCTGCTCATCCGATGACCCAAAGCCCACACTGAACGCCTACGAGGGCGATGAAGCCGGCGAGTGTGAGGACGGCGCCGACAACGACAAAAACGGGCTGTTTGACTGTAAAGACCCGGGCTGCACCGGGGCGCCCGTTTGCGCAGCGGACGATGCCGACGTCACGAACAGCCCGGACGACACGGGTCAGCCCGCGGACACGGCGACGCCCGACGACGATGTCCCGCCCATGGACACCGCCGATGACACGGGACCGCCGCCAGAAGACACGCCCGTGGTGAGCGGCCAGGACCCATGCCCGGCGCTGGGCCCGGCGGAGGGCAACATCATCGAGGTGACCCCGGACCAGGCGGTGGACCTGCCGGGCATCGTGCTGACGGCCCCGCCCGGGTCCACGCTGCTGTTCGCGGACGGCACCTACAATGTCAACGGCGATATCTGGATCACGATCGACTCGCTGACGCTGCGATCGGCCAGCGGCGATCGCGACAAGGTGATTCTGGACGCCAACTATACGGGGGGCTCCGTCATCGTGGTCGCAGCGTCCAACGTGACTATCGCCGACATGACGCTGCGCCGGGCCTACTACCACGGGCTGCACTTTCGCCCGCCGGCGTCGGCCGCCGCCCATGTGATGAACCCGGTCGCGTACAACGTGCGCATCCACAATCCCCGACAGCAGGGCATCAAGGTCAATCAGGAGGGAGACTGGTTCGTGGACAACGGCGTGATCGCCTGCTCCGATATCGAGCTGGACGGCGAGGGGCGGCCTGTTGTGGAGGGCTGCTACACGGGCGGCATCGATGCGCACCGCACACGCGGCTGGCACATCCGCGACAACACCATTCGAGGCTTCTGGTGCAACAGCGGGCTCTCCGAGCACGCGATCCACATGTGGCGGCGCAACGCCGAGACCATCATCGAGCGCAACGTCATCGAAAACTGCGCGCGTGGCATCGGGCTGGGGCTTGCGCACAAGAGCGACGGCGCGGATCGGCAGTTCCCGGACATCGAGTGCGCGGCGGTCGGGCATGTGGACGACTACAACGGCCTGGTACGCAACAACACGGTCTTCGCGTCGGAGGCGGGGCTCTTCGCGTCACAGTCGGGCTTCGACACCGGCATCGCCCTGTGGTCGGCGTGCAACGCGCGGGTTTACCACAACACGGTGTACTCCACGCAGGCGCCGTTCTCGTCGGTGGAGTGGCGATTTGCGGGAACTGTCGCGACCATCAAGAACAACCTGGTAAGCCACAAGCTGGTGCCGCGTGAGGACGCAGTCGCCGACCTGGAGGGCAACCTGGAGGAGGCCCCGGCTGCGCTGTTCGAGGATGCCGCCGCCGGAAAGCTGCACCTGGTGGACGGCCAACAGGGCGCGATCGACGCGGGCGTGCCGCTGGCGGCCGGAGAGGCCGATGAGGACATCGACGGGGAGCCGCGCGACGACAAGCCGGATCGGGGTGCGGACGAGCGCTGAGAGATCGTTTGGGCGCGTGAGCCGTTTCCCTGGGACATGCACATCACCACGCGTCTCGTCGCCGGGCTGGCGCTCCCCGCCGCCCTTCTAACCGCCTGTCAGTCAGAACCCACATCCATGTCTCGGCCGCCTGAGGTCGTCGCTGAGGTGTCACCCGGGTTGGAGGCGCCACCGCCGCAGGGCCGGAGAAACGCGGACTGGGACCGCATCAACAAGCACTTCCTGGGCCGCTTCACGCTGGCGCCGGCCGCGGATCTGCGGGACCCGTTCTCACCGCGACTGCACACACACATCGACATGGCGGCGCTGGAGGCGCAGGCGGCGCTTGAGATCGTCTCCAAGAAAGAGGGGTCGGCGCCCCCTCCGATTCAGGAGCCAGTCGTGCTGTTGCCGTCTCAGCGGTATCCGCTACGCGACTATCGCATTCTGGCGATTCGGTGGGGCACGTCGGTGAACCGCGTGCTGGTGGAGGACCCGGCGGGTCGGGTGTTCTCACTGACGACCGACGAGAAGCTGGGGAATGGCAACGGGCACATCACAGACATCACAGAGTATGAGGTCTACGTGCAGCAGGACCGTGACACGAAGCCGGTGGTGCTGTCAGTGCGGCCCGAGATTCTGGTGAGCCAGGCCGAAGCCTACTGAGTGATGCGACGCGGCCAGGGGGCGGTGCGCAGGAGAGCGTCGCCGATCTGCATGGGACCGTCGATGGTGCTCGCCTGAACGACCAGCGGGATGCTGTTGCCGGCGGCGGTCATCGAGACGGTTGCGGGTGTCAGCGGGATGGCCGTCACACCGACGGAGGCCAGCGACATCAGCTCGTCAGCGGTCGAGACGCCGTCGCTGTTGCCGTCACGCCAGACCAGCAGCTCGGAGAACTGGTTGTCGTCGGCGTTGAGCGTGCCGTCGCCGTTGCTGTCGAGCGTGCGCAGGTGGGCAAACCCGTCCGCGAACTCGCGCTCGATGTTGCCGAAGAGCTCAGTGCCGTCGTCGACTTTGCCGTTGCCGTTGCGGTCCAGGGCCAGCAGGCCGTCATCGGAAGAGACCCACGCCACGGCCTGGACGCGACCGGCGCCGTAGAGGTCAAAGTTGACGCCCTCGTGGACGGCCAGCAGCTCGAAGCCGTCGCGGTCCAGGTCGATCACGACCGGGTCAGAGACGTTGCACGGCACCACGTTAAAGACGCTGACTGCGGCCTTGGCGAACTCGTCGTTGACGCCGATCTCGATGGCCTTCTCGTACTCGATCTCGGCCTGCGCGAACTGCAGCTGGTCGATGGTGGTCGGCGGCGCGTAGCCGGGGCACAGCGAGTTGTTCTCGGTAAAGCCCGGGATGGCGTCCTGCGCAGCCTTGTGGGCCGGCTCGAGCATGGCGACGTTGGCGTTGCAGACGGTGATCTTGGAGGACATGACCGGGTAGTCCGCCGTGTAACCGTGCGCGGCCAGCCATTGGTTGAACTGCACGATGAACAGCTCTTTGCCCTTCTTGAGACCGTGGATGACGCTGTTCTCGACGGGAGTGGGCTGCTTGTTGCAGAGGCCGCCGATCGTCATCTCTCCGCGACGCACGACGCGCTGCTCCTCGATGCCGCTGATGAGCCCCTGCTCGCGCCAGAACTTGGCCTCGGGCTCGAGGGACAGCGGGTGAATGTCCATGGGGGTGGCGGAGTTCAGGGTGCCGACCAGCTTGGAGTACGCCTCGACCTTGGCGACGTCGGCAAGGTACTCGCAGGTCAGGGGGTCGGGCACGAAGCCGTTGACGTACGCGGCCACGAACGGGCAGCTGACCTCTTCGGGCTCCTCGCCGGCGTCCTCGGGAACCTCGGCGACCTCGATGTTGTAGCCCTCGAGCACGAGCTCGAGCGTGTCGACGTACAGGACGCGGCCAATGTCCAGGCCGTCGAAGATCGCGCCGCGCAGGGTCTCGATCTCTTCCGCCTCTTCGTTGGTGAGGTCGGTCTGCAAGATCAGCTCGTCACCGACAGGGGCGTCGGGTCCATTGGGCGTGCCTGTGTTCTCGGGGTCCTCCGTCTCGGGCTCGGGCTCGACGACCGGCGCCTCGTAGTCCGCGACCTGGCCGACCGCCATCTCGTACGTCGTGTTGATCTGCGGGATCGGGTCGGGGCGCGTGGGCTGATCGGTGATGCCGTTCATCGGGTTGTCGACCACCGCCTCCGCGGCCGGGTCGCAGTCAGCGTCAACGCATTTGTCGTACCCCCGTCCGTCGGCCATGCAGCCAAGCCCCAGTACAGCACACACAAATACGACGCCGACACGTTTGATGTCTTTCATTCATCCTCTCCCTGCTTCCCTCAAAGCAACTCTCTCGAAACTCACTAGCGACGCCCTGCGCCACGTCCCCCCACTAGTGCATCGGGCGTGCCGACGTCACATCTCGGCCCCCTAAACGCAGGACTGCGTACTCAGCGAGCCGTGAAGGGGGGGTAAAGCGACTTGATCTGAATCAATGGTGGGGTCCAGGGGGGTACGGTTGCCCGGGGTCAACAGACCCGCAGACCCCAGCAAAAAAGTTTCCCGTTTGTATGCGTCGATCAGTTATGGCCCGCCGGGGTATGCTGGGCCCCATGCAAAAGTCACTGTTTGTGCTGGTTTTGGCCCTGGTCGCGGCGCCTCTGGCTGCGGCAGCGTTTCCCCAGACGCTGCGACTGCAAGGTGCGCTGCGCAATCTGGCGGGGGAGCCGGCCACCGACGGCGCTTATGGGGCGACGTTTGTTGTTTATGACGGCCCTGGCGCGGGCGCGGCGAAGCTGTACAGCGAAGCCCACCCGGCGGTGTCGGTGAACAATGGGGTGTTTACGGTTGTGCTGGGGTCTGTGGACGCGGCGGTCAATCCGCTGCCGGACGTGATCTTTGTGCAGCACGACGCGCTGTTTCTCGGGGTGACGGTGGGCGAGGAGCCGGAGCTTGCGCGCACCCCGCTTCAGGCCGTGCCCTGGGCGTTTCGGGCCAAAACGGCGGACAGCACGTCGGCGCTTCAGTGTACGGGCTGCGTGTCGGGCGCCCACCTCGCGCCGGCGGTGCTGGATGGCTATGTGAAGACGGCGGACCTGAGCGCATATGTAACTGTGGAGGACTTTCAGAAGCTGGCCGTACCCAAGGTGCAGACTGTCCAGGGCACGCTGGCGCCTGGAGAGTCACTGACCCTGTCGCACGGGGCGGGCTCGTTTGCGGCGTCCGCTGTCGGATACCTCAAGCAGGAGGGCGCGTGGGTGGCCCTGGCCGGGGCGCAGGTCCAGGCCGGTGTGGGCAGCGACCCGGCGCATGATGTCCATTGGAGCTTTGACGCGTGCGACGCCGCCGACCAAACGGACGAGCAGAACGACGGCAAGTTTGTGGGCAACATCACCTGTGTCGACGGCAAGTTCGGCAAGGCGCTGTCCTTTCCGGGGGGCTCGAACACCCACGTGCGCCTGGACGTGACCGCCAAGCTGGCGAAGATCTCCAGCCAGCACACGTTTGCCATGTGGCTGCGCTACAAGCCCGGCGACACGACCAACGCGCCGTTCTCGTACGACGACGGGGGCAACAAGCACCTGTGGAACCACAACGACGGCGCGATGACGATGCACTGGTCGGGGGGCTCCAATCTGAGCGGCGTGCTGACGATTCCGAAGGATGCGTGGGCCCACGTGGCGACCACGTACGACGGCAGCACCTGGCGCGCGTATTTGAATGGTGTCGAGACCGGGTCCGTGGCCAACCAGCCCAACCTGCCGCTGGGCGCGGGCAACTGCATCTTGCTGGGCGAGGACGCGGACGGCAACTGCGCGGGCGGCGGCGATACGGACGTCTTTGCCGGCCTGATCGACGAGCTCCATGTGTACACACGGGCGCTGAGCGCCGCCGAGATCGCCGAGTTGGTGGCAACCAATGGCGCTGACAAGGCGCTCGGCGGGCGCATCGTGCTGACCGACGAGAACACAGCGTCGCTGACCAACAACAGCCTGGAAGCGGGCGACTACCGCCTGGTCGTCGTGACGCCGTAGTGACCGGGGACAAGAACAGGCTGCACGCGGGCGTGGCAGACTGACGCCATGGACTGGATTGAGCTCCTGCGCTTCGTGCATCTGGTGGCGGCGGCGACGTGGACCGGCGGGTTGATCGTGCTCTCGGCGCTGGTCGTGGCGCTGCGACGTGCGGGGGCGGATCGGGAGGTGCTGCTGGCAGCGGCGCGGCAGTTCGGGCGCGTCTCGTGGACGGCGATGGCGGTCGCGGTGCTGACCGGGTTGCTACAGGTACAGCTGCTGTACTGGCCCTGGACGGACGCGCGCCTACAGGTGAAGGTGGGCTCGGTCACGATCGCCGTGGCGATAGCGGCGTACCACCAAATGACTGCCAAAGAGGCCTCACCGCGGGAGCGCGGGATCGTGCAGGCGCTGATTCTGATCGTGAGCCTGGGCATCTTCTGGGCCGCAGTGCGGTTGTAACAGCTCAGGCTGCGCTGCGACCCAGGCCGATGAGCGCCCATACATGAATGACGTACCAGCTGATGAGGCCGGGGATGCCTGGGCGCACGAACGCCCCCTCGTCCTCAAAGCCGGCGACCATGACGGGCCCCCAGACGACCGTGGCGTACAGCGCCAGGATGGTGACCAGATAGGCGTTTGTCATCCGCCAGCTCGTGACCTGGCGGTGGGGACGCAGGACCAGCGAGACCTCGGAGAGCAGTAGCGCGATCACCATGCCGACCGCGGCTGACGGCTCCCCCGCGTTGGTCACGAAGAGGGCGGCGGTGGCGATGGTTGCGCAGAACAACATGGCGAGGCGGCGAGGCACCGGGGTAGCCCTGTCGAACCAGAGCCACGCGGCGATCGGCAGCAGCATCACGACCAGCAGGACGACCAGAGAGCTCATGACGACGCCGGACGAGGGGCTGCCCTCGTTGAGGACAAACAGCGGAATCCACAGCAAGACGGCCTGCTCGTAGGCGAACAGGCCGGCGAGCGCCAGCAGGCCTGTTGGCCGCACCACCACCGATTCCCGCGCAGTCGCCATCGGCCTAACAGTACCACCCATAGTCTGGGCGCGAGCGCGCGAATGCGTATGCTTCGTTGCTTATTGTGATCGCTTTGCTGCGCTGGGGGCACCTCCACGACCGAAGACCGCGCGCCACTTCCTGGCGATGAACATCGGGCCCACGAGCAAGAAGCGTGGGTCGCTGAAGAACGACGGCATGTTGCCCTCGAAGGCGTGGCCGATGAACTGCAGAACCCAGCCCACGACGAAGAGCCCGAGGGCCAGCATCGGGTCTACGAAAAACAGGAACAGCGACGCGATGATCATCGGGATGCCCACCATGTGGGTCGCCTTGTTCATCGGGTGCGTGTGGTCGGCGTAGTACTTTTCGAGCAGCTGCTTGAGCGTGGCGCGGGTGGACATCTATTTTTCTCCAGTCAGGGCTGTTGATCAGGGCTTTGAATCCGGCAGGGCCAGACGCGCCATCGCGTCGACCAGGGCGGCGAAGAAGCGGTCATCGTCGACCATCGACTCCCCCAGTACGTGTGCGTGGATGGTGCCCTCGACCATCCCGAAGAGAACGAACGCCAGCGCGGCCGTGTCGCCCTGGTGGCCCCAGGCGATGAGAAGCTGCTCGACGCGCGCGACCATCTGGTGCTCGGAGTGCGTCGTGAGGTCATCCAGCACCGGGTCGGCGTAGCGACGCTCGGTCAGGACCGCGTGTAGGCCGGGGTCCTCTCGGTGGTAGTCCGCTACGGCGCGAACCACCGATTGCAGGCTCTTCAGGGCGGTCTCGCGACTTGTGCCACCGACCGGGTCGGGCGTGGCGAGGGTGGCGACAACGGCCGCCGCGATGGCGTCGAAGCGCGAACCTGCGAGCTCGCGCAGGATGGCGTCCTTGTCCTTGAAGTACTGGTAGAGCGTGCCCACCGAGACGCCGGTCCGCGCCGCGATGGACGTGGTCGTTGTGCGGGCGTACCCGTGCTTGGAGAACTCGGCCTGGCCCGCCACGAGCAGCGACTGGCGGCTGCGTCGGGCGCGTGTCTGTCTAGGCGTTCTGAGAGTCGCTGTCATCGCAGGTAGTTGTATAGATAAACTGAACCTGAAGTCAACTTCAGTTTTTGATCTCAGCCGACTTTTTTCGACGACGCGGATGCTGGTTCCGAAGGGAGCATGACCTTGGAGGGGCCAATCATGATGATGCAACGATCAGCAATCGATTATCGCGGTACGGGTGGTGCCGGCCGCGCACACAACATCGCGACCTGGCGACAGGACTATATGAAGTCGCTCGGCCCGCTGGGCTACGACGAAGCCAGCGCTCGCCTGTCGCCGGCCGGGCCAACCACCGATCCCGAGCCGGTCCAGGCTCAGCCGGCTCCCGGCGTCTCGGATACGGCAACCGCGACCTTGGACGGCATTGTGGACTCCGATCACGAGAACGACGGCATGTGCTACCTCGAAAACGCACTGAAGGTGAAGCTGGTGCTGGAGGATCACCTGGCGGCACTTCAGGCCGACGGCGTGGAGGCCGATCCCGAGGAGATCGCGCGCGTGGAGCGCCTGATCGGCGTTCTGGCGTTTGCCGAAAAGCTGGTAAATGGTGGCAGCAACCGCAACGCCGACGCACAGAACGCCTTCCCCGACGCCAGCCTGACCAACGCCGTCAAAGAGGCGCGCGCGATGTACAGCATCATGGGGACGATGTCCGTGCGCAACCAGCCGACGCCGATGCGCGCGGCCGGGATCGGCGGCGCAATGGCCGCAATGGGCGGCGGCGAGCTCCTGTACCATCAGGAGATGGTCGACGGCGGCCTGCGGCCCGGCGCGCCGCTGCAGATGTGGTGGCCCGGCGCGTATCGCCTCGTCGGCCAGGAAGAGCAGACCGAGATGACCGCCAAGCAGGTCTATCAAAACTTCACGCGCGGACGCATCGCGTCGGGCGAGTATGTGGGCGGCCACAGCGTGACGTTCGTGCGCTACGACGAGACGAGCCCCAGCAAGATCCACTACCTGCAGCAGTGGGATAACCAGCTTGCTGAGCACGAGCTCACCGATGAGGGGACCTACTTTGTGGGCGCCAATCTCTCGACGACCGGCGACGCCGAGCTGACGGCCGAGTACGTCCTGATGGACACCGAATTCAAAGCGGACTACGGGCTGGACCTGTTGACCGCCAGAGCCGCCAGCCACAACCTGGACGCCGGGCGCATGTCCGACCTGCTGCTCGCTCAGATCGCCGCCAGCGGCCACCCCGACCTGGCGACCATTCAGGCGGCCGCCGATAGGCTGGGCCGTCAGTCCGCGTTCAATCACAACCTGGTGCGCTTGATCGGCCTGTGGCAGCACGCCGTGGGCATCAGCTGCGACGGCGACTTCGGCAACGGCTCAAGCACACAGCTGACCGGGCAGCCCCTATCGACCGCCACGGCGATTCAGCACGTGGAGTAGAGTCCCAGGAGGGCTCTTACAAGCCAAACAGGCGCTTGAAGTTCTCTCGGATCGCGCCCTTCATCGCCTCGGGCGCCATGTCGCGCGCCGATGCCATGGCCGCAACCCCGCGCGGCACGTTGGCGGGCTCGTTGCGCTCGCCCCGATCCGGGCCCATGTATGGACAGTCCGTCTCCGTGAGTAGCCGGTCCAGCGGGAGCGCGCGCGACAGCTGCTGAAAGGAGTCGGCGCGCGTGACCACCGGCGGCACGGAGAGATAATACCCGGCCGCAGCGATGCGCTTGGCTAGCTTCAGCTTGCCGCCGTAGCAGTGGAAGTCGGCCTTGACGACCCCCATGTCCTGAAGGATCTCGAAGGTGCGCGCCTCGGCCTTGCGTGTGTGCAGGATCACCGGCAGGTCGTGCTTCATCGCCACCTGGCAGAGCCCGCGCAGCACTCGCTCCTGCTCGTCGGGCTGGTCCTTCACCCAATATTGGTCGAGCCCACACTCGCCGACGGCGATCAGCTGGTCCGCAACAGAGTCGATAAACGCGATCTCGGCGTCCGGGTCAAACGCTGTCGGGGGCGGAAAGTCGTAGTCCCACACCGCGTGATCGATGCCGCGCGCCACGGCGTCCACGGGATAGATCCCCAGCGCCGGCAGCAGGTTGTCGTGGCGCGCGCACAGCTCCAGCACCTTGCGGTTGGAGACCGGCTCCAGCCCATTCACGATCACGTAGTCCAGCCCGGCATCAGCCGCACGGCGCGCAGCGGCGTCTTCCTCACCGGCAAACTCCGGATGGATCAGGTGAGCGTGAACGTCGACGTACCCGGACATGCGGCGGATGGTACCAGCACGGGCCGGGCACCGCAGCCGTCTCGTTCTGTTACGCCTCGCCGACAGGCGGCGTCTCAAAGTGGTACGGGCACATTCTGAGACGGCCCTCCATTCGAGCACAGTCCCCGGATTGGGCTCGTGGCACGCGCCTTGAACAAAACACTCGCGTAGTAACGAAGCCGGAGGCCGAACCTTGCCGCAGACGACATCATCGCTCAGCCAGCAGCTGCTGGCGTCGCTCCCTGATCTGAGCCGCAGCGGGGTCGCAGTCCTGGTTCATGCGGATCCAGTACGCAGCGCCGAGGCGATCGCCCGGGCCCTCCATGGGAGCGATGACCGCCGAGGCAAGCCCTTTGTGACCCTGCTCCCGACCCTGCTCGAATCCGAGACGTTTGACGCCGAGACCATGCTCGCCTGCGCCAGCGGCGGCGTGCTCTTCATCCCCGATATCGGTGCTCGTGACGCGACTGAGCAGCGCAATCTGGTCCGCCTGCTGGCCATGGCGCGCGACGTGGATGTCCAGCTCGTGGCGACCGCAGATGTGTCGCTGCCGGAGCGCGTACACCGCGGCGAGTTCCCGGCGGACGTCTACTACGGCCTCGCCGGCGTCCGTTTGTTCATGGCTCCGGCCCCATCACGCCGCGAGACGCTGCGCCAGAAGACGACGCGGGCCATCACGCAGGCTCTGCAATCCGTCAACGGCGACGTCCGTACCGCCGCAGGCCTGCTCGGGGTCTCACGCGCGACTGTCTACCGTCACGCACGTCGCGCCTGATCGTGTAATGAAGCTCCCTCTTGTCATCGGCCTGAGCGCGCAGATGCGCGGTCTGTCAGAGCGCGCCGCCATCGCCGCCCGATCACGCCTGCCAATCCTGCTGACCTCGGAGCCCGGCTCCGACGCCGAGGAGATCGCGCGAGCGATCCATGTGGACAGCTGCGGCGTGGAGGCGCCGTTCGAACGCATCGGCTGCTCCTCGATGACCAGCAGCACCTTCGAAGACGCGTTGACCGGCGCCTTCCTCCGCAGCTCAAAAAATCGGGGGACCGTATTTCTGGCCGACATCGACACCCTCGCCCCCCCTGCACAGCAGCTGTTGGAGCAGCTGATGGACAACCTGCCCGCCGCGATGAATGGCGCCGGCGGGGTCCCGCACTGCAAGATAATCACCTCCAGCGCCCGACAGCTGGCGCCCATGGTGGCGGAGGGCTCGTTCAGTCGCACGCTCTTCCAACGCATCAACATCTTCACTATCGAGATCCCGCCGCTGCGCAGCCGACCGGACGACATCCCCCCGTTGGCCGAGGCATTCCGCGTCGCCGCCACACAGCGGGGGCTACCTGCGACCACCGGGTTCAGCGCCGATGCGATGGACACGCTGACCTCGCACACCTGGCCGGGCAACACCCAGGAGCTGCGCAGCGTCGTGTCCACTGCGGTGTTCAGCAGCCGGGGGCGAGAGATCGGGGCAGCCGACATCGAGAGCGCCATGTGGCGGGCCGACGCCGAAAAAGACAACCCAATGCGGGCCAACGACGCCGTCGCGTTGCCCGCAGTCATCCAACGCGCAATCACAGACGCGCTGCGCCGCCATGAAGGCAACGTCACCGCCGCCGCGCGCGAGCTGGATATCTCCAAAGTGACGCTCTATCGCCGTCTCGACGAGTACAAGACCATGGGCATAGATCTCCTCGCAGACAGCAGGCAGCTGGACCCACCCGACGACCCGGGGTGAACCCGGCAGCACGCTCGGCTACACTCAAGCCATGCGCGTGCTCATGATGCTCACGACCCTCTTCTGCGTGGATGCGGCCACGGCCGCCTTGCCGGATTGCACTCCACCCGTCGAACAGCTGGTCTGGCAGTCGCCCGCCAAAAACCAGACAGACGTACCGACAAACGCGGTGATCTTCGGCCTGCCGTCGCGCGGCCACACCGTCACCGTCACCCTGGACGGCAAAGATCTGCAGCCGGACGGCGACACCGGCATCGACAGCTTCCGATTCGTACCGGGCCCACTGGCTCCCAACACCAAATACGCGCTGGTGTTCGAGGTCGGCGACGGCGCAACCACCAAGAAGTTTCAGTCCAGCTTCACCACCGGCGACGCCGAGCTGGACGAGCCTCCCGAAGGCCCGCAGGTCACCGCCAAAGTCGACGGGCTCAGCACCGACCCTCAGCCCGACAAATGCGGACTGATCATGGGCGCGCAGACCTGCTTTGACGAGGATCCGGCGGCGCACGAGCGACTCACGCTGGACGGCGGCGGCATCGCCCGCACCCTGCGCGAGGTCAGCGCTGACGGCGCCAAGTCCGAACCGCTGCTGTGGCCGGCCGAGTGCCAGGGTGAGATCTTCACGCAGCCCGGCGAGACCATCGATCCGGTCATCTGCTGGGAGATGACATCCATCGATGCGGCCGGACTCGAGTCGGAGGCCATTACCTACTGCCCGTTCGTGGCCGAGGCTCCCGCCGAAGATGACGGTGGCGGCGGTCGCGGCGGCGGCGGCGGCAGCTGTGTCAGCGTCGCGCACGGGTCGCCGGGCAGCCTGGGCCTCGTGCTGGCGATGTTTGGAATCCTGCTATGGCGGCGCCGGTTCAGGATCTCGTGACACGACTCGTAATCCTCACGCTTGCAGCGCTGATCCCGGCGGTCAGCGCCGCGCGTATCCCCCACGCCATGCTCTTTCGCTTTGACGACGCCGCGCTCTATGGGCCGATCAGCGCACGCGCGGCGCTTTACCCCACAAAAGAGAAGCCACCCGGCACCCTGATCGGGCGCGCGGTGAACGTCGGCTACGACACGTCCAAGCCCGGCATGTTTCTGCTGCGCATGCCTGTCGACGAGTCCCTGCTTCCGGCGGCGGCGCGACCGGCCCGAGTCCGCGTCATGCGCCAAACGCTGACCGGCTGGAAGCCGATCGCCGCGCGCCTGCTGAAAGGGCCGAACCACAAGCACCTGCTCTTTGTGCAGGTGCGTGAAGAGGCCGTGCACGCCGTCGTTCTGGGCGCCGCCTCCGACCCACCGCCCGTAGACGACATGGTGGAGCGCGAGCTGCGCGCATACCGGGACTGGCTCGTCAGGTCAGCCGGCACCGACGTGACCAAGCGCTTCGATCTCGAGGCCATCGGCGCGGGCATCGGCACGGACACACGCGACATCGGCGTGATCAAAGCCAAGTACGCCGGCAACGCTGCGCACGTCCTGGAGGGGATGTTGAAGTTCTTCGACCGGGAGCCGAAGCAAGGAGTTAGCGCCATCACCGTCGGCGAGCGTATCTATCTGTTCAACGACCTGCTCCTGCAGCCAAAAGTCACACGAGCCGCCGTGGTCGAGGCGCTCTCACGCCACGTCTACGAGGTTGTCCAACACCGCCGCCACAAACGCGCCTACCTCTCCCGCTGGGTCGGTATGCTGACCCTGCACGCCTACGAAGACCACCCGATGCGCCGGGCTGCGCAGGCCAAGGCCGCGGCGGCGGTCAAGGCGCTCCAATAACGCATGTCCCGGCTCCCTGCCGCGCCCGTCGTACTCTTCGCTCTGGCGTTCTGCGCGTCGGCGTGCGGCGGGCCGCGGGCCGTCCAGGTCGAATGCTTGTGGGTCGATGACGGGCCGGTCGTCAGCGCAGGCGTCGCCACAGCCCGCGTCACTTTGACGCCCGACGACCAGGACCGCTTTCGCGTCGCCGTGGTGGAAGACACGTCGTTGGGCACGGGCCGAGTGTGGCGCGCGGCGGTCTGGATGGCCGCCTTTCAAGCGGCGATGGCGTCCGGCCAGGATCTCGCGCGCTGGATGGTGACCGTGGACGTGGAGACCGGCGGCCACGGCATCGACGGTCCCAGCGCCGGCGGGTTGCTGGCGGCGGCGATTCTGGCGGGCATGACGGATACAAGAGTTCGCACCGACTTCACGATGACCGGCACCGTCAACCCCGACGGCACCATCGGACAGGTGCACGGCATCCCAGACAAGTTTCGCGCCGCGGTGAAATCGGGCAAGACCGTGCTCGGCCACCCGGCCGGGCAAGGCTCCGACCGCGACCTCGACCGCGGGGGCAATATCCAGCTCAAGGATGCGTTTGCAACGGACGCGGTGACCGTCGTCCCGATCGCGGACATCGCCCAGGCTTTCGAGCGCCTGACAGGGCGCGCGCTGGACCGGCCCACTCCCGTACCGGCCGACCAGATGGCGCTGCCCGCGACGGTCCTGGAGGCGATCTCGACCCGCACACAGGCGTGGCTGAAAGAAGCCCGAGCCCATCGCGCGAGATACGTCGAGCTGCAGCTGCAACACCCCGATCTCGACCGAATGCTCAAAGGCGCCGAGGCGTCGGCCACCATCGCGCGAAACCTGCTCGAGGGCGGCAACCCGGCGGCGGCCTACTGGCGTGCAGTGCACCTGTCAGTTCAAGCCGAGGCGGCGCTGCTGATCGGGCTGTACCTGGTGCGGGTGCCGCGTGACCACGAGCGCGCGGTGGAGGTCGTACGGACAGCGCACCGAGACGCAGACCGCGCCCTCAGCGCGGCAGTCGCTCGCTTGTCGAACCACTCCCCGGGCAGCCCAACCGACCTGATGACGCTGGTAGACGCCTACGAGGCGCTGATCTCGGCACAGCGCGCGTTTGCCAAAGCACGGCCGGCGTATCGGGTCGCGACCGCCGGCGCAGAGGCGCGCAAGGAGGCGATCAGCGCCATCTACGACCTGATCCTGGTGCGGGTCAACGCGCAGGTCGCCGTCCACAACCTCGACTTTCGAGTCGCCGGCGCCACCGCCCCCGTTGGACCACGCCGTATCCGCCGGCTGACGACGGTGCTGACCAGCGCCGCCAACGCCAATCTCGCCTACTTTGAGGCCGGCATCGCTCAGCCGGGCAGCCCCATTCTGAGAGACCCGGACCATGCCAGCGCGCGGGCGATCCCCCGGGTGGTCGATGGCGCCCTTGTCCATCGTCTGGGCGAGGGATCCGTCGCAGCCGCGCTTGCACGCCTGGCCGGCGCGTTGAGCGTGTACATGAACGCTGCCGGATTGATCACGCGACATTATTCGATCGAAGTGGAGCTGGACGCGGCCGGCGGGGTCACCACAATCGGGCGGGAGCACGCGTTTGAAGTGATGTTGACGCTGGCCGAGGAGACGGCCCGGCGACACGCGGCCAGAGCCCAGCGGGTGACGGGGCGTGTCCCGGTGCCAAGCCGAATCGCCTATGACATCGCCGTGGCCTACCGCAAACGCGGTACGGCGCCTGACCGGCTGGAGGCGTTGGAGCAGTTTTGGCGAGCCTCGCTCTTCAGCCGCCTGGTTGTCATGTTGAACCGCTGACGCGACCCGAACGCTATCAGGCGCGCAGACCCTCGGCGATATAGCTCTTGTGAGCGGCCACCGTGCGGCGCAGCTCCGAGAGCCGGCGCGTGGCGGCGTCGCGGGCGGACATGGCGCTGGCCAGGACCTCGCGATCTTTGAGCAGGTACGAGCGGGCCCAGCGCTTCAGCTCCGGGTCCAGATTGACGGCATCAGCGAGCGTGGTCATGTCGGCCTGACGCTGCTGTACCAACACGGGCAGCTGCATGACCTGCCCCTGCTGAAGTGCTGTGGAGATGGCAGCCTGAGCCGCCGTCAAACGCTTGCGAAGTTCCTGAAATCTCATTGGCTGGCTTTCCCCCCGTCGGATTGCGCCTTTAGCTGTTTTGCAGCCTCCACCCACGCGGCCCGGAGCGGCAGCAGCAGGTCATGGACCTCGTCGCACCGCGCCGGATCGCGCTCAGCGACCGCCTGGAGCAACGTCCGACTGCAATAGTTGTAAAGCCCACTCAGGCTGTCCGCCAGTTCTGGGGCTATTTCTGGATCCAGCATGTTCATGAGCTCGTGGAGGATGTCCTGCGCCTTGCCCAGCTTTTCGCCGGACATCGCTGGATTCTGCTCCTCGATCGCGGCCCTGCCGAGCCGGATGCACTTCAACAGCTCGTTGTAGTACATGATGAGCAACTCGGCTGGTGAGGCCGTGAGTATCTGCATCCTCTTGTAGTTCGCCGCCGGATTCATTCCCTCTCCCTCGTCAAAGCCCGCCTAGCCGGCCGGAGCCAGCGCCTGAGCCAAAAAGTTTCCCTGCTCTGTGATCGACGAGACCGCCAGCTCCAACGCCGTGAACTGCTTGACCAACGACGCCTCGAACGACTCGACGCGCAGCTCCAACATGAGGACCCGGGCGTCGATGTTCTTGATAGTCTTGTTGATGCCGTCCGTACGGTTGGCCAGGATGCCGTCGATCTGGGTGTAGGACTTCACCGAGTCCTGCAGGCGGTTCATCACGCCATCGTCGGCAGTGAACAGCTTCGAGACGTTGTTGATGTTGGCCTCGAGCCCCTTCTGCAACTCTTTGGAGTCCAGCTTCAGCTTGCCTGTGGCCTCCGTCTTGATGCCGATCGACGCCAGCGCGTCGTACTTGGCGCCGGCCAGGCTCTCCACCGAGTAGTTGACCGCGTTCGATAGGATGCTGCGCAGATTGCGAATTGTAGCGTCGCCCGACAGCGTCGCTTCGCGGTTGGTGTTGGCCGTGACCTTGGTCTCGGTGAGCACCAGATCGATCGCCTTGTTATACGAGTCGACAAACTCCTGGAGCTTGGCTTCGATGGCCGTGTTGTCCGGCGCGATCGTCAGCGTTTCGGCGGCGGTCGTGACCTTTTTGACGTTGATCGTGACCCCGGTGAGCGCCGTCTGCACGGAGTTGGACTCCGACTCGATCGCCAGACCGTCGATGGTCAGCTGCGCGTTCTGAGCCGCCTGGATCTCGGTCAGGTTCAAGTTATTGCCGGTGCCCCCGGTGTACGCCTCGGTGATCACCAACGCATCCGACGCCACGCCACCGATGGTGTGTCCGGTGTCGTCCGCCGTCACCGATAGGTACGAGTTGGTGCCGTCCGAGATGATCGAGGCCTTGGCCCCCGTGATGGTGTCGTTAAACTTGGCCGCGACCTCGGCCAGGCTGTCTCCGTCCTCGATCGTAACAACCTGATCCGCGCCGCCTTTGACGGAGATCGTCAACGTGCCCGCCTTGACGGTGTCGCTTGTGGCAAAGCCGTCGGAGCGGTTCTTCTCCGCCAACCCGACCTGCTGAACCTCGACCGCATAGCTCGCCGCGGCCGCATCACCCGTTGCTGACGCGCCGAACATCTTGTCGTCGCTGGACGTGCCGTCCATCGTCAGCAGCTCTTTTGCTGTGTCGAGCGCCTTGGCTTTCGCAGCCAGGTCCGACAGTGAACTTTTGATTTTACCGATCAGAGAGATCTGCGATTGGTACGCGGATTTCTTCTGAGCCAACTTCTGGATGGGCGCCTTCTCGATCTGTACCAGCGTCTTAATGAGGCTGTTCGAGTCGATACCACTAGCCAGGCCACCACTACGAAGGACCATCTTGCTTTCCCCCTGCGGACCTTAATCGGAAGAGCCCCACCCCGACTTTAGCGAGGTGAGGCAATCCCTTGATCTTTTAGGCTGAGTTGCTTGGTTTAGCCGAGCATCGACAGAGCGATCTGCGGCTGCGCCTTGGCCTGCGCCAGCATCGACACACCAGCCTGCATCAGGACCTGGTTGCGTGCGAAGTTGGCCGACTCCTGGGCCACGTCCGTGTCACGGATGCGGCTGTTAGCAGCGGACAGGTTCTCGCGCATCACGTCGACCGCGGAAGCGGCGACCTGAAGGCGGTTACCCTTGGAACCCAGACCGGCACGCGCCGTGTTCAGGCTGTCCAGGGCCGTATCGATGGCGCCCATGGCCGTCTGTGCGTTGGCCTTGGTGTCCACCGCCTCGGTACCCGCGAAGCCCAGCCCCGTGCTCGAGACGTCGGCGATCGTCACAGTAATCCGGAAGTTGGCACCGTTCTCGGTACCGACCTGGAAGTCCAGGCCCGTCGCGGCGAAGGCGCCGCCGAGCAGCACATTGCCGTTGAACTTCGTGGACGCCGTGATCCGATCGACCTCAGCGGTCAGGTCCTGGAACTCCGTGTCGATGTACGCGCGCTCCGTGTCGGTGATCGAGTCCGAGGCACTCTGGACAGTCAGCTCACGCATCCGAATGAGGATGTCGCTGATCTCGCCCATGGAACCCTCAGCCGTCTGCACGACCGACAAGCCGTCGCTGGCGTTGCGTGAAGCCTGGGCCAGACCGCGGATGTCCGCTTTCATGCCCTCGCTCACACCCAGACCCGCAGCGTCGTCCATGGCGCTGTTGATCCGGAAACCCGACGACAGCCGCTGAAGCGACACGCCGATGTTGTTCTGCGTTTTGTTGACGTTACGTTGAGCGCTCAGGCTCGCGATGTTGCTCTGAAGTGACACTGCCATGTTTTCTTTCCTCTCCAAAAGAAGTCAAAACTTCGCCTCCTAGGTCAGTCAATTGTCCTAATGAGGCCACCCTTCCTCCCTGAAACTGCCATGTCCAGGGAGGGCCTTCCGGGCGACCACCGTCCAACCTGTTGAACGGGCCCTAAGAAATATTGCGTAAGGTATTTAGTGGAAAGTTTATAACAGCTTGAAAACTATGCGGTTTTCGAGGTGCGGATCCGGTCACGGTGCAAGGTAAATACGTATCGCACGATGTCCTCGCGCGCGTCGTCTTCCAAGCCGTCCCAGACGCCGACGTGATGCCACATGCCGTCGTCCAGGTCTTCGCGCCTCAGGACGACGCAGGAGGCCTCCAGCGTCTCCTCACCGTCGCCCAGCATCAAGGTGATGCGGCACTCGGTGTCGGGCTTCAGAGGGCGGGGCAGAATGAAGCTCAGGCCACCGCCGCTGATGTCTTGCAAGGTCGCCTCGATGGGACGGTTGTCCGTCGCCGGCGTGATGAAGATCGAGGTCTCGGTGCGCTCGCGCAGGTGCTCACGCCGGTTTTCCACGGAGACGCGCTCCGCGTGCTCAAGGCGCACGATGGGCCGCGGCTCGACCTCACATTTACGTACGGTCGTGCGCAGGCGGTACATGCCCTGCCCCGGCCGGTTCAGCTCCATGATCACCTCGGCGCCCGGCCGGAACAGCCGCATGCCGAGCGCGTCGATGAGCCTGATGTCGAAGTGGTCCTCGTTGACGCTCCAGATCGCGCCCGTCCGAACCATGTTTCGATCGGTCGGCGCCAGCGTCACCTCTTCACCCTCGGGCAGCTCGCGCGTCGAATACAGGAAGCGCAGCAGCTTGCCGGGGGGATGCACCTTTCGGCGCAGGCGCGTGAGCTCCACGATCACGCCGAAGTAGACCGTCTCTGGGGTCTTGCGCGCCTTTAGCCGGTTCACGTAGCGCGAAACCGCGCGGCTGTAGCGGATGGGCGAGATCATGAGATCGGCGAGCGTCGTATCGGCCACCATGCGCGCCAGGTGCTCGAGCTGACGCACATCTGCGACGGTCAGCCCGCGCTCCACAGCCATCGCGCGATGTCGCTCGCTGTAGCGCTGCAGCTCGCGCCGGGTGTGTGCAACAACGCCCGTGGCCGCCAGAACGGCCAGGGATGTCACGATTGCGGCAAGCATGGGATCGATGGGTCGGTCTCCTGACAGGGATCTGCTTCCCTCATCGGCAGCACCGGCCCCCGACTAAAGACCTGATTTTGTGCTAAGAGTTGCCCCCGATGGGAGAGGTCATTCAAAGCCGAATCGACGCGCGGGGCCCGGACTTCGTAACCAACCGGGATCACATGCGTACCCTTGTCGCCCAGCTCAAAGAGCGCCACGCACAGGTGGCGATCGGAGGCAGCGAGCGATCGCGAAAACGCCAGGAGCAATTGGGCAAGCTGCCGGTGCGCACACGCATCGACCGGGTCTTGGACCCCGGCACGCCGTTTCTGGAGTTCTCGGCCCTCGCCGCGTGGGAGATGTACGACGGACAGGCGCCCAGCGGCGGCGTCGTCACCGGCATCGGGCGCATCAGCGACCGCGAGGTGCTCATCGTCGCCAACGACCCCACGGTCAAAGGTGGCACGTACCTGCCGATGACGGTCAAAAAGCACCTGCGCGCGCAGGAGATCGCCGAGGCCAACAACCTTCCAGTGCTGTACCTGGTCGACTCGGGCGGCGCGTTTTTGCCGCTGCAGGCGGACGTCTTCCCGGACAGAGAGCACTTCGGCCGCATCTTCTTTAACCAGGCGGTGATGTCATCCAAGGGCATCCCGCAGATCTCGGTCGTGATGGGCTCATGCACGGCGGGCGGCGCCTACGTGCCGGCGATGAGCGATGAAGCGGTCATCGTCAAGGAGCAGGGCACCATCTTCCTGGGCGGCCCCCCGCTGGTGAAAGCCGCGACGGGCGAGGTCGTGACCGCCGAAGAGCTGGGCGGGGCGGATGTACACACGCGCATCAGCGGCGTCGCCGACCACATGGCTGACGACGACGAGCACGCGCTGGAGATCGCCCGCGATATCGTCGCGCACCTCAACCGCCCGAAGCGGCTTCCGGTGGAGGTGATCGCCCCAGAAGCACCGGCGTACGACCCCGAGGAGCTGTACGGGATCATCCCACCCGATACGCGCGTCCCATACGACGTGCGCGAGGTCATCGCACGCATCGTGGACGGCAGCCGCTTTCACGAGTTCAAGGCGCGATACGCCACGACGGTGGTCACCGGCTTCGCGCACATCCACGGCTACCCGGTGGGGATCATCGCCAACAACGGCGTGCTGTTCAGCGAGAGCGCGCTCAAGGTCACGCACTTCATCGAGATGGCCTGTCACCGCTCGATTCCGCTGCTGTTTCTGCAGAACATCACCGGCTTTATGGTCGGCCGCGACTACGAGCACGGCGGCATCGCCAAAGACGGCGCCAAGATGGTGCACGCCGTGGCGACCGCAAATGTACCCAAGTTCACGGTCATCATCGGCGGGTCGTACGGCGCCGGCAACTACGGCATGTGCGGGCGCGCGTATGGCCCGCGCATGTTGTGGACGTGGCCCAACTCGCGGATCTCGGTCATGGGCGCCGAGCAAGCCGCCGGCGTGCTGTCCACGGTGAAAAAGGACCAGCTGGAGCGGCACGGCCAGACGATGACCGACGAGGAGCTGGCCGCCTTCAAGCAGCCGATTCTGGATAAGTACGAGCTGGAAGGCAGCCCGTACTACGCCACGGCGCGGCTGTGGGACGACGGCGTCATCGATCCGGCGCGCACGCGCGACGTGCTCGGTCTGTCGATCTCCGCTGCACTCAACGCACCGATTCCCGACCCGCAGGTCGGCATCTTCCGGATGTAGGCAATGAGTTTAATCGTCGAACGCGACGGGCCGGTCGCACGGGTCACCCTGGATCGCCCCGATGTCCACAACGCCTTCAACGAAGAGCTGATCGCGCGCCTCAGCGACGCCTTTGAGACGCTCAGCCGCAACGACGACGTGCGCGTGATCGTGCTGGGTGGCTCCGGGCGCAGCTTCTCGGCGGGGGCGGACCTCAACTGGATGGGCAGCATGGTCGACGCCGACGAGGCGACCAATCGCGCCGACTCGCTGAAGCTCGCCGCGATGTACGCTGCCATCGACAGCTGTGAAAAGCCGGTGGTCGGGCGCGTGCAGGGCGCAGCGATCGGCGGCGGCTGCGGGCTCGTGGCGGTATGCGACATCGTGGTGGCGGGTCCGCGAGCGCGGTTTGCTTTGAGCGAGGTGCGGCTGGGCCTGGCGCCTGCGGTGATCGCGCCGTTTGTCGTCCGCAAGATCGGGACGTCGCGGGCGCGCGAGCTGTTTCTGACCGGGCAGCGCATCGATCCGATGGAGGCCAAGCAATACGGCCTGGTGCACCGCATCTGTGGGCGCGAGGACGATCTCGACTCAGCCGTGAAGAAGGTGTCGGACGCGCTGCTGAAAGGCGGACCCAGGGCGCAGGCGGCGTGCAAGCTGTTGGCGCGGGAGGCGGACCAGTGGGTCGACCCGGGTGAGCGAACCGCCGGCATCATCGCCGCCCTGCGCGTGGGCGCGGAGGGTCAGGAGGGCATGCGCGCCTTCTTGGAGAAACGCACCCCGTCCTACAGCGAGTCCGACTGATGGCGTTTTCAAAAGTGCTGGTCGCCAACCGGGGCGAGATCGCAATTCGGGTCATTCGTGCGCTGAAGGAGCGGGGCATCGCGTCGGTCGCGGTCTATTGCGAGCCCGATGCGGCGTGTCCACACGTCACGATGGCTGACGAGGCGGTGCTGCTGGACAGCTATCTGAACGCGGACGCGATTCTGGCGGCGATGACCGCAACGGGCGCCGAGGCCGTACACCCGGGTTATGGGCTGCTGAGCGAAAACGCGGACTTCGCCGAAGCCGTGACCGCAGCGGGCATGGTGTTTATCGGACCACCGCCCGCCGCGATGCGCGCCATGGCGATCAAGACAGACGCGCGCGCCACCATGCAGGCCGCGGGCGTGCCGATCGTTCCGGGCGGACCCATCGAGGCGGCGGCAAAGATCGGCTATCCGCTGTTGGCCAAGGCGTCGGCGGGCGGCGGCGGCAAGGGCATGCGCCGGGTGGACACAGCCGAGGAGCTGGACGAGGCGGTAGCCGCCTGCGTGGGCGAGGCACAGCGCGCGTTTGGCGACGGGCACGTCTATCTGGAGAAGCTGGTGCTGCGGCCCCGGCACATCGAGATCCAGGTGCTGGCGGACGCCCACGGCAACGTCGTGCACCTGTTCGAGCGCGAGTGCAGCGTGCAGCGTCGCCATCAAAAGGTGGTGGAAGAGTCGCCGAGCGTGGCCGTGGACGAGGGTCTGAGGGCCCGAATGGGCGAGGCGGCGGTCGCGGCGGCGCGAGCGGTGGGTTACGTGAGCGCCGGCACGGTGGAGTTTCTGCTGGACGAGTCGGCGGGCAACGCCTTCTATTTTTTGGAGATGAACACCCGCCTGCAGGTGGAGCACCCGATCACCGAGTTGGTGACCGGCGTCGACCTGGTCGCTGAGCAGCTGCGCATCGCGGAAGGCGAGCCGCTCGGGTATGGGCAGGAGGCGCTGTCGCAGCGGGGGCACGCCATCGAGTGCCGCGTATACGCGGAGGATCCCGAGACGTTCCTACCCCAGATCGGCACCATCGAGACGCTGGTGGTGCCCGAGGGTCCGGGCATTCGGCACGACGCGATGATCTACGCCGGGTATGAGGTCGGAATCGACTATGACCCGATGCTGGCCAAGCTGTGCGCGTGGGCGCCGGACCGTGCGGCGGCGGTGGCGCGAATGCAGCGGGCGCTGGCCGGCTATGTGCTGTTGGGACTGACGACCAACGTGGCGCTGCTGCAGCACGTGGTCGGTCACGAGGCCTTTGCAGAGGGCGACACGACGACGGCGTTTCTGGAGGAGCACCCCTACGAGGCACCTGCGGAGATCCCGGACCTGGCGTACGTCGCGGCGGCGCTGGCGACAGGCCGCAATGCGGGCGCGGCGATGGTCAGCACGGAGGGCGGTGACCCGTTCAGCCCGTGGACCACGGTGGAGGCCTGGCGATGAAATTTCAGGGCCCCGAGGGCGACATCAACGTCGAGATCACGGCGACGGGTGCGAAGGTCGATGGCCGCGAAGTCCAATTCACGACCCGCCCCGGCCCGAACGGGAGCACTGTGTTTGTGATGGCGGACGGACGCCTGGTGACGGCGTATGTCGGCGGTGATCAGGTCTCGCTGGGCGGGCACATTTACAAGGTGCCCCCGGCGGTATCCAAGCGTCGCGGCGCCGCGGGCCCGGACGACGCCAGCCTGGTCGCGCCGATGCCGGGCATCGTGCTCAAGGTGCACGTGGCGGCGGGAGACGCGGTCGAGACAGGTGACACGCTGATGGTCGTCGAGGCCATGAAGATGGAGCAGCCGGTGAAGGCGCCGCGGGACGGCACGATCAAGCGCGTCTGCTTTGAGCCGGGCGCGCGCGTGGGCCCCGGCGACACGCTGGTCGAGCTGGACTGATGGGCTACGTCTTCGAGCCCGAGTCGCTTCACGAGGTCTCGCGGCTGGGCATCGGTCTGGACCCGGAGCCGATGTGTGATGCCGTTGTCGCCGAGCTGAAGCGACGTTACCCCGAGCACATCTCCACGGAGCGTAACTGGCTGTTCAACAATGCGGGCGGCGCCATGGGCATGATGCGTCTGCTGCACGCGTCGCTCACCGAGTACGTGATCATCTTCGGCACGCCGATCGGCACCGAGGGCCACTCCGGTCGGTACGCGGCGGAGGTCTACGACTTCATGATGGCGGGCGAAATGTGGACCTATCTCGAGGGTGATATGCGGCGCACGGTGCATGTGCCGGGCGACGCGGCGCACCTCGATCGCGACCGCATCAAGGGCTATCGCGTCCCCGACTTCGCCTGGATGCTGGAGTACGGGCGCGGGCGCATCCCCACGATGCTGCCGTTTGGGTTGGCGGACTCGGTGCTGTCGACGCTCGACTTCCAGACGGTCGCGCGCACGGTGGGTCTCTATGCCCGGCTCACGGTCGGCCAGCTCTTGAAGGGCAAGATATAAGCTCGGTTCGCGGAGCCCAAGCGAACGGTTCATGACCTGTTTGATCCGCGACCGCCCAAGCGCAGCACAGCGTTCAGCGTTTGGTTTCGGGCTTGCACAAAGCCCGCAGCGTGAAACGACTATCATGCTTGCTCATCTGTCTTCTGACCGCGGGTTGCGCCGCAGATACCGTCCGGCCGGCTAAGAAAGCGTCCGCCGAGCCGCCGGTGCAGGAGACAGTCGCCCCTCATCACAACCCCGTTGCGCCGTCCCCGATCGGCGAGGAGCCCGTGGCGCCCGAGACCGATCCGGCCGGGTATGTCCCTCCGGAGATCGGCTTTGCATGTGTGCCTGGAACGGACCCGAGCACGACGCTGATGCGGCGTCTCAGCAAGCGGCAGTACACGAACACGCTTGAGGCGCTGGCCGGGTCGTATTTCGACCCGCCGACGACGCTGGAGGTGTTGGCCGCGCTCGCAGAGCCGCTATTGACCGTACCCAACGACGCCAACGCCAAGCTGCGCGCGCTGGATCAGTCCCTTACTCAGGAGCACGTGACCGGACACTTTGAGGTGGCGGCGGCGTTCGCCGAGGCGGCGACCAGCGACTCAACGCGTCTCGGGGCGCTGGTTGGCGAGTGTGCGGTGGACGGCGACCCGACAAACGACGACTGGTGCATTGACGACTTCATTGTGGAGTTCGGCGGGCGCGTCCTGCGGCGGCCGGTCACCGAGGCTGAGGCGGAGTACTTTCGCGAGGTCTACGATGACGACAGCGTGTCCCTGGAGGCGGTGCGGGATCTGGTCACGCTGCTGCTGTGTGCGCCGCAGTTCGTGTTTCACGTGGAAAACGGGACCGCGGCCGTGGCCTCAAGCCCGGATCTGTACGCCGTCTCGGCGTACGAGCTGGCGTCGCGCTTGAGCTTCTTGTTTTGGCAGAGCATGCCGGATGCGGAGCTTGTTGCGGCGGCGGCGGACGGCAGCCTGCTGACCGAGGACGGATACGCGGCGCAGGTCCAGCGCGTGTTCGCCGATCCGCGCACCCAGGGGGCATTGGACGGCTTCTTTTCTCAGTGGCTGCACATCGAGGACACGCTGCAGCACTCCGAGGTGCAGCGAGACATGCACGAGGAGGTGCGGGACCTGGTCCGGCACACCGCCTGGGACACCGCCGGCGGGTTCAGCGACCTGTTCATGAGCACCGCGAGCTTTGCCAAAACCAAGGCGCTGGCCGACGTCTACGGCGTGCCCGTGTGGGTCGAAGGCACTCCGCCTCCCGTGTTGCCGGCCGGTGAGCGGGCGGGGCTGTTGACGCGCGCGGCGTTCGTGGCCAGCGCCGGGCTGCGCACCAAGCCCATCATGAAGGGCATCTTCATCCGCGAGCGCATCCTGTGCGACGAGCTGGGCGCGCCGCCTCCGGAGGCTCAGAACGCCAAGCCGGACTTTAGTACGCCGATGACGACGCGCGAGCAGACCGCAGAGCTGACGCAGCAGCCCGGGTCGGCCTGCGCCGGTTGCCACAACGTGATCAACCCGCTGGGCTTCGCCACCGAGAGCTACGGCCCGGACGGGCGCTTTCGCACGGAAGAGGACGTGCTGGACACGGACGGCGCGCTGGTGGCGACCCTGCCGATCGACACCAACGTCGTGCCTGCGGCCGCCTTCACCGACCCGCGATGGGCGTCAGACGGCATCGAGATGAGCGCGCTGGTCCTCGACAGCGGCAAGGCGCAGGCCTGCTTCGCGCGCCACTACTTCCGGTTTGCCACCGGGCGACTCGAAGATCTGACCCAGGACGCGTGTGTCCTGGAGCAGCTGCGCCAGGGCCTGGAGGGCACCGGCGCGTCGCTGCGAGACACGCTCAAGAGCGTGGCCCTGATGCCTGAGTTCAAGCTGCGAAAAAGAGGTGCGAAATGAGTCAGAAGACCAACGGTTCCATGTCATCGCGACGACAGTTTCTTCGGGGCGCAGGCGGGTTCGCCCTGGCCCTGCCTTTTCTGGGCTCCCTGGTGCCGCGCGAGGCGCTGGCGGGCACACCGCCGTACGCGGCAAACCCGCGGTTTGTGGCCTTTGCCACGCATCACGGGGGCGTCTGGCCGCAGAGCATGTGGCCCGGGCTCGACACGATGCCAAACCAGGAGACGCTGTTTGCCGGCCACGACATGCACTGGGGCGGGCTGCAGAGAACGGTGCAGGGCTCCAAAGCGTCGCTGTCGCCCGTCTTGACGGCCCACAAGGACCTGTTGACCGAAAGCGTGGCGAGCAAAATGAACGTGCTGCGCGGCCTTGATGTCATGTTCTACATCGCCCACAACACGGGTGGGCACCTGGGCAACTTCGCCCGCAACGACGGCAACGACGAGACGCTGCCGGACCTGGAGTGGGTGCCGACCATCGATCAGGTGATGGCGTGGTCGCCGTCGTTCTACCCCGATCTCAGCAGCATCAAGCAGCGGTCGATGCACATCGGCTTTGCGGGGCAGTGGAACGGCAACGGCGCCTTCTCGTGGGGTCACTCCAGCCCCAGCCAGAAGTCCGGCGACATCGTCTACGTACCGACATCGCACAGTCCTCAGGACCTGTTCAACGCCATCTTCGTCCCGGACGCGCCGGCGGCCCCGGCCCCGCGGACGCCGGTGGTGGACCGGGTCATCGAGCACTATCGGCGCCTGCGCGACGGGGTCTTCGGCGACGCGTCCCGCATCTCGGGCGCGGACAAGCAGAAGCTGTCCGACTACATGGACCGCCTGGACGAGCTGGAGCGCAAGCTCAACGTGCAGGCCGCGTCGTGCGGGGACGTGAACAACCCGGGCAACTTCATCATCAACGACTGGGGCCAGTACAGCTCGCAGCCGCCGATGCAGGCCCAGCACTATCAGATCTACAACGACGTGATCGTGGCGGCGTTCATGTGCGGCACGTCCCGCATCGCGGTGGTGGGGTGCGACGACACGTTCGGCGACGCGTCCTTTGCCGACTGGCACCAGGACGTGGCCCACAAGGCCGCCGGCGAGCCGGACAAGCAGAAGATCATCGCCGACGCGCACCAGTTCTTCTTTGAGAACGTCTACATGGACCTGGTCAGCAAGCTCGACGTCGAGGAGGCCGACGGCAAGACCCTCCTCGACAACACCCTTGTTCAATGGACCCAGGAGTCCGGTATGGCCACCCACCACTCATTCTCGGTGCCGGTCATCACGGCGGGCAGCGCCGCGGGCTTCTTGGAGACCGGGCAATACATCGACTACCGCGACCGCGACAACATGGGCCTGCTGCCACCGTGGGACGTGGAGTTCGAGGTCGAGAAGCAGCAGCGTCCGGGCCTCAGCTACAACCAGTATCTGGGCACCGTGCTGCAGGCGATGGGGCTGAAGCCCGACGAGTACGAGAAGCCCGGCGCGCCCGGCTACGGCGACCCGCTGAACACACACCCCAAGGCGTATGGGCCGCACATTCTGGAGACGGCGGGGCAGGTGCTGCCCAGGCTGAAGGCATGACGAACCGGCCGCTCGCGACTCGGTGTACATCGAGTCGTAGACTGATCACGGTCACTCCCCATCACCACGCCACGGCGCCTGCCATCGTACGAGCAATCGCCGGCGCCAATATCGGGTTGAACACCGTCGCCTGGCCCGACGCAAACCGGCGGCGAGCCCAGACACGTCAGCCCGTCAACGCACAGCAGGTCACCGCGCTGTGAGTCGCAGCTCTGCCCTTCGCCGGCACAGTACAGTGCTTGGCACAAAGGCCGGAGACAAGACCGTACTGCATCGCTCACCCGGCCCGCAGTCGGTCTGGTCGGCACAGACGGTTTCAGTAACGCAGTCACCGGCCACAGGCACGTCCACCGGCGGGGCGTCCACCGCGACGTCCGGGCCCGGCGTGTCCGCCGCGGACTGCGCCGCGTCCACGGTCTTGCCGGAGCCGCCACCACCGCGGCCTGCCGGCGTGCACGCCAGCGGTATCAGACAGACAGCGGCGACTATCAGACGGTGCACTGGTAAAGGCTAGCCGGAAGCACGGAACGGACACGATTGCCTTGCAATCACCCTTTCACATATGTACGCTCAATCAATATGACTCGAAGCACCACAACAACGCAGCTGGGCCTGGCTTTTCGCAGGTGGGGTGGTCAGCGGAAGGGTGCCGGCCGCAAGCGGGGCGGTGGTAGTGGGCTGCGGCATCAGCGTCGAGCGCGGGTCACCCGGCACACCCCGGTGCATGTGACGCTGCGGATCAAAGGTGGACTACCCAACCTGCGCGGACGGGCCTACGGCGCGGTGCGCGGCGCATTGGCGATCGCGGCCACCCGACTCGGTGTGCGCATCACCGATTGGTGTGTGCAGCGCAACCACCTGCACCTGATCGTGGAGGCCGGCGACGAGCGCAGCCTGGGTCAAGCCATGAAAGGCCTGGCCGTGCGCGTGGCCCGGCGCGTCAACCGGCGGTGGAAGCGCCGCGGCGCCGTGTTCCCGCACCGCTATCACGCCGAGGTGCTCCGCACGCCCACCCAGATGCGCAACGCGCTGCTGTATGTGCTCAACAACAGCCGAAAGCATGCATGGCAGCGCGGCGAAGGGGCGCCCCACGACCAGCACGACCCGTGGTCCAGCAGCCTGGCGTTCGACGGCTGGCACGACGCGCCGACGGGCCCCGACCCGCCCGATTCGGTTGGCTGCGCGCCCCCGCGCTCGTGGCTGAGGTCCCACGGATGGCGAGAGCGGGGCGGCGGCCCGTTGAGCATCTACGCTGTGCCGGGCGTCGATCAGCCGCGGCGCCGACGGTAACTGTGCGAGTCATAAGCGAGCGCTTCGACCGTCTACAGCGAACACCGGCCGGCGGCGCAGGCGAGTTCTTCCTCGCACTGATAGTCCCACAGACACCACGCGTCCTGGCCGCCGCGAGGCAGGCACATCGCCGGGGTGAAGGCTTGGTTGCACACCAGCGCGACGCATCGGTCGACGGGGCCGAGATGAGCACGCATAGAGTCAGCCATCGCATGACGGCTGTACCGGCATGTTGGCCGGCTCTCATGAGCGCCCGCTACCCGGCAAGTCAGCGGGGCAGGTGCTGCCCAGGCTCAAGGCATACCGAGCCGCGCACCGGCTTCGCACTTGACGTGTGGCGCGAGACGGATCCTCTCACTTTGGGCCTGGGTCCGAGACTCGGCCTCGTCAACCGCCTGAAATCACGTCCTCTACCCGCGGCACGCCCTTCGATGACTGCCCGGAGCCCGAATCGCAGGACAGCCGCCTGTGTTGGCCTACGCGGCTGAGCAGATTGCTTCCGACAGGTGTACCGCGTGACCGGTGAGCGAACCGCTCCGGTTCCTCGTGGACGTTGGCGTAGGGCGCGGCGTCGCGCAGGGGCTGGCCGAGGGCGGACACGACGGGATCAGCGCCCACCCCGGCGACAGCCGGTTGACCCCACCGACACCCTGCTCTACAGTTCTGTAGAAGGAGGTACCCCATGGCCCGAACGCAGATCTCCGCATTCATCTCCGACGAGACGCGCAACCGTCTGGAGAAATACGTCAGGTCTCACGGAATGAAGAAGGCCGCCGTCGTGGAACGGGCGCTCCTCCACCACCTACAAGCGCTGGAAGAGCTGCCCGCCGACATCGTCCTCCCGCCGCGCCTGCTACTTGGGCCCGAGGGCTTCGGGCGGGTCGTCGAGCGCCTGGAAGAGGCGAGGGAGCCGACTCCGGCGATGAAGGCGCTGTTCGCTGAGGGCGACGAAGCCGAGGGCGATTCCGCGTGATCCGGGTTCGGCGGCTCCGGCCCGACGATGATCGGACCCGGTTCTCCTGTGGCCAGCCGGATCTGGACAGGTTCCTTCTCCGGTACGCCGGACAGAACCAGTTCAAGCACCACGTCGGCGTGACATGGGTGGCGGTGGACGACAAGGCGGAAGGAGACCGCATCGTCGGCTTCGCGACCGTCAGCGCCTCGCAGATGGAGGGGACCGAACTGCCGTCGGGTCAACGCAAGCGCCTTCCACGCTACCCGCTGCCGGTCCTCCGATTGGCCCGGCTGGCCGTAGACGAGTCGGCGCAGGGGCGGGGCGTGGGGCTTCGGCTCCTGCGGGCCATGCTCCTTCTCGCCCGCCAGATGGCCGGTGAGGTGGGCTGCATCGGCGTAGTCGTGGACGCCAAGGCGGAAGCCATCCCCTTCTACGAGCGCTTCGGCTTCGAGACGCTTGGCGACGTGGTCGAGGGCGAGCTGGGCGACAGGCCCAAGCCAACGCCCATGTTCCTCCCCATGCGGCTGATCCCGGCAGACGAATCGTGACGGTCGCCCCGAGACTATCAGCCTGGGCAGTTGCACTTGACCGAGGCACCAGCCGTGATGCACACCGAACGTGTAGGTGATGGGATGGTCAAGTTGGAGTTGAGGACCGAGGACGGGGAGGACGTCCATCACAAGCTTGTTGCTCGAGGAATAGGAGAAGAGACCATGAGATCATTTCGCGGATACACGGTCGCCCTGGCGATGGTCACCCTCACCGCACCGGCGGCCGCTCAGACCACTACGACGGTGGGAACCGGGCAGGTGCAGCACGTGGAGATGGGCCACCACTGGCTGGGGTGGCAGAAAAACGCCAACGGAGCGTTCGCCAATTCAGCCGGCGTGGAGCCGAGATTGTCGGTGACGTTGGCGGACGGCAGCACCATGATGTTCGAGTACATGAAGATAGGCTCCAACAGCCCCCTCGCCAGCAAAGGCTGGATGAACGGCAACACCCACCATCATCAGACCACCCGCAAGCTGAACCCGATGGTCGCGATGGCGTCCATGGCCGCGATCAAAGGCCTGCCGATCATGTTGCTGAACCACGGCGGCCACCCGCCGGAGATTCCTGCCGGCTGCTTTGACTCCATCCGTGTGTGCTTCTCCGGCACCTGTAAGTGACTAACCCGAAACTCTGTGGCACAAGCTACCGACATCATTGAACCCAGGTTCTCATCTCAGACCGCCTTCTTGATCGTCACCTCGTAGTCGGACCGCTGGAGCTTTTTGACAAGCCGGTCCGGCATGGCCGATGTGATCGACACGGTCGAAGTGCTCGGCGCCGAAGTCGACATACTCCGCGCCGTCATTGAGCATGTGGTAGATGGATTCGAGCATGGAAGCGGCTAGCGCGATGATGGCGCGCCTCGAGCCCCGACGCGCACGGAGGCGATAGTACGGGGTGCGTAAGTGGCTACCTTTGACCCGAACGGCGCTCCATGCACATTGAACCGGAACCGGTTTGAACCAGTGGCTTCCCTTCATGGGGCGTCTCGACCGGCGCTTTCCGGCCCACATGGCCGACGCGGGACGCCGCCAAGAAGGCCATCGCTGAGTACATTGAGCTGTCAACATCGATGCCGATGTTGGGTCGCGCTAAGTCAGCCGGGCCAGGCGTGACAAGGCCACGTCACGATCCTAATGCCTCAACCACCCCCAGCACCTCCACATGACGGGCCCCAACTTCTCGAGTCGGCGGGGCAGGTGCTGCCCAGGCCTCAAGGCATAGCGAGGCTCGCGAGCGACCTTCGGCTCATCGGCTGAGCGTAATCGTCGTAATCACGCGCGGCATCGCCTCCAGCGAGCCCACCAACTTCAGCTTTGCGGCCAGTGGCGGAGGCAGCAGCCGCATGATCAGGGAGACCTTCACCCGGACGACCGCTTCCGGCGGCTGAAACGTGATGCTCCGGACTTCGCCCGGCTTCAGGCGCGTGTCGCTGGCGAGGCGGACGGACCACGGCGCCAGCGTCGGCTTGCCGTCCGCGTCCTCGTACCGCTTGCCCAGCACGATCGGCTTCGACTGCCAGATGCGGGCGCCCGCGCTGTCGAGTCCCTCCGCCTTCAGTAGCGCCTGGCGCCCCGGGAAGCCGGTCGGAAAGCCGTGCCCAGTCTTGTTTGCAAGCGTGAGCGCGACACCTTCTGCGGTCAGCTGCCCGTTCAGCCCGACCGCTTTCTGCAGCGGCGCCAGGTCATCCTGATACCAGGCGCGATGGGGGCCGACAAAGCGATGGCTGCGATGGGTCTTTCGCGGGCTGTGCGCGCCGGACTTTCCTTCGACCACGGGCATGTGACAGCTCACACAGGTCTCGTCGGACGGCGGTGCCGCGTCGCGTTCGGGCCCCGTGGTGCAGATCGGCACGCCGCTCTTGCTGTGCATCGCGGCGTGACAGGCCAGGCATATCGTCTTGCCGTCGGTGAGATGCGCGGCTGAAGGGCCGCTTCCATGGGCCACAGTCGCGTCCGGGTCGGTGTCGTGCGGGCCAAACAGCAACCCCGGCGCAGCCCGCACCAGCGCCGCGGCCCCGGCGCGATCGGGGTGCACGCGGGCGACGTTGTGACAGGCAGAGCATGCGACCCCGGAGCGCGCCGTCTTGCCGTCTTCCCCACCCCAGTTCGGGGTGTGGCAGCCCGCGCAGGCCTCGGCCACCGCGGCGCCCTCTTTCTTCATACGCAGCTGCCGCACGCCGGCGTAGATCGGGTCGTGCTTGTGGTGCGCCCGCGCGTGCATGGACTCTTCCCATTCATTGAAGACCGCGTGGTGGCAGGCGGCACACGTCGCCGGATCGTCGACGTTCATGGCGCCGGAGGAGGCGGGCTTGTCCTTTTTGCATCCGCCGCCGAAGGCGACAACAACAGTGGCAGCGATGGGGAGAGCACAGCGCATCACGGGCATTGTGCCACGAAGACCGCGCTTGCTGGCGCCGCCGGGCGCAGGATCAGCTGGACCTGGGTCTTCGCCGGTGGGGTGGTCAGCGGAAGGGTGCCGGCCGCAAGCGGGGCGGTGGCAGTGGGCTGCGGCATCAGCGTCGAGCGCGGGTGACTCGGCACACCCCGGTACATGTGACGCTGCGGATCAAAGGTGGACTACCCAACCTGCGCGGACGGGCCTACCGCGCGGTGCGCAGCGCGCTGGCGATCGCGGCCAACCGACTTGGTGTGCGCATCACCGATTGGTGTGTCCAGCGCAACCACCTGCACCTGATCGTGGAGGCGGGCGACGAGCGCAGCCTGGGTCAAGCCATGAAAGGCCTTGCCGTGCGCGTGGCCCGACGCGTCAACCGGCGGTGGAAGCGCCGCGGCACAGTGTTCCCGCACCGCTATCACGCCGAGGTGCTCCGCACGCCCACCCAGATGCGCAACGCGCTGCTGTATGTGCTCAACAACAGCCGAAAGCATGCATGGCAGCGCGGCGAAGGGGCGCCCCACGACCAGCACGACCCGTGGTCCAGCAGCCTGGCGTTCGACGGCTGGCACGACGCGCCGACGGGCCCCGACCCGCCCGATTCGGTTGGCTGCGCGCCCCCGCGCTCGTGGCTGAGGTCCCACGGATGGCGAGAGCGGGGCGGCGGCCCGTTGAGCATCTACGCTGTGCCGGGCGTCGACAAACCGCAGCTCAAAGCATAACGAGCCGCTCGCGGGCGATCTTCGGCTCGAGTTCGAAGCCGCCGGCCTCTCCTTTCTCGATGGCGGCCTGCAGCAGCTGACGGCCGGCGTCCTTCTTGCCCTGGTGGATCAGCAGCACGCCCTCCCACAGCGGCGCGGCCGCGATGCCCAGATTGAACTTTCCCGCAAAGGACTTCAGCACCTTGACCAACTTCCGGGTCCCGGGCGTCACGCCGTCGGTGCCCATCGCCAGCAAGGCCAGCCAGGCCTCACAGCCCGCGGCCAGGCCCCCATACGTCCAGTACGCGACCGGCGGCTCCGAGGTCGCCGCGGCCAGCACGCGCTCGGCGGCCTGCAGACCACACTCCTTGTCACCTCGAAGCACCTCGGCCAGCGCCAGCAGACCCAGGATATAGACTCGGTCGGCGCTGGTCGTCTCGTCATCGATCATGTCGACCGCGCGCTGAAGCGTCTCGTAGCCCACGTCCAGCCGTCCGGTCCGCACCTGGCAGTAGGCGGCGCCGGTCAACGCCCAAAGCACCGCCTGGTCGTCCTTGGCGACGGTCGCCAAGGCCAGCAGCCTGGCAAACAGCGGCTCGGCTTCTTCAAACCGGCCACGAAACTGATTGGTCAGCGCCCGGATCATGGTGGACTCAGACTGCATCCGCGGGTTGGTCAACTCCAGCGCGATCGCGTCCACCGCCGCCAGGTCGGTCGTGACGCGCTCCCACTCGGCCTGCTGACATCCGACCGCGGCCCGGCGCGTCTTGCAGTAGCCAACCTCGTAAGGCCGCTCCAGCCTCTCGGCAATGTCGACCGAGTGGTCACATAGCTCCCACGCCAGCTTTTTCATCGGGACGATCGAGCACACGATGCCCATGGTCACGTAGCCGCGCGCCAGGTCGCCGGAGGCGCCGCTGGGGAAGCCCAGGTTCAGCGAACGAAAACCCGACCAGAAGATGTTGGCCGGGTCCTGGCAGTACGCGTAGTTCTCGGTCGCCCGAGTCTGGATCGCGGCCGCCGACAGCCGCAACGGCCGCGTCTGGGGATTCGAGACAAGGTACAGCTTGGGAAACCACGACTGGCACAGGCGCAGCCACAGTTGAGCAAAGATGCCCGCCGCCAGCCCCGGCATCGACCCCGGCATCGGGTGCCCGAGCCACGCCAGCGCGCGACGCCCTCGCTCGATGCCCTTTTGCAGCTGACCGCCCTGGCTGTACGCCTCGGACAAGAGCCCCTCCAGGTGCCCCAACCGAAAGCGCCGCTCGTCGGTGCTCATGATGTCCATGCCGAACAGCTCGCCCAGCCACCGCAGCAGCCGCGGGGGGCGCGCCGACGGAATCTCGCCCGGTGCAGCGAGGGTCAGCGCCCGGGTCAAATACCCAATGGCCTCTTCGCATGCGCCCAGGCGCACGGCATGCTCGCCCGCCACACCCGCGTATTGCGCCTCTCTCTCCGTGTCTCCGGCCGCGCTCCAGTGCCACGCCAACGCGCCCGCCTGCGAGGGCTCATCGCCATAGACCGCCTCGAGCGCCTGCGCCACGCGTGCGTTTGCGCCCGCCCAGTCGTCCCGGGCCTCGGGACGCCAGCTGCTCACGCAACTTATCGTGCGCAAACCGCCACTGCCCGTCCTCCGCTGCCACCACGGCCGCGTAGCTGGCCATGTGCATCGCCTCTTCCCAATCGAAGTGGGGATCCAGCGCTGCGAGGACGTCCGGGTTGAGGGTGCGGCCGCACACCGCCGCCAGCCGAAATCGAGGTCGCGCGTCCGGACCCAGCCGGTCCAGCCGGCGCGCGATCAGCTCGCCGATCCCACGAGGCAGCACCTTGTGCTCCAGGTCATCTGCCGTGATCCGATCCAGTCGCCCCGCATGCTCCGCGTAGGCCCGAAGCACCTCCACCAGAAAGAACGGGTTGCCCTCCGTCTCCTTCTCCAGAAGCGTCACCACGCGCTCGTCGCGACCCGACTCACCGAGAATCGCCGCCGACATGTCCGCGATCTCATCGGGCGGCAGGCGAGACAGCGTCAGCACCTCAAAGTCCGCCAGCGCCTCCGTCGCGACCAGCTCATCATCACGAAACGTGCACACGACCATCACGTTCATCCCGCTCAGCTCGCGCCGCAGCGCCGCCAGCGTCTCGATGCTCTCCTGGCGTGCCCAATGGATGTCCTCCAGGATCACGAGAATCGGCCGGTCAACGCGCCGCATCACGTCGATCAGCGCCCCGATCATCCGCGCGCGCGACGCATCTGGATCCTGGTCCGGAGGCTCCGGGATGTCGCCCACGTCGTCGAACAGCCGCTGCAGGTCCGGCACCAGCGGCCGCAGAATGCCCAGCTCGCGCGGCGTCGGCTCGGTCTCCACCGCGAGAGTCCCGGCCACGCGGCGCCACAGCTGGTAGGGACGCGCACCGTGCGACTTCGCCTGCCCACGCACGACCAGCGCACCGGCCACCAGCGCTCGGATCCGCAGCTCCGCGATCAGGCGCGTCTTGCCCACACCGCTCTCCCCGCCCACCAGTACGCAGCCGCCATACCCCGCCGCCGCATCCACGTAGCGCGTGAACAGCAGCTTGAGCTCGTCCTTGCGACCGACAAACGTCGCGGCCGTCAAAAAGCCCTCGCGCGCGGCGTCCGACTCCGCGGGCTGCGTCAGTCCGGCCGCCTCGGACAACGCGCGGATGACGTCGGTGGCGTCGGCGTAGCGCTCTTCCGGCTTCAGCTTTACCAGACGCTCGACCACTGCCCGTAGCCGCGCGTCGTGGTCCGCGGTCAGCAGCCCCGGCGGCTTGTCGAACAGGACCCACGACGCCAGCACACCAAACGAATACAGGTCGGACCTCGGCGTCGGGGGCTGCCCCAACATGACCTCGGGCGCGATGTAGCCCATGGTACCGGCGATCTGGTAGTCGCTGGTATCCGCGGTGGGCGTCGCGATGCCGAAGTCCAGCACCTTCACCGCGCCCGCCGACACCAGCACGTTGCTGGGCTTGATGTCCCGATGGATCACGCCGCGGCGATGCAGGTAGAGCAGCGCATCCAGGGTCTGCAGCAACAGCCGGACCCGCTCAGCGGCCGACCGACCGCGCGTGGCATCGACGATGTGGTCCGCGTCCTCGACCAGCTCCATCGTGAAGTACGGGCTCAGGTCGGCGCTGAAACCGTAGTCCAGCACCGAGATGATGTTGGGATGCCGCAACCCGGCCAGCACGCGGAACTCCCGGGCGATCGCGATGCGCCCCGACGCCGACCCGCTGTCCAGCGTCTCACCGACGGCGCCGCGATCGCTGCCCACCGTGTCGTCCAGCGCCAGCTCTTCCTCGGACTCATCGGGCAGCCGAACCGGCGTCAGCGCGTCCAGGTCCACATTGGCGTCGCGACGCGGCCGCTTTAGGGTAACAACGTCTCCCGTTAGACGATCGAGCACCTTCCAGGCGCTGCCCATACCCCCTTCGCCCAGGAGCGCAAGCTCCTGATAGCGCCGTACCGCTTGTTCCGACATATGCGCAGTGTAAGCTGCCGTTCGATCGAAATATACTGCACCGGCTTTCAGCAACCCGGCCTGAGGAGCCCGATGAACGTCACCATTCTCGACGACTACTTCGATACGCTGCGCCACCTACCGTGCTTTGCGAAGCTGGCCGACTTCAACGTGCGCGTCTGGACCGATCACGTGCAGGAGATCGACGCCCTGGCCGCACGACTGCAGGACACGGACGTGCTGGTCCTCTTTCGCGAGCGCACGCAGATCACGGCCGCACTGCTGGACCGCCTCCCGCGACTCAAGCTGATCAGCCAGCGCAGCGTCTATCCACACGTTGATGTCCGCGCCTGCACGCGCAATGGGGTGCTGCTGTGCTCCAACATGCACGCCGGCACCCCGTCATACGCCGCGGCGGAGCACACGCTGGCGCTGATTCTGGCGTCGGTGCGCCAGCTCCCGCAGCAGATGGCGTCGCTGCACGCGGGCGAGTGGCAGATGGGTGTGGGCAAGACGCTGCGAGGCGGCCGGCTGGGCCTCTACGGCTACGGACGCATCGCCAAAGCGGTGGCCGGGTACGCGCGCGCCCTGGGCATGCGCGTGTGGTTCTGGGCCTCCGACGGCTCGCGCCAACGAGCGCGGCAAGACGACGTCGAGGTCGCCCCGAGCCGGGCGGCGTTTTTCTCGGAATCGGCTGTGGTCAGCCTGCACGTGCGGCTGTACCCGGCGACCTGCGGACTGATCACCGCCGCCGATCTCGCCCGGATGCGACCGGACGCGCTGCTGGTCAACACGTCGCGCGCGCCGCTCATCGAGGCGGGCGCGTTGCAGGCGGCGATCGAACAGGGCCGCCCGGGCTTCGCGGCCGTCGACGTGTTCGAGCAGGAGCCGGTAATCGACCCACCGGCGTGGCTGAGACACCCCAGGGTGGTGGCCACGCCGCACATCGGCTACGTCACCGAGGAGGAGTACGACCTGCAGTTCTCCGACATCTACGACCAGATAGTGGCCTTCGCCCGCGGCGAGCCGATCCACATGATCAACCCGCCGATGCTCTCAGCTAATAGGCCGCGATAGGCTGGGCTCGTTTCGCCAGCGCGCGCAACGGACAGGTCTTGGCGTCACACTCCCCACAGCGGATCCGCTTCATGCCGACCCTGGCGGGGAACTCGTCCACCATCTTGGCCAGCTCGGCGCCAAAGCCTGCAGCAACGGCGGACAACGTCCGGCCCGTGGTCCGCAGCAGATAGTGCCCTTTGGAGTTGAACACGCGCAGCACGCCAACGAAGCCGTGCTCCCGGCTCTCCTTGACGCAGGTGCATGCTTTTGGAGAGGTCCCATCGGGGGCCAGCTCCAGCACGCGAGAGAGGTCAGTGCGCAGCGCACGGGCCAGCGTCGGCTCCAAACCCTCTACGACCAACACGCGGGAATCGTCGGTGGCCGGGCTTTGCGCCATCAGGAAGTCGACCAGGCGCCAGGCCGCGAGTAACGGCAGAAACAGCACAGCCCCCGCCGCCAGGAACAGCGGCGCGTTCAACAGCACCAGCCAGGGGCCGATGATCAGCCCGAAGAGCAAGGCCACAAAGGCCAACGCGAGGAGCTCCATGAGTCACCTCCTAGTCTTCCAGTTTATCGCGCGCGCGCGATACGCTTCTCTGTCCCCGATCAGTCCGACGGTGGAGTTTTGCGCGAGATCATACGAAACACTGCGCCCGCCAGCGGGTTGGCGATGCGGCCGGCCAGCCTCTGCAACGGTCCGGGGGGCGGCGTGTTGTCCGCAGACGCGAAGTCGCCAACCTTCATCTCGGCGCGCAGGTCTCTGCTGAGCACCTCCAGGTTGGCGTCCAGCGGCGTGCCCGTGCCGTCCGCGATGCGCACCATCATCTGGAAATGCGCCGCCACGCCCGCCGCGTCCACCACGCCCTGCGGGCCGATCGCCTCACTCAGGCTACTGCGCGCTGCATCCAACGCGGGCTGATCCGCGCCCATCAGCGCGCTCACAAACGCGGTCAGCGCCTCTCCGTGCGCGACCCCGCCCCCCTCACCCCCGGCTGCGGAGGCGGCATCCACCGACTGCCCTGACATTTGGCCGCTCGCACGGAGCAGCGTCGCGTGCGCCGACGTTCAGTAGAAGCACTGGTTGATGGCCGCCACCCGCGCCGCCACCAACTCCATCTGGACGCGGTCGATGGCGCGCCCGGGGTCGTAGCCCATGTTGGGGATCTGCTGCACGGGCACGTACTGCGCCACCGCCAGGGCCTTGACGTCATGCAGCGACTCCGGGGCCTGGGTCAGCGCTCGTCCCACGTTGGGGATCGCCCGGTGCGGCCTGGTGGCAACCCACGCCCCTTCGTCCGCGGCGCCCCCCCCCCCCCCGGCGGGGCCCGCGCCGCCGGAGGGCGCCGGCCCCCGCCCCCGCCCCCCCCCCCCCCCCC
>CAZJHX010000074.1:0-50819 GCA_964545715.1 uncultured Myxococcales bacterium
TTACGCCCGATCAGGTAGGAGAGTCATGCCGTCGTTCCAGGAGAGCCGCACCCATTTGAGACAGACCGCGGAAACTTCGCTCGGCACAAAGAGCAGGAGTGGCTTCGCCCCTTCGTGAGTCCGAGCGCCAGCCGATCAGCGCCGCTGGCACGGATCTACGCCATTCGACGCAACGCCCTCTTTACCCACATCGACTCCACGCCGTTTGAAGATCAGGTCGCGGCGGTCGAGGACATGTTCCGCCCGGCGGTTGAGGGGATGTCGGACAAACTCCGCCGCCGTGTCTTTCGCGGCGCGGAGCGCGAAGGAGCGACAAGAATCGCGGCCAGTCATTGGGCCTACATAGCCCTCTTCGGAGACGAAGAGGCCATGCGAACCCGTGAGTGGATCGTACGCGGCACAGTAACCTCCGAGAATATGGCGCGAGTCGCTACCGAGCTTCGTGGGCTCAAGACTGTTGTGGCTGCGCCCATCACTGGATCACTGGGGGGCGCGTTCCACATGACGGCGAGGGAGCTCGAGGCTACCGTCGCTGTCCGGAGTCTGGGGTTGACCGCCAAGTCGCCGGACGCTGTGCTGGTGGACAGCCCGCTGAGAGCGGCCGTCCTGGAATTCGTGGAGCTTATGCGGTCCGAGGGCGAGCCCGTTCTCGGCCGGCGAGGCCGGAGTACGCCGGCGCCGCAGGCGCTCCCACAGGCTCAGTTCGATGCGATGGTCTCCTTCTTGTTGGAGGCAGCGGACCTTCGCGCCCGGGTTGGACAGCTGGTGGACGACTTCGCCGCGCTGCGGTCGGAGGGGCGGGGAGATGCAATCGAGACGGCGGCGGACTGTCTGCGTACGGAACGCGAGATTCTGCGAGAGCTCAGCCGAACTCGTGGCCTGACGAACACGGCGGTGGACACAGTGGCGGGCTCACTTTGCTTCCTGGTCGGCGTGCCCGATCCGGCGGGGCTCCTCATCGCCGCGGTTGGGGGGTACCTTGTGGCCGATCGCAAGGACCAGCTGGTCGAGCAATACTGCCGCAAACGACTCGGCTCAGCTCGGATGCGGATCGTCGCCAACGCAGACCACCTGCGTCGCTGGGAGGGCTGACCGCGTCGAGGTCATTCCGTCTCGCCGGTCAAGCTCGCTTGCGCCGTGTTTCCGAACGCGCCCATGTTGGCGCGGCCGCCGTTCTCTCCGGGCTCGTCGCCAAAGGCGGCGGCGGGATCGCCGGCGTCCACGCAAGGGCTGGTCGTCGCATCCACGACCATCCCGCCTGACGCCGGGTCGAAGCGGCCGCCCGCGCTCCGCAGATGAAAGTCGCCGTCTTCCGGCGCCGCAAACATCGGGTCCAAAGCGATGTTGCCCTCGCCGTCCGCGCCCAGCTCCACGTTTGACCAGCTGACCGAGATCGACGACGTCGCGTCGGTTGCCAGCTCGCCGTCGGCCGCGCCGTTGGTCGCGTTGCCCCACAGGATGCTGTTGCGCACCTCCACCGTGGAGTGCTGCTCGACGATGATCCCGCTGCCGAACATGCTGTTGCTGCAGCCGTGGCCGGCCACCGTCACGTGGTCCATCACCAGGGTAGAGCCGATGTCCTCGTAGCCGTCCACGTACACGCCGGCTCCGCCGATCTCCGGGCAGGCGTTGCCGTACACCAGGTCATGGCTCATGGTCGCGCTCGATCCGTCATCGAAAAACACCCCACTGCCCGCCGTCGGCGCCGCGTTGTCGGTCACCACGTTGAAGGCCAGTTGACCGACCGTCTCCGCCCCAAACAAGATGATTCCGCCGCCCCAGCCGTACCCGGCCTCGGTGCCGATCACATTGCCCACCACGCGGTTGTTGTTGATCGTAAGCGACGGCGCCGCCGCGTAGATCCCGCCGCCATGGTCCCCGTAGCCTTCGTTGCTCAGCACCTGGTTGCCTGCGATGGTCACCGCGCCGCCCCACACCGACATCCCGCCCCCACGTTGCGCCACATTCTCTGCGATCACGTTGAACAGCACCGACGCCTCCGACTCCTCGAGATGCAGCCCGCCGCCAAAGCTCTCCATCCACATGTCCTCGGGGTCCATCACCACGTTCTTCTCGATGATGTTGTGGGCCACCGTCGGCGCCCCGCCGAGCACGTACACACCCCCACCCATGCGATACCATGGCAGATCCCGCTCACTGCCGGTCCCTCCGCTGATCCGAAACCCCTCGACACGGCTCTCACCCGCGCCCACCAGCGCTACCGCCGCGTCGCCGCCCTGCCCGACAATGTGGGTCTCAAACGCGGCCAGGTCCCGCGCCCCAAACCCGGGCTCAAAGCCGCCCAACAGCACCACTTTCTTTTGCAGGACCGCCACGTTGCCCTCGTACGTCCCGCCCGCCACCTGAATCGTGTTCCCGTCGGCCGCCGCCGCCACCGCGGCCCCGATGCTCAAAAACGGCGCCGCAGCCGTCCCGTCCGCCGCGCCCGCAACGACGTCCGCTGCCACGTTTACGCAGAGGACCCCACCACCAACTCCGCTGCACGTCGCCGCCGCGACAAGCGCCGGAGCGCCGGCCATCTCAGCAACCGCTACTCCGCCACCGACAGGCTCCTCCGTCACGGGCTCGCCGTTCTCAGCAGGAGGCTCCTCTTGTGGCGTCTCATTTTCTGGAGTCTCCATTTCTGGCGTCTCAATTTCTGGAGTCTCAATTTCTGGAGTCTCACTTTCTGGAGTCTCATTTTCGGGAGTCCCGTCCTGAGACGGGGGCGTTGGCCCACCGGCTTGCGGTGACGTGGTCGACCCCCCACAGGCGAGGGTCAGACCTGCGAGGGCTGTCAGGACGATTGTGCGTGTCAGGGGCATGTGCGCTCTCTCCTCTCCGATAGATGGGCTGAGGGAGTGCAGGGGCGATGCCAGCATTTGGGGCTATCTAAGTAGTTGATTTTATGGGGAGGGTCGCGGGCCTTGCCCGGCGCCGTGTGACGACCGCGTGATCGGGATCACGCTTTTTTGGGTTTGGTCGTCTTGGGCTTGGCGGCCTTGGGCTTGGCCTTGCGCTTTTGCGCGGCCTTCTCCTGGACCGCCCAGCAGGGATCTGCGTCGGGGTCCAGGCGAACGCGCGCCGTGCGTTTCCGGCCCTCGAAGCCCTTGAGATATTTAGTGGCGTGATGCTTGCCCAGCAGGCGACGCAGCTGGTCGTCGGGCAGGGTGACGCCCTCGATGGTGAAGGGGATGCGCAGCCGGCAGCCCTCCCGCCAGCGCGAGCAGCCCCACGCCGCGCGACCGCGAATGGCGTGGCCGGGGTGCGGCTGCGCCTGGTGCACGCAGATGGGGCAGCTGATGCGGTCGTCGTCCGGCTCGTCGTCGGGCTTGTGAAAGTCCCAGGACAGCTTGCCGTTGGCGCCCAGGGTTACAGCGGCTTTGAAGACGGCGCCGGTCTTTTGCCGAAAGCCGTGCAGTCGGTCGGTGCGGCCGGTGGTGATCAGCTGCGCGATCTCGGGGGCAGTAAAGGCGCGGCCGCCCAGCTCCGCGTCGATGCCGAAGCGACAACTCTGACAGGCCCACCGCTTGCCGCGGAACGCCACGGATGCGCCGCAGGTGGGGCACGGCGCGATGTGTCCCGCGACCTCACGTGTGTCACGCGTCGGCGGTGGTCCGTTGCCTGGTCCGGCGCGGAGCTCGCCGTGCGGCGGTGGTCCGTCGCGTGGCGGGCCTCCGCGCTCCTGGGGCGGCCCGGGCGCCCTGTTTTGCGGGCCACCGCGCTCACGACTCTGCGGCTGCTGCACGACGACGCGGTTGTTGCGCCATTGCAGCCGGCTGGGCTGGTTGGTCAGCAGCGCCCGGATGTCGTCGTCGGTCGGCTCCACGCCGCTCATCTCTGCAAAGACCACAAACGGGCACTCCCGGCCCGTGTCGCAGGTAGCGATCTTGCCGCGGCGACGGACCGGCTTGCCGCATGCCGGGCAGTCACCCAGGGGGTCCGGATCGGGGAACTTGAAGCGCACGGCGCCGGTATCGTCGAAGGCCAGCGCGGCCGAGAAGTCCTTGCCGGCCCGGCTCTTGAAGCCCTTGAGCACCGCCGTGGTGCCGTCCTTGAGCAGCGTTTTGGCCATCTGCTTGGAGACCGTCCGACGGGCAAACTGCGACGGGATGTACAGCGCGCACTCCACGCATCCCCAGCCGCGCTTGCCTGTCCGTACCTCTTTTTGGCAGCGCGGGCACGTGCCGATGGCCTCCCCGTCCGGCGGTGGGGGCGCCAGCTTGGCGACCGTCGCCTGGTCCAGTGGCGCCGCTCGAATCGCCTGCACCGCGTCGGCCGTGAAGCGGCGAATGTCCGCCATGAACGCCTCGCGCGTCTCCTCGCCCTCGGCCATGGCCACCAGGCGCGCCTCCCAGGAGCCGGTCAGGCGCGGCGACGTCAGCGCCTCCGTCGGTATGCTGGTCACGACCGTTCTGCCGTACTGGGTGGCGAAGAGGTTCTTGCCGTCGCGATTGACAAAGCCGCGCGTCAGCAGCGTCTCGATGATCGATGCGCGAGTCGCCGGCGTGCCCAGGCCGTTGCGCTTCATCGCCCGCTTCAGCTCAGCGTCGTCGATCGCCTCGCCCGCGTGCTCCATCGCGCTCAGCAGCGAGGCCTCCGTAAAGCGCTTGGGCGGCTTCGTTCGACCCTGGTGCAGCCTGTTGGAGACCTGACCCACGGTCTCGCCCTTGTCCACCGGCGGCAGCAGCAGCTCCTTTTTCTTGGAGTGCGGCGGATCGATCGCCCGCCAGCCCGGGTCCAGGCAGGTGCGCCCGCGCGCCGCGAACATGTCGGGCTTGGCGTCTCCCTCTGAATCGACCGTCGTCTCGATCGCCGCCGTGGCAAACACCGCGTCGCCCGCAAACACCGACAGAAAGCGGCGTGCGACCAGGTCGAAGACCCGCTTCTCTTCGACGCTCAAACGCGCGCGGCGCGGGTCCTGTCCGGTCGGCAGCAGCGCATGGTGATCCGAGACCTCCGAGTCGTCGACGACGCGCTTCGTCATCTTGACCGGCCAGCGATCGACCACCGACTGCGCGGCCGCCTGGTACGGACCAAACGCCAGCCCCTTCAGTACTCGCGGCAAGGTATCGACCTGGTCGCTGCTCAAGTGTCGCGAGTCCGTACGCGGATAGGTCATCACCTTGTGCGTCTCGTACAGGGCCTGTGCCAGCTCCAGCGTCTTTTTGGCCGAGTAGCCGAACCGCTTGTTGGCCTCTTTCTGAAGCGTGGTCAGGTCGTACAGCAGCGGGTGCTTCTCGCGCGTCTGCTTGCGCGTGACCTTGGACACCAACCCGTCGCGCCCGTCGATGCGCGCCAGCACCGCCTCGGCCTCGGCCTTGTCGTAAGTGCGGTCCGCCTCGTCCTTCGTCTTACCTTTTCGCGTCCAGACGGCCTCGTACTCGCCCTTCTCGTCGGCGGCCGCAAACCGCACCTTCACCTGCCAGAAGTCGCGCGGCTCAAACGCGTCGATATCGCTCTCTCGGCGCGCCAGCAGCGCAAGCGTCGGCGTCTGCACGCGGCCCACCGACAGCAGCGCGCCCTGCCCGTGCCCGGTGCGATGCTTGGTTGTCATCGCCCGCGTCGCGTTCAGCCCGACGAGCCAGTCCGCCTCGCTGCGACACCGCGCCGCCGCCTGCAGGTTTGCAAAGTGTGAGGCCGGCCGCAGGGTGTCAAAACCCTGCCTGATCGCCACGTCCGTCATCGATGAGATCCACAGCCGCTGCACCGGCGCCTTGCAGCCCGCAAGCTCGTACGCATACGCGAAGATCAGCTCGCCCTCGCGCCCGGCATCACACGCGTTGACGACCTCGGCCACGCCGCGGTCACGCATCAGCTCACGCACGATGCGCCACTGATCCGCGCTGCTTTTGCGCGGCTTCAGCTCAAACGCGCCCGGCAACATGGGCAGCGACTCCAGCCGCCACGCACGCCACTGCGGGTCGTACGCCGCCGGCTCTGCCAGCTCCACCAGGTGGCCCACACACCAGGTCACGCGCAGGTCGCCCGTGCCCAGGTATCCGTTGCCTCGCCCTCTGATGCCCAGTACGCGAGCGATGTCCCGCGCGACGGACGGCTTCTCTGCTACGACCAGACGCATTGAAGCTCAACGACTCGCACACCCGACAGCCCGATTCAAGGGTGATTTTTAGAAGCTTCTGCCCGCTGACTCATCCAGAAATTTCACCCACTGGGCTCGCAGCTTCTCGAGGCCCGGGATGGCCGCCGACAGCTCCCGTCGCTGGGTGTCAAAACGCGCCACATGACCGTGCAACGCAAACAGCGCCGGACGCAGATCCCACGGCATCTCCTCCTCGCTCAGCCGCCCGCGCAACAGCGGCTCTTTCTGGTACAGCTGGCCCACCACCGCGTCCCGATGCGGCACGCACAGGTCCGCATATTCTTGAGCGGTTCGCGCATAGAAGTCGGCCTCCATGACCGCCTGCGCCATCAACGTGGCGTCAGCCTGATCCAGGTCGCTGGTCCGCAGCTTGGCAAAGTCCGCCGCCTTGTTGCGTGAGCGCACCTGCAGCTGCCGGCGCCGCTTGTCCGCGTCCGCGTTGCCCGCCTTCATCTTCCAGCCGGTCACGCCCTTGTGCGCCGCGTCGATATCTTGGGTCAGCTCCTGGTCCGCCAAAAACGCGAGCTTCTCGTTTAGCCGCGCCAGCTTTCGGGTTGCCGCGAAATATTCGTCCGCGCTGCCCATCGCCACGATCGCCACGTCTGACAAGGTGACGCCCGATTGGCTGACCTCGGGCGGCTGCGTTGCCCACTTGCGTCCCATATAGATGTAATTGCCGATAGTCGCTAGCGTGTCCGCCGCCCCTCGAATCGCCTTCAGCTTGTCCTTGTTCTCGGTGATCTCGGTCGACGTCGCGTGCATCCGCAGCCGCGTTCGCGCGTGCGCCACATGCGCGTGTGCGGCGTCCAACAGCAGCCGATTGGCCAGGTGGTCGCGCATGTCCATCTCCATCTCGCCCTGGGCGTCGGCCCAATCGCTGTACATGTCCTGAGTCTGCGTGGTCCCGTAGCGGCTGGTCGTGTACGGGCGCTGAAACTTGCGCGCCCGCTTGCCCTCAGGTGGTGTCACCGACGCGCCGGCGGTCTCCAGGTCCGCCGTCCGCGCCGCCGCTGCCCAGAAGTGCTTCATCGGGATCGAGAACACACCAAACGCCGCATTGTACTTCGCAAACGACGGCAGGTCGCCCTCCAGCCGCCGTGGCAGCGGCGCGTCGGACGTCTGCGCGATCACCGCCTCGTTCGGCGTCTGCAAGCTGCCCAGGTCGTGCGGTTGTCCGCGGCCCTTCTTGCGCGGACTGAGCGCTGCCGCCTGCGCCGCGTATCCCGTGCCAGCGCTATGCCGCGTCGGTCTGGGAGCACGTCGCCTTGCGGCGGTGTTGGGAGTCTTTGCGGTCGCTTCTTCTTTCTTTTGGATCATGGCTGTCCTCCAGGAGTGTCCAATCCGCTGAAGGTGTGGTTGCTGCTCGACCATGCCGCGTGGCTTAAAGCGGCTTAAACGCCGAGATGGCGTCCGTTGCCAATCCGTGCTAACACGCGGCCATGTCTGCATTCAGTGATCTTGCGGCGCCTGTCGTACGCACGCTGCCGTCTTCGATGTTTCGGCACAGCCCGTTCTTCTACTACCTGTACGACGCGGTCTGGCTCGTCCTGTGCGGCGCGCTCATCGCCGCCCTGAGCAGCGCCGGCTGGACCGGCTTCGGCGTGACCTGGGGCTTTCATCTGCTCGGCTTCCTGGCCGTCGCGGTTTATCTCCAGATCCTCAGCAGCGCGCTGATTCACAACGCGTCACATCGCAACTTCCCGCTATGGATCAACCGCATCGCGGGAGAGATCACCGGCGTTATCGTCATGACCCGGTTCGCCAGCTGGGAGATCCTGCATCGCCGCCACCACGCCTTCAGCGACGACGTCGAGAAGGACCCCCACTACGCCATCCCCGGCTTCTGGCGCTTCTTCGCCAAGATCATGATGGTCAACCTGGAGAAGAATATCCGGCAGCAGTTCCTGGAGCTGTGGGGCGACACCCCGACCAACCGGCGCCTGGACACTCTGCGCACGCTGATCAGCGCCGTTACGATGATCGTGTTGGCCTACACCTGGTACTGCGTCCTCGGGCCCGCGCTCTTCTTCGGCGTGTTTGCGCCCTCAGCCGTCGCCGGCGCAATCCACATCGGGCACTTCAACTGGATCACGCACCGCGGCGACCAGCCCGACCAGGACTACAAGCCGGTCAACCTGGACCACGGCATCTACTGGTTCTTGAACCGCGTCTGCTTCGGCCTGTACTTCCACGCCAACCATCACAAGAACGCAGGCCTGTTCAACCCCATGCACCTGGACAAGGTGCTGGCCAAGAAGGCCGCCAAACGCCACGCGGCCTGAGCTTCGCTGAGGCGCGACCTACTTAACGTCGTTGGTGATCCGCCGTAACAGAATCGGGATGTGCATCGCGCGCAGGATGCTCTCCGCCACGCTGCCAAGCAGCCAGCGCTGTAGTCCGGTGCGTCCGTGCGTGGTCATCACAACCAGCCCCACGTCCTGCCGCTGAGCATAGTCCGTAATCGTCGTGACGGCGTGTCCCTGCGCCACCTGCGTGCGCACCTTCAGGCCCGTCGCGCGCAGCCCGCCCGCCAGGTTGTCCAGATACGTATCGACGGCGCTCGTGTCGTTGACCGCCGCCTCCGCCGGCACGTAATAGCCGGCGCTGGGTACCGCCGGGACCACCCGCAGCAGGTGCACGGTCGCGTCGGACAGGCCGGCCAGTCGCGCCGCCCTGGGGATGGCGGCTTCCGCGTTCATCGACCCGTCCAGCGGCACCAGCACATCGGTCCAGCTCGCGCTTCCCGCCGGTAGCGGCACCGTCTGGTCCGCCGGCTGGTCGACCGCCTCCGCGGATTTCACCAGCAACACCTCACAGGCGCTGGCCCGAAGCACGCGCTCAGCCGTCGAGCCGACGTACAAACGCGTCAGCCCGCCGTGCCCGTGCGACGCGATGGCGACCAGGTCCACCCCCAGCTCCACAGCGGCATCCAGAATGCACTCTGACGCAGTGCCGGTGCGCACTTCGATGTCCGCATCCAGCCCCTTGTCCCGCATCCGCGAGCGGACCGAGTTCAGATATCGCTGCGCCTGCCGTCGCGCGTAGCCCAGCTCCTCCAGGGTGTCGGGGCTGGTGTACTGCGGTCTGCCGATGGCGGCCAGCAGGGTGATCTTGGCGTTGGTCCACTTCAGAAACGGGCCCAGGTGCACCAGAATCGACTGGGCTCGCTCCGAGCCGTCCAGCGGGATGAGAATTCGCTCGTACATCAGGTCCTCCCGGTTTCGAATGTGCAGTGCGGGTCGACCTCGTTGAACGGGTCCAGCCCCGCTCCGTGTGACACCGCCAGGCATCCGCCGCACCACGCGCGGATCGGGCACGAGTAACAGGGCTTGCATCCCTGCCGATATCGCTCCGCCTCCGCCGACTGGTAGGCCGCCTCCAGCCCGTCTGTCAGCACGTTGCCAATCGGCGACGGGAACTTGCGGCAGGCGTGAACCTCCCCGTCCGGCAACACGGCCACAAAGTTGAACGCCGCGCCGCACCCAAAGCCGGTGCATCCGTGGATCAGATACTCCGACCGTCCGTGCCGCAGCACGTTGAACAGGTTGTCCTTGAAGCCGGCGACCGGGTTGTCCGCGATCCCCTCTTCATAGGTCTTCAAAAACTGCGCGTAGTCGGGGCCGCTCGGGATCGCGAGCGATGCGCCTTGTCCGACCTGCGCCAGGCGGTTGAATGTAAACGCGTCCGCCTTGTCCCGCAGGAGCTCGGCCAGGGGCAGCACCTGATCCATGTTGGCGCTGGTCAGCGTCAGCATCACCCCGGCCTCGATGCCCAGGTCCCGCAGAATCGGCAGAAACTCCATCACGCGCTCAAAGTGCCCGGCGCCGCGGATGCGGTCGTTGTGCTCTCCTAGCCCCTCCAGGCTGACCTGGAAGTGCGTCGGCCGCGCGATCTCGACCAGCTGCTCCAGCTCCTGCCGAGTGGTTGGGTTCCCCAGAATCGAGATGTCGTGCCCGGTCTCGGCCACAGCCTCGTAAAGCGGCGTAAACCACTTGTAGAGCAGCGGGTTGCCCCCAGACAGGCAGAACTCTCCGGCCATGCGCCGGTGTCGCAAAAAGCCGGTGAACTGGTTCACGATGTTCAGCGCGTCGGGCAGCCTCAGCGCCTGCAGTTTGGTTCGGTCGTAGCAGTGCGCGCAGTGCAGATCGCAGGCGTTGGTCAGGTGCCACTGCAGCGTGAAGTAGCCGCAGCGCTTCATCCCCCACGGGACGCCCTCCAGCGGAAACTGCTCCTCGGTGCGATAGATCCCCGGCTCAGGCGCCATGACCAGGCCTTGCTCGACCACCTGGTCGACCATCAGCGCTACGACGTCGGTCGCGACGTTGCCCATCTCGGCGGCCTCTGCCTCGGAGATGCCGTCTGTCGCCATCCGAAGCACCACCAACTCCAGCTCGGTAGCGACCATCGAGCGGTCCTGGCCGGTCTCCGGATCCTGCCACCACAGCGTCTGGCCCAGCTTGTCCGCCTCGTATGGCTGCAGGGTCGGGTTGAGGGTTAGTCGGTTGCTCGCTTTTGACAAATACGACCTCTCTTGTCTGTCTTCGAACGCGAGACAAAACGCCCCGTCATCCGGCTTGAATCGGGGCGTGATGACCCGTTCTCGCCGTCGGGGATCCGTAGCGTGCGCCTCTGTCAGCCCCTAACGCAGGCCCTTAGAGCAAGACATGTGCCCGTGGCTCGCTTCCTGCAAATGTGGGGGCCATGCCCAACACAGCACCTTTGCTGGACACAGCCAGGACCACCCTCCTCGAGCCGTCCGCCGAGATCTCAGGCCGTCGCGTGATGTTCCTGCGCGACGTCTTCGGCGGCGAAGTTCCGCTGTCCTGCCCCTATCCACCGCTGGAGCTGATGACCGCCGCCGCCCTGCTGCGCGCTCAGGACGCCCCCGTCGAGCTGATGTGCGCCAACGTCAAGGGGTGGGGCCACGCCGAGATCGCGCGACGTCTGTCCAAGAGCCCGCCGGCTCGTCTGCTGGTCCCGTCTGCGTGGGGCAGCCTGGACGACGACCTGAGCCTCATGCGGCGGCTGCGACGCGCCGTCCCGAACACGATGCTCATGATGTCGGGACCCAACGTCACGGCTGAGCCCCAGCTGGCGTTGTCCGAGGGCCTTGTCGACGTGGTCATCCAGGGCGAGCCCGAGGAGGCGATCTCCATGCTCGCCGCCGGGCACTCGCTGGAAGAGACGCCCAACCTGGCCTGGTGGACCGACGGCGCTGTGCAGCGCAGTCTCCGCCGTCTGCCGCCGGACTATCCGAACTATCCGCTGCCGGCGCGCGATCTGGTCAACCTGGCTGACTACACGCCGCCGTTTTGTCGCCGCTTGCCCGCCACGACGATGGCCGCCAGCCGCGGGTGCGCCCATCCCTGCACGTTCTGCCCCTCGCAGATCTGGCATCAGCGCGTGGTGCGGGCCCGCAACCTCGACCTGGTGATGGAGGAGCTGGACGAGCTGACCGGGAGATACGGCGCCCGGGAGATCGTCTTCCGCGACGACACCTTCACCCACGATCGCAGCCGCGTCGTCGCTATTTGCCACCAGATGCTTCGCCGGGGCTATGACCTCACCTGGCGCTGTTTTGCGACCGTTGATTCAGTGGATCCCGACCTGCTGGCGCTGATGGCGGCGGCCGGCTGCGTGCAGATTTGTTACGGCTTCGAGTCGGGCGACGACGCCATCCTGGCCAAGACCGGCAAGAGGACCACGGTCGAGCAGGGGCGGCTCGCGGCCCATTGGACGCATCTGGCGGGCATCGAGGTGGCCGGCACGTTTATCGTCGGGCTCGAGGGCGACAGCGCGTCGACGGTCCAGCGGTCCATCGACTTTGCCATGGACAACCGCCTGGACTATGTCCAGATCAACGCGGCCGCGCCTCTGCCCGGGACCGGCTTCGCCAAGCGCTATCGCCGGCGCGGGCTCGATGGATCGCCGCGCCGCTTCCGGTGGTTCGGGGGCAACACGTCCGAGACGCGCGACCTGTCCACCAAGCAGGTCGGCGCCGAGGTGCGCCGCTTCTATCGTCAGTTCTACCTGCGCCCCAGCTACGTCGCCGGTCGTCTGCGCTCCAAGCGCGGGTTGCACGCGCTGTGGCGCCATGCGGTGCTGGGCAGTCGGATGGCGTTGTATCTGACGGAGCCACTGATCTGGAGAACCAATGGAGAGTGATCGATGACCGCTGCGCTGACGCTGTTGGTGAATCCGCCGTATCAAGCCGCCGTGCGCTCAGTCGCCCAGACCACGGTCGGACCGCCCATGGGGCTGGCCTATCTCGCGGGCGCGCTGGAGGAAGCCGGCCGCCCGGTCAAGGTGTTGGATGCCAACGCGCTGGGCATGACCGTGCAGCAGACGGCGGCTGAGATCGTTCAGAGCGGAGCCGCGGTGCTGGGCCTGACCGGGTCTACGCCGACGATCGACCTGTGTGACGAGATCGCCCGCCGTGCACATGACGCCGGTTTTCGCGGCGCCTTTGTGATCGGCGGACCGCACGCCTCCAACCTGCTGGAGGAGACGCTGGCTGCGTACCCCGTGTTCGACGTAGCTGTCGCGGGGGAGGCTGAGAATCGCATCGTGGCGCTGGTCGACGCGCTGGCCGCCAACGCCGGACTCGATGACATCCCGGGGATCGCGCATCGGACCGAAGCGGGAGTGACCGTGACCGGCATGGCGCCGCCGCCGCCCGACGTGGACACGCTCCCCGGCCCGGCCCGGCACCTGCTGCCACTGCACCGCTACTTCTGTCCCGACGGTCGCCAGTCCGAGACCGTCATCGCCAACCGCGGCTGCCCGGCGCCGTGCTCCTATTGCTCGGTGCCGCAGTACTTCGGGCGCAAGATCCGGCGTCGCCGTGTGGACGATGTCGCGGACGAGATCCAGCGACTGCACCGCGAGCGCGGCATCACGTGGATCAACTTCATCGACGACACCTTCACCTGGGACGGTGACTGGGTCGAGGCGCTTTGCGCGGCGCTGCATTCACGTGGGCTGCCCGGCAAGGTCGAGTGGCAGTGCCTGACGCGCGTGGATCGCGTGGAGCCCGTCATGTTGCAGCGGATGCATGACGCAGGCTGCCGGCGTGTCGAGATGGGCATCGAGGTCGGGCACGATCGCGGCGTCAAGGTGCTGCGCAAGAAGATCGACCGGCCGACCGTGCTGAACGCCTTTCGCCACGCCCGCGCCGCCGGGCTGGAGACGCTGGCCTTTGCGATGGTCAACGTGCCGGACGAGACCCTGGACGAGATCGCGCAGACCAGCGCGCTGCTGCGGGAGGCGGATCCCGACTATCTGCAGCTGAGCTACTGCACGCCGTATCCAGGCACCAAGCTGTACGAGGACGCGGTGCGCGAGGGTCGTCTGCGCAGTACGGACTGGGCGGACTATCGCTTTTTGCGTCGCCCGGTGCTGGACAATGGCGTGCTCACCGAGACCGAGGTGGTCGCCGCGCACTTGAAGGTGCTGCGCGAGTTCTGGCTGCGCCCCAAAACGGTGGCGCGCATGGCCAGGCGCCTGGTCGAGCGCCCGGAGGCCCGTCGCACGACACTGCACGCCGCCTGGCAGGGCGTTACCGCGCTGGCGGGCTTCAAAGACACGGCGCCCTGAGCCATAGCGTGTACTATGACGGCCGATCTCAGGAGGGCCGTCATGGGCAAGAAGTCACGAATGAAGAAGTTGCGGCGCGAGCGAATCGCGCGCGGTGAGCCGGTTCACCCCGAGCCGAAGAAGCCGTCGTGGCCCGACGATCGGCCGATCATGGCCAGCGACGCGACGTTCAGCGCGCTGCTGGACACCGAGCTGCCCGTGCTGGTCGACTTCTGGGCGGAGTGGTGCGGCCCCTGCAAGGCCCTGGCCCCCGTGATCGAGGCGCTTGCGAAACAGCGCGCCGGCCAGCTGCGGGTGGTGAAGTACGACACCGAGCGCAACAAGCGGGTGGCGGGCGAGCTCAACGTCCGTAGCCTGCCGACGCTGGTCCTGTTCAAGGGCGGCGAGGTGAAAGACGTCAAGACGGGCTACACCGAGCCCGACGCGCTGTTGGACTGGGTGGATCGCCGAATCGGGCTCAAGAAGGGCCTCATGGACCGCATGCTGAAGCGGTAAAACCGGTTTTTCTTCCGGCCGCGATCAATCCGCGGCCGGTCGTCCGTCCATGTGCTGAACCCCAGGAGGAAGCACATGGCAGGGACACATCTACACGAAGCGGCGGCCACCCAAGAGCGCGCCACCACGCCGGCCCCGGACATGGACCGCCGGCACCGCGGCATGCGCGACCAGCTTCGCGGCGCGGACTATGCCACAGGCGTGAGCCTGGTCTCCGCCCACGCAAAAGACGGCGGCCCGCGGCTGACCTCGCCCGCGGTGACCCGTGTGGAGTTCATGGGCAACCGCGTTCGGCTGGTCTTCAACATGCGTCTCTCACGCGCCGACGCAATGCGCTATCTGTGGCCCAGCGGCGCCGCCGTGCCGGTCAACTTCTTCTCACCGGACGCCTCGGACCCGATGCCCAGCGCCACGGGCGAGGTCGAGCGCTTTATCCTGGTGCCGCACTCGTCGGTCATCGTCGGCATGCGCCCCGATGTCTACCGGCAGATCTACGCCGCCATCCCACAGAGTCCAGGCGGCGTCCAGCTGCCCACGTGGCTACCCGACGACGTGCGCCAGCGGATAACCGGCGCCCTGACCCAGGGCGGCAATGCGTCTCTGCATGGCGCCTGGCCCAATCGCCAGAGCCCACGCGGCGTCTATTGGGTCCAGCGCACCGGCGGCACGACAAGAGTTCAGGCCATCGGCTTTGGCGATCCCGCGCAATTCACCGATCGCCGTCGCCGAGAGGCCGCCGAGACGGTCAATCGCGACATCGCCTTCTACGTCCAGGAGCGCGGCATGGCCCCCCGGGAGGCGCGCGCGGAGGTCCAACGCGTCCATCGCCGCTTGCTGGCGATGCTGCTGGCCGGCTACCTGGAGGCCTTCATGATCTACGGCGGGACAAACGGCGGCGCGGGCCCGAACGGCATGCCGCACGAGGCGCTGCAGTAGTCGCCCTCACGGGGCCGTGCAGAAGCCGACGCCCCATTGGGTCGGACTGAGGCCGCTCGACGCGCCGCACAGGCTGGAGCATTTGGAGTCTTCAGCCGCGTCCGGCTTCAGGCTGCACGCGATGGCGCATGCGCCATTGACGCAGATGGTGCCCGGTTCGCAGTCATTGGTGAACTGACATGCCGCCTCGTCCGGGATGTCGCCCGCGCTCAGGCACTCCCAGCCCAGCGTTGTCGGATAGCACGCCTCGCCGGCCGGGCAGCCGAGCTGCTCGTAGAGCTCGCACTCTTGCGGTGGATCCGGTCCGATGCACATGCCGATGCCGTTGGCCGCGTCGACCACGCTGGGGGCGCCGTCGCACGTCGCTGAGCACTTGGGCTGATCCTCGCCGTCCTCTTTCGTGGCGCAGATCGCCGTGCACACAATGAGGCACTGCAGGCCGGGCGTGCACGCGTTTGCGCCGGAGTCCTTGCACGGCTCGCCCAGGGCCAGCCCGCCCGCCGGCAAGCACTTCGTGGCGCCGTTGTTGAAGTAGCAGGCCTGGCCTTCCGGGCAAGAGCCCGCGTTGAACGCGCTGCAGCCGACCGCGATGTCACTGCAGAAGGTGGCCGTGGCGCCGTCCTGGAAGTTGACGTTCTGGTTGCATAGCCGGTTCTGCGGGCAGTCGTCGTCTGTGATGCAGAATTGGTGGCACGTCGAGGTCGGCTCACCTGTCAGCGAGAAACAGGCCATCTTTGGCTGGCACGTCGCCGCCTGAGAGCAGGCCTCGCCAATGCCCGCCTGGCCGGTGGCCTCGCAGATGAACGCGCCGCCCGAATACGAGCAATGCTCCCCGTCCAGACACCCCAGGTTGCAGTACGGATTGCAGCTGGCCCCCTGAGGCGGCGGCTTGTCGCAGTCGCCAGTCTCGTCCCCGGTCGTCGTCCCGTCGCCGGTTCCGTCTCCCGTGTCCTCATTTTCGGCCGTGCACACGAAGTCACCGTCGGCGTCCTTCAGGCACTTCAGCTCATCCGCGCAATCGGAGGCAGAGGTGCAGGGCTCTCCCTCGTCAGCCACGCCGCCGGTGCCGGAGCCCGTGTCGCCTGTCACCGCGCCGGTGTCGTCTCCGGTGGCGGTCGTATCGTCTCCGGTGCCGGTTGTGACTCCTGTTCCCGTGTCGGTCGTGTCGTCCGTGCCCGTTCCGTCCGACGTGGTCGCGGCATCACCGCCGCTGCTGCTACTGCGCCGGCCGCCGCCCGCCGGCGAACATCCGGCCACAATCAGAGTCACGATCAGCAAGAGTATCGACGGGATCCGCACAAGGCCCTCCTCGCCGCGAACGTCGCGGGCGACCCGCGACAGGCTGTCACAATTCGCGGCCGATCGGCAGGGGGGGGAATGCGTTCTGGACGGGGCGAGATAAGGTCACCGGCCTCTCCCCGGGGAGGAGTCCTGGGAGAGGCCGGTGCGCGAGCCGCGTCACCGTTAGGAGAGTAGCGATCGCGGCGAGCGTTCGGTAAGGCAGGCTGTCGGCCGGGCTCGCGCCTTGGCGGTGCCGGTCGAATCCTCCATGGGTCTCCACTCGCGAGACTCACAGGTGCTGAGCAAGGCATGTGCCACTGCCGCATTCCTCTGTTTTCAATGGGTTGTGCGCGCCGGACGGATTTGGGGGGTGTCGGGTCGACACGGCCGACAGATCCGACAGGGTGTCCGGCTGGGCTTCTCGACGGTCGGGGGAACCCGAAAATGGCGTGCTGCGTCGTGATTTGGCCGGTGGCATACGCGATGCACAGGGATGGGGTGGCCGCTGATGACCGGGAAGGAGAGCCCGGACGGAGCCGGCCAATGACCCTTTCTATGTGTACGGAGGAGCAGCATGAGCCACCACGACAAAATGAAACGAGTCCCCGGCGGTTGGGTCCGCGCGCACGACGGCAGTCGGCACCGCCTGCGGTCTTTCAAGCTGGATGTTTATCCGGTGACCAACGCGGCCTATGCCCGTTACCTGGACGCGACGGGGGCCGCGAGACCGAGCTGGATGTGCCGGCCCGGCTACGATGAGCCCTGGCAGCCCGTTGTCGGAGTCACCCACGACGACGCCTCGGCTTACGCGGCCTGGGCGGGCAAGCGATTGCCGACCACCCTTGAGTGGATCCGTGCGGCTCGCGGCCACGACAGCCGGCGCTACCCCTGGGGTGACGCGCCTCCCTGTATCAGCCGGGCGCACTTCGGTCGCGGCATGCGCGGGCGACCTCGCATCGTCAACGACGGAACACGTCAGGCCGGGGCTGCGCCGTGGGGGCACATGGACCTGCTCGGCAACGTCTGGGAGTGGTGCCGGCGCGGCACTCTTCAGGGCGGCTTCTGGGGGTCTAAAGTGATGCATGTCGCCGACGGGCTGCGTGATCGTCTCGACCGGAAGTCCGGCGGATTCGGCTTTCGATGCGCCGCCTGAGAACCACAACAACCGACTCACTGGGAGTAGAAATAATGTCGACAAGCCACGCCACCACCCCGTCCGCCACGCCCTTTGACTGGAGTGACCACGCCGTCTCGCGACGCGTCGTCAAGGCCCTCATGCTGGAGCTCCACCGGATTGCCACCGGCCGCAACTCAGGTCCCCGGCCGGGGCTGCGATTTGAAGCGGCCTCCGCGCGCCGCGCTCCGGGACTGGTCCCCGGCACCGCGCTGCGTCAGGCTGCTGCGTTTGTTCGGCTGGTGCGTGTGGAGATCGACCGCAGCCAGGCGGTCCGGCAGCTGTTGGCGCTAATCACCCTGGGCGGCGGCAGGCCGATGACGCTGGCGTTCGGCCGGCACAGCTGCGCGTTTGTGGCGGCCCCGGACGGCGACGAGTTCGACATGGACGATCTGGCGGCCGTTCCCGGTGGTCGGGCCGTCGACGCCGGCGCCATGCTCACACGCACCGATCTGTTACTGCACATTCTCGAAGATCGGCTGGGACGACTGAATGATCGGCCCACACGCGGCCCGGGCCTGACGTGGCAAATCCAGCCGGGCCGCTATGCCGCCAATTACCGGACTGAGCAGGGGCGTCCGGGCAGTCTGGACCGTCTCGAGCTGCGCGCCGGACCCGGTATGGGGCCTTCGCGACGCGGCGTGATGATCGCGACCGACAGCGACGGTAATCGGACGACCATCGGTCCACTCAGAATAGGTAAGCACCGCTCCCGCATTCAGCGGGTGCGGCCGACCGTGCTGAGCGTACGTCACGACTGGCAGCCGCTGTGGCCCCGAGCTCGGGCTTGCTGATCCGTTCGGCCCCGATTACAACCAGACAGATGGCCGCCGATAGCCAGCGCTTCTGTCCGGTCTGCGAAGTCACGATGGAGGCGGCGATCTGCCCTACTGACTCCGTCCCGACGGTTCCCCTGGACGCGCTGGCGCGCTCGGAGCGCGACCAGGCCCTGGGCAAGGTGTTTGCCGGGCGCTTTCAAATCGAGAGCGTGCTCGGCGAGGGCGGTATGGGGCGCGTCTATCGGGCCACACAGCTTAGTATCGGGCGAGAGGTCGCCCTCAAGACGTTGAGCGCCTCCCTCATCACCGACCGCAGCCACATGCGGCGCTTCTATCTGGAGGCGCGGTCCGCCAGCACACTCACCAGCCCGCACGTCGTCCGCATCTACGACTTCGGCATCGACGAGGCGTCAGGGGCGCCCTTCATTGCGATGGAGCTGCTCGTCGGCCAGGAACTCAGACAGCTGCTCCGCAAGCAGAAGACACTGTCGATTCGGCGCACCGTACGTATTCTCGGCCAGGTCACCATGGCCCTCCGCGAGGCCGAGGGCGCCCGCATCGTGCATCGCGACCTGAAGCCGGAGAACGTCTTTCTCATCAACCCGACCGGCGACTCCGAGTTCACCAAAGTCATGGACTTCGGCATTGCCAAGGCCATTCGCTCCGACACCGAGAGCGGCGCCTCAGCGCTGACCGCCACCGGGACGACACTTGGAACCCCGACATACATGGCGCCCGAGCACGTCATGGGCGAGAAGCTGGACAGCCGCGCCGACCTCTATGCGATCGGGTGCATGATGTTCGAGATGCTGGTCGGGCGTCCGCCGTTTCAAGCTGCCGAGACGATGGACGTGCTGGTCCGCCACCTGTCGGCGCCGGCCCCACCCCTGCCCGAGGTGCTGCCCAACGGCGAGACCCCGAGCGACGCGCTGTGCACTCTGTACAAGTCGCTGGTCCAAAAGTCGCGCGACCGGCGACCTGCAAGCGCCAAGCTCGTGTACGAGGCGCTGGAAGCGATCGCGCGCGGCGTCTCGGCTCCAGAGGGTCCCGAGGACGACCCCGGAGCGACCCGAAAACACCCCCAGCCGATCGTCGTCGAGCCGCACGCGTCCGAGCCTCCACAGTGGGAGCCGATCGTCATCGCGCCAGTCGCGTCGCAGCCCGTCGAGCAGGCAACTGTCCCGGATGCTGTGCACACCACCGGTCCGACCCGCCAGGTCGCTACGCCACCTCACGAGCCGCGTGCGCCGACGCGCCCTGCGGCGACCTGGCTCCGGGTTGGGCTTGCGATGGCGGCCTTGCTGGCGGTCGTCGCTTGGGTTGCGTGGCCGCCAGAGACGCCGTCCGAAGCGCCTGTACGGACCCGGGCACCGGCAGCGCAGCCCGTCTCGCCCGACCGCTCCAGCAAGGCGCCGGAGCCGGCGGCGATCGCGCAGCCGTCGGCAACATCCAGGCGACCGGACCCGCCGAAACAGCACGTGATCCTTCTTGTCGCCCATCCTTCTGCCCACGTGGCGATCAACGGTGTCGCGAAGGGAACCACACCATATCGGCTCACCCGTCGGCTGGGTGAGCCACCCAGCGTGCTCACGCTGACGGCCGCCGATCATGAGCCGGCAGAGCTGCGTCTGACCGATGCCGACGCCGCGGGCACACGGGACATCTTTCTGGTCCGCCGGTCGGCGCCTCCACCGTCTCCACCCCCTGAGGAGCCCGACTCAAAACCGGCTGCGCCTGAGCCCGCGGTCGCCAAGCCTGCCCCGCGGCCGAGCAGGGCGACACCTGAGGAGGCCACGACGGTCGTGAAACCAAAGTCCAAGCGACCGGCCAAGGTTCATCTTGAGCCCTGGTAGGGCGACTGCGCTCAGCGCAAGCCGAGCTGCCGCATGCGCTGCATCAAGCCGCTGACGGAGACCTCCATGGCCATCGACATCGCATCCAGGTCTCCGCCGTGCTCGATTCGGGACGCGGCGATCTCCGACTCCTCCAGCTGTGAGGCCTTGCGTATGCTGGGGCACTTCTCGATCAGGTCGTATAGGGACGTGCGGGAAACGCCAAGCGCGATCGCCGTCGGCTTCAGCTGAAACCGATTGGCCCTCAGCGCCGCCAGCAGCTCCTCCTCGGAGACCTGCGAAGGACGTCGATAGCTGGGGGCCGGCGGCTCCGCCTGTTTGGGCGCCGGTAAGGACGAAGCCGCAGACTGGTCCGCATCCGTCGCCTCGGCGGGGGTCGAGACGGCGCTCAATGTCTGCTCCACCACGCCGTCGATGACTGCGCTCTTGCTGCCTCGGCTGGCGATGACGATCTGGCGCACCACATTGCGCAGCTGCCGAACGTTGCCGGGCCAGGCGTGGCGTGCGAGCGCATCGACCACCGAGGCCGCCAACCAGGGATCGTCCGCGCGTCCCTCCAGATGGTGAGCCTCGCCCGTCGCGGCCAGCTCTTCACGCAGAAAGTGGACCAGCAGCCGCCCGATGTCGTCGCGGCGCGTGCGCAGCGGCGGGACAGTGATCTGAAATCCGGCCAGGCGGTGCATCAGCGGCGCGCGAAATGACCCGTCAGCGATCGCCTGTTCCAGGTTGGCGTCCGTCGCGGCGATCAGACGGGCGTCGACCTTGCGCGGCGTGTTGGCGCCCACGGCCTGGATCTCGTTCGTCTCCAGCGTGCGCAGGAGCATGGCCTGGACCTCGTACGGGGTATCGCCGATCTCGTCCAGGAAGAGCGTGCCGCCGTCCGCGCGACGAAAGAGGCCCGGTTTGTCCCGTACGGCGCCCGTATATGCGCCTTTGACCGCGCCGAAGAGCTCAGCCGCAGCGAGGGTCGCCGGTACCGCCGACATGTTGACGGAGACGAAGTCGCGGTGGCGGCGGGGGCTGTTGTCGTGCACCGCCCGAGCGACGAGCTCCTTGCCGCTGCCCGACTCGCCTCGCAGCAGCACCATCACGTCGAGGTCGGTCACGCGCATGATGGCCCGTCGCAGTCCCTCGATCGCGTTGGACCGTCCCACCAGTCCCAAGTCCGGCGCCCGTTCGAAGTCGGCCGGCTCGAGCAGGTGCATGACCAGGACAACTCGCTCCGCGAGGGTCAGCACCACCCCGCGCGTGAGGTCGGCGTGCGATAGCACACAGTCCGCGGGCATCCGGCGGCCGTCGACCTCCAATTGGGTGCCGCTGTCGGCGGCGTTCACCCGGTACAGCCCGCCTGCGCCGCTGAGTACGATGGGACGGCGGCTGATGAAGGAGTCGTCAAGTGGGCGCCAGGCGCCGTCGGGGTCGCGCCAGAAGTCCGGTTCGCTGCGCGACAGGTTGACCTGGCCGCCCTTTGACAGGTCCGGGAGCCAGACACGCTCGCCGACGCGTGAAAGGACGGGATGCCAGAGGATTGTGAGCGCGGCCACCGGCTTGCCGGGGGCGGTCCGCTTGTCGCGCTTTGTCACCCGGGTGGTGGTCTCGTAGCGCGATGAATTGTCTGCCATGAGGGCCAGTGTACTGCCCGGGCGAGACCAGCCGCAAACACGGCGACGAGGTCCTATCGGCGGTCGTTCCATGCTTTCTAGCAGGCCGCTTTTCAGCGACCTGCTAGAAGCGGCCGCCCACCAGCACCCACCCATCCGGCGAGACGGACACCGACACCGCGGGTTCGGGCGCAGGGGCCGGCGCGCCATCGGATGACAGCACCAGCCACGCCAGCCCACCGACGACTGCGGCGCTGCCCGCAATGGTCAGCACGATTCCCGCCGTGGAGTGGGTGCGCGATGCCTCCCAGTCGTCCTGATGACCGGTTTGCGTCAGCGACTTGACCAGGCCCGTCCGGTCGTTGATGTCCGGATCCGCGCGCGCGCCGCCGCCGACCACCAGCAGAGCGACCCCCGCGCCCAGCGTCGCGATGCCCGTGCCGCTGACGACCCAGGGCCAGGCGCTTCGTCCGGCAGCCGGCGGGTCCACAGGCTTCGCGATCTCCACGTCACGCGGCGCATCGGGTGCGGTGAGGACCAACTCCCGAACGGTGCGTGGCAGCACGTCGATCTCCAGCTCGCGCGATCGCCCGTCGCGCCATGACACGGTCAGCTTGTGCGCGCCGGCATCCAGCTCCAACATCTGCAGCCTCGCCACATCTACCGCGATGGGATGACCGTTGATCTTCAGCCGCTCCCCGCCGGTTCTGGGCGGCCAGGCCAGACTGCCCCGAGTCGATGCGCCGGCAGGGTCAGGCAACGTCAGTCGCACGCCGCCCTTCAGCTCCCGACGCCAGCAGGCCACCCGCCCCTGCTTGCTGTCGATTCGACAGATCTGGTGCGCGCCCGCAGCCACCTCGACAGCCTTTGTGGCGTCGACCGCCTGGTCGTCCAGCATCACTATCGTGTGCGCGGTGAGTCCCGTGAACACGAACTGTGCCTGCCCGAGCAGCGGCTGAAGCTTGGCCGCCCGCGCTTTGGCCAGCGCGCGCAGCTCCCCGGGGGTGCGATCCATCGCCGCGACCGTGAGAAACGCGGCGTGGGCCTCTTGAGTCTGGCCGAGCGACTCCAGCGTGCGCCCGATATTGAACAGGTAGATCGGCTTGGGAGACCGCATGTGGGCATGCCGCAGAAGCCCCAGCGCCTCGTCATAGCGACCTTCGCCGAACGCCTTTCTGGCGGCCTGGTACGCCTGCACATCCGTCAGACTCTTGTCCACCGGGGGCGTCCGTCCATGCGCGCTCGCGGCGCTCAGACACGTCAGCGCCAACGCGATCACCCGGCCCTGAATCCCGGTACTCATGGCGCCGGCAGCACGCGTATTGTTACGCCCGAGGCGTCATCGTCCGGCGACTCAAAGCCGACGAAGACGTCGTTATCCCCCGACGGCGTCAAGGCGGGCCGCTCCTGGTCGCCGGGCCAGGTGCGGTTGGCCACGATGCGCGGCCCAATCGCCTTCCCGTCACTGTTATACCGCTGTACCTGCACCGCCGCGCCGTCGCTGTCGATTCCCGGCGTCATCGTGTCCCACCCCACGACCACCTGGCCGCTTGGCAAGACCACTATCGCGGGGTTCAGCTGGGCCTCGTCGGTCGAGCCGGCCGGGCTGAACTCAGCGCCCTCGATGGCAAGCGACTCGGAGTCGTACCGTCCGCACACGACGTCGGCGTCGCCCAGCGCCAGGGACTCCCAACACGCGAAGAGGATGTCGCCGACCACGCCGATCGCCGCGTTGGTCTGGCCGGCGCCGACCGTCGTGTTCAGCAGCACCGGGTCCGCCGGGAGCGCGCCATCCGCCGCCACACGACGCGCATAGACGCCGACGCCCACCGGGTCGGGCGCTTGCCAGGCCACTATGAACTCATCGGAGCCCAGCACAGCGGTCACCGCCGCCAGATCCTGTGCGCCGGCGGCGACCGCAGCCACAATCTTCTCGCCGGCGAGCTGCGTTCCATCCGCTGCAAAAGTGCGAACGGTGATCTCGCCGCCGACGTCGGCCACCGCCGTCCACGCCACCAGGGACCTTCCATTGGCGTCTGTGGCGACGGCCGGGCGGCGCTGGTACCCGGTCGTCGTGGTGTTGATGCCCAGCTCACCGCCTTGCGCGACCCCATCGACGTCGTAGCGCCGCCCGAAGATGCCATCACTGGACCCGTCCTGGTCCTCGGACTCCCACACCACAAAGAAGCCGTCCGGGCCCCCAGCGACCGCCGGACGTCGCTGTCCGGCCCCCAGTGTGGTGTTCACTGCGCCTTCCGCCACGAGCAGCCCGCCAGCGCTGTCGAAGAGCGCCGCCCCGACCTCGCCGCCTTTTGTCTTGCCAAGGCCCGACTCGTACGCGACCAGCACGTTGCCGTTACCCGCAGTGCCCGCCGCGGGACGCGATTGTGCCCCGTCATTGATGAGGTTCGCGGTCGTCTCCAGGCGCCCGGACTGTGGGACGCCCGCCTTGTCGAAGCGCCGCGTCCAAACGGTGCCGTTGAAGAGCTGTTGGCCCCACCCCTGCACCACCCACTCTTCGTCCACCTCCACGAAGGCGGCGATCCATGCGTCGTCGGATAGCACCTTCACCGTCGCCGCGCGCTGGTTTCCAGCCGTCCGCACGTGGTTCACGGCGACCTCGGCCCCGTCGGGCGCAGCCGACGAGGTGAACCGGCGTGCTTTGACGCCGTACCCATTGGTGTCGCCGAGCTCGTCAGCGTAGACCACCACGAAGCTGCCGTCGCTGAACGCATCCACGTCGCCCAGCCTCTGATCGCCGAGGACCGACGCGTTGACCCCGAGCGGCCCGTCCGACAGTGGCGCGCCATCACTGTCAAACCGCCGCAGCGCGATGCCGCGACCGTCGCCGTCGATGCCTTCTCCCTCCCACAACACCACGAACCGCCCATCCTGGAACGGAACGAGTCGCACTCCGTATACGGCGGCGCCCACCTCGTGAACCAGGGCGGGCTCCGCGAACACCGCGACGCCCGTGGACGTAAAGCGTCGTGCATAGACCTTATCGCCGGTTTGTGAGGCCCAAGCGACCAGGAGCTCGTCAGTGCCGTCCGGCACGACCGCCGCCGCCCACTCTGTCGTGTGTTTCGCGTCGCCCTGCGCGACCAGCGTGACCGGAGCGGAGGTGTTCAGGGCGGCATCCACGCTCCACATCTGAACCGCGCCGGGAACCGAACCGTCACCGCCGTTGCCCTGGGTATGCATGGCGTGAAGTATGCGATAGGAGCTGTCCCCCAGAGCTAGCGGCAGGACCTGCTGGTGCGTCGCAAAGTTCGTCTGGCTGTAGCCGTAGTCGATGACCTGAGTCCAATCGACCTTCAACGCGCCTGTGTGGTCAAATGTCTGCGCCGACCAGCGAATGTTGATGGTGCCCTTGCTCGTCGACTGCAGCCCATGGTGGCCGTTGTGCCCCATGACCAGAAACTCGCCGCTGCTGTGCATGGCGATGGGGGAGCGCCATTGGAATCCCTTCAGCGCATTGCCGTACGGTGAGCCCGGGATCGACAGCGGGGTCTCCTCGTTCTCCCGGCTGCCGCTGGCGTCCGACAACCGCAGGGCGTTGGTGCCGTCCGAGATGAGCCCATACGAGTTCTGCACCGTCGCCCACGTCCACTGCGTGGCGTATCGTCCAAAGCCGAGATCGGCCAGGGCAGGGCGATATCCCGAGACCTCCAACACGCTGATCTGCTGCTCGCCGCAGACATATGTCGTGCCCTTGCACTGGCCGTTCACGCACGAATCCGCCGCCGTGCAGGCGTCGTCATCGTTGCAGTCGGCCCCCTCCGGCAGCTTGGCGGTCACGCAGCCCTGCGCCCCCTCCTGGCACGTCCCGGTCTTGCACCCGTCCGACACAGCGCAGTCGACAACGTTGCCCTCGCACGCCCCGTCGGCGTTGCACTGGTCGCCGGAGGTGCAGTATTTGCCGTCGTCACAGCTGTCGCCGGCAGCCTTGGGGACGGGCGCACACGCGTGCTCATCGGGGGCCAGGTTGACGCACGCGCCCACCGCGCACGCCTCGTCGGCGCTCGAGCAGTCGGGCGCCGATCCCGGAACGCATGCGCCATCGGTGCAAGCGTCACCCACGGTACAGCCGTCGCCGTCGTCACAGGTCACGTCACTTTGAGGCGTTCCCTCGCAGGAGTCGCCGCTGCAGGTGTCCTCGGTGGTGCACGCATTACCGTCATTGCAGGGAGTCCCATCAGCGGGGGTGTTGGCGCACTGGCCGGTCTCGGAATCGCACGCATCGGTCGTGCACGGATTGCCGTCGTCGCACTGAAGCGCGCTGGGAAGTTGCACACACCCGTCGTCCGGATCACATACCGCAGTAGTGCACTCGTCTTCATCCGGCGCACAGGCGCTGTCGTCGGGCGTCTTGGAGCACTGGCCGGTATCGGCGTCGCAGACGTCCACGGTGCAAGCGATTCCGTCGTCGCAGACCTCGTCGGTGGCGCCGTCGCAGTCGTTGTCCTGGCCGTCGCACACGTCGTCCGCAGGCACGGCGGCGTCACACACGGACAAGCCGTCAAAGCCGCACACCCGCTGCCCCGCGCAGGATCCCGCGCCATTCTCGGTCGCGCATGGCGTGGTCAGCGCCAGCAGCTTGGAGAGTGACGAGCACCCGCACTGGCCGTCGTCTTTGACGCATTGCGCACTGTCGCCGGTCGCGTCGCACGAGTACCCGTCCGGACAGATGCCGTCCTTGCCGCAGTAGGTACCACACTGACCACCCTCGGCCGTGCCGTAGGAGACGCACTCGTGGGCGCCGAGCGCCGCGCCTTTCACAGCGCAGTCCGCGTCCTGTGTGCACGGCTGGCACAGCTTGTCCTGCGGGGCCAGGCAGATGTAGTCGGGCAGCTTGCCGTCGCTGGGTCCCGCGGGCAGGCACACCAGAGGCCCTGGACAGTCGGCGTTGCTTTCGCACGACCCCGTGCAGACGCTTGCGGCGCCCGTGGAGACGCACACCGGCACCTGGCAGTCGTCATCGCCCACACAGACGCATCCCACGCCCGCAGAGCAGGGCCGTCCGCCGTTATCGTCGGCGGTGTCCGGGCCGACGTCCGTACCATCTTCCCAGACATCCAACGCGGCATCTTCCGCGGCGTCCGGCGCATCCTCGTCGGGGTCGGTCGCGTCGACGTCTTCGCCCACGTAGACGTCCTGATCGGGCGGCTCAACGTCAACGTCGTCGGGAGCCCAGCAGATCGTCGCGGCGGCCCCAAGCTCATCCTGGCTGGGGTGACACAGCTCGCCCGACGGACAGTCCGCGTCCGTCTCACACCCGTTGGCGCATCGCAGATCCGGCGCGTCGGACAGCAGCCACTCGCTCGCTGCGCACACCGCGTTACCCGGGCAGGCCGACTCTGTGCTGCAGATCGGCGCGTCCAGCAGGTCCAGCGCCGCCGGAACGCACAGCCCCGCTCGCTCGCTGGTGCCCACAACCTGCAGCATCACGCAGGACAAGCCCTCAGCGCAGCCATCCCCGCATGGTGTCAGACACTGGTACAGCGGCTCCAGATCCACACGCCCACATGTTCCGTCACATTTCGTGAGGCATCCCTCCTCGATCAGGCACGGCGTATCGGCGACCATCTCCTCCGCTACACACACGGCGGATGCGCGGTCATCGATGTTGAGGCCGCAGTCACAAACGCTGCCCGGCGGGCAGGCGGTGTCGTCGACGCAGGGCTTCAGGCATTCGAAGGCGGGCTCGTCAGCGGTGCTCAAAGTGCCGCAGAGCCAGCCTGACGCGCACTCAGCGTCACTGACGCACGGATAACGAAAGCGGTCCAACGGCAGCTCTTCGGGACACCCCGGCACCAGCGCCAGAAGCACTATTGCTGAACCAGCGAGCACACCACTCGCCGCCGTGGAAGGCGATCCACGCACCCGTCGTTTCTCCCGGTGAAAGTCTCCCTGGATCATAGTCACCCGCGTCAGCGGGCTCAAGCGGACGGTTCCACCAACTCTTTTGCTGTCCGCTAAAGTGTCGGCGCCCGGGAGGGATTGGTAGAATTCCTCGCATGGTGCGTCCTGAAGAACCAGTGGGTTCATGCTGCATCCAGCTTGCGGGTGAAAGTCCCGTCCGGGTAGGCGCCGGAGCGCCCGGTAGCAGGCCCCGGTACGCTGGAGAGATCCGTCGTACTGGGCGGGGTGTCGAGAGCCTCCTTATGGGAGGGAGCAACGGTGCGGGCCGAATCGAAAGGTGAACACTTCAGCCTCGTCAGATTCTCAGCCGAAAGGTGAACGGGAGGGCCGAGCCGCTCATGTCACGGCGAAGGCAACAGACACCGCGCTTAGTCCGGAGCGTGCGGTGGACCTCTCCGGGGTATGGGTGACGGCACGTAGCGATAGTTGGATGCGGAACAGGAGAGACCCTCCCCGGTGGCCTGACGTCGGGCAGGCTGCGCGTATAAGGGACAGACCGAAATCGTTGCGGTGCCGGGAGGGAGTCCGAGGGGCCCATAGTACCTGTGAAGACGTGGAAACACGTTGGAGGAAAGGGGCCCTGCTTTGGTCATGCTGAGCGAGCAGGTAAGTGCGAGGGCATGCTCCCGCGAGACGGGAGCCAACAACCCCGTCGACAAAGTACGACAACTGCAGCGCAAGCTATGGGTGTGTGCCAAGCGGAGTAGGACACGGCGCTTCCACGCGCTGTACGACCGAATCTACAGAGGTGACGTTCTGTGGGAAGCGTGGGAGCGTGTTCGCAGAAACCGTGGAGCGGCTGGTGTGGATGGCAGGTCCATCAGCGCCATCGAATCGAACGGGGTCCAATCGTGGCTCTTGGAGATTCAAGCCGATTTACGGGCAGGCCGGTATCGTCCGTCGCCGGTCCGACGGCGGTACATTCCGAAAGCAGGTGGGAAGCGGAGACCGTTGGGGATCCCTACGGTCCGCGATCGCGTGGTTCAGATGGCGACGAAGTTGGTCATTGAGCCGATCTTTGAGGCGGATTTTCTGCCATGTAGTCATGGTTTCCGTCCCAAGCGCAGCGCGCAGCAGGCGCTTGAGGTGATCCGGGTGACCGGTAACCGCGGGCATAATGCGGTGCTTGACGCCGATATCATCGGCTTCTTCGACCACATCAAACACGATGTGCTCATGGAGCTGTTGCGGCGTCGGATCTCGGACCGACGGGTCCTCAAGCTTATCCGCCAGTGGTTGCAGGCTGGGGTCTTCGAGGACGACGAGGTGAGGACGACGCTGGCGGGAACACCGCAGGGCGGCGTGATCTCGCCTTTGCTCGCCAACGTGTACCTACACGAGTTCGATCGGATCTGGCAGGAGCGCTGTTCACATCTTGGCGTGCTCGTCCGCTATGCGGACGATTTCGTCGTGATGTGTCGCCGTACCAGCCAGGTGCGCGAAGCTCGACGTCGCATCGAGTGGATTCTGGGGCGACTTGGGCTGCAACTATCTCCAGAAAAGACGTGCATCGTGGACCTGAGTTGGGGGCGGGACGGCTTTGTGTTCCTCGGGTGCTACCACCGCAAGCGACGGAGCATCCTGCGCAATCCGCGCCAGATGTTCCTGCAGCGGTGGCCATCACCTGCGGCCATGAAGAAGATCCGTCTCCGGATTCACGAACTCACCGCAGCACGTTGGAGTGGGGCGGCAGACCCGCTGCAAATCATTGCACGGCTCAACCCCGTACTCCGAGGATGGGGGAACTATTTCCGAAGCGGGAACGCGGACGACAAGTTCAATCAGATCGACGATTACGTGTACCAGCGCATCCTGCGCCTGATGTGGCGCAGCGGTGGGCAACGGGCACGGTGCGATTCGATCGGTGGCCCCGAGAACGCCTGCATGGAATGGGACTGCATATGCTGAGAACGACCGTGAAATACCCGGCGCAAGCCACATCACGAAGACTATCGGTAAGCCGTGTGCGGGAAATCCGCACGCACGGTTTGAAAGGGGGCCCTACTCCGTCTGCGCCCTCGGCACAGAAGGAGTAGGGTCTACCAATGGTTCGCTTGTCTCGTCTCGTTGTCGTCCTTGCCTTCCTCGTCGCGGGATGCGGCAACATCACCGTTTCGTCGGACGCGATCTGCACGCCCGGCGCCGTGCGATGCGGCGCCGAGGACTCCCAGGCCGTAGAGCAGTGCAACAAGAAGGGGTCCGCGTTCGTTTTTGTCGAGCAGTGCGGTCGAGGCAAGACATGCGACGCGGGGAAGTGCGTCGGTGGCGATGACACCGACGTAGTGGACCCGCCGGCGGACGAGGGGCGGCCACCGGCGGACGAGGGGCCGGCACCGACCGACGAGGGGCCGGCACCGACGGATGAGGGACCGCCTCCGGCCGACGAAGGGCCCGCGCCAACCGACGAAGGGCCCGCGCCAACCGACGAAGGGCCCCCGCCTGTGGACGATGGTCCGGTCCCGCCCGATGAGGGACCGCCACCGCCCGACGAGGGACCGCCGCCGCCCGACGAGGGACCGCCGCCGCCTGACGAGGGTTGCCAGCCGACGTGCGCGGACGGCGTGAACTGCGGACCGGACGGGTGTGGCGGCAGCTGTGGGGCTTGCGCAGTAGATCAGCTCTGCTCGGTAGCCGGTCACTGTCAGGCGGCGGGCGGCGGTTTGGAATGCGCCGACCCGCCCAGCCCACCCGGAGGCTCCTGCGGCGAGGGGACCAAAGACCAATGTACCTGTGTGGGCTGCCTGGACGACGGGACCTGTAGCCCGGAGGACGACGACTGCGTCTGCGCCGATTGCGCGACGGATGCGTACTGCGCGGCTGCGAGCACCTGCAAGGACGACGGCATATGCCAGCCGTACGTCGAGGGGTGCCAGTGTGCTGATTGCGCCGGCCACCCGGTTTGTCCCGTTTGCACCCCAGACTGCGAGACCAAAGAGTGTGGTCCCGACGGCTGTGGCGGTGTGTGCGGCATTTGCCCGGGAACCGGGTCGTGCGTCGATGGCCAGTGCGCCTGCGTCCCCGCCTGCGGTGACGCCGAATGTGGCAGCGACGGCTGTGGCGGCACCTGTGGCACCTGCCCGCTCGGTGAAAAGTGCAGCGGCGGCCAGTGTAAGTGCTTCATCGAGCCGTGCCCCGACACCTGCAAGCAGAACAAGGACTGCAAAACAGCACAATACTGTGCGAAGCCGCTGGGGGCGTGCACCGCCATGGGCGCCTGCGCTACAAAGCCCGAGATCTGCACGCTCCAATACGACCCGGTCTGCGGGTGTGATGGCAAGACCCACGGCAACGCGTGCAAGGCGGCCTCAGCCGGCGTGAGTATCGCCTCGAAGGGCGCCTGCGCGGCGACTGAATAAGCGCGCGCCCTCAACCCTGGCGTCCACGCACGGACGAGACCAGCGACCTGTGCATCGCGCGGCCCACCGTCCCGACGTCCAGCTTCAACAGCGCGACATCCGCGTCGGCCTTGCGCTGGGACAGATAGGCGCGCAGCTGCTGGGTCAGCTGGTCGACCGTGCCGATCTGCTCGCCCCGGAACATCCGCGCGAAGCGCGCGTCGGCCACAAACGTTGTGACGATGCGGGTGACGCGGTGCCGCGCGGCGATGTGGCGCCTGCCTTCGTTGGCCCCGCCGTTGTGGCCGAAAGCGCCCGTCATGTCGCCGTCGGTCGAGCCGCCCCACTTCATCGCGGGCTTCTGTCCTTTGGAGCCCTTGGTCCCCTTGCCGCCGCGTGCACCCTTCGCGGAGGCGGGGCGTGATGTCGGTCCACGCGCCGCTGAGCTGCGCACCACGCCGCCGATAGCAGAGGCGTTGGCTGTGCCGGCGACCCTTCCAAGCCCCCAGGACATGACGTCGACAGCCAGCGACGACGAGCAGCCCAGGATGAAGCCCATCTTGGCTTCGCCCCACATCCTGGCCGGGTCGAACTTCTCGGCGTTGCTCAGGCACGACGCGATGTACTTCAGCCCACCCTCGATGGCGGCGCTCATGCCGTCGACCAGCATGGCGGTTGCCATCTTCGACAGCCCCCCAGCCAGCCGCCTGGCGCCGGTCGGTGCGGCAGCGGCGATGCGCCTGGCGACCTGCCCTCGCGCGACCTCCCAGGCCGTTTTGGCCGCGGCGCCGCCCGCTCTCAGCTCGTTGGCGAGCTGCTGCAGGATCGCTTTGCGCTGGTTTGACGGCACGGCGGCCAGGGCCCGCCGGATCTGTCGCACCTGAATCCAGCCCTCTACCGCGTTGGTACCCACCCCCACGATGCCGTCCACTACACCGAAGAGCACCTGCTCGGTGTCGGCCCTTCCCCAGGACAGCGTCTTGTTGCGCAGCGGCTTCAACGAGCCGCGGATCACCGCCTCCATGGCGGGGACCGTGACCTTGTGAATCGCCATGCGCGTTGCGACCGCCGCGCTCGAGGCGCCGCCGATGATCGACGTCGTGCGAGCCGCTGCGCCGCCGAGTCGAGCCACTCGCGCCGAGGCGCCCAGGGTCGTGAGCCCGCCCTTGACGAAGCGGCTGACGCGCGCCGCCAGGGCCGCCAACCGGCCGCCGCGAAGCACCGCCGTGACAGCGCCGCCGGCCAGCAGCGATACGCCCGTCTCGATCAGCACTTTCGTGGTCATGATCGCCGCGTCGACGCCCGCGCCGATGACCTCGAGCGCGTGGGTGGTGTGCGCTTCAGTCAACCGAAGCCGGTTGAAGTGTCGCTGCTTTTCGAAGTCCTTGAAGCCGGACTCGAAGCGGGCCAGGGTTCCGGCCAGCAGGGCCGCGCGGTGCCCGGGGTCGGTGGTGACCCTCGGGTCGGGCAGCATGCCGCGCGCCCACTCGATGGCGTGAAGCTGACCGTTGCACGCCTGGACCAGGGCCGACATATCAGCGTCGCACTCGAGCAGCTTGTCGACTGACGGCGGGACCTTGCCCATCAGGCCGACCCCTTTTACCAACTTTCCACCCCGAAGCTTGAGAGCCTCGACGAGGGACTTGATCTGCGAGCGATAGGACAGCCCGTGCGCGCGAAACCGGACGATGAAGCGGCGCATGCCGTCCAGGAAGCGGTCTGCGACCTCGGTGTTGCCCGTGAGGTTTGCGCTGGCACGAAGCTCGCCGGACCACGCCTTCTTCAACGCCTTTCGCGAGCTGGGCCGAGGACGCAGAGCGCCCGCGGGCTCGCCGATTCGGCCGATGGCAGCCAGAGCGTCGATGTTCATCCGCTTGCCCTTGTTGGGGTCGTTTTTGATCGGGGTTCCCGGACCGTAGCTGACGACGGCGGCGCCAAAGCGGCGCGCGGCCTGGCGCCCCTCGGCGTAGAGCTGCTGCGCTTGCGGCAGGTCGGCGAACACCAACGCGAGGCGAAACGGCCGTCGGATATCCTCCAGCTCACCGGGATACTGACCGGCCTGGCCGCGCGCGACCTCCGCGATCTGTGTCAGAGCGACTGCGCTGTTCTTCGCCATGCGCCGCTGAACGCTCAGCCGCTTGGCGATCGGTCCGGCGGTGTGAGGGGCCGACGCCAGCTGTCGGGCCGTCGCCTCCAGGCGCTTGGCGCGGGCATCCAAGAGGATGCGGGTGTCCGGATGCGCCTTGGCCTGGGCGTGCAGCTCGCGCCGGGCGGCGGTGAGCCCGCGCCGCGCACGCGCGACCGCAGCGTTACTGACCGGCCCGCGTCCCCGGACGGCGGACATGCCACCGCGTACTCCGGTGTCGACGGTGTAGCGCCCCATGGCGGCATCCCGCCGTGTGCCGATGGCGTAACGACCGCTGGATACGAGATCCACCAACTCGGCGTGCCGGCCGCCGAGCATCCGCTGGGCCTCGTTGCGCCGAACCAGATCGCGCAGCTCGCCGGCCGAGAGCACCGCAAAGTGCTGCACTCCACGCGTCTGTTGGAGCGTGGCGGTCCGGGGCGCGAACGGGGTGGCCGCTCGCCGCAGCTCATCGCGAATGCGGCGGGACTGTGCACCGATGCCGGGATGGCCGAGCGACACCAGCCCCTCGGGCGTGTTCAAGAAGACCGGCATCCGGCGGGCGAACTGCATGCTCAGCTCGCACTCGCCGCCGCTGATCACGGTCGCGTCGGTCGAGTACGTCCGTCCGGCCTGTTTTGATGCGGGACGCATGATCATGACGTGCGGCGCACCCTTCTGACCGGCGTACTTCTTTCTGACGCGGTCGATCAGCCGACCCACGGTCCGAGCCGCGGGCTTCGCCACGCGATGCTGAGGTCGTAGCAGCTGCAGCGGGTCGGGCCGGCGGCGCTTTGCTGTGCGGGCTTCGATAATCCGTCTGAGTACCTGCACGGCAGAGAAGTGCAGCGCGGCGTCACCAGAGCCTGCGTACGACATCAGTGTGGAGACCAGGTGGGAGTAGCGAAGGTCGTCGACAGCCACCACGAACCGGTGGTCCTTCTTGGCCGTCCACAGCTTCTGAAACGCGCGCGGCCGGCTCAGAATGGCCGACAGCTCACCGAGCGGCCGACCGTGTGAGCGGCGCGGGTCGTAGGGTTTGGAGTGTGTCGAGGGCGTGATGGGCCGCGCCCCCGACCGCGCGACCCGGCGCTCCGAGTCCGGCGCGTCGAACACCATCACGGATGCCGGTGACCCACCGATCAGCAGCCCGCCGAGCTTCAACTTCCTGGCAGTCGCCTTGGCTTTGGGCGTGCGGGTCCGGTGCCGCTCATAGTTCGCACGCCAGCCCGGTGCGAGAAGGGTCGGCTCGAAGCGGAAGCCGATCCGCCCCCGTGCATCGGGCCTGGCCAGCTGGATGAGCGCCGCGGTGCGCATCGGGTCGCAGTAGATTATGCGCGCGATGCGCGTCCGGGTGTGGATGTCCGATCGCTGGACCCACACCACGTCCAGGTGCTTGTCCGGCTCCCACGCGAACGGGGGCGCGGCGGCGAGGCCGTTGATTGGCCCGACGCCGAACCCGACCCCGGCGCCGATCGCGGCAGGTTCAGGGCGAAAGAGCGCAGCCGCGTCCGAGTAGCCCATTGAGCCGATCGCGCGCCGGAGCTTGCCCCCCGGCTTGGCGCGTACCTTGGCTCCGGCCGCCGCGGGAGCAGCAGCCGGGGCGGCCTGGCTCTTGCCGGTCATCGGCTCGCCTCGGTCAGGCGCTTCGGCGCGGGCCCGACGGTATGGCGATCACGCAGCGCCTGCCAGTTTTCGGCCAGCACACGCAGCGTATCGTCCTTGCCGGCGTCCAGCCCCAGCACCTCAGCGACCTGCGTGGAGGTCGCCGACCCGAGCGTCAGCAGCGAGCGAGCCACATCGCTAAGCAACATCCAGCCTTCGCGATGGTGGAGCACGGTCTGGCGGACCTCCGCCCACTCCTCGCGCGCCAGGACGCTGAACAGCGCGGACGCCAGCAGATCGCGCGCCTCGGGCGAGTGCTCGGCGGCGGCGTTCAGCAGCCCATCGGCGATCCGGATGAAGGTCGCGCCATCGGCCGCAGCACCCTCGATGGCCCGCTCGGCCAGCTCCTCGAGTTGATCCCGCTGGGTGCTCGCCGCGGCGGTGCAGTCGATGAAGCCGCTGTACAAGGCCATGCAGCGGGCATCGTTGAGCGCCAGCCGCCGGTCTTCCGTGACGCGCGGCGACAACAGCTGGCGAGCCTGCTCATAGGAGAGGGTGCGTACGGCCGACCACCGCACGGCCTTCGGGGGGCGCGTGACGCGGCGAGCATCGGCCTGCGAGGTCTTGCCGTGGCGGGGTGCCTTGTCGATAGCGAAGCTGGACATGTCTTGCCTCCGAGATTGGTCATCTCCTCAGGGAGCAAGCCGCGTACCATGCATTTAGTGCTGTAATATCAGCCTGTTACGGCCGTGGCGACCAGGCCGGCCGTGTCGGTCCGACACCTCCGACACCTCCGACACCCCATCGGTCCTGGCTCGGCGCACCTCGCCGAACTTGCACCTGATCGGCGCGCTGAGGCAGCTACGGGATCTGGCGGGCGCTGCGGACGATCGTTCGTACAAAGCGCGCCCATTCCATCTCTCGCTCGTCGGTCGTCTTGCCGCGCAGATCGATTGCGTCGTGGCCGCTGAGCATGGGCGGCAGCGTGGCGTCGTCGGGCGCCAGGCCCAGAAAGACGGGGACCAGCTTCGGCCGGCCCGCGCTCTCGACGGCCATCTGCTTCGCCGCTTTGTACTCTTCGCGGTGCCACCGCTCCGGGTGGTGTCGGGCCCAGTCAGAAACTGCCGGATGAATCGGAAGAGCGGAGTCCGGATGGTCGCGCGCGCGCCGTCCTCATTCTCGTTGGCCGGGTTGACGTTCTGACAGTTCGGTTCGACGTACAGATCGACCAGCTCGTCGGCCGGGGGCGCCATCACCGCCTCGGAGACCTGGGAGAGCTGCTGGTGTTCTGTCGTACGGAGCCGGGAGAACTCCTTGAGGAGCGCACCCATCAAGTCGGCCGGCAGACTCACGGTGTGACAGCGTTTGTCACGTCAGCGTTGGGGTCGGACCACGTGCGCATCGTCGGCTAGCGTAGCAGAGACCCCAAAAGAGTGGGACGTGTCCCACTGCACAATCCGGGCGGGTTTAGGGTGGCTAGAACCCGAGAACAGGGGCTGTACGTGAGAAAAAATACGGAACTTCGCTATGCCCGGTACCTGGAGCGAATCGACAAATGGGTGGACGATCACCTCTGCTTCCGCTCTCTGCCGACGGAAGAAGACTATGTCCCGGGTCGTCACTCGACCCCGTTGCAGGCGGTCATGTCCGACGACGCTCTGATGGGCCTGCACGACGACGAGACATACCTGGCCACGCTGGTAAGCCGCCTGGAAGAGTCGTCGGACGAGAACCTGTTCGCGGCCATCGGCGCCCTGGGGCTTGGCAAGACCACAACGGCCAACTTCCTCAGACGGCGGGTGGCGAAGAGAAACTCCAAGGTCGAGGGCTTCCCGGAGTCGGTCTGGGAGCCGGTGCTCGTCGACTTTCTACCGGATCACGGCCGGGACCACCGTACCGAGGATCTGGGCCAGCGGGTCCGGACCAAGCTGCTCAACAACATTATCGACGACTGGTGGGCTACGGGAAAGATGCCGACCCCGATCGGAAACGCCATGCGGGCGATCGTGCAGTATCTCCTGCTGCTGGATCCGATCGAGGCCTGGGCCACCGCCTCGGACCAACACCGATATCCGGTTCCCACCGGCGATGACCCGATCTCGGACGTCGACGTGCCTTCCGTACTCGACTCACCGCCCACACCCGAGCTGCTCGACCTGCTGCAGACGCGGTTCGGCAACAGGCGGAGGCGCCTGCGAAAATACGTCAAACGGCTGTCCGAAACGGCCGAGGACAACGCGGACCTGGCGGCCAGCGTCATCGGCTTCTATCTGGAGCGTTACCGCGTGGATGACGCGCTGCACGTCATCATCGTGGACAACGTGGATCAGCTGCCCAGCGATGATATCGCCGAGATTGTTCATCAACTGTACTCCCTGGCTCGGCGCAACGAGGCGATGCGATTTCTCATCTCCATGCGCCCGGGCAGCTGGGCCGGACTGGGGGGCGCGGTGGACCACTTGACGGGGGTCCCGCACTGCGGACCATGCCGCTACGAGCTGGTCTATCAGCGTCTGTGTCGGCACGTGCTCGGACGCCCTCGCCATGTTCTGATGGAGAGTCGCAGCCGGGCCTCCAGGTACATGGCTTCGGACGGTAGGCCGGCTGTCTTCGACGGCCCCGTCAGCGAAGAGGTTAATGCGCTCCTCATCACGTCCTTTGTCTACGCTCGACTGATGCTCGCTGGGATGTCGGGCGAGAAGTCGGTCGGGGCTGACTTCGACGCGCTGGCGCACGTTCACGAGGACCACAAGCCCATGCTCAGCCGCCTCCAAGCACACGGCAACTCTCTGTGCAGGGCGGCGAACACGCTTGGCGCACTGGTGGGACTCAGCGGGAGGCACGCTGTAGCTCACCTGTCGCAGTTCTTCAACGACTTCTACGGCAAGCCCGCGTTTCTGGCCGACGCATGCCGCCGACTTGGCGACCCGGGCAGGACCGTCGTTCAGATCCCATACAGACGATTGATCGAGGGGGTGCTGTTCGACTCGGCGAGCTACCATGAGCGTCTGGGCCATGCCATCAACCTGTTCAGACCCGTCAAGCGGATCCGAAACACGCAATGGCCGTCGCTCGTGTTCTTGCGGACGCTCACGTTTTTGGAGCAGATCGACGGCGCGGTTTACGCGCGCCACGTCGTCGATCACCTGGCCGACTTCGGGATCCCGTCAGAGATCGCCGTGAAAGCGATGAATGCGTTGCACGACAGACGACGGCGCCTGGTGTGGTTCACCAGGAGCCACGAGCTGATCCACGGCAAGTTGGGCGACGCCCGGGTCGTCCTGTCCGAGTGCGGGAAGATGTACCTGAAACACATCATCGGAGACTTCGACTACCTCTGGGCGTGCGCGGCCGCCATCACGCACTCGCGCCCGTCGACGACCAACTTCCCGGAGCGGCTGCGACTTTTCGTCGGCCTCGTGCGGGACGCGGCGCACGTCGAGTGGAAACAGAACGCATTCCGCATGTCGTCTTCGAGTGAGCCGATTCCGGTGGACGGTCACTGCGGCACCGAGCCGTCGCTGTCTCTGCGTGTGCTGTACTCCAGCGCCGCCCAGGCTGCGCCTGTCGGGGCCGGCGCGTTGCAGCGGGCTCGTCGGAGGCCGGACCAGCCCAGCGATGATGAGTACATTCGGGACCTCGGCGAGTACATCGGCGCGCTCGCTCGGCTGATCGTCGAGTGTGAAGACCGCTACGCGGCGTGTTTCGGGCATGACGGATATGTCGGCGTTTATGAAATGGCCATCCGGCAAGCCCTGACCACCTTCCTGGGCGTTGAGAGACGGCTGGGGTCGCGACTCATGGAGTACGACACCCAGTCGATTCGACAGATGATCGAGCGGTGGCAAGCCAGGCTCACAAACCTGGACGCGATCAAGAACCAACCGGCTGCGGCGCCGGCAGCCCCGCGCCACGCGGTTGCGCGCGCTGCTGAGTTGGCGCGCGGCTTCCTCCCCGTCAGCTTGGAGGCGATCGACAACGCCGAGGCCAAGAGGCTGAAGCTGACGGCTTATCGGGCGGAGGTGGGCCGCGTCACCGAGGCGTTATCGCGCCGGCTGCCCCACTACGGCGAGCTGTTGTCGGCGGCGAACAACCTGCGCGACAATGCGGAGCACCTCGTCAAGACGGCAACCTCGGCGGGCGCCGCCGCCGGGGCGGAGTTGATTGCGTGGGCCAACACGGAACACGCTTGGTGGTCGAGTCGCGCCGAGGAGCTGGCCGCACACGCCTACATCACGACGGGAGATCTCCACGATTACGTCACTACCAATGACAGAAAGGACCGGTTCAACTCGTTGCTGGCGGTGTACCACAACGTGCTGGTGCATCTGGGAGTCGCATCCGCCTACCGCATCAAAGAAGCCGGTTGGTCTTACTGAGCGGCTCCACCCCGCGTGACATCAGCAGCTCAGGCGGCCTCGGTTTGCACCGCCGGCGCAAAGTCCGCCGTGAAGTGGGACAGCACCGTGCGCGGGCCCAGCATCGTCATGCCGGCGATCTCCGCGCGCTTGGTATAAAGCTCCGCGATGCACTCTGCGACGTAGTCGATGTGGCTTTGGGTGTAGACGCGGCGCGGGATGGCCAGGCGGACCAGATCCAGGGTTGGCCAGCGCGGCGCGCCGTCGGGTGCGACTGAGCCCAGCATAACGTTGCCGACCTCGCACGCGCGCACGCCTGCCTCCACGTAGAGCGCGATGCTCAGCGACCAGCCGGGCAGGGCGGAGTTGGGCAGGTGACTGCAGAAGCGGCGCGCGTCGATATAGACGCCGTGCATACCCGCCGGCTTGATCAGCGGCACGCCGACGTCGGAGAGGTGGTCGGCCAGGTACTTGCTGGATGCGTGGCGATAAGCCAGATACGCCGGGTCCAGGATCTCGTCCAGGCCCACGGCCAGCGCCTCGAGATCGCGTCCCGTCAGGCCGCCGTACGTGACGTAGCCCTCCGTGCGGATCAGCAGCTGTCGCACGTTCTCCGCCAGGTCGGAGTCGTTGACCGTCAGCAGGCCGCCGATGTTGCCGAAGGCGTCCTTCTTCATGCTCATCATGGCGCCGTCCGCCAGGTGGAACACCTCCCTGGCGATGTCGCGCGGGGCCCTGTCCGCCTGACCCGGCTCGCGTACCTTGATGAGCCACGCGTTCTCAGCGAAGCGCGCCGCGTCCAGGAACAGGGGCACGCCGTGGTGATGACAGATCTGCGCCACCTCGCGCATGTTGGCCAGGCTCACCGGCTGGCCGCCGCCGGCGTTGTGCGTGATCGTCATCAGCACCAGCGGCACCACATCTCGGCCGTGCTCGGTCAGCAGCGCGTCCAGCGCGTCGGTGTCGATGTTGCCTTTGAACGGGTGCATGTTCTCCGGGTCCGCCGCTTCCGCGATCGGCAGATCCAGCGCGGTGGCTCCGCGCGCCTGGATGTTGGCCCGCGTCGTGTCGAAGTGGCCGTTTCCCGGTACGATCTGGCCCTCGCTGACGGCCGCCGAGAAGAGGATGCGCTCAGACGCGCGGCCCTGATGCGTCGGAAACACATGCGCGTGTCCAAACACCCGCCGCACGGCCGACTCAAAGCGGAACCAGCTGCCCGCGCCCGCGTAGCTCTCGTCCCCGATCATCATGGCCGCCCACTGGTACGAGCTCATGGAGCCGGTACCCGAGTCCGTCAGCAGGTCGATCATGCAGTTCTCGGCGCGCAGCTTGAACGGGTTGTAGCCCGCCTCCTTGATCAGCTCCTGTCGCTGGGCGCGCGTCGTCAGGGCGATCGGCTCGACCACTTTGATGCGGAACGGCTCGATAATGGTTGTAGCCATGGCCGCGTCAGGCTCCGGCGCCGAAGAGATGCTCGTGGATCCCCGCCGCCAGCTCATCGACGAGCTCCGCCGGGAAGTCCAGATGGTCGCCTTCGATCGGCGGCCGGGTGATCAGCCATGAGCGGCGACCTTCCGTCGACGTGCGATCCAGCCCCCACGGCGCTCCGTCCACCGTCACGATCTCCACGTGGGGCATCCGTGTGCGCTTGAACCCCTCCACCAGGATCAGGTCGGCGTCCTCTCCCAGCATCGGCAGCCACGGCTGTAGCTCCGGCGGCGATCCCTCGTGTACGAACAAGCTGGCCGACGACGGGCCGACCAACAGCACACGAGACGCTCCGGCGTCGGCGTGACGGTGCGAGTCCTTGCCACGCACGTCCAACGTCAGCTCATGGCTGGCGTGCTTCACCGTGGCGACCCGCAGCCCGTGACCGATCAGCGGCGGCAGCAGCTGCTCCACCAACCGCGTCTTCCCCGAGTCCGAGAAGCCGCGCACGCCAAACACGGCGGCGGCTCGCGGCTGCGCGGCGATCGACTCCACAAACGTGTCGATATCGGTCGGCTGCTCCGTCAGGTCCAGCCACGAGATCGGGTCCGGCAGGCGCAGCCCGATGTCCGCGAGCACCTCCGGCCTCACCAGCGTCAGCACCAGCCGTGGCGGTCCATGCATCAACTTCTCAAAGGTCTGCCAGAACCCGCGGTTTTTGGCCTCCAGCTTGCCCAGCTCGATGATGACGACGTCCAGGTCCGGCGCCCGGCACCAGGCGTCTGCGCGTTCGAAGGCCTCCGGATGAAAGCGCAGGTCGCAGATGTCCGGGTCGGGCCCCGGCTCCGCCAACGCGATGCGGCTGCCCGAGCGCTGGTCCACCAACTCGTAGGAATTGCACTCATCGGTTTTCATGCGCGAGGTCAGCACGCCACCGACACGCAGGCCCTTGCCGCGCAGCTTCTCGACGATGGTCTGTGCGGCCTCCCGCTTGCCGTGCGCGCCCCGGCCCACGATGACGGCCCACGGGTTGTGAGCCTGCACTTTCTTGGAACTCGCGATCATCATAATTGCACCTGCGTTGTGAGATGGAGCCGTCCGGATCTCTCCAGCTGCTCATAACGAAACGCGCCAAGTAGCGCGGCCCCGATCGCACCCGCCAGGGCGCCATCGGGATGAGTTTTGACCGTGACCTCGGGGGCCTTCTTCTTGTTGCGTCGGCCGGTCGCCAGCTGCTCTACCAGGGCTGCGATCAGGCCCACGTCGGCGCCAAGCCCGCCCGTGACGACCACCTCGCCCTCCGCCTTGACGGCCCGCACCAGGCGCGCCAGCCGGCCCGCGATACTCAGGTGGATGCCCTTCAGAATGTCGTTGGTCTCGATGCCCCGACTGACCATGTTGATCACGTCGGTCTCAGCCAGCACCGCGCAGATGCTGGACACGCCCTCCGGCGCCGTCGCGCCGAGAGACAGCTGGCCCACGTCCGACAGCGGCACGCCCAGATAGCGCGCGATGTTCTCCAGAAACTGACCACTGCCGCTGGCGCATTGGCTGGTCATGCGGTGCGCCAGCACCTTGCCGCGCTCGTCGATGCGCATCGCTCGCGCATGTAGCGCGCCGACGTCGACCACGCCACGCGCGCCAGGCACGAGGAAGAGGGCCCCACGCGCATGGGTGGTCATGGAGTAGAAGTGCCCGGTGCGGAAGTTGACCGTGTCGCCGTCCCCGGTGCTGGCCGTGTAGTCCAGATGGACCAACCCCGCGTCCGCCCACGCCTCCTGAAAGGCGCCCTTGATCACGTCCACCAGCGCTCGCCTGCGAATACGCGCCGTCCGACTGGACAGCAGCTCCGCATCGGCCCCGGCCTTGCTGCGCATGATCGCGATCTTGACCGAGGCCGAGCCCACGTCCACGCCACACGTTGTATGAACTTTCATCCGTCCTCCTCAGGCGGCCGCGCGGTCGTGCGTCGCCAGTCGATGCGCATGTCCGGCGCGCACGTCCTCCACCGCGAACAGCGCGGCACCCAGCGCGCCCATGTAGATGGAGTCCGGGTGCGCGTTCATCTTGATCTCCGCCCCGTAGTGCTCGGCGATCAGCCCCTCGAGAATCTGCGTCGCCATCGGGTTTTTGCAGACCCCGCCGGTAAACGTGAACTCGTTGAAGACGCCGCCCGAGCGCGCCAGCAGGCTCATCGCGCGCAGCATGATCGCCCGATGCAGGCCCGCCAGGATGTCCTCGCGCCGCTGTCCAAGCGCCAGCCGCTCCCGCAGCTCTGCGCCCGCAAACACCGTGCAGGTCGAGTTGACCTTCACCATCTTGCGCGCCTTCAGCGCCAGCGGCCCCAGCTCGTGCAGCCCCAGGTTCAGCTCGTCGGCGATGTAGCCCAGATACCGGCCGCAGCCCGCCGCGCAGCGGTCATTCATCTGAAACGACGTCACCACGCCGTGTGCGTCGACCTGAATGGCTTTGGTGTCCTGCCCGCCGATGTCCAGCACCGTGCGCGTCCCATTGAAGCTGCGATGCGCCCCGCGCCCGTGGCAGAGGATCTCGCTGCGAATCGCCTCCTTGGCGAAGGGCAGCGTCTGACGCCCGTACCCGGTCCCGACAAACGACAGGGTCTCGATCGGCTCCGACGCCACCTGCGCCGCCAGCGCGCGGATCTCCCCGCCGACCTCGGCACCCGTCTGCGCAAGCCTGGTCATCGCGCGCTCCAACACGGCTCCGAAGTCTCGCTCCGCGGCCTGTGTCTCCACGTCCAGAATCGAGCGGTCGAACAGCCCGATCAGCCGGTCAAACGGTACGTCCGGGTTGGCGCACACCATCTCCGCCTCCGTCATGAAGGCTTCGCCCGCCAGGTCGCGAAAGAAGTCGCTTCGGCGCTTGACGCCGTACCCATACAGCTCTGACGACTCCCGAACGGACGCGTCCATCACCCGCGTGACGGCCGGCTCCAAAACGGCGCGGAAGTCTCGATGCGCCTTGCTGTTGACCAGCTGCATGATCGACTCACGCAGCTCCTCCAGCTGGTCGCGATAGATCTCCAGCTTGTAGGCCTCGACCAGCTCGCTTTGCAGCACTTCGTTCGCCGCGTCGTTCTCGGTGAGCACGTCCCGCAGCCGATGGAAGCGCGCGGTCGACAGCGCCTCCTGCAGCGCCACGCGACATGCCACGTCGTAGTTGCTGCGGCTGTTGGTGATCCCGCGCGCGACGATCTCGCCGCTCTCGTCCAAAAGGACCGCTTTGGTAGTGGTGGAGCCCAGGTCCACCCCGACGACAACTCTCATGCGACTGCCCGTCCCCTGCGCGCCTCGAGCACCTGCAGGTAGCTCTGCACGCGGTTTTCAATGTTGGCTTTGCCGAAGTAGCGCGGATCGACCAGGTCCGACTCGATGAAGCCGCCCGGCACGCCTGTCCGCTTCTCGATCTCGCGCAGCATCAGCAGCTGTCCGGCGCTGAAAGAGTTGCACGACTTCACGCTGTTGATGAGCAGACCGTCCGCCTCGTACTCGCGCACATATTTCTCCAGCAGGTCGACGCGGGTGGGCAGTCCCAGGTTCGTGTAACAACCCAGGCAGTAGTCGGCCAGGCTCTCCAGCGGACGCTGTGGGTCGTGACGGAAGCCGGTGTCGTACAGGCCCCCCACGCGCGTGTAGGTGCTGGAGACACAGACCGCGCCCTCCTTGCTGAACATGCGCCAGAAGTCCCGGAAGTTGGTCCAGTTGGGCGGGCCCTCGACCACCAGACGGTAGCGCTGATCGTTCATCGGACCATCCGGCGTCATCGGACCCTCGCCGGTCTTGATGCGCGCCTCGACCTCCCGTCTAAGCGCGTCGTAGTAGTCGACCGCGGCCTGCGTCCCGCGAAACGCCGTGAAGATCGGGCCGATGTAGAAGACGCCGCCAAAGTACCCGTCGATGGGCGACGGGCGGTGCTTGGCCGACTCCCAGACGGCGACCAGGTCGTCCTCCGCCTTGGCGCTCAGGGCCATTCGCTCCCCCAGCGCGTCCAGGTCCAGCTTGACCCCCGCCACCTTCTCCAGCGCCGGAATGACCTTCTCGCGCAGCTGGTCCACGATGTAGCGGCGCATGTTCTCGGTGATGATCCCGTCCGGCTGGTAAGGCACGTGCAGCATCACCACCGGGCAGTCGTAGGCCTCCTTGAGCAGTTCGAACCACTTCATGAATGTGAAGCACCCGGTGTAGCTCAGCAGCAGCAGGTCGGGCTCGGGCAGCTTCTGGCCGGTCGGTCCCACGTTGCCGCCCAGCATCATGCCGATGTCGCACTTCACGTATGTGCAGACGTCCTGGGAGTGGCCCGCCTTTTCGGCCTCCGCGATGTACCCCTTGGACTGCTTGCGCATGCCGCTTTGCAGGGCGTTGATCTCGGGGAGCACCGGCAGCATGCCCAGCGCGTCGATCAGCTCGGTCAGGTTGCCCGGTACAAACGTGTACACGACCTTCTTGCCGGTCTCTTTGGCGGTCGACAACGCGTCGAAGTGATTGGAGATCATCTCCTTTTGACGCCGCTGGCTGTCGTCCTTATGCGTGCCTGTCGGTGTGGTGCTCATGGCATGGTCCCCCAAAGCTTCACGGAGTCGGAGAAGGCGCCCGCCTGCTCACGGATGGTCTGGAACTGTCCCGAGTTCTCGGCGAACTTCAGGGACGTGAACGGGATGCCCGCCCGCGTGAGCGCGGCCTCCTGCATCGGCTGGTCGAGCAGTGCCGGGTCACAGAACGACGCCGCGGCAAACACCACGCCGTCCGCGGCGGTCACAGCGACCTCCTCCACCAGGGCAGCGCCCTTCTCGTTGTCGTCGATGTAGCGGCAGGCCGTCGGCGTGCCGTGCTGCAGAAAGCCGTTGACCAGCGCGTCCAGCGGATCAGCGCCCGCGCGATCCTGCGGCGCAGGAATCCGGATGCCGCCCGGGATGTAGCGCATGCCCAGCTGGAAGTCGTCGCTGACGATGTCGCAGCCCGCGCGCTCCAGCGTCTTGATCAGGCCCAGCGGCGGCTGCTCGCAGAAGGAGCCCGCCAGCACCACGCGCACGTTGTCGTACGGTCGCACGTCCCGCTGAAGAGCCATCTTGACGTACTCGTCCAGCATGGCCGAGTGCTCCCGCGCGGGCATCCGGCTGCCCGCACGGACCACCAGATACGCCTCTGACGCCCGAATGCGCCACGGCTCGGCGCGCCGAACCAGATCCAGCGCATGCAGGCGCTCACAGCGCTCGTTCTCCGCCTCGATCGCGTCCCACAGCTTCTCGGCGTTCAGCGGCTCTGCGCCCAGCTCCACCAGCTGCTCCGCCAGGTGCCGCAGCTCCTCCTTATAGAAGCGGCCCGCCACCGCCGGATCGAAGCTCTGCGGCAGGTCGACGTACGCGCAGAAGACGTCTTTGAAGAGCATCTTCCACATGCCGCTCAGGTTGCGGATGACGTCGCACGTGGCCGGAAAGAGCATCCCGTCCAGCGCCGACAGCCGCCCCGCCAGCGCCAGCTCGATGGTGCTGCGAGGGATGTGGCAGATGTACGATTGAAAATAGGAGTCCCCGCGGATGATGTCGATCTGGTCGCCACCGCCGAAAACCGCGACCGGCAGGCAGCCCAGCCCCTCGATCAGCGGTCGCGGCACGTACACCGGCATGTAGCCGATAGCGGGCGCGCCCGGGTTCTCTTTCTTCCAGCGCAGCACCTGCTCGCAGTCCAGGTCGTCCACGTATGTCGCCGCCCGCTCCAGGACTTCCGCGGCGGGGTCGACGGTGATGTTCTCAGCAACACTCAAGAGGGTTCTCCTTCAAGCAGCCCGTGTACGGCGATGCGGTGAATGGTTCGCGCGACGTCGAGTGGTCGGCCGTGCTGCTCCGGGGCGTACCAGCCATAGGTCCAGTTCAGCATCCCGAAGACGCTGTAGGTCGCGCGCATCAGCTCCGGGCCGTCGGTGCCGGTCAAGTCGGCCAGGATGGCGCGGGCGACGTCGAAGTAGTCTTCTTTCAGTCCGCGGACGACCGCCCGGCGCTCCGGCGAAAGCGCTGACGCCTCGTGGACGAGCACCCGCATGACGTCGCGGTGATCGGCCGCGTAAGTCACGTGGTTGGCGATAAACGCCATAAGCTGGTCGTCCCGGTCGTCGCCCGCCTCGGACACCGCCTGGCGCCCTGACTCGAGCAGCCGGCGAAAGGCGGTGGTCTGCAGTTCGAACAGGACGTCCTCTTTGGACCGAAAGTGGTTGTAAAACGATGCGGGAGAGCGTCCCGCCGAGCGTGCAAGGTCCCGCATCGACATGCCGTAATAGCCGTGCTTGGCGATTGCGGTGACGGCGGCCTCGAGGATCCTTGCGCGCGGCGTGGACATCTAGGCGTCGGTCCAGACCGGCGGACGGCGCTCCAAAAAGGCGTCGACGCCCTCGTTGCCGTCATGGCTGGTCAGCAGGGACTCGGCGTAGTGATGCTCGAGGCGGTTGAGTGGACCGGCCAGGGCGCGCATAAGCTGTGAGCCTTCGCGCATGGCCACCACCGCTTGTCGCAGCGAGTACGCCGACTTGCCCCGCAGGTTCTTGCCGTACCACGCCAGCAGCGCCTCAAATGCCGTCTGCTCTTCGGACGGCTCGAGCGTCTCGGCGGTCAGGCCGCACGCCGCAGCCTGCGCCGCATCGATGGTCTGGCCCGTGAGCAGCAGCCGGTCGGAGAGCGCGCCGCCCAGCCGCTGTGGTCCCAGCACCGCAAGCACGGGCGGAAAGACGCCCAGCTGGATCTCCGGGCAGCCCATCTTGGCGTTGGGTGTCGCGAAGACCAGGTGACAGGCCAGCGCGACCTCGAACGCGCCGCCCAGGCAGCGACCCTCGACCAGCGCCGCCACCGGCACCGGATATCCGGCCAGCTGCCGCACGAAGCGGTGAAAGACCATGAGCATGGTCGGCGCTGTCTCGCGCTGGTGCTCCTCCACGGACGCACCGAACGAGAAGTTGCCACCCCGGCCTCGCAGCACGACCAACCGCAGATGGGTATCGCTCTCGTGCGATGTCAGGGCGTCCGAGATCGCCTCCATCATCGCCATCGAGAAGATGTTGCCCTTGGCGGTCATCTCGATGTCGAGCAGCGTGCCGTCCTCCAGCAGTCTGGTGTCGATGAGGCTCACGCGGTGCGCCCTCGTGCGGAGACCGGCAGCACCGCCTGGTCCATGTCCGCGTCAAACGTGGCGCCCTGAGCGATCTGACGTCGCAGCTCGCCGAAGTCGATCTCGCGGTCGCCGCGCTCGCCGTAGTGGAACGCCGGGAAGCCAAGGGCCGCCTCGGTGTTCATGTTCAGCGCCAGCCAGCTGCGGCTGGTCTCGCTGTTGGCGTTCCAATGCTCGAGCTTCTTCTTGCGCAGAGACTCCAGCGTCTTGCGCGTGCAGTCCGGGAAGGTGTTCAGCAGGTTGGTGACCAGCCGGTCGCAGGTGGCGTCCAACTCGGAGAGGTCCAGCGTCAGCTCCTTCACGGCGGCCTTGGCCTCGGCTTTGGCGTCGCCGGTCTTGAAGTCGCCGAGGATCATGCGGCCCATCGCGTCCACCGCGCGATCGGTGATGACGAACGGGTTGGGGACCCAGTTGCCGTCCGCGTCTTTGTAGACGGGCGCGATGTCGTTCAGCAGGCCAAGCCGCAGCGCTTTATGAGCCGACCAGGACTCACACGGCGCCAGCGAGTCCGCCGCCTTGGCGAAGCCCACGTACAGGTGCAGGAAGTCGGTCGAGCCGCCGTCGGGCGCGGATCCGTGCTTGGGACCGGCCTGGCCGAAGCGGGCGTGGTCCCCGGCGATCGAGAAGTCGCAGGCCATCCCGATCTCCTGACCGCCGCCGATCCGCATGCCGTTGACCCGGCAGATGGTCGGCTTGTCGCAGACGAGAATGGCGGTGACCATATCGTTGAACAGCCGCATGTACTGCAGGTACTCAGTCGGGCGTTTGGAGTAGTACTCGGCGTACTCGGCCGTGTTTCCGCCCGTGCAGAAGGACCGGGACCCGGCGCCGGTGAAGATCACCGCGACAGCCGTGCGGTCCATCGACGCGCGGCGGAAGGCCAGAATGACCTCTTTGACGGCTCTTGTGGTGTACGAGTTCAGCTGCTTTTCGTTGTCCAGCGTGATGTGGATCTGGCACAGCCCCTCGGCGGGTGTGCCGTCGGAGGTCTGCACCGGGCGGCGCTCGTACTTGATCTCGGTGAATTCAAAGTCGGGGACAAGCTCGTGGTTGATGAGTTGGCTCATGCGTTGGCTCCGTTGGTCGGGTCGAGAATGACGCGGCGCTCCAGGCGGTGCGCCGCCAGCTCTACGAGCACGTCGTTGAGCTGTGACATGGGGGCGTACTGGACAAAGGGCTCGAGGGTGATGCCACCGGACCGGATGAGCCGGAAGATGGCGGGGTACAGATCGACTGGGCAGCCCCAGCTGCCGTGAACGGTGGCGTCGAAGGCCATGAGGTTGGACAGCCGGAGCTCGAGCTTCTTGGGGGTGAAGCCCACCAGCGTCAGAACGGCGGTGCGCTGCAGCAGTCCAAAGCCCAGGGTCTGGCCGCCAGGCGTGCCGCTGCACTCGAAGATGCGCCAGCCCGTCGTCGGGACCGCGTGCTCCTTGGCGAAAGTGCGCACGAGCTTTCGTACGTCTCGCGGCGAGACGTCGCGCACGGCGATGGTGTGATCCGCGCCGTTTTCGCGAATGAGGGCCAGGCGGTCCTCACTGACGTCGCACGCTATGACCTTGGCGCCCATGGCTGCGGCGATCTGGACCAGGAAGCCCCCGACCCCGCCGGCGCCGACGATGACGGCCATGTCGCCGCGCTTCAGGCCGGCCCGCATCGCCGCTTGGTAGGCGGTGGAGACGGCGTCGGCCACAACGCTGTAGTCGCGGATGGTGTCTGCGGGGATGTCGGTGAGCGGTACCAGCGTGCGTGACGGCGCCACCATGTGGGTCGCGAAGCCGCCGTCGATGTCGTTGCCCGGCATCTTCTGGTGAGGGCAGGCGTTGGACCGGCCGCTGGTACACACGGCGCACTCGCCGCAGGGCATGACCGACGGGACCAGGACGGGCTGGTTCAGCAGATGCTCGGCGCCCGCGCCGGCGGAGACCACGGTGCCGACCACCTCGTGACCGAGCACGATCGGCAGCCCCTTGTTGGGGGTGACGGAGCCGTTGGCAAAGCCGAGATCCGTGTGGCAGAGCCCACAGGCGGTCACCTGGATGATGGCGTCCCCGGGCTGCGGGGCGGGCAGTGACAGGGTGCGCTTGACCAGCGGCTCACCCGGTCTCTCCAGTACGTACGCTTCGGCGTCAATCGATGCGGTAGACATACGAGTGAGCCTATGTGAACGAACGATCGTTCACCTTGACGTAGGTCAGAGACCCTGGTTGACCGGGATCAGTCCTGCCCGGACGGTTATTGGAGGAGCCCGACGCGGAAGCAGCGGGCCACCAACTCGGCGCGCGTGTTGACCCCGAGGCGGGTGCGCATGTGCTCGACGTGTGTGCGCGCCGTCTTGTCGCTGATGCCCAGGAGCTCGGCGATTTCAGGGGTTGTGCGACCCTCTGCGACCAGCTCCAGGACGTCTCGCTCCCGAGGCGTCAAGCGCTCCCAGGGCTCGGGATCATGCGGTGCGCTGGGGCTCAGCACGCAGACGACAAAGCTGCCGACCGGCACACAGTCCAGCTGGTGCGGGCGGTCGGAGAGCTGCACGTGCGCGTGGCTGGGCCGCTCCATGCCGCGCCGGATGAGTCGCTGTACACAACCCTTGTCGCACGGCATCCCGTCGGTATTCGGGATCGCGCCGACCACGTCCCAACAACTGCGTCCACGGCCGGACCCTGCGAGCTTTCGAGCTGCCGAATTCTCGCTGACGATAGTGCCCCGCTCATCAACGACAAGAACCGCTGGTTTTTCGTTCGACATGACATCCAGAGGAGTAGCATGTCGGTCGTTTGCCCGAGGGGCGATCGGCAGGGACGCTGTTTCAGGTCAACCTTGTGGAGTTGTCGGCTGTCTGGCCGATGGGTTTGGCGCGGGCCCGAGGCAAGGTGTCTCTCGTGAGCCTCCAACAGCATCCGGGCACGTTCGTGCCCACTTGAAAGGGGGGTTCCGCCAGCTGAAGGTCTGACCGGCCACCCACTCGGCGACGGGACTCCCTGCCCTTTTTCTCCTTCCTTTCTGTTAGTGTCCCGTCAAGTGGTGTGTTGAAGATCGCCTCGGTCCTGTACCTCCTC
>CAZJHX010000075.1:0-50780 GCA_964545715.1 uncultured Myxococcales bacterium
GGGCCCGCGTCCGCGGCTTTGTGCACGCGGACATCGAGGCGGCGCTGTACACCAGCCGCGACCTGTGGCGCCTGCACCCGATGCGGCGGACGCTCTTCGTGGTCAACGCGGACGTGGCCGACGTGTTTTTTGCCGGCGCGGCCGAAGACGTTGGGGCCCATGAGCGAAGGCGCTTGCAGCAGTGGGTTGGGGCGGAGCTGCCGGGGGTGGACGTGCCCGCGTGGCTGGCCCCGCTCGAGGCGCGGGTTTGCGATGCGCTGGCCGGCGGCGACGAGAAGCTCACGCGTGAGCTGACGAGCACGGTCGAGCTGATGGACACCGAGATCACTCTGGGCTCGGGCAAGTGGAAGCGGCGCTCCCCTGTCTCGTCGCGGCTGCTCTATGTGCTGGGGATGGACGGTCGCATCGTTCGATCGCGGCCGGCCGGAGGTTGGCGGTCCAGCCAGTACCGCTGGGCGGCCACGCAGGCCTGGTTCGGCCGCGCCGTCACGCCGTTGGACAAGGAGGCGGCCCAGGAAGCGCTCGTGCGCCGCTACCTCGCCGCGTTTGGGCCGGCCACGCTCAAAGATGTGCGGTGGTGGACCGGGTGGAAGGCCAGGGACACGCGCACTGCGCTGGAGGCCGCGGGCGCCGTCACAGTGACCGTGGATGATGGTGACGAAGCGCTGCTCTTGCCCGACGACTCCGAGCCTGTGGCGCTGCTGGAAGAGGACGTCGTCACACTGCTGCCCGCGCTGGACTCCACCACGATGGGCTGGAAAGAGCGCGACTGGTACCTGGGCGACCACGCCGCTGCGCTGTTCGACCGCAACGGCAACGCCGGGCCCACCATCTGGTGCGACGGTCGCGTTGTCGGTGGCTGGGGCCAGGTCTCGAGCGGCGAGGTGGTCTTTCGCCTGCTGGAGGACATCGGCGCTCCGGCCGCCGATCGGCTCGGTGAACAGGCGGCTGCGCTGACAAAATGGATGGACGGCGTCGTCGTGACGCCGCGCTTTCGGACACCGCTGGAGCGCGAACTCAGTTCGGGGTAAGCGTGGCGATCGCGCCAGTAATCGGCCTGTCGCTGTCTCCGAAGGGGCGGACCGCCGCGACGATCGGCCTGCTGCTGCCGTCCGCGCCAACCCAGCGAGCGGCGATACGGTCGTCGTCGCTCTGTTCAAACAGCGCCAAAAGATCGATGCGGTCGCCCGCGGTGGCCCCGAGCAAGTCGCGTATCTGGCGGCCGACGATCTCCGAGGCGGGCTGGTTGAAGATCATCTCGGCCGCCGCGTTCCAGTGGGTGATGATGCCCGCGCCGTCCTGCATGATGATCGCCTCGGCTGACAGCTCGCACAGCGCTTCGAACGCTCCCTGTTGCTCGCGCGACCGCAGTTGGTCGGTCATGTCGTGGGTGACCGAGTAATAGCGCTGGTGCGCCGTGGAGACCATGGCCTTCCAGCGCAGCGACTTGATCGAGCCGTCTTTGCAGATGTAGCGGTTTTGAAACGCCAGCAGCTCGACGCCCGGCCGGAGCCGCTCCGCGGTGACCTCGGTCTTGTCGCGGTCGTCGGGGTGCACGAACTCGATAAACGGCTTGGACCGCAGCTCCTCGCGCGACCACCCCAGCGCGGTCTCCCAGGCCGGGTTAAGCAGCCGGAAGTAGCCGTCGAAGTCGGTTATCGCGAGTAGATCCGTCGACAGCTCCACCAGGTTGCGGAGCTCCTCGTCTTCGATCTCGGCGTCACCCTGAACCCGGAGTCGTCGCAGACGCGCCTGCTCGCGTTCGAGGTCCTGTTCGTTGCCCTCTGGCTCGCTCATGTAACGAGGATACAAAACCCGCCGCTGACGGGCAACGCCCCGGGTCAGAAGGCAAAGACGACCTCGCCGCACAGAGGCGCCGTCGCGTCGGCTGGTGTCACACGCGCCTTTGAGCTGCGCGGGTAGGTCGCCAGCACGGACACGGTCGCTGTCTCGGAGCCGCACAGCCGCCCCACGTCACCTTTTGCAAAGCCGTGGAGGCGACCGCCGTTCAGGTAGACGATCCCGTTGCCGGCGGTGGCCGTGACCCGCCCGACCCGCTGGGACTCAGCGGCGGCACAGGCGGCCTTGCTCAAGCACACACACGCCGCTCGTTTTGGACATGCAGCCCCCTGGTCGGTGCGGGCGGAGCGAGGCTGGGCCGCCGGCGTGGAGCAGCCCCAACAGAGCAGGGCGGCCAAGAGAACCCATCGACTCATTTTTTCGGGGGCGCCTTTGCGGCTGCGGTCAGGACCTCGCTCTTGCGCATCATCATGGCCTCGACCTTGTCCTTGCCGATCAGCGGCGCCAGCTCTCTCATCCACTGGGACTTCGGGATCGCACGCAGCCGCGCCAGGATCTTGGCGTCCGGCACGGTCACTTTCACGTGCTCGTACAGCTCGTCGTCAAACGCCAGGTTGTTGTCGATCGCCACCTGCCCGCCACCCTTTTTGTAGAGGATGTTGCCCGGGCGATCGTTATTGGCGATCAGAAAGTCAAAGAAGCGCATCTCCTGGCTCATGACGTAGTCGCCCTCGGCGTCGAACTGGGCGTCGCCGATGTCGTTCATCCAGTACTGGACCGACCCGGTGATCGTCTTGCCGTCCGGCAGCGTCAGCGATCGCTGCAACGTCATTGGGACCAGGTTCAGCCCCAGCAGCTGGCTGACCCGGTAGGCGGCGCGCTCGTTGGCCGTGTTGCCGAAGCCGGACCCGTCCTTCTTGAACAGCCCCTTGATGCCGCCGGAGAAGTACAGCTTCCAGGTGTCCGACGCGCCGGCCTCCTCGCCCATCGCCTTGATGCGCTCCGGCGTGCCCAGCAGTACCGACTGCAGCCGCTGCTCCACACGCGCTGCCGACGCGGCGTCACCCGCCTTTTGATACTCCCACGCCGCCTCCTGCAGGCGGCCCTGGCTCTCCAGCGCGCCGGCCACGGCCGATTTCGGTGCCCCGACCTTCGTGTCGGCGCCGGCCCGAGGGCGCGCCTGCTCGACCGACGGGCCGCGGTTTTGAGGGGGCGTGACGTCCTGCGCCGGGGGTGCGTATTCGCTCATATGGCGGCAGTCTACCGGCCGCGCTCATCAATTCGAAGGTTTGGGATCCTCGCCCTGCTGGACGCCGTAGCGGTACCCCGCCTGGACGGCAAACGTCTGGGTCGTCAGCGCCTGATCCGGCCAGCGGACGGTGACCTCCGCCTCGCACTCAGCGCCCAGTCCAAAGTGCAGCGTCAGGTCGCGCTGAGTCGTATAGCGACCGTGTCCGCCGTCGACCTCCTGCGTCTGCGTCACCCCGCCCGCCGTCACCTGCACGCGCGCGCCGATCGCCGCCCGGTTTGTGCCCGGGGCGCCCTCCAGTCGCAGCTGAATCCAGTTCTGGGCGTTGCCCACCAGGTTCTCGTAGACGCGCGTGGTCGGCGGATCCCAGCACTCGTTGCCGCCCCATTGGGGGCCGCAGTAGGAGTCCAGGTAGCCGACCACCACGTCCAGGTCGCCGTCCCGATCCAGATCCACCGCCTGCACGCCGTGGCTGTGAAACTGGCGCCAGGCGTCGTCAAAGCTCACCTGGCTGAAGGACATCGGCGCGTCCTGGTGGTAGAGCAGCCCCTCATTGATGGGGTACGCCGAGTTGCTCCAATACACGTCCGGCCAGCCGTCGTTATCGAAGTCGAAGACCGTGTTGTACATCACGCCCTCGTCGCGTCCGATCGCCAGAAACGGTCGCCCCAGGCCGATCGCCTCCAGGTCCTGCCGCTCGAACCGGATGTCCGGCTCGCCGGTGTTCAGCAGCAGGCCGGCCTGGTCCGCCGCGGGGCCGACGTCCGGATGCACGATCTCGCCCGTCAGCAGGTCCATGTGGCCGTCGTTGTTGACGTCCGCGCACTCGGTCGACGCGCTGACGCCGCCGGTCATGAACGGCTCCCGGCTGTACGCGTGGTCCCAGCGATAGCCGCCCAGTGCGTTGAACCAGTCCGCGCACAGCGTCCCCTCGGGCGGAATGGTCTTGTCGCACTCGGCGTCGTCGGGGTGCTCCTTGCAGTGGCAGCGGGCGTTCAAGTCCAGCCACCACTCTTGATTGTCGTCCCAGGCAAAGCCCGATGCGATCGAGCGGTTGGTGTACGTGACGCCCGCATCGGAGGTCGCGCCCTGCCACAGCTGATTCGGCGTGCGTCCATACGCGGCGGCCAGCAGCTCGGGCAGGCCGTCGCTGTTCAGGTCGCACGCCGCCGCCGCCCAGCCCCAGGAGTGACCCTGCGCGCTGTTGAGAATCTGAAAGTTGTAGGCCAGCTGCGTGCTCAGGCCTAGCGGCGCGGTCGCGTCCGTCAGCGTGCCGTCGCCGGCGCCGCGATACAGCCGATCCTGCTGGTCGTTGGTGGCCCACAGCTCCGCGATCGGCACGTTGTTGACCACCCACAGGTCGATGAAGCCGTCGCGGTCGACGTCGGTGAAGCTCAGGGAGTTGGCAAAGTCGCGCTGCCCGTGCCTGCGCGCCTCGCTGTCCGCCGGGCCGAACGAGAAGTTGCCGGCGCCGTCGTTCAGCATCAGCTCCGACGAGTCGCTGGTGGCGGTGACCTCCTCGAAGCGCCCGGCGGTGAAGACGTCCAGATCGCCGTCGTTGTCGACGTCCGCGCTGGCGATCATCTGTCCGGCCCGGCCCTTGTCATCGCCCTCGTCGATGCGGCGCATCCGAAAGCCGGACGACTCGGTGACGTCCTCAAAGCCCTCGCCTTGCAGGTTGCGCAGGACCCAGGTCGCCCGCTCCGGCTGCGCGCCGAATACATCGTTGCCGCCCTCGTGGTGGATGATGAGATCGGGCCACCCGTCTCCGTCCAGCTCCGTGACGTGGACCAGCACGCCGATCACGCCCAGGTCGTGCAGCCCCCAGTCGTCGGTGGCGTCGCGAAACGCCGCCGTGCCGGGTGACCACGTGACCGCCTCCACACACCGTGAGGGCAGTCCCTCGTCCGCGTCGGCGGCGCCCGGATCGGGTGTCGGCTGGATGTCTTCGGGCGGAGACTCCGCCACGTCGGGCGGCGGTGGAGCCGGTTTGCTGTCACCGCTGCAGGCCATCAGGCACGCTGCGCACAACACCAACCCTCGCTTCAATCCCATCACCTCGGGTATCGTAGCGTATCTACTGTCTTCATCTACAGGGGCGTCGGCTGTTGCCGGCGCTGGCGGCGCTCACACTGGCGGCGTGCGGGGACTCCGGGACCCCGCCCGACGAGCCCGCGCCGAACGATATCGTGGAGATCGCTGAGCCGGACGTGACGGACACGCCCGATGTGGCCCCGCCGCCTCCGGATGAGGGGCCGGTGGAAGACACCGCTGAACCGGAGACCGTGGCGCCCCCGCTGTGCGGGTCCGCGGAGGGCGTCGTGCCGGATGGGCTGGTGGAGCTCTCCCATGACGACGGCGCCTTCTCCACGTCGTTCAACGAGCAGTTCGCCGGGATGCTGGTCGCGGGCAAGGACCTGACGGTGGAGCGCGTCAATCAGGCCAGTCGCTTTGACCTGGAGCACCCGGTGAAGATCCACGCCATCAAGGTGCGCTACCAGTCCCTGCCCGATGATAAGACGCAGCCGGTTGGCGTCGCGATTCGACCGGACTTCGGGCACAACGGCTTCGACTTCTGGCCACACGACGTGCACTGGGAGGGCGACTTGTGCGCCGAGGACGTGCAGGCGGCCGAGTGGACGACGTTTGTGCTGGACCCCCCGCTGATCATCGACAAGCCGCAGCCGATCTACGTCGTGCAGCAGCGACTGGACGGGCTGACGACACCGGACTGGGCGTTTGACGTCACCCCGCCGGCGGGCTGCACCAACCCCAACCCCAACCTGTGCTGCAACCGATATGACGACTGCCACTCCTCTTACAACGTGCCGGATTTGACCTACTTCGAGGACGGCGGGGCGGCCTACTACTTCTACAACGGGCTGTCGCTGAGCTTTCCGTATGACTTCATGGTGCGGCTGCTGGTGGAGCCCACCGACGACGTGCAGCCTGCCGACAAGATCTTCCAGGCCGTCCCCGAGCTGCCCGTTGGCGCCAAGTTTGCGTGGGGCGACGCCGACAACGACGGCTGGGACGACCTGCTGGTGGATGGTCGGCGCCTGCTGATGAACGAGGCGGGCACTCTGGTCGACGCCGGGCCCGAGGTCGGGCTGGATCCGGACGCCGGGACGGGCGGCGTCTTCGGGGACTTCGACAACGACGGCTGCACCGACATCTTCACGTTTATCGAGGACGCGAGCACCGCCGACATCCTGTACCGCAACAACTGCGACGGGACGTTTTCAGACGTGACCGCGCAGAGCGGCATCGTCGACCTGCAGACCTTCAACTCCTGCCCCAAAAACGGGGCGCCTCAGCCGGGCGCGCCGACGGCGGCCGCCACCTGGGTGGACGTGGACAACGACGGCTTCTTGGACCTGTATCTGGGCAACGAGATCTGCTGGGAGGCGACGGGCGGGTACTTCGTGGACACGGTCTGGCACAACCAGGGCGACGGCACCTTCGTGGAGTGGACCGGCGGGCACGGCTTCTTGGGCTACGACGACGACAAGAACGCCTTCGGCACGCGCGGCACCAGCGCGCTGGACTACGACCAGGACGGCGACCAGGACATCTTTGCCAACAACTATCACCTCAACCAGAACCTCTTCTATCGCAACGAGGGGGGCGGCCAGTTCACGCAGGTGGCCGCTGAGCTGGGCGTTATCGGCACCATCGAGCCCGGATACGAGGGCAGCGGGCTGTACGGGCACAGCGTGGGCGCCGCCTGGGGCGACATCGACTCCGACGGCGACTTTGACCTGATCGTCGCCAGCCTGGCGCACCCGCGCTTCTTCGACTTCAGCGACAAGACGCAGGTGCTGATTCAAAACGCGGACGGCACGTTCACAGACAGCCAGGGCGACTGGAGCTTCCCGTGGGGCGACGCGGGCGTGCGCTACTCCGAGGGCCACTTCTCGCCCGTGCTGGGCGACTTTGACAACAGCGGCGCCCTGGATCTGATCATCAGCTCGGCGTACCAGGGGCGCACCACCGACTTCTACTGGGGCGACGGCAACGGCAGCTTCACCCTGGACAGCTACCACGCCGGCATCAAGACGGAGTACGGCCTTGGGCTGGCGTCGGGCGACATGGATCACGACGGCGATTTGGACCTGGCGTCCGCCAGCACGGTTTGGACCAACACCCGGGCCGACGCGGGCAAAGGACACTGGCTGCAGCTGCGGGCTGTCGGCAACGTCAAGGCCAACCGACTGGCCATCGGCGCCACCCTGAAAGTCGCCGCCGGCGAGACCCAGTGGTTGCGGCACGTCTCGGGTGGCAACGGCCACGGCTGCCAGGACGCGCAGACGGTGCACGTGGGCCTGGGTGAGCACAGCTCGGTCGACAGCATCACCGTGCAGTTTCCCGGTGGCGACAGCGTCACGTATGACGGGCCGTTCGACGCCGACCAGCGGCTGTGGCTGTACGAAGACGGCGTTGTGAAGTCCGGTTGGGCGCCGGAATAGCGCTGTGCTCGTGCAGGTTGACGTCCATTGGGGGGAACCAATGCCGCAACATCTCGTTTTTTCCTTGTGCCTTTGTTCGTTGACCGTCGCCGGCTGCCAGAAACAGGAGCGCGCGCCCGTCAAAGTGCCACCGGCTGCGATCGCCACCGCGGTCGTCGCGTCCACGCCGGCGCAGGGAGGCGGGCTGGCCGGTCTGCCGCCCGAGAGCTTTGGCAAAGTGGAGGCCGCAGCACCCGTGGCGCCGACCACAAACAACGGCGTGCAGCTCACCGAGAAGGCTCCGGAGGTTCCTCAGGTCGAGCCGACCCAGCCGCCTGTTGAGACCCCGACCACCACCGAAGCCGAGCCGATGTCCGCAAACCCGACGACCAGCGCCGGCCCCCCGCCCGAGACGGACGACCAGGACCTGATCCACCTGGACAAGCCCGAGCCGCCTGTGCCGGCTGTGATCGAGCCTCCGGCCGCACGCCTGACCGGCGCTTGCGTGGTCGTCAACGGCGTGCCGATCCCGGCGTCGAAGTACTACGAAGAGGTGGACAAGATCACGCGGCGCAGCGCCAAAATCCCGACCGAGCGCATGAACCGCATCAAGGAGAACATCCTCAAGCGCCTCATCGAAAAGGAGCTGATCTCGCAGGCTGTCCAGCAGGGCGGGATCCTGGTGCCGCTAACGGAGATCGACGCGGAGTTCGCCAAGTACAAGACCCGCTTCCGAACAGACGAGCAGTTTCAGAACTACCTGCGGCATGGCAAGGTCACGATCGCGTCCATCAAGCAGCGCATCGAAGAGAAGCTGGCGCTGGCCGGTCTGCTCAGGGCCCAGGGCAGCCTGGACGTCACCGAGGCCGAGATAGACGAGTTCTACGAAAAGAACGAGCGCTTTTACATGCAGCGCGAGGGCGTGAAGGCCCGCCACATTCTGATCAAGGCCAAAGAGGACGTACCCGAAAAGGACGCGGCGCTCGTCGCCAAGCTACGCGCCGTCCAGACCGCGTTGGATTCAGGCGAGGACTTCGCCGCGATCGCTATTCGGCTCAGTGAGGGCCCGTCCGCACCCAAGGGCGGCGATCTCGGCTTCTTTGGGCGCGGCCAGATGGTCAAGCCGTTTGAAAAGGCCGCTTTCGCCATGAAGGTCGGCGAGATAACGGGCCCGGTGCGCAGCCGCTTCGGCTTTCACTACATCGAGGTCCTGGACAAGCGCGAGGCACGCAAGAAGCCCCGGTCCGAGGTCGCCGAGACCATCCGTGAGAGCCTGACCAACAAGAAGTTCTTTCAGGCGCGCCGCGCGCTCATCAACAACCTCAAGGGATCGGCGACCATCCAACGGCTGATCCACGTCCCGCCGCCGACTCCGGCAACACCCTAAACACAACCTTATTGAATGATTGTTCGATAAGCGCTTGACAGGACAGGTCAGCGTACGGCAGGCTCCGTAGCGGCTATCGAATGAACGTTCATTCGATAGCGTTTACGAGCCAACGCGTAGGAGACCGACGATGAAGCGCATCCATTTCATACTGCTAGCTGCCCTGACCCTGACCGCCTGCGACGAGCCCCTGCCGGCGGGCGACAAGACCTCGGTGTATTTCTGGAGCGAGGTCTACTTGAACAAATACGCGGACAAGCTGACCGTGGGCGACCTGGAAGAGGGACCAGAGCCCCTGAAGACTCCCCGCGTCGTCTTGTTGATCACCGGCGTGACCATCGCTGCCGAGTGGTTCGACCCGATCGTGGCGCGGCTGGAGCGCGACGGCTTCAAGCCGGTTGTGTATGAGCCCCCCGCGCTGCTGAGCGGTGACCTGTTCCAGGCGACCTACGACCTGGCCGAGGTGGTGGAGCAGGTCCGCGCCGACAGCGGGCAGGAGAAGATCGACATCCTGGCGGAGTGCACGGGCGGCGTTGTCGCCCGGCACTACATTCAGTCGCACGGCGGCGATGAGCTTGTGGCGCGCCTGGTCACGTTCGTCTCCCCGCACAAGGGCATCGACAAGGCGCCGTGGGCCGCGCTGATCGCCGGCTGGCCCGCGCTGTACGACCTGTCGCCGGGCAGCGCGTTTCTCAACGCGGTCAACAGCGTGCCGCTGCCTGAGAACGTGCCGTTTACCTCGATCTATACGTGCACCGACGAGTATATCCGGCCCATTCAGACGTCCATCGTGGAGGGCGCAAACAACATCGGCCTGTGCGACGGCTTTGTGGGGCACTTTCAGACGTTTTACGACCCCGAGATCTACCTGATCATGCACGGCGCGTTGACGGAGCCGACCGGCATTCCGGCGCTGGATGACGTCGTGGAGCCGGAGGTTGAGGAAGAGCCCGACGTGGCTGTCGACCCCGCGCCTGAGCAGGTTGCGGCCGTGGATGTGGTGGTCGCCGGTGAGACGGACGAGTACGACGCGTCGCTGTCCGACCCGATCTCGCTGCACAAGCGCGCGGAGCAGGGCGCCGGCTGCAGCTCGACGGGGCGCAGCGGCTCACCCTGGGCGTTTATGCTGCTGCTGGGCGGCATGGCGCTGGTGCGCAGACGCCGGCTCGTTTGACACTCAAACCCCCGCTGCACGACACTGCCAACGCCATGACGTCGCCCAAGCCAAAGCGCGTGCGAGCTGCGCCGGCGGAGCGTCGCGAGGCGATTCTGACCGCCGCGCTGAGCTGCTTTGTAGAGTGCGGCTACCACGGGACCGCTGTGCCTCAGGTCGCCAAGCGCGCGGGCATCGCGACCGGCACCATCTATCACTACTTTCCGGGCAAAGAGGCGCTGGTCAACGCGCTGTATCGCCACTGGAAGGGCGTGATCGCCGGGCGCGTGCTGGCGCGGTTCTCACCGACGGCGCCGGCGCGCGAGCAGTTCCGCACGATGTGGCTGGCCATGGTCGAGTTTGCGCTGGCCAATCCGCAAGCGTTCGCGTTTTTGGAGCTGCACCACCACCGTGACTACCTGGACGAGGAGAGCCTGAAGGCCGAGAACCGGCTGAAGGACTTTGGCGCCATGGTGGTGGAAAAAGCGCAGGGCGAAGGCCTGATCCGGCCCGGTCCCGCGCCCCTGCTCATGGAGCTGGTCTTCGGCGCTTTCATCGGGATGATGCGAGCCCACTGGGAGGGGCGCGTCGACCTGACCGAGGACGAGCGCGCGCTGGCGGAAGAGTGCTGCTGGGCGGTCGTCGCGGCGCCCGACCGCTAACGAATCCACCAACTATGGTGCTTGGTGCCTTTGTCGAACTTGGCGAAATCGCCCATATAGTGTGACGAGTTGTTGATCAGCGGGTGATATGACCAGCAGCTGGCGTACCACCAGCCGATCTTGAAGCCCTGGACGACGCAGATCTGCGGCGAGTTATCCAGGTCGATGCCAAAGGCCGAGAAGCCGGGAGCGTCGGTGAAGCAGCCCGCGTTGTCGTTGCACATCTCGGTTTTGATCTGCGGCTTGTTGTCGCCCTCCCAGCCGTACAGCTCGTTCATGGAGACGCCGGTGAGGGTGCTGTGGGCGGTGAGGTTGTCGGTCTCGAACCGCAGCACTGCGCCCGCGTCGGCCAGCGCTTTGAGCTGGCCCAGCGCCATGACGTACATGAACTCGGACTGAATGCTCTCGTAGGTGATCGGCACGCCGACCCCCTTGGCGACCCAGTCCTCGATGGGCTGTGTGAGGTCCGGATCGGCGGGCGGTGTGGCGCTGAAGTCCTGATAGCTGTGCAGCACGAGCGTCCAGCCGCCGCCCTGCGTCAGCATGTTGCAGTAGACCAGAATGGGGTCGCCGCCGCCGGGGCCGTCGGGATCGATCCAGTACAGCCCGCTGTCCGCGTCCGGGTTGGACTGCAGGATGGCCAGGCAGGAGCCGCCCGCGGTGGCGGGGACGTCACCGAAGGTCTTGCAGACGCCGTCGACGCAGGTGCCGGTCACGCAGGCGGTGCCGGTGCCGGGGCAGGTGTTGTCGCAGGCGTCCAGCACGGGGGCGCCGCACGGTGTGCTCTTGGGCAAACATTGCAATGGGTTGAGGCCGGTGCCGGTTCCGGAGCACGTGTCGCCGCAGCCGCTCTTGAGCGCGGCGCCGCACACGGATGTGGTGGGGTCGTCGCAGGACGTGTCGCAGACGCTGACGCGACTCCAGGTCTTGCCGTTGCAGACGACCAGATCGCCGACGGTGGTGTCGAAGTAGACGCGCCCGATCGCAGAGGCGCCACAGGGCACCGGCGGTGAGGCGGCCAGGTGGATGGCGGCGTTGAGCAGCTGATTGCCGGACAGGTCCAGGTCGCCGAGCATGGCGCCGCCGTCGGACGAGATGACGCCGTCGAGCACGGCAGGCGCGAGCTGGTCGGCGCCGATACACCCGCTGCACGCGATGGCCCCGGCGCTGACGGCGTAGGGTACGGCGGCCAGCGCCACCCGATCGAGCGGGGGCTCACCGGACACGGCGATCTCCAACCAGCGGCCGTCGGGCACGTCGAGGACGGTCGCAGAGGGATCGTCGAGCGCTACCGAAAACACGCCGTCGATCACCGGCACGGCGGGCAGCGTGGTCGTCCACAGCTGTGCCCCATCGGTCTTGGCGTCGTAAACGGACAGCACCAACTCGAACTCCCCGTCGACGGTCTCACCGCCGGCGCTGAGGAGGCGGCCCTGTGCAGTCAGCGCGGACGCGTCGCACACGCCCAGCGAGAAGAGGACCACCAGTGGCCCCCACCACAAATTCCGATTCTGCATGACCCCACTATTTCACACTTTGGGGGGCGTACTTACGGTTTGTCGTAGATGCCGCGCAGCTGGGTGGCCTCGGGGTGGAACGCCCTGAGCGCCGAGCGCAGATACTCCACCACCGAGATGTAGTCCTGCAGCTCCAGGCAGAAGCGGTTGGACGCACACGTGCACTTGCTGGAGTCCTGCGCGTTGCAGCCCTGTTTGCCGAAGGCCAGGTCCTCGCCGGTGTCGCTGATGTGCTTGAGCTGGCTGTCCCATTTCACCGTCGGCTGGCCGTCCTCTTCTCGATACAGCGGCAGGTACCAATCCGGGTCGCCGTCGCCGTTGAGGTCGGGCCCGTCCGCCGTCACGTAGGCCTTCTCCAGCAGCTCGTTGCCGTACTCCAGCACGCGCGCCGCGATGCCCTTCTCGACCGTTTTGCCCAGGATGGTCTCGCGGCCGTATGTGCGCGCGATGTAGGTCTGTCCGGCCGGGTCGTGCAGCTCGATGCGCGCCGGGAAGCTGGGGTAATAATCCTGGCCCAGCTCCCAGATCTGCATCATGTCCAGCCAGTTCTGCTTCTCGTTTTCCGGCAGGTACACCAGCGTCCACGCGATCAAAAACTTCTGCTGCTCCCAGCCCACCTGGGGGTCCAGGATCGTCGTGTGCTCGGGGCCCGCGTCCGCCGGGGCGTCGCCGGTCTGGCCGTACGTGGAGCAGATCGTGGTGCCGGCCTCGGGGAAGCAGACCTCCGGCTCGGGCGTCCACCACGTGGTCCACCCCAGCGGCTGCGTTGGGAACATCTGGTCATCGACCAGCGGCTTCTTGGACGAGTTGGACGCCACGCGCGGGCCCTTGAGCCTGTCGTCGCCGGTCAGGTTGTTTGCCAGCCAGCGCCGGTAGCCCTCGGGGAAGAGATCGGCCAGCGAGACCGCCCGGTAGCGCGGGTCGACAAAGTCGGTGCGCGAGGAGCTGATGAAGTTGTCCACCGACTCCGTCATCAGCATCGCCGTGTTCAGCTTGCCGTAGTACGAGCCGGCGTTGACCGTGTACCAGGAGTCGTACTCGCCCTTGTCCTCGGCCAGCTGGTTTTCGACCAGCTGCCCGCCCACGCCGATGTCGCCGTAGTAGCCGGTCGCCCCGTTGGGCACCGTCACCAGCGTCTCGCCGGGCTCCGAGGTGGTGTCCAGCGCCGACCGCAGCACGGGATCAAAGCCCGGGCGGAAGTGCTCGCCGGCCTCGGGTCGCGCCAGCATGCGGGTGAAGTGGTCGAACACCATGCCGGACGCCAGGATGTTGTCCGGGAAGAAGTCCGGCGCGATCGCCGGCCACAGCTCGTCGAAGTCGTAGCCCAGCTCCAGCGAGAACTTCTGGTAGATGTTCTTCAGCAGGCCCAGCCCCTTGGCCCCGTCGCGCAGCTTGGTGTTGTAGCGGTACAGGGTGCGGTTGGAGGCGCGGCGCACGCTGAAGTCCTGCCGGTTGCGCCGGTAGTTGTCGAAGATGTGCCCGACCTCCTGCTGCGTGACGAAGAAGTTAAAGATCTCGTAAGCATCCGCGCCGTTGTCCGACCGGTAGACGCTGAGGTTGCCCAGGTCGGCCCAGCCGTCGGTGCCGAAGCCATACGGCATGCGGATGCGGCTCTGCGGGTCCACCGAGGGTCCGCCCTGGTAGTAGGCCCCACCGGTCTCGACCTCGGTGGGCTCTCGCAGCGTATCCCACTGCACGTAGTCGACCTCTTGCTGACGGCAGCGCGAGTACTTGCCGTCCACCTTGACGATCATGCCGTCGAAGACCGGGTGCCATTCGCCGTACAGCGCGTCGTCCCAGGTGCTGGGCTTCCACTTCATCGGATCGTCGACGGTCTCGCAGTCCTTGATCAGGTCGAACTCGGTTTGCAACCGCGAGTAGTGGATGTCGGCGTTGCCCAGGCGCGGCTGGATGCCCAGAATGCCGCCGAAGCTGTCCATCTTGTAGAGCATCGCCTCGCCGCGCGCCGTGCCGGTCGCGTAGGTCGAATCGGCGTGGACGGCCGCCACGTCGCCGTAGAACATGCGCGCCGACGCAAAGTCGAAGACGCCCAGGCCCAGCATGTCCTGGGTGATCTCACCGGCGTAGTCCATCACCGACGAGTGCATCCACATCCAGATCATGTTTTCGCGCTCTTCCTGGGTCGTTGGATCGTGGTACCGCGGCCCCACGCACTCCGCGCCATCCGCCACCAGGTCGGTGCACTCCTCGGTCACGGTGCCGTTCTTGGTGCGCAGCTGCCAGTACTGCGGCCGGTAGCCCCAGGCGTCCGACGAGCTCACAAAGTTGTGACGCATGCCGATCGAGTGCCCCATCTCGTGCGCGACCACCGAGAAGTGGGCCCTGTGCGCCATATAGCGCCGCATCTTCTCCGCGCGCTCCTGCTGCACGGGCTTGGAGTCCTCGGGGTTGAACTTGCCGAACTTGGCCTGCAGCACCGTGGACAGGTCCGCGATCGCAAGCGGCGCCGACGCCTCCTGCAGCATGCACCGCCCATGCTTGGCCAGCGCATTCTCCCGCATGTGATAGAGGTCGCGCTGCACGCTGGGGTTGGCGCCCCGCAGCGGAGATGCCGCGTTCAGCACCGCGTCGGTCATCGGCAGGTTCTGCGTGCCCGTGAACTCCTGCATCATCTTGGTCATCAGCTCGGCCTCGACCTCGGTGCCCATGGCCGCCCTTCGACGCGCCGCATAGGTGGCGCCGGTGGACGACGGCGCCTCGACGGACGCCGAAACCGCACGCAGCTCATGCTTCAGGGCCTTGACCTTGGCCATCACCGTGTCCGGCAGCTTTTTGGCGCCGCCCGCCTTCGTCGCGCCGGTCATGCCGTTGACGCGCGCCTCCAGGTCCGCCCGTGACAGGCGCGGCAGCACGCCACCCGCCGCCGCCGCCTCGGACGCCTGCGCCCAGTTGCGGATGTTCTCGCCGTCCGTGATGTCCTCCGCCTTCAGCTCGCCCGCGATATAGCGGATGACGTCGATCACGCCCTGACTCCAGCGGTCGTTGACGCTGGACCACACGTTGATGCTGGCCGACACCGTCTCGCCCGTCAGCGGGTCCTCGGCATCGGTGTAGATGCCCCATGGCGACGGCGTCTGCGGCTCGGCGATGACATTGACCTGGTGATACCGCAGGTCACCCCGGCGCACGACGGTCCCGACAGCGCCGCACGCCTCGGGATCGCCCTCTTCCACCGGGCTGTGGCACATCACGATCATCTCCGGCATCTTGGCCACGGCCACGACGCCCGCCGAGTACCCGCGCTCCGCCGCGATCTTGTCCGCTAGCGCATCGCAGTCAGCGCCTTCGTCACCGCCGTTTCGGCACAGGTCGACCTCCGCCGCCAGCGCCACCGCGTCCACGTTGTCGTCCTGCTGGCCGAAGTACACCGGGAAGCGCCCCTTGCAGTCGTCGCCGCCCACCCGCACGCACTCGGCGTACTGACCGGATCGGGCCGCCGCGCGCATGGCCACGTCCCACTCGTGCGCCGCCTCGACGGTCGGGCCCCAGAAGTCGAGGTCGCTGCCATTGGTGTAGTACCAGGCGATGGTCCGCGTCGTCCGCTCGGTCAGCGGCAAGGTGCAGCGCTGGCGATAGATGTCGCACCGCGAGCCTTTGCCCACAGACTCGCACTCGTCCTCTGTGCCGTCTCCGTTCTCGTCGCGATGCGGGTCCGCCCCGTATGGCGTGGTGTCCGGCGTGTAGCACTCGGTCGGGCCGGTCATGGTCTCGGGATCCTCGTAGTGGTGGCTGCGCTCCCAGATCTGGTAGCGGGCGATAAAGCGGCGCCACAGATCGTCGCTCATGCCGTAGTTGCGCGCGTAGCCCATGCGCTCAACCGTGAATGCGCCGTACGCCTGAAAGCGGTAGCCGTCCCAGTCCATCGGCTCGTAATCCGTATCCTCGACACGGCGAAAGGCCTGCCGAATCGTCAGCTCCACCGGGCTGCAGGAGCCCGCGGGAAAGCTGCCGTTGAAGAAGTCCGGGTCCAGATAACACGCCGGAAAGGAGTCGATGCCCCAGCCCAGGTGGCTCAGGTCCACCGTCTTGGGCTTGGCGAACGCCTTGCTGGTGATGTCGAAGTAGCCGTTGGCCAGGTCAAAGACCGCCGCGTTGGGGTCGTCGGGATCGGTCACGTCAAAGGCCAGCGGCTCGTACTCGATGCCGCCGTAGATCCCCAGCAGCGACAGCGTGTCGAAATCGTAGCTGTCCACGTTCTTGTTCTTGGACCAATCCACGCGCATGTAGGCGCGCTCGTTCCACGCCCTGTCCGTCGTGTTCTCCTCCAGGATGTTCAGCATCTCGCCCGTGGTCGGGTTGTAGGCGTTGACGATGTCGAAGTGCTTCTCGATATCGAAGACCGCCACGATCACGCCGTCGTTGACCTCCACGTTGCCACCCTTGCCGTCCGAGCCGGTGATCCGCTCGTGCGACAGGCGCCCGATCAGGTGGTCCTCGGTGATCTGCCAGCGCAGCCGCGACATGGGCTGCGCATAGGTCGACGTGAACAGCCCGTCCTGCGCGGCGCCGTATCCCACGTCGATGAGCGTGGCCTGAGTCCAAAACTCCGGGTTGTCGGCGGCGCTGCGCAGATCCGGGCCGACAAAGTAGGACTTCTGCAGCGCAAACGGCTGCACCCGGTCGATGGGATCGCGTGGCTCCGCGCAGGCTCCAAGCAGCGTCAGGGCGAGCACGAACAAGGCACAATTACGGAACACAGCTATCACCTCGGACTGTCGATTGCGGCCGAACTTAGCGACTGCGCTGCACACTAGCAACATCGATCGTTGACACCACCAGCGGGTTCTGTTTGGTATGCCGCCCAGCAATACACACAAGGGACGCTGAAAATGACGCGACGACCGAACCTCACGCTGTTGGCCACGTCGGCCCTGGCTCTGGCCCTGATCGGCTGCGGCGCCAGCGGCGGCTCCAAGAGCTCCAGTGACGACACGACGGACACGGGCGCCACGACCGGCGACACGTCGGCCGATACGACGGACACCACCGACACCGGCGACGCGACCACCGACGACACGACGGACACGGGCACCGGCGACGCGACCACTGACGATACCGGCACGGACACCGGCACGGACACCGGCATCGTCGACCCGCCGGAGACCGACGACGACAACCACTCTTTCGAGACGGCGCTGGAGCTGCCGCTGGCCGCGGTCGCGGACGGCGAGCTGACGGACGAGAGCGTCGTCACGGGCAAGCTCGCCGAAGCCGGCGAGGTGGACTACTACACGTTCGAGGGCGCTGCCGGGCAGGCATTGGGCATCTTCTCGTTTGCCCAGGACACCGCGTTCGACCCCAACACGGTCGACCTGGTCATGACCGTCTACGGCGCCGACATGAAGCAGGTGGCCTTCAACGACGACCCCACCCCGCGCGTGGACAACGACAGCTCGCTGCTGCTCATCCTGCCCGCTGACGGCACCTACTACGTGACGATGCAAGAGTGCTGGACCATCATCGAGTCGCTCGGCGGCGCGTGCGCGGACCCCCAGATCAAGCCCAACAACACCTATGGCTTGATCATGATCGACGTCTCCGACACCGAGGTCGCGTCCGGCGCCTACACGCGCGACGACGAGACGGGCGACACCCCGGCTGAGGCCAACCTGCTCACCTATAACAAGAGCGCCGACGGCCCCTACGAGCTGAGCCACGCGTACGGCCTCTTCGAGGACGAGACCGACGTGGACGTGTTCTCGTTCACGATCCCGGAAGACACCACGGTCAACTCGGGCCGCAGCACGGGCGACTTCTGGCTGTATCCATCCGGCTCCGGCCAGAGCGGGGCGACGATGTCGGTCGGCAAGCTGTCCATCAGCGCGGCCGCCGAGCCCGACGTGATTCTGGTGCAGATCGACGGCACCGTGCCGCACCCCGACGACTTCAGCACGCGCGAGATCACGGCGCCGCTGGAGCTGGGCGTAGAGTATCTGCTGTGGGTCGCGCACCCCGGCGGCGCAGCCGGCGCCAACGACTTCTACTACGTGTCCCACGCCGCGGGCGGCTCAAACCCGGTCGAGGCCGCCGAGGCCGATAACAACGAGCTGGCCACCGCCGAGCTGCTGCCGCCCCAGGCGGACCCGGACGGCTCACTGCACTACTTCATCGACGGCAACATCATCGAGGACGCCGCCGACGTGGACCACTACAAGGTCGAGCTGCCCGAGACGCTGGCCGCCGAAATGAAGCTCTACCTGGCGTGCGGCGCGGCGCTCTCCGGCTCCGGCCTGCGCGGCGTCACCGCCTCCATCCACGACGCCGAGGGCACGATGCTGCCGGGCGCGACCGTCACCGAGAGCGACAAGAAGGACCTCTTTATCGAGGCCATCGACATCCCCGAGGGCGCGACCGAGATCGTCTTCAAGGTCACGGCCGAGTCCCAGGCCGAGGATGTCGCCAGCGACTTCTATCGCTGCGGGATGCACATCCTGACGCCGGACACCCCCTGATCCCGGTCGATTGTTTTTGCCACAGTCGCGTGATTGTATCTCCCCGCAGAGTGCATAGAGAGGGGGGATTGTCGTGCGTATTGTCACGATCGTGGCCGTGGTGTGTCTGGGGCCAAGCGGTGTGGCTCAGGCCGTGGAGCCTGTAGCGGAGATTATCGCGATCACGAAGGCGCGGCACGCCATCGCCTCGGCGGCCAGGACCGACGCGCTTCCGTCGAAGGCGTTGGTCGCGCAGTGCCTGGCGCTTACCAATGTGACGTTTAGGCGTGTCACTCGCCCGTTTACGCAACAGCGGGCGCTGGCGTTTGCCGACGTGCTGAGGGGACTCGAGGGCACCATCCGCACGGGGCTCTCTCAGATCTTCCGCACGTCGAGGGCGGCTCGGGCTGAGCAGATAGACTTGTTCTTGCGACAGATCACGTCGCCTGAGGTGGTGGAGACTGAGGTAGCGCGGTGGCTGGGTGTTCCGCTGCCTGGGACGGTGCCGCCCCCGGGCGGTGCGAACGATCCGGTCAAAGCGGTCAGCGCCGGGTTGGTGATCTCAGGTGGCCTGCACGGCTTTGTGTCTGGTCGCGGCGTGAGACTTCTGGAGGATCGCGGCGGCGCCGGCGCCGGAAACGCGGTGGCGGACGCCGGCGAGTGGCTGAGAATCGCGGTGGCAATCGAGAACGCGGGCGCGCCGCTGTTCAGCACATCGGCCTGGGTGCGGGCGGTCGGACCTTGTCTTTGGGTCGACGACGCCCGCGAAATCGGGTTGGCCGAGATGCACCGGCGCGGAGAGCACGTGACGCTGGAAACCTGGGTCTACGCCAGTCGTGTCTGCCCCAATACCAGTCCGCGCGTTCTGGAGGTCATCGTCCGAGATACTCACCGCGTCGGGGACGCCCGTATTCGGGTGCGAGTGCCGGTGCATCACGTGGATCTGCAGGCGGTGGCCACGCGCGTGGACGCCGACCTCCCCGGCGCTAGCGACGGGGCTGGGGCGCCGCTGTTGATTCCTGGACGGCAGTTCGAGTTGTCAGCGCGCTGGCGGGTAAGATCCGATTGGCCAGTGGAAGGTGCAACCGTCGGATACGCAGTGCAGGGCGCAATGACCACCGCCCTGAATAGCGTGAGCTTTGACGACGGGCGCCTGCGCGTGGGGCCGCAGGGATTGGAGCCCAGTGACGACATCGACATCCACGTCGGCAGTCACGATTCGTTGGGGCGGGCTCAGCGCCAGCCCCTATTGAAGCGGTGGATTGAGGGGGCAAGCGAGGGCGTCTTCTGGATAGCGGCGGATATCCGCGTTGTCACGCGGCGGCAGTCTTCCGGTCGGGCGCCCACCGTCTCGCCGCCGAGTCCCCCAACACTGCGGCCTGTCGTCCCGAGCGCGCAGGCCGTGATCGGCTTGCTTAGACGCCACATCAGCTGGCGGTCTCGCCGTGTTCAGCCGACTGGGGACGAAGTCCTGGGTGCCGTGGCCGGGCACGAGACGGTGTTTGACGCCGTTGGGTTCGCCAAGAACTGGTCTGCGCTCACAGTTGTGGAGGGGCCCGCTCCGCGTCCGCCGCGTAAGCGTCCGCTGCCGGCAGCCGGGTACGTCCTGCGTCGATACATCGCGGTCCCGGTCATCGCTGCGGTCGCGCCGCCGACGCTGCCGAACAAGCCGCCCAGGCCCGCCAAGACCACCGAGCCGCCCACCGTGGGCCCCTGGCTGCGGTTGAACATTGGGTTAGGGCTCTCCAGTTTCAGTCTAGAGCCGTCATCCAACCCGCGCTGGTGGAACGAGTCATCAGAGACGGCCCTGCGCATAAGCGCCAACGCGACTATGGGCCGTACTGTCGCGGCGGCCGTGACGCTTGATTACAGCGGCGGGTCGCCCGTGATGGATGGCGGCGTCGAGACCAGTCTGAGCGAGGTGTACGTCGGGGCGGGCCTCGCCTACATCGTTCGCGCCGGGCGCCACTTTGAGTTTGTGCCCCGCCTGACCGCGGGCGTCACAGCGCGTAGCCTCGACGCTGGGGACGGTCCCGAAACGGTTTTCAAACGGCAGTTCTCCAGTGGGAAGTTTCATTGGGAGGTGCCGTCCTCTATCAGCTTCGCGGTCGAGCTGGCCGCAGTCATCCGGATTCCCATCACGCCTCGCGTAGGTCTCTTCTTGGAAGGGGGCGGTCTGTTCACCGGCGTTGGGCCCACCATGGAGTGGTCGGACGGGGCGGGCGACGGTAATGACGAGCTGCTGAGTGGAACGGTCGTGCGCTTTGGCGGCGGGATCGCGCTACAGTTCTGACGTGCGCACGCTGGGCCGAACGCCGGAAGAGTATCTCGCGAGTCTACCCGCGGATCGGGAGCTTGCGCTCAGCGCGGTTCGGGAGGCCATCCTCGGGGCGCTGCCCGCCGGCTACGAGGAGCACTTGCGCGACACGGCGATCTATTACGAGATCCCGCGTGAGCGTATGCCGCCGGGGTATCGGTCCAAGCCGCTGATCTATGCCGGGCTGGCGTCGCAGGCCAGGCACATGGCCGTCTATCTACGCTCGATCTACTACGACCAGGGGCTGCACAGCGCGTTTGTGGCGCGCTGGCTGGCGCTGGGCAAGCCGCTGGACATGGGCAAGACGGCGGTGCGGTTCCAGTCCCTGGACGACGTGCCGCTGGAGCTGATCGCCGACACCGTGGCCGAGTACGAGGTTGCGGACTATATCGAGCTGTATACGTCATATCAGCGGCTTCGCTGACCCAGGCCCGCACGGCGTCACGCCGGACCGTGGTAGTGTGACCCAATGAACACAGTAGTGATGGGGTTGTTGGCGCTCGCGCTGGCTGCGCCGCCCGAGCAGGCGGCTGTGCAGGGGACGCTGCGCAGTCAGGGTGGGGCGGCTGTCGATGGCACATACTCGCTGTCTTTCAGACTGTATGACGCCCAGACGGGGGGCGCGCTGTTGAAGGAGTTCGACGCCCAGGACGTGGAGGTCGCGGACGGCGTCTTCACGGCCGCGATGGGCGGCGTGGGTCCGGATCTGCTGCAGTCCGCGGAGGCGCTCTGGGTGGCCGTCAAGGTGGAGGGCGAGCCGGAGCTGGATCGAGTCCTGCTGCAGTCGACCCCGCTGGCGATCCTGGCATCGCGGTCACTGGACCTGGCGTGCAGCGGATGCGTGACCAAGCAGCACTTGAGCGCGGGGTTGCTGGATGGGTTTGCGCTGGCGTCCGACATCGCCAACGCGTCGAAGTGGGACGAGGCGTACGGCTGGGGGAACCACGCGCTGGCCGGCTATCTGAAGGGTGGCGACGATCTGGAGCTGGCCGGCACGCTCAAGGCGCTGAGCGTGCAGATCGGCAATGATCCGGCGGACTGTGATGCGGCAAAGGCGGGGACGCTGCGCTGGGACGGCAGCGTCGTCCAGGTTTGCGACGGCGAGAAGTGGGTGGCCGTCTACTCGCCGCCGGTGGTGATCTCCAGTGTGGACATCAAGACCGGCGCGGCCGGGCAGACAGTGACCGTCATCGGCTCTGCTTTTGTCGTTGGGGATACGACCGTGACGCTTGGCGGCCAGCCGCTGGTCATCGCGAACCTGACCGAGACCAGCTTCACCTACGTGTCGCCGTTTACGACGTTGAACCAGGGGCAGGCCCTGGTGGTCGTGGTGGGCGCGAAGAGCGCGACCCTCCCCAACGCCTGGACCCGCACCACGGCGGCGACCAAGGTGTTTGCCTACACCGGCGACGAGCAGTCCTGGACGGTTCCGCCCGGCGTGACGTCGGTGTCGGTCAAGCTGTGGGGCGGCGGCGGCGCCGGCAAGTGGAGCACCAGCCACAGCTACGGCTCGTACATTGCCGGCGGCGGCGGCGGCGGCTACTCGACCGGGCTGGTCGCCGTGTCCCCCGGCGAGGCGCTGACGGTAGTCGTTGCGCAGGGCGGGCAGTTCCTGGGCGGCGGCGGCTGGAGCACGGTCGGTGCGGGTGGCGACGGCGGAGGCGCGTGCTCCGGTAGCTGCAAGGGCGGCGGTGGCGGTGGCGCCACGGGCGTCAGGCGCGCGGCGAGTACGCTCATCGTGGCCGGCGGTGGCGGCGGCGGCGGCAACGGCGGTGGTGGTGGCGGCGGCGGTGGCCTCAGTGGCGGCAAGGTCGAGACCATCTACAAGTCCGCGTGCGGGGCAGGCGACGGGCTGCCGCATTATGGCGGCGCCGGCGGCACCCAATCGGCCCCGGGCGAGGGTGGCTGGTGCTCAGACTGCGGTTTCCACCAGAGCCAGGGCGCACCGGGCGTCGGTGGCGACGGCGGCAACGGCGAGACCGCGGGCCACGTGTATCCGACCGGCGGCGGCGGCGGCGGCTACTTCGGTGGCGGCGGCGGCGGCAACGACTCCACGGGCGGCGGCTGCAACGCGCATGACACCGGCGGCGGCGGCGGCGGCGGCTCAGGCTACACCGGGGGCGCCACAGCGGTCTCGATGCAGACGGGCGACAACGGCGTGAGCGGCGCCGACACCGCGGGCGGCGCGGCCAACGATGACGACCCGGCGTACGCCGCTGGTGTGGGCGCGGGCGGCAAGATCGGCGTGAACGGCGGCAACGGGCTGGCGGTGATCAGCTACTGAGGTTCCCTATGCGAAGAGAGTATGTCGGACGGGTTGCGGGCGCGTTGCTGGCGGTATGTCTGGTCTGCGAGCCGGCGCACGCGGCGCCGGACACGCTGCTTGTCCAGGGCCGACTGTCCAACACCGGTGGAGCCGTGGCGGGCACGTATGACTTTGTGGTGGCGCTGTACGACGACCCTGCCGCGGGCGCACCGTTCTTCAGCGAGATCCACCTGGACAAGCCCGTAAAAGGGGGCGTGTTCAACCTGATCGTAGGCGAAAGCGAGGCGCTGCCGACCGCGGCGATCGTCGCCGCCGGCAACGTCTGGGTTGGGGTCAAGGTGGAGTCTGAGCCCGAGCTGCCGCGCCGGCCGATGGGCAGCGTGGTCTACGCGGTCAGCGCCCATCATGCGACGACCGCGGACGCGCTGACGGCATCTGCGCCCGATCTGGCGTGCACCGGCTGCGTGGGCGCCTCGGATCTGGAGGCGGGGCTGCTGTCTACTGTGGCGTTCAGTGGCGCGTATGGTGACCTCACGGGGGCCCCGGCGCCGTCCGCGCTGGCCTACCTGGCCAAGCCGAACACCTTCACAGCCACCCAGCACTTTGCGGCCGGGCTGCGCGTCGGGGAGTCCGGTGCGGTCTGTGGTCCCGGCACGGCCGGCCTGGTGCGCTTCGACCCGGTCGAGAAGCAGCTCTTTCTGTGCGACGGCGCCTCGTTCGTGGGCCTGACCACATGCGACGTGGCCTGCCCGGCGGCGACCCAGGTGGCGTGCGGCAAGGCGATCAACACCGGCTGCGGCAAGCCCTGCAACGAGGTGGGTACGGGGCTGGACACCATCGCCTGCTTGTCCAAGGTCTCGTCGACCCCGTGCGGGCAGGGCGTGCAGGACGGCTGCTCAAATGACTGCGGCCTGACCGGCACCCAGCCGAGCGCCGCCGCGTGCCCGGATCCCTCGGAGATCGCCTGCGGTAACACGGTCTCCGACGCCTGCGGCAACGCCTGCGCCGGCACCGGGACCCAGTGCGGCGGGGCAGGCGAGTTCTGTCACACCAGCGGTTGCCTGAAGTTTGGCAAGGGCACGGCGCAGAACCCGGCGCTGAACTGCAAGCAGATCGTGGATCTGGGGCTGGCCACCGGCGACGGCACCTACTGGCTGGATCCGGACGGCGAGGGCGCGGGCGCCAAGCAGCAGGTCTGGTGCGACATGACGACCGACGGCGGCGGCTGGACGCTGGTGCTGAGCGCGCGCCGCCTCAACAAGGCTCGTTTTGCACGCCACGGATCCGACACCTACGACTCCAACCTGGCGGACATCAACCCGGCGCTGAAGTCGACCTACCAGCTGTGGCGCAAGGTCGACTTTGCCGACGGGCTGCGCGCGGTGTGTTTCAACGGCGAGTCCAACCGCACCAGCCTGGCCGGCGCCACCGTAGACATTCAGTTCGGGCCCGCCACAGCCATCCTCTTTCGCGACAACTACATGTCCGCCACGTCGAATTACAACATCGGAGACAGCAGCAGCTGGCTGAACAAGGCCGGCGACAAGCGCTGGGGCTCCAACGGCGCCGACGACTTCTATGCAGGCGGCCCGATCTACAGCCCACAGTACCAGCGCGTGAACTGGGGCTGGGTCGACGCCAAAGGCTCGGCGTGCTCGTCCAGCTATCTGGTGTGGTCGGGCCAGATGGACGGCTGGCCCAACGGCGGCAGCAACAACGGCGACTGGTTCATTCTCGTCCGCTAACCGGTCGCGCCGGTGGCCACGGATGCCCACAAGTGGATGATGGCGACCACCATCAGCGACTGCGTGCGCAGGTAGATGTAGCCGAACAGCGCGCCGCCAAAGGCGTTGAGGCCGATGCAGTAGACGACGGCCCACTCGAGGCTGTCGTGGGTGCGGGTCTGAATCGGCAGGTGCATGAAGCCGAAGATGAGAGCCGCCACAACGACGGCTATCAGAGGGTCGCGCATGACGGCGCGCAGGCGGCGCTGCAACAGGGCGCGAAACAGAAGCTCTTCAGGGAAGGCCGCCACGATGAAGTAGACGGCCGCCGTCAGCAGGGTGCCCTGCACGCTGAAGATCGCCAGGGGCAGGTAGAGCGCCATGATGATCAGCAGCGAGCGGGCGTCGAACCGGGCCAGACCGTAGTCGTCCAGCCTGCGGGAGAGCGTCAGCAGCGCGACCACCGGCAGGCAGGCGAATGCCACGTTGGTCAGCACGCCGGGGACCGGGCTCATGGCGCGCTGAATGGCCCGGGTCAGCCCGTTTTGAGCCCAGGTGGGATCGGGGAACTGCGCGGACAGTCCCGCTACCAGAATCGCGACCCCGACCAGCACGATGATCAGCTGCACCCCCGGCGCTCGGAGCGTGGGCTGCGGGGGACTGGGGCGGTGGTGTACGACCCACAGGACCAGCGAGGCGAAGCCGAAGTTGATGAGGGGAAACGTGGGCGCCGCCCAGACGCTGCCCGTCATGTCGTAGCCGATCAGCACCTGGGTTGCGATGGCCGCGCAGGCGAACGCAGCCAGGGCCGGCGTAGACCGCACACGGCGGACAAAGTGACGTTGTGAGCGGAGGTACGCCCCGACGCTCATGAATCGTCGGTCATGACCGGACGACGGCCTTCCGGCGTGGCGCCCCAGACCTGGTAGATGCGCCCCAGCGCCAGGGTGTGGGCCGCGCCGGTCACGTACAGGATCTGCGCGGGCAGCAGAATGCTCACCAGCGCGCCCGCCGCATAGATCAGTGGGACCAGTAGCAGGCGGCGGTCTACCTCCAGAGCGACGAAGAAGAGGATGACCGCAAAGGCCAGCAGGTCGCGCACCATCGAGGCCGCGACGTCTATCGGTTGCAGCGCATCTGCGATTCGCGACACGGCCAACCAGCCGGTCACGGCGACCAGCGCGATGAGCATCATGCGATTGAACGCCGTGGCGATGATGACCCGCCGTCCCAACAGGACGCACGCGGCGGCAAACAGGGCGAATGCGGCGGATGACCACCAGCGGATCTCCAGGTTCATCGGCGCCAGATCCAGGTCGACCAGCACGCCGTGTACCAGCGGCTTCAGGCTCCAGACGACGGCCAGGGCCAGCAGGACGCGCCGCCGTGTCAGGGCGCCGATCGCCGCGTCCCACTCGTCTCGGTGGGCGGCCAGCTGGCGCGCGATCCTGGCGGGACTCCTCAGCGGCCGCCGCGACCTTCGCCTGGAGCTCGGCGTTCTCCTCCGGCAGCTCCCCCATGAGGCGGGCTGCGCCCCTCGCGTCGCCGATGAACAGGTAGTGCTCGATCATGCACTCCATCGCGCGCTGCAGGCCGTGGTGCGCTCGCGGGTTCTCGGCCCAGATGACCTGCGCGTGGCGAAACGCAAAGCGGCACTCGGTAAAGGTCTGGTTCAGCGCCTCTTCGGGCGCGCCGCGCCTCAGCATGTCTCGCAGCGTGTCCAGCTGCTGCCAGGCCGCATCGCACAGGCGCAGCGAGGCTCGATGCCGGCGATAGGCCTCCAGCGCCTCCCGCATCTCAGCGGCGCTGGCGTAGCGGTCCTCGGGACGCTGCGACAGGGCCTTGTGGCACACGTCCGCCAGGCCGACCGGCACGTGCCCGGGCAGCGGATCCTGCCCCGAGGTGTTGGCGGACATCAGCGCGTCTTCCACGGTGTCCGCCTCGTGCGGCGCCATGCCGGACAGCAGCTCGTACAGCGTGGCGCCCAGCAGGTAGACGTCGGTGCGCGGGGAGATCGCGTCGGCCTCGGCGCGCGCCATCTCGGGCGCCATGTAGGCGGGTGTGCCGACCACCGTGCCGTAGTAGGAGACGCGCGGAAAGCGCCCCTCGGGGTCTTCCACCAGGCTGGCGGCGATGCCCCAGTCCGCCAGATGGGTCTCGCCGTACTCGCCCAGCAGGACGTTGGACGGCTTGATGTCCAGGTGCACGATGTTGCGGCTGTGGGCAAAGTGCACGGCGTGGCAGACAGCCACGAGCACCTCCAGGTGCCGGTCGACAAACGCGTCGTAGTCGTCGTAGCTCTTGCCGGGCGGTCGCTCGCTCAGCGCCTGGTCCCAGGAGCGGCCCTCAATGCGCTTCATCAGCAGCAGCGGACCGCCGTCCTCGTCCTGGCAGATGTCGTACACCGGCACCACGTTGGGATGCTCGACCGCCCCGGCGATGAGCGCCTCCTGCTGCAGGATCCGGCGGGCCTGCAGGCTCTCGCGGTCGGGGCGCACCCGCTTCACGGCGACTGTCCGCTGCATCGATTTCTGCCGGCCCGCGTGCACCACCGCCATGCCGCCGGTGCCGATCTTCTCGGCGATCTCGACGCCGTCCGAGGGCTGCAGCAGCGGCCCGGCGGTCGGGTCGCCCATCGTCGTGTTGGACAGCCACTCATCGGGGTTCACCCGAATCGTCGTGCGTGGTTTGCCGGCGGACATTGTGCGCCGACGATATCAGACTGAGGTCGGATAGATCGATCCGCGCGCACGTGCGTTGAACCTCTTCGGGTCCGGCCGTCACACGGCCGCAGAAACCGGAGGAAACGCATGCGAACCGTCTTGTCACTTCTGATCATCAGTCTGCTCATTCCGCTCACGGCCACGGCCGCGCCGCCCAGGTTTGCGGATCTGCCCACCACGTCCGAGAAAACAAGCCCCATCAAGTTGCGGATCATCAAGTACAGCGGCTCGACCAACGGCGGGATGCTGGTCGAGGTGAAGAACACGGGCAAGGTGAACGCCGACTTCAAGGCCACGGGCCTGTTCTTTGTGCCTGACGGCGATCCCGAGACCGCGCCTCAGCGCCTGGGCGCCGCCGGTCCGTTCGAGGTCAAAACGCGCAGCGGCTGGAAGGACGAGGAGCAGCTCGAGCTTAAGCCGGGCGCCACCGCGAAGCTCAAGCTGCAGCTGTTCTGCATCGACTCGCACCGCGGCAGCCCCAACCCGTCGACCCCGTTTCGTCTGGCCAAAGAGCGCCTGCCCAAGGAGCTGAGCCAGAAGATCGAGCAGGGCACCAAAGTCCTGATGCGCGCCAAGAAGGTGCCCAACGCCAAGCACATCAAGGGCGACGTGCAGGGCCATGTGTGGAAGACGCGCGACCAGAAGTGGATCCCGCTGGAGGGCGAGCGCGCCAATGAGAAGGGCTCACAGCAGAAAGGCCCGATGCCGCAGCGGCGGAACAACAACCTCAACAACGCCCCCCAGCAGCTCCAGCGCTAATCCGGACGCAGCGTCTTGTAGCGGCCGGTCTGCCAGTTGGCGAGATCGGACGCATACCAGCGTGAGAACCGGCGATCGGACGGCCCGCCGGCCAAGTTGCACAACAGGCAGTCCTGGCCGAGATCCGTGACGAAGCGCATGGATGGCGCAAAGCTCGTGGCGCGCCCGGCGTTGACGTAAACCTGACCCTGGTGCGGCGTCGCGCGGCCCCCCCGAAGCGCCACGGGGCCGCGATCGAAGCCCAGAAAGCGCGGCAGCTTGCCCCCAAAGAAGATGTTGGTCAGCACGACCCGATTGCGCTCGCCCCACGGCCGCGGCTGCATGTTTGCGATGGTCGAGAACGCATCCGAGAACAGCTGGGCCTGAGTCCGGCCGTCGAACCACACGGAGGTGTCGCGCAGCAGCACGCGATCCACGTTACGATAGAAGTCCACGAAGATCCCGCTGTCGCCCAGCAGGTGCTCGATGACCTGCTCGCCCAGCCCGCCCCGCCCGAACGCCTCGGCCAGCAGCCGCTCGTAGAAGGCCTCAAAGACCGAGGCACCTACCGATTCGGGATCGTAGCGATAGTCCCAGGCACGCAGCGCGCGCGCGGCCGGGCCGTCGCCTGCAACCGGCAGCAGCACCTCCAGAAACGCCGGCGCCTGTGCGCTGTAGTCGTCGTAGTGAATCCGCTGAAAGTCCTCCAGCGTGAGGCCGTCCGTGTCCAGCTGCTGCGCGATGCGAACCGCCCGGTAGTCGCCCATGGGCATGTTGATCGGCGCCACCTCACCCAGCGCGTTCAGGTCCTGGTTGGCCGTCACGATGTAGCCCTGCGGCGGGTTGATGCAGCGCGGCAGGCGCTCGGGCTCCACAAAGCCCTGCCAGTCGTCCTCGGCGGCCCACCCGCGCAGCGGCACGAAGCCGGAGACCCCCGGCCGTCGCTTGGGCAGCAGCCCCGACATCTGATAGCCGATGTCGCCCTCGCGGTCCGCGATGACCCAATTCCATGCGGTCTCGATGCGGCCCAGATGCGTGCGTGCGTCCTCCACCGTGCGCGCCGTCCACATACGGTGCGCGGAGATCAGAGAGGCCGCGCCCGAGTCGCCGGGCGCCCACCGGGTCGACAGATAAAAGCCGTCCTGTGTGGGATCGCCGTCGATCACACCGTGCTCGGTCTCGTAGAAGACGGCCTCGACGTCCTGACCACCCTTGCGCTTGATCGTCTCCGCCCGTCGCCTGGGCGCGATCCAGCGTTCGCCGCGTCGCAGTCGCCCGCCCTGCGCCTGCTCCACCCACGAGTCCACGGCGTCCATGAAGGTGTAGGTCGCGCCCCAGGACAGCGTGCGCGTGCGGCCGACCAGCGGCGCGGGCAGGCCGGGCATGGTCATGCACAGCGCGTAGTCGTCGCCCCACGTCGCGACCGTCTCGACCCAGACGTTGGGCAGGCGGTTGACCTCCAGATGCGGATCGTTGGCCAGCATCGGCGCGCCTGACTTCGTTCGCGACCCGGCCACAACCCAGTTGTTGGACGCCATCATCCGCGGCAGTCCGGACGCCGAGAACAGCGCCTCGGGGACGATGCGGTCCCCCAGCTGCACCTTGGCCAGCAGCTCCCGGTCCACGCTGCCCACGTCCTCGATATCGCCGAACAGCTCTTGCAGTCGCGCATCGTCCACTCCCGCCTGCACCAGCTCGACAAACAGCCGCTTCGATCTCCGCCTGAGACTGCGCCAGCGTCAGGTAGCCGGTCACGCGCGACAGCTGCACCAGGTCGTGGATGCGCCACGGCTCGGGCCGATATCCCACCAGCCGCAGCTCCCACGGGCGCCCACGCTCAAAGCGGGCGTTGACGCCGTCGCAGTAGGCCTGGCACAGCGCCGTCGTCTCGGGATCGAGCCGCGCCACCTGCTCGTCCAGCGCCTGCGCCCAGCCCATGCGTCGAAAGAACCGATCCACGTCCACCATGGCGTCGCTGCCCTCCAACAGCTCGGCGGCGCGCCCCTGCCCGAGGATGCGCATTAGGACCATCTGCAGGCCGCGGTCCATCGCGTGGCACCAGCCAAGCCCCCAATAGACGCCGGTGAGGTCCGCTGCTTTGATATGCGGGACGCCGCTGCTGTCGCGCTCGATCACAGGTCGGTTGTCCATCAGTCCCCCGGCGACGGTGTGTGGAGAAGGCCCAGCGCGCGTCCGCCATGGCCCAGTGCGGACCAGGCGTGCTGCACGTAGTCGATGCGGCTGATGGTGGAGCCCGGCGACTCCGACCAGCCGCCCACCATGTACCGGCGCTTCTTGCACGCAAAACACGTGCGCACGTCCCATTGTTGGCGCAGCAAAAAGCCCAGGATGCGCCGCATGGCCAGCTCGTCGGCTTCGCTGCGGTTGTTGCGCGCGGACCGGATAAACAGCGCCGCCGCCAGCGCCTCGGCCTGTCCGGCCGACGGCGTCGTTTGGGGCGGGACCACGTTGCCGAATCCCAGGCCGCCGACCAGGTCCGGGGCGACGTCGCTCTCCTCGTCAAGGACCATGCGGCCTTTGAAGGCGACGTAGTCCAGGCAGAGTTGCTCGTAGCCGGCGTGCGGGTGGGTCTCGATCGCGGCACGCGCGGCCAGGCAGTGCCAGTTCTCTTCGATGAAGAAGAGGTCCCGCAGCGGCGCGCTCCAGTACTCCTGGGCAAAGAAGTCCATGGCGCGCTCGGCGGCCCCGGCCAGGGGGTCCGCGTCCGGGAGGTCAGCCGGAGCGTGTTCGCGCCCGATCGCCTCGACCAGCACCAGGCCAAAGACCGCCTGTCCCCCGGCGTACAGGGGGCTGGGGCCGTCGTTTGGCGCGCCCGAGGTGCGATCCATGGTCGGGTAGAAGTCGCCCCGGGCCCGCTGCATGGCCAGCACGTAGCCTGCCAGTCGACCGATCAGCGCGTCGTGCCCGGGCCCGGTGCGCGGCCTGCACGCGGCAAAGGCGATGAGCGGCAGCGCGGTGGCGCCCAGCCGAGCCGGACCGTCGCGATGGGTGCGGATGAGGGCGCCCACCTCTTCGCTGATCCTGTGCTCCTGAGCCGCCATGAACTCCAGCGACCGCGCCGCTGCGGCCAGCGCCTTCTCTCCGCCCAGCTCACAGAGCGCCAGCGTCGTCCCAGCCTGTCGAGCCAGCGACACGGACGCGTTGTCCGCCGCGCCCGAGAACGGATCCAGTGTGTAACGGAAGTGCCCGTCGGGTTGCTGCGCACCCAGGATGTGGATTTCGGCGGCCTCCGCGGCCTCGGTCAGGTGCGGTGTGTCGACCGGGACCTCACGCCGATGCGCGCGGGCCAGCGGCAGCACCCCGTGCTCATCGACCAGCCAGCTGTCGGTCTCGAAGCGCACCAACCCGTCCAGCCCCTGACCCTCGACCTCCAGCGCCTGTCGAAGCTCCGCCGGGTTCAGGCCCAACCGCAGATCCGGGATGAAGGGCAGGGGGGTGTGGGTCACGAACAGGTCGCGCGCCAGCAGCTGCCAGGGCGTCAGGCACCGCTGCCCGGCGCACGCGCCGTCCAGTCCGGGCCGCAGCGCCAGGCCCGCCAGCAGTTCGAAGGGCGGGGTCAACGCCTGGACCCCGGTGATCCGATCGACCTTCACAGGCGCTCTGAGCGGCAGCGCTTTCAGACGCGCCTCGATGTCGTCGCCCTGCAGGCACACGCCTGTGGGCTCGCCCTGCCAGGTCACGATGACGGTCGGCCCGTCCAGCGGCTCCGCGCATTCGATCGGCGCGTTGGACAACACCGCACGCGATCCGGGCGCCTCAAGTGACAGGCTCGCCAGGGTCGCCTCCAGGTCGTCTGGTCCCGAGACCGGCTCCACCGCGGCCGCGCTGTGCGCCTGTGTGAGGAGCGCGGCACCCACAACCCCGATGATGAGCGCGGAGCGGGTGGCGACGCGCGGCGTCCACGGCCAGCGCGTGGCGGCGATGCCCCACAGCGCGAACGGCAGCGTCAGCAGGATCACCGGCGTCAGCGTCAAGGCCAGCACCGCGCCGACGCCCTGCCCAAGCGTCCCGTACACAGCCGCCACATATGTGGCGGAGTGGACGACTACCCAAATCGCATATGACATGACGACCAGCGAGAGCCACGCCAGGACCGCCCACGCGACCCGCAGAGCCCGACTGCGCATGGCGGCCAGAACGGCGACGGCGGCGTGCCCGACGGCCAGCGCGCCGAGCGCGATCGAGAGCATCGTCCACGTTCGCCACGACACGGTCACGGCTCCCCACGCAAAAACGAGAGCGTGTACCGCCGACACAGCGGTCAGCGACCAGCGTGGAAGGGCGGCCGACATACCCGCGATGCTATCAACGCGTGGTGTTCTTTGGGAAATCAGGCCCCAGTCCGGTGATCCTCTGACGTGGAACAACCTGCCGCGGTGACCTGTGTCGAAAAGCACTTGACCGCAGGCGGGCTTGGCCGCGTGGTGGACAGATGAACAACGTGTCGAGTGGATTTGAAGTGCGTGCGGCTCTGCTGGGAGTCATCCTCTTGTGCGGCGGCCTCCTGGCGGGCTGCAGTGATGCGGACGATGACGGGACGGCGGGCGACCACGCCGGTTCGGAGGTGGTGATCGCGGACGGCTACGCCGAGGTCGTGAACCTGGGGGACGCAGGGGATCCATGCGAGTCGGACGCGGACTGTCACAGCGGATTGTGCCTGGAGCTTGGGGACGGGTTGGTCTGCACAGAGCGCTGTGAGGCGAGCGAAGAGTGTGCCGAGGGCTGGACGTGCATCGTGGCGCCGGGCCTGGCCCCCACATGCATGCCTGCCGACCCCGCGCTGTGTCGTCCGTGCCTGGAGTCCGCCGCGTGCGACGCGCTGGATGTCGGCGCTGCGTGCGTCAGCTACGGCGATGAGGGGCTGTTCTGCAGCGCCGGATGCGCGCGGTGCCCGCTGGAGTGGGCGTGCGTGAAGGCGACATTGGCTGATGGCACGGAGTCGCAGCAGTGCATCGCCCCGGACGTGCTGCCCTGCGCCTGCAACCAGCACGCCGTGGACGCCGGGGCGGCCACCACCTGCGCGCGGGTCAACGAGTACGGGCAGTGCGACGGCACGCGCTTCTGCGATGACGTTGATGAGCTCACGTTCTGCTCGGCGGCCACGCCCAAGCCCGAGTCGTGCAACGGCGCCGACGATGACTGCGACGGCGTCATCGACGAGGAGGACGCCGAGGGCTGCCTGGACTATTACAAGGACGATGATCACGACGGTCGGGGCTCGGGTCCGGCCAAATGTCTGTGCACGCCCGGTGGCGGTGGGGGCGGCCACGGTGGCTACACAGCGACCAAAGGCGGCGACTGCGGTGACGGCGACCCGCTGAAGGGGCCGGGGGCGGCGGAGCTCTGTGACAACGTGGACAACGACTGCAACGGCCAGACCGACGAGGGGCTGGGCGCGACGACGTGCGGCCTGGGCGAGTGCGAGCACACCGTCCAGAACTGCGTGAACGGCGACTGGGTGGTGTGTGATCCCTTCGAGGGCTGGGTCCTCGAGGCCTGCAACGAGGAGTTTTTGGACGACGACTGCGACGGCGTCACCGACGAGGGCTGCAAGGAGGCGGGCGAGTCGTGCGATCTCGACACGGACTGCTACACCGGGCACTGCCAGAACGGGTTTTGCTGTGACGCGGGAGACTGCTGCGCCGAGCCGCTGGACTGCCCCGCCAACTACGGAGCGGAGCCGGTGTGCCTGGACGCGGCGTTGTGTGGGGGGGAGCAGCTTGTGCCTACGTGCGAGAACTTCCAATGCGGCAGTGAGTTCATCGTCACACCCGAGGGGTGCGACACGCTGCCGTGCGACGACGACGACGTGTGCACGTTTGACGGGGCATGTGACGCCGGGACCTGCGCGCTCGGGCCGCCGCTGCTCTTTGAGGCGACGTTCGGCGGACCCGGCGACCAGCACGTGGCGGCGGCGGTCGGGGGCGAGGACGGCGTGGTTGTCGCCGGCGCCACTGCCGAAGGCGCGGTCTGGCTGGTCGGGCTGGACCCGCTCGGGGGTATCGTCTGGGAGCACAGCATCACGGATGACAAGACGCCTGTGGCGGCGGCGATCGCGACCGCGGCTGACGGGGCCGGCTGGCTGCTGGCGGGCCGCACGACGGCGGAGGGCGAAGACCGCGGGTGGCTGCTCGGCGCGGACAGCGAGGGCGCGACAGCCTGGTCTCTGACCGTGGGACCGGCTGGGGGATCGGCGCTGGCCGGGCTCGTGGCGACCTCGGACGGCGCGCTGGCGGCCGGTCATCAGACGGCGGAGGACGAGAGCACAGACGCCTGGCTGGTGCAGGTGTCGAGCGCCGGCGAAATCGTCTCGGAGACGCTCTTCGGCGGCGAGGGCGACCAGCGCTTCGGCGCCCTGGCGGCCGCGGGTGATGGGGTGACCGCGGCGGGCACGGACGGCGCCGGTCGCGCATGGCTCGTTCGATTGGACGCGGACCACACGGTGGTGTGGGAGCGGACGTTTGTCGAGGTCGACGTCACCGCGCCGCTCGCGGTGTTGGGCGTGGCCGATGGCGGCAATCTGTTGGTCGGCTCGGTCGCGGGCTCCGAGGGTGACCGTCACCCTTGGCTGGTGCGGACGGACATCGATGGAACGGTGGAGTGGCAACGAATCCTGGCGGGCGTCGCCGACGAGACGGTCTTCGGCGTCACCGCAGCGGGCACCGGCTTTGCTATCGCCGGTGACGTCGGTGGGGATGCCGCCTTGATCCGGGTGGATAGCCAGGGCCAATTGCTGTGGCGTCGCGCGCTTGGAGGACAAGCGACCGACGTCGCGCGCAGCGTGCTGCCGGCGTCCAACGGGCTGATCCTGGTCGGGGAGACCGCGTCGACCGGCGCGGGAGGCACGGACGGCTGGCTGGTGCGGCTGGACGCGTTCGGCAACGGCGACTGCGTGGAGTCCGGGCCGTGTCTGCTGACGGATCCCGGCACCTGCGACGACGGCGATCCCTGCACCACCGACCGCTGCCTGGCCGATGCCGGCTGCTTCCACGAGCCGCTGCCCGAGGGCTGGGCGTGTGGCAGCGCAGCCACCTGTCGCGGCGGGGCCTGCGTGGCGGACATGATCGTCGTCGGTCAGTCCAGCTTTCACGGCACGGCGCCCAACCGCGCGACGCCGGGTGGGGATACGCTGAGCCTGCCCGTGGGTCTGCTGGAGATCGGTGACTATGCCTACGTGGCGGAGATGGCCAACAACCGCGTGCTGATCCTCGACGGCGGGCTGGACGGCGAGCCGATCGCCGCGCTGGGCCAGCCCGATCTCGCGTCCGGCCTGGCCAACGCCGGCAAGGGCGGACCGACAGCGGCCACGCTCAGCAGCCCGACGCAGCTCGCCACCGATGGTACCCGGCTGCTGGTGGCCGACTTCGGGAACTCCCGCGTGCTGGTATGGAACGAGCTGCCCTCCACCAGCATGCAGCCCGCCGACGTCGTGATCGGGCAGCAGAACTTTGGGGCGGGCGCCGTGTTCGGCGGTCAATCGGCGGTGAGCGCCACGCACTTCCAGCGCCCGTGGGGCCTGGCGATCGTGGGTGAGCAGCTGGTCGTCTCCGACATGCCGGCCAGTCGACTGCTGGTCTACGACTCGATCCCAACCACGAATGGCGCGTCCGCGGACGGTGTGATCGGCCAGGCCGACTTCGAGAGCGCGGACCCCAATCGCGGCGAAGAGGAGCCGTCAGCGCTCAGCTTCAAGCTGCCGCAGTCGCTGTCGACCGACGGGACGCGCCTGCTGGTCGCGGACTGGATGAATCACAGGGTGCTGATCTTCGATAAGGTGCCGACGGCGCTGGATGTCCCGGCCGATCGCGTGCTGGGCCAGGCGGCCTTCGATACCCGCGCTGCCGGCGCCGGCGCCGCGGGCATGCGCCGCCCCCGACACGGGCTGATCGTCGGTGACGGTCTGTACGTCGCCGACGGCGGAAACCACCGCCTGCTTCACTGGGCCAAGGTGCCGCAGGGCGATGGCGCGCCGGCGGACGGTGTGGTCGGCCAAACCGACTTCGACGGCAACAAGAAGGACGGCGGCGGGGCCGTCAGCGCGACCGGCTTAAACAGCCCGTCGTACGTACACTCGGACGGGGACGGGCTCGTGGTCTCGGACTACCAGAATCACCGCGTGCTGGCGTATGCGACGCCGCCCACGAGCTCTGCGGACCTCCCGTCGGCGGTCGTGGGGCAGCCCGGCTTCGACTCGGGCAAGGCGAACATCGGCGCGGTCAAGGGCGCGGGTTTCGACTGCCCGAAGGGGTTGGCGGTCAACGAGACGCATCTGGTCGTCAGCGATCGCAACAACGGGCGCGTGCTGGTCTTCGACAAGGCGGACCCGCAGGCCGGTCCGAGCGTGGTGTTGGGCAAGCCGGACTTCGAGACCGGCTGCCTGGGCAAGAGCTGTCCGGACGTCACGCCGGGGGACATGAACATCGCCGAGGGGGTGGCCTTCGACAGCGGCGGCAGGCTCTACGTCGGGGACTGGTACAAGCGCCGAGCGGTGGTGATCTTCGACGAGATGCCCAGCGAGAACGGCGCTGCGCCCGATTGGGTCATCGGCCACCTGGACCTGGACACCGGCGGGGCCAACGATGCGACGGTGCCGGCGGCGGGCCGCATCTCAGACCCTGAAGGCGTCAACGTCGTACAGGTGGAGGGGCAGGAGAAGCTGCTGGTCTCCGACTGCGCCAACAACCGCGTGCTGGTCTTTGATCTACCCATCGCCAAGAACGGCGCCACCGCCGTGCAGGTGATCGGTCAGCCGGACTTCGAGACCACCTCCGCGGGGACGAGTCAAACCAAAATGAACTGCCCGGTGGGCGCGTACTACGACGGCTATCGTCTGTGGGTCACCGAGTTCGGCCCCGCGCGGCGGGCGCTCGTGTACGCGGGCTTTCCCGAGGGTGACGGTCCGGCCGCGACCTGGGTTATCGGCCAGCCAGAGTTCGATGCCGCCCTTGACGCCCCGGCGCCGGTCGCCGACGCCTTCGGCTCGTTGTGGACCAACACCATGACCACGCTGGACGGGCTGATCCTCATCCCCGATCACGGGTGGCGGCGTGTGGCGGCCTTCGATCCGGCGCTGCTCGAAAACGGCATGGCCGCAACACGCGTCTTTGGCCAGCCGGACTTCGAGACCCAAGACAACATCGCCTCCAACCTGGCCGGCACGGCGCTGGGCACCTTCTCCGGCGGTAGCGCCGTCGTCAGCGATCCCGACGGCGAGCACCTGTGGCTGACCGCCTGCCACCGCCACCGTGTTTTGAGAGTGCGCGCCGACGCATTCTGGCGGTATGCGGGCCCGTGACGTTGGTTAGCCGCTCTTTGTTGAAGACGGCCTCAGAGTCCGACGCTCGCGCGCACATCCGCGACGCCCCTGGCATCGAGCCATCTTCCAGTCGATTGTGCTTGCCGCGTCGGCGGTCAGGTCGCTTCGCGGTAGTAGAAGCTGAGCATCCCGCCCAGGCGCTCGCGGCGTTTCACGGCGCCCGCAGTCCCAGTGTCGGTCGTAGTGCGTGCCGTATTCGCGAACCACCCGGCGCAGGTGGTTCTCGTCGATGGGCACGATGCGGCCGAGGCACTCGGTGAACCATGTCCTCAGCCTTGTCGGGAACGTATGAACCGGAGCCCAAGCGGCCGTGGGCGGGCGATGTGGCGTACGGAGGTGGGGCCGTCTATGGCGCGCTGGCCGCGTGTGCGTCCGAGAGACACTCGGCGCCAAAGAGGTCCCGATTCTTAGTGGCCTGATATTTGGCGATGAACGCGGCCAGATCCTGCCCTGCTTCGCTTTTGTAGGACATGATGCAGTCCTCGTTTGTGCAGTGCGCGCCATGCGCTGAGTCGTGGTGCTGGCTGCTCATCGGCACACCGGAGTTCACCAGGCCGACCGCGTGACCAAACTCGTGCACGAGCGCGGCCTTCTCCATCCACACCGTGAAGTGCTTCTGAGTGCCGTCCGTGGGTAGCGCGTCCAGCACCGACCTGAAGATGGCGATCACCCCGTCGTTCTGCAGGGTCAGGCCCAGCAGATCGTCGCGGATGACACCGTCCTTGGCGTACGGCACCGCCAGAAACAGCACGTAGAATGTGCGCCGAGTCGCGGTGTCCGACTTGTTGCGATGCGCCGCCGCCAGCGCGCGAATGCCCGCCAGATCAATGCTGTCGCCCGACGGGGCCCCGATCGCCTCCATGTCGGCCACGGCTGTGGGCACGGTCACTTGAGCGGACGATTGGCTGAAGAGCAGGGCGACATTGTGTGAGAACAGGTTGCCCTCGTTCTTCTTGATGATGGCCGGCAGGGTCTGCGGCTCGGCCCCGTCCTGGTAGTCGATCTCCACCACGATCTCGGTGATCCCGGGCGCAAAAGGCGACGACCACTGCGCGGCATCGTCCGCCTCATCACCACACCCGGCGACCAGGAGCAGCAGCGTCGCCAGCACCCCGAGCAAACTGCGGGCAGCTACCACGGCTTCAGACTCTCCAGGTCCGCGGCCAAATCGCGCTCGGCGTTTGCGGACTGCGCCACCGTCTCCGCACAATTCTTGCCCGCGTGGCAGTTGTCCAGATGCCCCTCCAGCGCCGGCCGATAGGACTCGTCGTGCTTGTGCCGACTCTGGTCCATCTCTTCGATCGCCACGATGATGTCGTCGTCCGCCATCTGTTGCCCGTTTGGCCGCAGCTGGATCAGGCGCCCCACATGCACAAAGTCCTTCATCAGCACCCACATTGCCGGCTTGCCGCCGACCGACTGGATCAGCTCAGAAAACAGGTTGAGCAAGAAGCTGTCCCACTTCTCGTCAAAGGCTCCCGGCTGGTAGCCGGGGATCATCGGGATGGGGTCCTTGTTGACCACCACGCGCATCGAGTTGGGCACATACTTCTGGTGCGCATCCACAAAGTCCTGCTGACCCACGCGTGGCGCGCCGCCTGTGGACATGATCGGGTCGCGATCGCTGTGAGCACCGATGTCCAGCGCGGCCAGGGTCGCCAGCGCGCCACCCAGGCTGAAGCCCGTCACGTAGATCTGGTCGTCGGGGTATTGGTTGATCCGGTCCCAGACCTGGTCGCGGACTGCGGCATAATCGCTATTGAAACCACCGTGGATCTTGATCGCGCCGACCTCGCTGTTTTCGGCCCAGGCCATATTCTGTTTGACCACGCTGACGTCGGTGAAGACGTTGGTAACCAGCTGCTTCAGACACGGCTCCACGTCATCCCAGCACGACGACGGCATGGTGCCGCGAAAGACCACCACCAGGTTGCCCTCGCACGAGTCGCGCGCCACATAGGCCTGAATGGCGTCGCTCGCGCCGCCGAGAATCACGTCACCGACCAGCTTCCAACCCGCACACTCCAGAACCTCGGGAATGTCCGTGTGCAGCTCAGAAGACCAGATCTGGTGCTGGTTCAAGCTGAGCGCCGTCTCCACCGACTTCTGACCATTGCCACCCTTGGTGTTCAGCACGGCGCCCTCGTCATGCCCGGACGGGCAGGTCTTTACAGGGCAGGTCTGCGCCGAGACCTTGTTGTCGTCCACGTTGGTGCCGGCATTGGCCACAAACTCGTGGACCCCATCATCTGCCGACTCGTCGGCCGAACCGCACCCCAGCCACGCCAGCGAAAGGACCAACACAATTGCACTGCGTTTCATTAAGCAGTCTCCATCGTTCGATAGTCTGTCAGAGGATCTTGGCGAGGTTAACACACGCCGAACGCTAGTTGGAGCCAGCGCAAAGACCACGTTGTCCTTCCCGGGGCTCAGTGCGCCGATAGCGTTTATCGAGCGCCACCGCCCAGGGCTCGGGCATCGAAGTCGTGCGGATTTCGCCTCGGTCTCCAAAGTGGTCCGTAGCAATCAGGCCCAGCCGGCCGCGACCGCCGTGTAGCGCTCATCCACGCCACGCTGGATGTCGGCCAGCAACGCCTCGTCCGCCATCGCGTGCCGAAAGCGCGCCTGATGGGCCAGGTACTCGGCCACAGGCTTGCGATTGCTGATGCGCTTGGTCAAGCGACGCTGTCCGTTCTCGACCTCGTACATCAGCACGCACCCGGTTCGCACCGCCAGGCGCGCGACCGTGACCACGTCCTTGGTGTCGATGCCCCATCCCGTCGGGCACGGGCTGTGGCAGTGCACATACGAGGGCCCGCGGACGGCGGCGGCCTTCTGGACCCGCTCGATCAAGTCCATCGGATAGGCGATGGACGTCGACGCCGCGTACGGGATGTTGTGGGCCGCGATGATCTCGACCAGATCCTTGCGCAGCGCAGGCACGCGGTTCTCGCCGCGGACCTCTTTCCCTACGGGCGTCGTGGACGTACGCGCGCCGAACGGGGTGGTGCCGCTGCGCTGTCCGCCGGTGTTCATGTAGCTCTCGTTGTCGAAGCACACGTAGATGAAGTCCTGGTTGCGCTCGATGGCGCCGGACAGGGCCGCCAGTCCGATGTCCGCCGTGCCGCCGTCCCCGGCGACGACCAGCAGGTTGACGCCCTCGCGCTTGTCCATGACCTTCAGCGCGTCATCGATGCCGGACACCACGGCGGCGGCGTTTTCAAAGAGCACGTGAAAGTGCGGCACCTTGGGCACGCCCATCTGCATCACCACGGCCAGGCAGCCGGTCTGGTTGACCACGATGGTGTTGGGGCCCAGCGCCTTGAGCACATGCCGAAATCCCAGCGTCTCGGGACAGCCGGCGCACGCCAGGTTGCCGTTGTGCAGCAGCTCTTTCTTGGGGACGTCCCCCAGCTTGATGCCCATTTAGACTACCCCGCCTCCTCGGACGCCGCGGTCCAGGCCAACCCCTCTTCGGCGCCGCGCGCGTCCGGCCAGAACACGGTTTGTCCGCTGAAGCCGTCTCGTCCCAGCGCGATGCACCGCTCGATCGTCTCCGGCGTGATGTCTTTGCCCCCGGTGCCGATGATGAAATTGAGGACGTCGGGCCGGTGATCCGCGTGGTACAGCGCGCGTGTCACGTCGGGGTAGACCATGCCGGCGGTGCCGTAGCCGATGTCGCGATCGAGCACCAGGACCACGCGCGCGTTGCGGGTCGCCTGTACGATCGCCTGCTCGGGGAAGGGTCGAAAGCTGCGCACGTTGATGACGGCGACCGACTCACCGTGCTCGCCGAGGTGCTCGGCTGTCCAGCGCGCTGTCTCCATCATCGAGCCCAGGCCCAGTAACACCACCTCGGCGTCGTCGTCCCCCCAGCGGTCGATCAAGCCGTAGGCACGTCCGGAGGTCTCCTCCAGGTCCGCGAAGGCGCGCGCCAGCACGGGCCCGCAGTCGGCCAGCGCGCGGTGCTTCTTCAGCTCGTTGTCCGGATACCACTCGGGGAAGAGGACCTCGCCCATCTGAATGGGGTTTGCCGGGTCCAGCGTTGGCCTCGACGTGACGCCGGCCAGTGGCAGAAACGCGTCGACGGCCGCTTGTGAGAGCAGGGACACCGGCTCCGACGCATGCGAGAGGATGAAGCCGTCGTACGCGACAATGCACGGCAGGTTGACGTCCTCGTGCTCCGCCACGCGAAACGCGCACAGCACCAGGTCGTACACCTCCTGCACGGTGGACGCATACAGCTGCAGCCAGCCGGCGTCGCGGTTGACCAGCGTGTCCTGGTGGTCGGCCCAGATGTTGACCGGCACCGACAGCGTCCGGTTGGCGACGCCCATAACGACCGGAAACCGCATCCCCGACGTGAAGTAGATCACCTCCGCCATGAGCGCCAGGCCCTGGGAGCAGCTGGCCGTGAACGTGCGCGCGCCGACCGCGGCGGCCCCGGCGCATGCGGACAGGGCCGAGTGCTCGGACTCCACCTTGACGAGCCGGGCGTCGAGCTCGCCGTCATTGACGAACTGCGCCAGGTACTCGACGGTGTGTGTCTGCGGCGTGATCGGGTAGGCCGCCACCACCTGGACGCGCGCCTGCTTCACCGCCAGCGCGCACGCCATGTTGCCGTTGATGAACGTGGTGCTCACTCTTCGCGCTCCATGGCGATGGCCCCGCGCCGGCACTCGACGGCGCAGATCCCGCACCCCTTGCAGTAGGCCAGGTCGATGGCCCAGCTGCCGTGCTCCACGCATCCGTCCGGGCAGTACAGCCAGCACAGCGCGCACCCGTTGCAGCGGTCGTGGTCCACCACGGGACGCTCGGTCCGCCAGGCGCCGGTCAGGTTGTCGCGCGACCAGCCGGGATCGTACGTGAGCGTGCTCTTGGCCCGCCGGACGAAGTACTCGTATTTTTCAAACCCCATGTCAGGCCCCCAGGCCGGTCAGCCGCTGGTGTGCGAGGCGCGCGGCGGTGACGTTGGCGTCGCCGGCCGTCCCAAAGCGCTCCTGCAGCGCGGCCTCCAGCGCCGGCATGCCGACCGCCTGTGTGACCCGCACCAGCGCACCGAGCATGGCGGTGTTCGGGATTGGCCGGCCCAGCGCGTCCATCGCGATGGACGTGGCGTCGACGGTATAGACGCGGGCCTGGGGCGCCTGCAGCTCATCGCGAACCGACTGCGCTGACCGTGGCGTGTTCACGATGACGATCGCGTCCGCGTCCAGGCCCCGCGTGACGTCGACGTGGCGCCAAATCGTCGGGTCGATAACCAGGACGACCGACGGATTGGACGCGGTGCACTTCAGCCGGATGGGCTCGTCAGCGATCCGCAGCGTGGACTGGGTCAACGCCCCACGGCGCTCCGGGCCGAAGGTCGGCATGGACTGGGCCCAGCGCCCTTCATCCACAGCCGCGCGCCCCGCCACGTCGCCGGCGGTCACGATGCCCTGTCCGCCGCGGCCGACCAGCCGGACCTCTGTCATCGCGCTGCTCATGCGCCGATTCTACAGCGGTGGCCCGGTGCGGTCCCTGGGCCAGGTCAACAGCCGACCAAATCGTTTCCCAATCCGGGGTTGGTGCGATATGGACGAGTTCGCTGTCGAAACCGACGGCGAACTGTAGGGATCAGAGGCACACCTCCACGCCATGTTGAACACGATTCTTCGCGCCAGTACGGCGCTCACCTTCGCTTTTTTGGTGTCGTGCGGCAGCACCACCACGTCCGATCGCGACTCAAAACCCGACGCTGCGGATGACCCGGACGTGGAGGTCGTGGCCGACGCCGTGCCCATCGTGGACGCGGCACCGGCCGACACCGCCGACCCCCCGCAAGATACGGCGATAGATGACCTCGGCGAGCCCGATGCAGGACCGGCGCCCTGCGGCGATGAGGCGCTGCCAACCGGCTCGATCTCGGGCACCGAGGGCCTGGCCATCGCGGCCGACGGCACCGCGTATTACTCCCAGTCCGCCGCGATCGGGCGGCGAGCGCCGGGGGAGTCCGCCGAGGGCTTCTGGCTGAGCCTGCCGGGCGCGGCCACAGTGTGGGGCCTGGCGCTTCGTGACGACGGGATGCTCTTTGCCGGCTCGCCAACGACGAACACTATCTACAAGATCGACACCAACGCCGAGACCCCGACTGCGGGCGTCGCCACGTCCAGCGCGGGCTCGCCCAACGGCGTGATCGTGGGTCCCGACGACGCGGTCTACTACTCGGACTTCGGTGGCGGCCACGTGTATCGCCTGGCCGACGACGCCACGCCGACCAAGGTGTCGGCCTCGCTGTTCAGCCAGCCCAACGGCCTGCTCTTCGACCCGGACGGCGCGCTGCTGGTACTCGAGTACAGCAAGGCCACCGTCTGGCGCCTGACGCTGGATGCGTCGATGGCGGAGACCGAGCGGGCGCAGGTGACATCGCTGACCGGCGCCGCCCTGGACGGCATCGCCCGCGACGACCAGGGCCGCTACTACCTCACCGACAACGCAAACGGCCGCCTGCTCCGCTTCGATGACGCCTTCGGCAACGAGGAGACCCTGCTGACCGGCGTGCCGGCGGCGGCCAACCTGGCCTTTGGCCGGGGCGCCCTGCGTTGCCAGGATGTCTATGTGACCTCGGCGGGCACCCTGGCGGTCTACGAGTTGAAGACACAGTAGCGTCGCTCTTTACATGTCGATCGGCCGACGCCGGGCGTGGAAGGTTGACCTATCATGCCGCCGCCTGGAGGTGCGGTCATGATGCGTCTGAGCCTGGTTCTGCTCGCCGTTTTTGCACTCTTTGCCGCCGCGTGTGCGTCCGAGGACGCGGTAGGCGGTCCTGATTTGTCGGAGGCGCAGCGGTGCGACACGCTGATCGCGGCCATGGCGCAGTGCCAGCCCGACCTGGCCCAGGAGGCGGTCTGCGACGCGCAGACGCTGGCGTTGGTCTCGTCCGCGGGGCTCGAAGCGGCCGCGTGCGGCGAGGTGTTTCAGGCCGGCAAGGCGGACTGGTTTGCACATCGGGGCTGCGACGTCGGGCAGCATGTGTGTCAGTGGATCTTCTGCTGTGACGACTACGAGCTGACCTGGTTTCCCAGCAGCGAGTCGGACTGGGATATCGAGGGGGTTGTCGACGCCCTCGTCGCCGGCGCGCCCGCCGATGCGCTGGCCGTGCTGGACGCGGCGACCGAGTGGGAGGTCTATGACGGCGTGGCCGTGACGTTTGAGCAGGCCGTGCAGGAGTATCCGGGCGCCGCCGCGCGCGACATGGCGGTAGAGATCACGCGCATGCTGGTGGCCGTGCCGTACGACGAGTTTCAGCAGTGGCTGCCCGCCGCCCGCTGGGGCGTGGAGCTGAAGGGCTATCTGGGGGGCGAGGTGCGCGTCTATACCCGCGATCACGAGGGCCGCCCCGTCCATCAGCTGGAGCGCATGGTGCTCGGGCCGCTGGGCACCCAACTGGAGACGCCGCTGTCCAACAACGACATGACAAAGGTCGAGATCATCAGGTACGGCCACGACCAGGCCACCGTGCGGTGGCGGGTCATGTTCTCCAACAACGGGTCCACAGAGACCGACGTCGGGCTGGTCGACTTTCGGCGCTGGGACGACACCAGCACGCTGATGACCTTTCACTCGGCGCACCGGCTCAACGCGCCGGGCGGCATTCACATCGCAAACGCGGTGGTTCAGCCGCTGCTGAAGAAGACGTTTCTGACGTTTCTGACCCACTACCGCGGTCTCGTGCGCCACAAATAGCGGGCGCCCGCGCGGCGTGCTAGGACCGAGGTCTCAACATCGGGCGGGAGAGACCTCGTGAAAGCACTGGGAATCGCAGCGATAGTTCTGGGCGTGGCCGCCATCGGCGCCAACGTCTATGCCGTGGTCGAGACCAAGCCGAACTATGAGTCGTTGTCGGAGACGATCGAGAAGCAGGGCGCTCAGACCAAGTTCGACCTCCCGCTGCTGGAGGAGTACCGCGACACGCTCAAGATGCTGGCCTACGCCGCGTTTGGGCTAGGCGCGCTGGGCGTGATCCTGGGTGGGATCGCCGGGGCCAAGGGGTTCAAGCCGGCGTTCGCCGGGGCGCTGCTCAGTCTGGGCGGGCTGATCTGGCAGTTCTTGTGGGCCGTCTGACGGGGCGACTTGCCGGCAACATAGACGGGCCGTGGTTCCGGGCGGGTGTGCTCGGCGTCGTTGTCTTTCACATCCTGCTGTACGGGGTCATCCTCTCCGAGGCGGTGATGTTCAAGCCGGACATGAAGCGGGATCTGACACGTGTGCAGGACGCCGTCACGCTGGAGCAGTTTGAGGTGCAGGGGCCCGAGTGGGGGCCGGGCCAGTACACGCTGGGCTCGATGACGACCTTGATCCTGGCCGTTCCCGGCGTGCTCTCGACCGACCCGGCCTTCGTACATCTGGCGTTTGTCCTGCTGTCTGCGGCGGCGCTGGTCATGTTCGGTCTTGCCCTGAGGGAGGTCGCTCGCCCGGAGATCGTCATACTGACGCTGTGCTTCATCGTGGGCAGCGGGCTGTGGTTCCACGCGCACATCTCCTTTTGGCAGCCCAGCCTGCTGCCGGTCTTTCTGGCCCTGTTCATGTTGTCCGGGCAGCGTGTTCTGGCCGGCGCGCATCCCGCGTGGGCGTTGGGCTTGATCGCCGGCCCGACCATCGCTGTGCAGCTGCATCCGACGGCGTTCTTGCTGCCGTTTCTGGCCGTCGCCGTCATCCTGGCCTGTCACCGGCGCCTCGGTCCGCGGTGGCTTGTCGCTTCCGGCGTGATGGGCGCGGTCCTCTCAGCTCCGTTCTTCGCCGCCCTGGTCGCAGCTGCCGATCCAGCAGCCGCCGGGGACGGCGCCGAGCTGGGGCAGGAGCTCGGCAACGTGTTCGCGCACAGCAACCCGGACGGCATGGAGGTCATCTCGGTCATCGCGGCGGCCATGACCCCCGATTACACCGATCAGCTGGGCTTGTTTCCATCAGCGGCCTGGACGGCGTACTTGACCGTATTCAGCGCCGCCGCATTTCTGCTCGCGGCCATCGGTATCGGCGTCGCGATCTTCAAGACACGCGGCCTCACCTTTCAGCGCTTTCTGGTGATGGCCACGGTGCTCGGGGCGATCGGCGCCGGCCTCGGACTGGTCTGGGCGCATGACTATCGCTGCCTGCACGTGACCAACTACTTCTTGCTGGCGCTGGCTGCGCTGGGCCTGGAATGGGTGGCACGCCGCTGGCCGCCTCGAGCGACTACGGTGGTCGCCGCCTCGGTGGGCGCAGTGATCGTGGCCGCCGGGCTGTTCCGGCCTGTCGTGCCGTTGGCGCCGCTGTGTAACGTCTCGGCCCTCAGCGAGGTCAGCCAGGCGCTCGTCGCGGAGTACGGTGCTCTGACGCGAGCCGACGTGGATGGCTGGCCGTGCCACTGGGGCGAGGAGGTCTCACTGAGGGCGGCCTCCCGCGGCAGGGAGCGCACGCTGCCCGGGACCCATCGCGTACTCGTCCGGCCGCCCGGGCGTAGGCAGTCGCTGCCGCCGGATGCGTCCGAGGCGCTGACCTTCCAGTCCGGAGGGCAGAAATGGGCGGCGCACACGTACCCCAAGACGGTGCTGGTGGAGGACAAGCGCATCGTCGACCCGATGGCGTTGCGGGAGTCACGGCAGGTCAAAGTCGAGGTCAAGCTGGCGCGCGCCGTCTCTGTGCTGCATGTCCAGTTCACCTTTCAGGACGGGCAGGAGTGCGCCGTGACCGCAGACTCCCGCGTCGCGACGGCCACGGACACCATCCGGGGCCACGCGGGGCACCCCGTCAGCTTGTACGAGGTGCCGATCCAAGGTGGCGCGGACGATACGATCGAGATCGAGATCACAGGCTGCGACCAGATCGACGATCTGGAGGTCTACTGACCCGCTGTATGTCTCCCAGATGCAGCTCCAAGGCGGCGCTCGGCACTACAACCGGCGGACGATCTCCGTGAGGATGGGCTCGCCCGCCGCCTCCGCGGCGCCGACCAGCTCTTCGCGTTCGGCGTCGTTCATGAAGTCGCGCATGCATGGAAAGGGCAGACAGCGCAGCCCGCAGCCGTCTCGCGAGGCGACGGCGACGCGGCCGTCCGGTCCCGGCTCCACCCCCGCGCATGGGCCCAGCACGCGGCGGTAGCGCTCGTCCTTCAGCAGCTGGACGGTGCGGTCGAAGCCCTCGCGCATGGCGCGCCGATCGTCGGCCATGAATCCACACAGACCGATGCCCAGCGCGACGGCCGCTGGGTTGTTGGGCTCCGTGATGCCGCGCAGGGTCTTCAAGACGGAGCGCGGGTCGATGCCCATCGACTCAAACGCGGCGGTCTCGGCGGCGGCGCGGAGCTGCCCGTCGGAGATGGTGATCGTCGGCTCGGCGTGGGCGGTGATGTAGCCGCGCTCGCGCGCCAGGCGCAGCATCTCTGTGGCCAGGAGCAAGTGCAGCGCGGGCTTGGGATGGACGCCGTCCCAGAAGAGGTCTGCCGGGTCTCGGCCTTGGATCAAGGTCTGGGCGTCGGCCAGCACAGTGCCGGTGTCGGCGGCGATCCGGCGCACGATTCGGTTGATGCGCGGCGCGGCGCGAAACACGATCTCGTCGTCGGGCTGCTGCCGTCCGGTGGGGTTGGCCCGCACCGACTCCCGCGTGGTCATGCCCGGCAGGGGATGGGAGAAGCGCGGGTTGTGCACGACGGTCGACATGATGACCGGGCTGTGGGCACGACACTGCTCCACGATGCTGCGTAGGTTCTGGTCGAAGCGGGCAAACACCTCGTCGCGGCTGACGGTCGCGTCGCCCAGCTCACCGATGTGGTTGCCGGGCGTGTCCGATCCGAGCCACGTCTGCAGAAGCCGGAAGAAGCGAAACCGGCTGAGGAACAGCGAGACCTGCTGCGCCGCTACGGGCAGATCCTGGTGGAACCGCCACAGGTTCACGAACTCGTTGTGCCCGGTGTAGATCAGCACCAATGTGTGGGGGAACCGGCAGGTTGCGCCGACCCGCGTCATGAGATCCGCTGAGTCGAAGCCACGCCCGGAGTCGTTGATGATGTGGGTCTCGCGGCCGAGGGCGCCGGCGACCAGCGTGCACATGCTCAGCTTGTAGTCCAGCGGCATGCCGGCGATGGACGACCCTCCAAAGCACGCGACACGGGGTCCCTCTTGGCCCTGGAGCTCGGCGACGCGGGCGTCGGGATCAAAGCCGTCGGCGGTCGGTGTCCTACCGGCGCCGGCGGGTGGCGCCACGTCGAACGACCAGAGCACAAACTCCACCGCCGCCAGGAAGAGCAGGGGCGACAACACCACGAGCGCGATGCGGCGGATCCACTCCCTTGACGACCGCGACGACCCGAGACTATGGCTCGGCCGGTCACCGCTCACGGCGGCGCCTCGGCCTCTTTCAACACGGCGGCGCGGTCCTCGGCGAGCGGCTCGCTCAGTGCGCCGGGCGGGCGCGGACCATGCTTCAAGAGCGCCGCGAGCAGCTCGTCCGCGACCATGGCCTGGCCCTGCCAGTTCATGTGACAGAAGTCCGTGAAGAGCTCCGATCCCGGAATCTGATTGGGGCTGGCAGCCCGCACGACCCGATCCAGGTCGACCAGCACGGCGCCCTCCGCCGCAGCCACGTCCCGGATCACCTGATTGAACGACGGACGGCACCGGTTGCGCGGCATGAGCTCCACGTATCGCTCCAGCGCGTCGCGAGCCTCGTCGTACCGGCCCAGCGCGTGCAGCGACAGCCCGACCTGACGGAGCGCCTCTACCTCGCCGCAGCCGCGCAGCATCTCGATCGCGTTGGTGTGGTCGCCGTCCGCCGCCGCCTGCACGCCGCGCTCGACACAGGGGCCCGGGTCGGCAGCCGTCTCACGCGCATCGGCACGACCGGGCAGCGGCATGCCCGGCTCCCCCTCCGCATAGCGCAGGTTGACCGGCAGCGTGCATAGGAAGACCGTCGCGCCCGCGTCCTTTCCGGCGCGCACGATGGCCTGCAGGTTGGCCTTGAAGGCGTCTCGCAACGCGTCCACGTCCGGGTCCTGCGGTGTGTGCAGCGGCCGGCCCCCCTCGCGCTCCCCGCGCAGCACCTGCTTGAAGAGCCGAAACGTGCCCAGCTTGTGCAGCCGCTCGGTCACCTCATGAGGCGGCAGCGCGCCCTCGTTGTTGCATGTGGCCACCAGCAGAGCGTCCGCGTGATGGGCGGCAGCGAACTCAGCGATGCGCTTGACCCGCCCCGAGTTCTGAGCGGTCGCAGCGCCGTTGATCAGCTCGACGCTTGCCTGCGGAAATCGATGCCGCAGCGCGCGCTCCAACCAGAACGCGATGCTGCCCGGCCCGGAATACGGCACGCCCCGCATGAAAGAGCCGCCGAGCAGAAAGGCGCGCCATCGGTCGCCCTTCTCGACGGCGAACGCTTGGCGCGGCATGGTGTCGCGCGCCGCGTGACTGGTGACGAACCGCTCGCCCTCCTGGACCCACGGATCCGCCGCCATGAGCCAGACCGCGTCGTCGACGCTCCCAGACTCCAACGTCCCCGTCTTTTGCAGGTAGGTAATCGTGCCGTCCAAGACCAGCAGAAACGCGACGGTCACGCCCGCGGCGTACACCAGATATCGGGCGCGCTGGGCGCTGGTCAGTGGGGGGCGAGTACTCATCGACGTCCTGTGCCGCTACTCATCCAGCCGATAGATGTGGACACCAAGCGCCGCAAACGGCTCGGACATGGCGCCGGCGTCGACCAGCACGGTGCGGTTCTCGAAGAGCACGACGGCTTCGTCCGCGGCGCCGAGACCCGTCAACGTGGCCTCGATCGGCTCCTCACAGCTGTTGACGGCGACGACGATGCGATACGCCGCGTAGTTCCAGGCGCGCACATTGAGGCACGGGTTGATCACTGGGGCGTCGAATCCAAACGGAGTGAACGGCACCGTCTTCAGCGGGCCGGTCGTGATTTCGAAGCCCACGCCGGCGTCTACCGCTCCGAACAGGATGGCAGTGGCCAGCGGGGTGTCGGGGCCGGTGCGCTCGGTGGGGGCCTTT
>CAZJHX010000076.1:0-31711 GCA_964545715.1 uncultured Myxococcales bacterium
GTGACGCAAAAAGCGCTCATAAACGCCCTACATGATTCATGTGCGGCGTTTGTGGGCCGGTTACGGCGCGGGGGGAGACCAGGTCATGACGGTGTCGGTTTCTTGGGTGAGACCCGCGCTTTCGTAGAGGGCGAGCGCCGGGGCGTTGTCCGGGCGCAGGTGCAGGGTGACCTGGACGCTGCCCAGTTGGACTGCCGCGGCCTTGATCACGGTCAGCAAGGCGTCGGCCAGGCCGCGGCGGCGGTGGTCCGGGGCGACGTAGAGATCGTCGATGAAGAGCTGGGTGGCGCCCTCGGCGGTGGCGGTGATTCGCTTGATGTCGGCAAATCCGACGACCTGGTCGGCGTGCTCGGCCACAAAAATGAAGGTGTCGGGGGCGGCCTCTAGCGCCTGGGTGACGTGGGCGCGCAGGTTTTCGGGGACGCTGGACCACTCCACCTCGGCCAGGGCGCTCATCAGGCGGGCGACGTCGGGTGCATCCCAGCGGGTAGCCAGGCGTACTTGTGGGTGGACGGCGTTCAGGGCGTCGGTTTGGGAGGTCACGGCGCCGAGGGGGCGGCTGCCGTGGGGGCCTCCGAAGCGCGGGAGGGCGTCGTCGTGGGTGACCCAGGCGGCGCGCTCCTCCCAGAAGAGGTGGCCGGCGGGTTTGCGGTGCGGGCCTCCGTCCACCGTGGCGGCGACGACGTGGACCTGGTGGAACCAGGCGGTGGAGTCCATGACGAGGAGCGTGCTGCACCGGCGGCAGAAGCGTCGGAAGGTGCCCTCCGAGGATTCGTACGCGCCCAGATCGTCTGCGCCCTGTGTGATGCGAAAGCGTTGGGCGCGGACCCCCAGCCAGGTGACGAAGGGCGCGCCGTGCGTCGCTCGGCAGGTGCCGCAGTGGCAGTGGGCGCACCAGCTGGACGGCGGCTTGATCTCGTACCGGACGTGACCGCAGGCGCAGCCACCAACTTGCAGGGTCTCCCTCATGGCGTCGTGAACGCTATATACTGGTCGGCGCCATGATGCAGCGCTTTTCAATTGTCTTGTTGATGTTGGTCGCATGTTCCGAGCCCGATCGCGCAACCGTCGCGCCCGGAGATAAGAAGGACGCGGTCGACCCGGTGTTTGATTCACAGGTGGAGTACGACCCGGGGCCGGACCCACAGACGGATGCCGAGGTCGATGTGCCGGTCGACCCGATCAGCGAGGACTTCGGCGACGCCTGCGACGGTCCGGCGGATTGCAGCACCGGGTTCTGCGTCGAGGGCAGCGAAGGGACGGTCTGCACGGAGGCGTGTGTGGACAGCTGTCCAAACGGATGGGACTGCAAGCAGGTGTATTGGCCGACAACGGACCTGCTGTTCTTGTGTGTGCCGCGGCATATCCGGTTGTGCCGGCCGTGCAACGAAAACGACGACTGCCATGTCGGGTATCTGGAGAACCAGGGCGCTGGGTGCGTGGCGGGGGGCGACGACGGGTCTTTTTGCGGCGGCGACTGCGCAGATACGCCCTGCCCTGTCGGCTTCGATTGCGCCGACGCAACCCTGGCGAACGGCGCGCAGAGCAAGCAGTGTGTGCCCGCCGACGGCGCGGCCTGCGAGTGTAAGCCGGCCTGGGCGAGCCTCAATCTGACGACGGCATGCGTCAACGCCAACGACTCGGGCTCGTGCTCCGGACAGCGCCACTGCGGCGCCGACGGGCTGACCGCATGCGACGCGGCCGTGCCTGGGCCGGAGGTCTGCGACGACGTGGACAACGACTGCGACGGCGGCGTGGACAACATCGGCGGCGAGTCATGCCAGACGACCAACGAGTACGGCAGCTGCACCGGACAGATCGTGTGCGAGCCCGGCCAGGGCGAGCAGTGCACGGCGCCTGAGCCGCTGGAAGAGGTCTGCAACAAACTGGACGACAACTGCGACGGCGCGATCGACGAGGGCACATGCGACGACGGCGTCGCGTGCACTGACAACGTGTGCTTGGACGACGGACAGTGCTCCAACCCGGTGTCCGCGAACTCCTGCCTGATCGACGGCTCTTGCTACGCGGCCACAGACGCTAATCCGGCGGACCCGTGCCTGCAGTGCCTGCCGGACGTCTCGTCGACCGAGTGGACCAACGCAGACGGCCAGTCGTGCGACGACGGCGTGGCCTGCACTCACAGCGACACGTGCCTCGCGGGCGCATGCGCGGGCGAGGACTACGCGTGCACGGACGGTCTGGACTGCACGGCCGACACCTGCGACGGCGAGGGCGGGTGCATCTATCTGCCGGCGCCCGGCACCTGCGCCATCGGGACGGCGTGCTGGTCTGCCGACGACCTCAACCCCGACAACGACTGCACCGCGTGCCAGCCCGACGTGGATCCCGGCGTCTGGACCGCCACCGACGGCGCTGCCTGCGACGACGGCGCCGCATGCACGCACACCGATCTGTGCTCGAACGACGCCTGCTCAGGCACCAGTTATGCGTGCGACGATGGAAACCCGTGCACTGCGGACGCGTGCGACGGGGCCGGCGAATGCACCTTCACAGCCACCGGGGAGGGCGGCGCGTGTGACGACGGCCAGGCGTGCACCTCCGGCGACGTCTGCACCGGCGGCGTCTGCACCGGCCAGGACTATGCCTGCGACGACAGCGAGGGCTGCACCGCCGACTCCTGCGACGGCCTGGGCGGCTGCCTCTTTGACGCCATTAACGAGGGTGACGCGTGCAACGACTCGGACCCGTGCACCCTCGACGAGACCTGCAAGAGCGGCGTCTGCGAGGGCACCGCCAAAGACTGCTCAGCCCTGTCCAACCAGTGCAACACGGGCGTCTGTAACGCGGGCTCGGGCGCGTGCGAGGCCCAGCCGAAATCGGCCGCGTGCGACGACAACAACGCCTGCACGACCAACGACCAGTGGCTGGGCGGCCCCGGCGCCGGGCCCCACAAGGACGGCCGCGCCCTGAACACCCAATCCACCTTGGGCACGTGGATCGCGGGCTCCTGCGAGAAGCTGCTGGTCTCCGGCGCCTGCAACGACAACGACCCCTGCACGACCAACGACCAGTGCCAGGGCGATCAGTGCACCGGCTCACCGACCGACTGCTCGCTGCTCAACGACGCCTGCAACGTGGGGGTATGCCAGGGCGGCGGCTGCGTCAAACAGCCCAAGCCGGGGTTCTGCACGGACAACAACAACTGCACGATCTCCGACCAGTGCGTCAACGGCACCTGCGTCGGCCAGCCGATGGACTGCTCCTTCCTGAACTCAGCGTGCACCCAGGGCGTCTGCCAGGGCGGCAGCTGCACTCAACAAAACGTGGCCGGGTCATGCACCGACAACAACAGCTGCACCGTGGGCGACCAATGCGTCGGTGGCAGCTGCCAGGGCTCGCCCAAGGACTGCAGCGGCCAGACCGACCAGTGCAACAACGGCGTCTGTACCAACGGCGTGTGCAACAAGATCCCCAAAGCAGGCAGCTGCAACGACAGCGACTCATGCACCAGCAACGACACCTGCATCGGCGGCTCCTGCCAGGGCACCCCCAAGAACTGCTCCGGCCTCAACGACCAATGCAACACCGGCGTCTGCGCCAACGGCACGTGCTTCAAGAGCCCCAAATCAGGCAGCTGCAGCGACTCCAACGCCTGCACGACCACCGACAAATGCATCGGCGGCGCCTGCGTCGGCACCCCCAAGAACTGCAGCTACCTGAACGACCAGTGCAACACGGGCGTCTGCAGCGGCGGCTCCTGCTCCAAGTCGGCCAAGTCGGGCTCCTGCAACGACAACAACAGCTGCACCAGCAACGACACCTGCAGCGGCGGCTCCTGCTCGGGCTCCGCGATCACGGACAACTTCGAGTCAAACAACAGCTACGTGGGCAAACACGTCTCAGACGTGACCGACTGCGCAGGCCTGGACAAGTCGCTCAGCGCCAGCCTCTATCCCAGCGGCGACATCGACTGGTTCTGGTTCAAGGTCAGCGATACCACGGGCTGCGACGTGCAGCCCAAGATCACGCTGACCCCGCCCAGCGGGACGAACTACCAGCTATGCGCGTATTTTGAGTGCAACAACGGCAGCGACGTCGACCTGAACTGCCTGGAAGGCTCGAAGGTCTCCGGCCCCAAGGCCGGCACGGCCGGGTGCTGCTCAACGAAGTCCGGCTCCCAGGCCGAGTCTGTACGCCTTGGGCCACAGTGCAGCTTCGCTGGACTGGGAGACGAGAGCGGCTACATCGACATCAAGGTCTACAAGTCCAGCGGAAACACCTGCAGCAGCTACACCCTGAAATGGGGCGACTCCTGATGCGGCGGCTTCTGGCGTGCCTGTGCCTCATCGCTTGTGGCACCGACGCCGAGCCGCCGGCTCCAGAACCCGACGCCGGTGTGCAGGTGATCGGCGCCTGCGACGGTCCCGTGACCGTCGACGGAGTGTTCACCGGGTGGCCTGAGTGTCGGGAGTACGTGGCGCGGCTCGCCGGGGTGCACGCGGACCTGTATGTGCGATACGCGCCACCGGCGCTGTTTGTTTTGAGCGACTGGCACTCGCGGGCGGACGCAATCGAAGACTGCCAGCACAGCGCGTTTCACCTGACGACCGGCAAGGGGACGCAGGTGTGGAACGTGCGCGTATTCGGCGACCAGCGCATCGAAGTGGACCTCAACGGGCAGAACTATCCCGGGAGTCCGATTGGTGGTGCCGGCCTCGGCGGGTCGCTCGGACACGAGGAGGACCACGCTATCTACGAGTTCAGCCTGGACGCGCCTTCCGGGTTTCTCACCATGACAACCTCGGCGCCCGGCGACGGAGCGGCCGGATGCGACGCGGTGACCGACGAGCCCACCGTATTTGCCGGAAAGCTGCAGCCTGACGGAGACGTGGACGTCGCGGTGGCGACCGGACCCGTGTTGGCAAACCTGGCGCCCAAAGGCGGCCCTCCCGGCGAGCCCGTCACTGTGCATGGGCACAACCTCGGCGCGAAGGCGGCGTTGATCACGATCGGCGGTGCGGCTGCCGACGTCGTCAGCTGGAGCGACACGCTAATCGAGCTCACGGTTCCAGAAACGAAGACGGGCGCCTCAGATGTCGTCGTGGACCTGGACGGGGTGCTCAGCAACCCGCTGGCGTTTCAAGTCAACTAACTAAGGCTCGGCGCAGGCCTCGCCGGTGTCCTTCCAGCCCAGAGATAGCGTGGCGCCCTCCATGATCAGGCCGTCGGCGCGGCCGATCCAATACGGCGTGAACATGCCCAGCATCGGCCACTGCGTGTCCATGCCCACGCCGCCGTACTCCCGCTTTACCATCCACGGATCCATCTGCCACAGCATCGTGCCGCCGATGCGCTTGGACAGCGGCAGTGGATCGGCAGAGCGAATCGGGACGCCGTCGATCTTCGGGGGCGGCACCTCGATGCCGAACACGGTGACCGGCTCCTCGCACACGGTCCACTCCGCGTCGCCCGGCGCGATCTCCTCCAGCGGCACCGCGGGGTCCGGCTTGTCCACGAAGTTCCGCGGGTAGGCGCGATCGGGCTCCAGCTTGTCGTCCGGGTTCATACCGTACGTGGCCAGGCGGTCGACGTTCTCCTGCACGAACGCGGCCCGGTCAGGGTCGGTCGTCTCGTCCACCATGCGCCCGTACAAGACGCCGAAGAAGCAGTCCTCGCGCGCGCCGTCCCACTTCTCGCGCGCCTCCTCGCGCGCCACCGCTGAAAGCCCGGCCCAAAACAGTGGATAGGTGGTTTTGTCCACACGCGCGAGCACGTTGTACAGCGACGGGTACCCGATGCTGGGCGCATAATGCGGCGCGCAGTACTTCGGCAGCTGAAAGGCGCCCCACAGCTTCATGATCGGCTCCCAACCCACGCCGTCGCCCAACAGCGACTCCACAAACGCGATGTATGCGTCGTCGCCCGTCACGTAGTGCGCCGTCAGCGCCCACTGCAGGACAAACAGCATGTCCGACGGACGCACCGTGACGTGCATCGACCACGCGATCGGGACCGGGCCCGCCTTGTTTTCACGCTGTGCAAGCTCCAACAGCTTCAGGACAAAGACCGGGTCCGCCGCGTCATAGATCAGCTCCGGATCCGCCTCCATCGGCGGGCCGGCCGGGCACGCGGCGTCAAACTTGTCCAGGTGATCCGGATGCGGCTGCTCCATGATGAAGAACGTGAGCTCGTCCAGCTCAGACGGGTCCAGGTCATCGGGGTCCAGCGTGACCGACGGACCCGCAAAGTAGGTCGTCACCGCCTCCAGAATGTCGCCTGCCTGCTGTAGATTGATGATCTTGCCCCGCTTCAACCGGTTCATCGTGCACGGCAGCTCCGCTTTGACCACACCTCGCAGCCGCTCTTCCTCCTCCCCCTGCCCCAGCAGGTCGTACGCCAGCAGGACCCCGGGCAGGCTGCGCACGTACATGTCGCGCGACGCATCCGCCATCACCCGCGGCTGGGTCGCGTACGGGGCGCCCTCGATCTCCACGCCCTCGGTGTAATAGGCGGGCAGCCGGTCCAGCAGCGCCTCTCGAATCGGAAACAGAAAGTGTCCGTCCGAGCCGTCCGCGATGCGATGCGGCGAGATCGCCTTGCCCCAGTGCCCCTTGGGCCGCGGGGCGCCATCCGGCAGCATCGCAAAGTGTGAGCGCGCCAGCTGGCCCGGCACATCCATGACCTCGTACAAGAACATCATGTCGCCGAAGTGCTGCAGCATACGCTGATAGTCCGCCGAGTTGCCGGTCACCTGGTACCTGGCGGCGGCCCCCCAGAGCGCCGTGCCTGTCCACCCGGACGCGTCACCGATGCCGTTGTAGCGCTCAAAATACTCGGGCTTGGACCACTCCGACTCGGGGGTACCGGCCAGCACCGCCTGAGTGAAGTCGACGTCCGACGCCTGCCCGTTCATGCGGTGGTATCGATCGTAGAAGCGCTCAAACGTGTAGGCCTGCAGCGTCATCGGCGGCACGTCCGTCGCCCAGTCCCCTACCCCCGCATCGTAAAGCGTACAGCGCCTCAGCGTCTCGTCAGTGCACACCTCGTCCCCGATCACCGCGCACGACGTCACCTCAGCCGGCAGCAGCGCCTTGGCGGGCGGCGACACGAACGCGCTAAAACGCGGAGTCGGCTCGACCGCCGGCTCATCCACGTCCGGCACAGTGGCGTCCGGCACAGCGGTGTCCGGGACGTCAGGCTCCGCGGGCACATCGGGCGGGGGTACGTCATTTGTGACCACATCGGCGACCACTTCCGGGTAGGCGACCGGCGGCGCCACAGGGTCATCGCTACAGGCCGAGGCCACGGCCCCCACCAGCACTAAGCGCATCCACCTCATCTGTGTCATTGGGCGAGTGTAGCCGATCCAAACCGGCGCAACTGCGCCACAAAAGTGATCCGAATTGAACCAGATCTCATACCCATCGCTGTACTGCTCTATGGCACGCCTCTCGCACACCCGGCGGCCAAGGAGCACAAGATGACCGACACCGCCCGCGAAAATCTGGGATGGCGCACCGGACGCCCCGTCGAGGACCCTGAGAAGACCAAAGCCTGGGGCTGGATCACCGTCAAGCCGTCAGAGTACCTGGTCCACTGCCGGCGCGGCGCCGTTCTGCCCGGCGGCGGTCAAGGCGCGACCTGCTTCAAGCGCCCACACGACTCCATCGCCGTCGTCCCAACGTCCTTTCAGCGACTGCAATTCGTCGCCGACCAGGTCACGCTCGAGCGGATCGGCGTCGCCGTCACCGGCCTCGCCGTCTACCGAATCGCCGATCCGCTGCTGGCTTACCGTGTGCTGAACTTCAGCTACCCGGAGCGCGCCCAGGAGAAGCTGGAGGCGACCCTGACCGAGATGCTGATCGGGGCCACCCGCCGCCTGGTCGCCAACCTGAGCGTTGACGAGTGCCTGCAGCAGCGCAAAGCCGCCCTGGCCGACGAGCTGCTGCGCGAGATCGCGCCCGTCATCGGCGGCCGCGGCCACCCCGAGGACACGGCACCGCAGGGCTGGGGCATCGTGCTGGACACCATCGAGATCCAGGAGGTGCGCATCCTCTCCGAGGCGGTCTTCGCGGCCATGCAGACCCCGTATCGCGCCAAGCTCGAGCGCGAGGCCCGGCTGGCCCGCGCGGACGCCGAAAAGCAGTCGGCCCTCAGCGAGGCCGCCGCGGAGCGCGAGATCGAGCTGGAGCGCGCTGATGTTGCCGCCGCCGTCCGGGCCCGCCATGCCGAGGTCGCCGAAGAGGAGGCGCGGGCCGAGATCGCTGCCCACGAGGTCAAAGCGCGCGCCCAGCAGCTGCGCGTGCAGCTGAAGCGAGACGAATGGGCGGCCGAGCTGGAGCAGGAGGCCGCCGAGGCCGCAGTGGAGAACGACATCAAGATGCGCCGCGCCGAGATCAACCAGGCCAACGCCAAGGCGCAACCCAATCGCTACGCCGCCATCTCCCAGGGCATCGCCGCCACCGTGGACCTGCTGACGCCCTGACTACTCGTCCAGGACCCGCAGTACGGTCATCATGCCGTGGCCCGCGTGCGGAAGAATGTGGCAGTGGGTCATCCAGAAGCCGGGGTTGTTTGCCGTGAGCTTCAGCCGCAGCCGCTGCCGGATCCCCACGTTGACGGTGTCCTCGAACGTGCGATACGCCGGCGCGACACCGTCGATGGACAGCACCTCAAACCCGTGTCCGTGCAGGTGGAACGGGTGCTCCGAAGGCGACAGGTTACGCACCTCGATGATCACCTCGCTGTTCAGCGCGACCTCCTCCACCGTGACGTTGGGGAAGGTCTCGCCGTTCATGAGCCACTCGCCGCCCTCGTCCGAGCCGCTGAACACGTACAGGATGTCGGTGTAGGTCGGATCCGGCGACGGCGCCGCGCCTGACCACGCGAACGCCGGCGCGGCCGGAGCCGGCGCGGGATCCTTGACCGTCACGGTAAACAGCGTCTGCGGGGTGCTCCATTTGGCCGCGCTGGGTGTCAGCGCGGGGCCACCGCGAAGCGTGTACGGCGCTGTCGTCACGTCAAAGCCCTTGTCGCCCACAAGGAACATGACGTCCGCACGATCGCTCGGCGCCAACACCAGCGAGTCAGGCGTGTCCAGTTTGGGCAGCAGCCCCTGATCCGACGCGATCTGCTTGATGCCCGGCATGCGCAGGTCCAGGTAGCCGGCGTTGCTGGTGTTGACCATGCGCACCCGCACCCAGGTGCCGCCCGTCAGCTCGATCGTGGGCTGATACACGCCGTTGACCAGCCAGCGCCCGATCAGCGACTCGGGACCGTGCGAGTGGTCGTGCTCGTCCTCCTCGTCCAGCTCATCGTGGCTCTTGCCGATGAACTCGTTGACCGCGTCAAAGATCAGCACCAGCTCTTCGTCCGGCTCCGGATCCGCCGGATCCTCGACAATCAGCGCGCCATAGAGCCCCAGATCGACCTGCCGCGCCGTGTTAAAGTGCGGGTGGTACCAGTACGTGCCCGTCTGGTTGAGCTTGAACTCGTACGTGAACGTGCCACCGGACGCCACCGGTTCGGTCTGCCAGGTCACGCCGTCCATGGCATACGGCACGTGCAGGCCGTGCCAGTGGATAGTCGTGGCGTCGTCCAGATCGTTCTGCAGCTCGATCTTGACCGTGTCGCCGACCTTGGCCCGCAGCGTCGGCCCCGGCAGCTGATCGTTGTACGCGTATCCCGCGACCGTCTCGCCGTCGATGGTGTGCTCCCGCGTCGACGCCACCAGCTTCACGTGCAGCACATCCGGGTCGGGATCCAGGTCCTCGGCTTCGGCCGGCGCTGTCGGGAGCAGCGGCGCACGCACCAACTCGGCCGGCGCAGGCGGGGCCGTCGGCTTGGGATCGGAGGTGCACGCCGCCAGCAACGCAATAACGATGATCATGCGTCCCATCATCGTGTCGCCCTCGTCATCTCGATGGCCTCGTTGGGCCAGCCCCGCTCCAACGCCAGCTCGCGTGGATACGAGCGATACCAGAGCACCGCCTGCACGGTCGGGTCCTCGCACGCCACCGCAAAGGTGTGATTGCTGGTAAACGACTTCTGCGGCAGGAGCCGATTGTCGCTGGCCACATCCACCGCCAGGAAGTGCGGGACCATCTCCGCGCCGTCCGGGCCCGTGAGCACGCGCGCAAACCCAAAGCCCGGCGCTCCCGCATAGGTGTCGGCCTGCACCCGGTACGCGATGTCGCCGTCGGGCAGCGGCGTCGCAAACGTCACGACGTCCCCGTCCACCGATTCGATCATCGCCTCACCCGCATAATGCTGGACGGGCATGCCCTTCTGCTCGGCCGTAAACGTGCCGTCGCCGAAGGGGCCGTACCCCACGTAGTCGTGCCACTGTCCGGTCAACGTCACCACCCGCACGACCTGCCCGGCCTCCGCCCCCGGCCACACCGACCAGTCCGCGCCCACCGCCTGGCGCGCCAGGTAGCCGCCAAACGCCGGCACCACATCGCCGCCGGTCGCCGCTTGCGGCTCATCCCCGCAGAACGCCTGCACCGTCAGAGCCATGGACCGCATGGGCTCGCCCGTCGGCAGCGCGTGCCCGGGACCCACGTTCTTGGTCTTCACCGCGGCCGTCAGCACCCCATCCGCAACCGTCTTCTTAACAAAGAGGCCGGCCGCGAGCTGCAGCATCTGGCTGTCTTTGGCGCGCGGACCGACCCACGTGTGACTGTTCGCCGTCCCCGGCGGCCGCAGCCAGCCCGAGACGATGCCGATCGGCGCCTCCGTCAGAATCTGCTGGTCGGCCGAGTTGGTCACCTGGGGGTTGGGCGGCATGTGGCAGCTCTGGCATGGTGCGCCCGGGTTCATCGGCCCGGCCTTCCACTCGGTGTATGTGGTGTGGATCGGCAGCTTGCCGGACGGCCACCGCTCCGTGTCTACCGACGTACCGGGCACCAGGGCCGGCTGCAGCTGCTCGTGACAGCCGCTGCACAGCTCCGCCTTGTGGAAGAGCCCCCGCTGCACGCTGCCCATGCGCACGCTGACCACGTCGGGGCCCGGCCCAAACGTCAGCGGCGCAAACAGCCCCAGGGTCGGTGAGATCGGCACCTCGGACGGACGAATGATCTTCAGCCGGCCGGCCACCCCGGGCTCCGCCTCCAGGTCGATCGACTCGGTGCCGTGACACGCCTGGCACGTCACGCCCTCGTCATACTCCAGGCCGGTCGCCTCCAGCAGATCCCGCCCGCCGAGCTTGCCGTTGATCCCCGGCGCGTGGCAGTCCGCGCAGCCACCAAACACCTCCGCATTGTCGTCACAGGTCGCGTCGCCATCGGCGCAGCCCGGGTTCAGAGCGGGCAGCACGCCGGCACCTAGATAGCACCGCAGCGCCGGCACGCCCGTCCCCGGGGTCAGCCCCATCAGCCAGGCGCCACCGGCCTCGGTGCAGGCCTCTTCGGTCGCCAGGGCCGCCGCAGTCCCCGCATACAGGTCCTGCACCGGCGGGTTGGAGGCCGCCGCCCGATGCGGGCTCCCGTACCACTGCTTCATCATGGTGATGTGACAGTGACCGCAGTACTCGGTCGTGGGCGCCGAGTCGGGCGTACCCACCGGGGGAAAGTCGTACTCCAGGTTGTCGCTGACATCGAAGCGCTCCAGCGAGATGACGTACTCGTCCTGCAGAAACTCCGGCAGCACCTCCACAGCTTTGATGCGCGCCTCGGGGTGCGATGCCACCGCCGCCACCGTGCCGACGATCGTGAGGTCCAGCGTCAGCAGCGTGCGCCCTTCGTCGTCCGTGCGGTGCTCGTCAAACGGCCGGCCGCCCTGCACGACAAGCGTGTCCGGCGATGGTTCGCCGTCCAGCAGCACCTGCACCATCACGGTCAGCTCGTCGCCGATCGGCGGCTTGGGCACGTCCGGCACGTCCTCGACAGGCGGTACATCCGGGGCGTCCTCGACGTCCTCGATCAGCACCACATCCGGCACGTCGGGCTCAGGCTCGCCGGTGTCGGCAGCGATGTCCTCTGCCACATCCTCGACCGGGATCGGCTCAGGATCGGGGTCGCTGCAAGACGCCGCACACAGCAGCACCACGGCAAACAAACGCGTCGTCATCGGAGCTGTCCTACCAGATGCGGCAGCCCGATCATGTCCGTCTCGCACGGCGGGCCCTCGCAGTAGCTGTATTGAGCCTGATCCTGCGCTGACCCCAGCCGCACTATGGTGGTGTGCCGCGTGCCGTAGCCGGCCTCGCTCCAGTGCACGCAAACGCCCTCAAACGACGGCTCGTCGTGCGTCGCCATAAGCGCCTGCAGCGCCGCATCGTCGGGCGCGTCTCCCTCCATCAGCCGGGGCACGCGCTCAGCCAACAGCGCCTCACGCCCGCTCTCACCGGCGCCAAAGCTCCGCTCAGATAGCACCGCTGTGCCGGGCGGCACGTCCACCACATGCAGCGCCTCTCCATCACTCCAGATGATGTGAGCCCCCTGCCGGTCCGCGACCAGCAGGTGAAAAGCGTTGTAGTCCACGGCCGGCAGCGCAGAGATCCGCTCGGCTGCCTCCACCGCCGTCGCCGCCTCCAGCGCCCTGGTCACCAGCGCACCCCGCGACCTCAGCGCCGGGTTGGGGGGCAGGCCGTAGCGGTTGGTGATGCCGGCGAACAGGCCGCGACCGTTCAGCCCGATCCACGTCCCGCCGGCCTCCAGGTCACGCGGCGCCAGCACACCGCCATCGCGCAGCTGAGGCGGCTCGGCCGGCCGGTCCAGCTGCTCGTCGCGATTGGCGGCGACAAGGAGCGGCACGTGGGGCCAGAGGCGTGTTGCAACAACGAGAGTACACATGTCGCGGGGGATGATACACGATAAGGGCGTGCCCGAACTGCCCGCCGTCACCATCTATTGTGAGCGCCTGCGCGCGTATGTCGTGGGCCGAAAGCTGGAGAAGATCCAGGTCGTCAGCCCGTCTCTGGTGCGCACATTCGATCCGCCGTACCGCGGCTGCGTCGGCTTGGAGGTGACCAGCATCCGCCGTATCGGCAAGCGCATCGTGCTGGGCTTCGAAGACGACCTCTTCTACGTCATCCACCTCATGATCGCGGGTCGCCTCCGCTGGAAAGCCCGCACCTTCAAGGTGCCGCGCAAACGTGGCCTCGCCGGCTTCACCTTTGAGAACGGCCTACTGCTGCTCACCGAGGCCAGCCCCAAAAAGCGCGCCTCACTGCACTGTGTGCGTGGCGAAGCGGCGCTGCAGGCCCTGGATCCCGGCGGCATCGAGGTCATGGACTGCACCGACGAGGAGTTTCGCAAGGCGATCACGCGCGAAAACCGCACGCTGAAGCGCGGCCTGACCGACCCGCGCATCCTCTCGGGCATCGGCAACGCCTACTCGGACGAGATCCTGCATCAGGCTCAGCTCTCGCCACTGAAGCGCACGCGACAGCTCACCGACCCGGAGATCGGCAACCTGCTGAAGTGCCTGCGCGAGACCATGACACTGTGGATCGAGCGCACGCGCGAGGAGGTCGGCGACGGCTTCCCCGATAAGGTCAGCGCCTTCAAAAAGCGCATGGCCGTGCACGGCAAGTACGGCAAGCCCTGCCCTGTCTGCAAAACCGAGGTCCAGCGGATCCGGTACGCCGCCAACGAGTGCAACTACTGCCCGACCTGCCAGACCCAGGGCCGGCTGCTCAGCGACCGCTCGCTGGCCCGCTTGCTCAAAGGAGACTGGCCCAAAACAATAGAGGAGCTGGAAGAGCTCAAGCGCAGCCGCGAACCCATCGACAAGTAAAGACTATTTGCGATAGGCTCGATTGCTCTGGGCGAACCTATGCGACGAACTCTGCTTGTGATCCTGGCTCTTGAAGCCGTCATCACCGGCCTCTGGGCCGGACCGCCGCGATCCGCTGAGCCCGCGTCAACGCTCTACGTCGACCCCGCGCCCGAGCTCGCCATCGACGTCAACCCGGCCCTGATGGTCGACCCGCCGCGCATCGTCCGCCCGGCCATGGTGGTCGACATGCGCGTGCCCCGCCGCGGCACAACCACCGATATCGCGTTTGAGCCGACCGGCCCCGCCACTGCAGGGGTCACCGACACCATCACCGTCGACCAGGCCCCCGACGGCGCTGAGGCCGCACGCATCATGGCGGGCGCCGGCCGTGCTGACGACGAGGTGCGCGCCCACGTGGCCTCGATTCTGCGACGCCGCGTACGTGCTCGCCCCTCCAGCCCCGGGCTCAACCGCTTCTTGACCCTGGGCGCCAGCGCCACGCGCGCCAAAGAGTTTTTGACCGGCTTTGCCCACCCCTCGCGGTACGACCTGGCGCCGCAGTGGGAGTTTCTGCGCAGCACCATCGAGTACTTCGCTGGCCCGCGCAGCTCGTTCAGGCGCAAAGACACCGCGCACTCGGGCACGACGGCGGGCAACTTCATCTGGGCGCAGCGCTTCTGCCCCGACTGTCCGGACCGCCTCAAAGCCGCTATCGCCGAGCACCGACCGGCCTTTGCCGTCGTGATGTTCGGCACCAACAACGTGTCCTGGGGCGGCATGCCGGGTCTCAAGCGCGTCTTCAATCGGCGCATCGCGGCCGGCTTTGTCGATCGCTGGTGCCGCTATGTCGGCTGCCTGCAGCCCTGGGAGATCGGCGAGGTCACCTACGAGACACCCAAGCTGCGCCGCAAGCTGACCAAGTACGTCAAGGCGATCATGGCGGCCAAGCTCAAGACCTTCCGCGTCGGCTACTCGCGCCTGCTCGAGACGCTGTTGGACCGCCGAATCGTGCCGCTGCTCACGACTATCCCGCCCATGCCGCGCAAGTGGCTGGACGAGGACACCGTCTACGCCATCAACCAGGAGATCCACGCGCTCGGACGCGAGTACAAGCTGCCCGTCATCGACTACTGGTGTGCGCTGAATCCCACGGTCGAGACCGCCGACGGCACCGTACGGCTGGACTGGAGCCACCCGGTGATGACCAATCACAAGGGCATCGCGCCCGATCGCTACCATCCGCAGAGTGACCACGCGTTCGAGATTTCCGACGAAAACCTGGTTTACGGGTACAATGCACGCAACGTGGTGACCTTGCTGAGACTGATGGAGATGCGCGAATTGGGCGCAGAGGTCCGCGACAGCGAGATCAACAGCCGGCCCGCCGGACCCGCTTCAGGCGCCGCCCCTAAATGAGCAGAGTGTGGGTCGCAGCATGGACGCTGCTTCTCTTGACCCCGGCCGAGGGACAAAACCGTCGTCCGCACCGCGTCTTTGACGGATCAGACGTCCCAACCGCCCTCACCTATCGCGTGGTCGAGACGCACGAGCTGCCGTCGGACGCGCCTATCGTCATCGCGGTGCACGGGCTGGGCGACAACGCCAACGGCTTCAGCTTCTTTGTGCGCCGGTTGCGCCTGCCGTTTCGCTTTGTCGTGCCTGATGGCCCGCATCGTTATCGCGGCAAGGGGCGGTCCTGGTACCGCATTCGTAACCCGCGATCCGACGGCGATGTCGCGGGCTCCACCCTACGACTCGCCGAGCTTGTCCAGCACGTGTCGCAGCGCTGGCCCCGCGCACCCAAGCCGTTTCTGCTCGGATTCAGCCAGGGCGGCGTCATGGGGTACAGCATGGCCGCCACGCACCCACACCTGCTCAGCGGCGTCGTCTCCATCGCAGGGTACCTGATCCCCAAAGACCTGACCCCTGGAAAGCGCCGCTCCAAGCTGCCGATGCTGATTCTGCACGGGCGGCGGGACGCGACCGTCAAATACGAGCTGGGGCGCGAAGCCGAGGCGCGGTTCAGGGACCACGGCTACCCGGTCGAGTTCTACAGCCACAACGACGGCCATCGCGTGCCGCGCCATGTGACGTCCAAGGCCCGAGGCTGGCTCCTGCGCCAGTCCGAGCGGACCAGCGGGCGCTCCTTTATGCGCCTGAACTGACGACCAGGCTGGCGTTCTCTACGTAGCGCGCCGTCAGCGGCGTCAGGCTCAGCCGCATCGCCTTGGCCTCTCGCGCCATCGGGTGGTCCCCAAGCTCGAGCAATACGCCGCGCCGCACTTTCTTGGCGGCGCCACTCAACTCCAGCGACATTCGCCGCAGGCGGCCGTCGGCATCCGCAGCGCACGCCGGACCCACCTGTGTCCATTTCGCCGTGCGTCGCGGCGGACGCGCGCGCAGGCTCAGCAGCGGCGTGTCCTCCAGCGTGGCCACCAGGCGCAGCTCGCCGTGGGCCTGCTCGGTGACGACGTCCGCCTGCACGCGGTGCCAGAAGAACAGTGGTTTGGGCTTGAGCGGGTTGCGCCGCTTGAGCAGGATGGCGAACCAGACCTCACCCGCGGAAAACGCAGCCAGCAGCAGTGCGGCCTTGGAGGGCGCGGGCCTCCACACAGTCAGACCAAACGGCTCCGTCAGGCGCGACGCTGCGGCCGCGTCCACGGTATGGACGACCAGAAGCCCGACATCCAGCCGGCCCGAGGTCAGCGTGTGATGACCTTGAACTCGATCCGGCGGTTCTCCGCCCGACCTTTCCGCTTGGTGTTGTCGGCGACCGGCTTGGCCTCGCCGAAGCCGACGGACACCATGCGATCTCCGCCCACACCCTTCTCGATCAAGTAGCCGCGCACCGAGGCCGCGCGATCCTTGCTCAGCTGCAGGTTGGAGGCGTCCGGACCCTGGTCGTCGGTGTGGCCCTCGATGCGCACGCGGACCGTCGGGTACTGCTTGAGCAGCGCGACGGCCTCATCCAGCACCTTGAAGGACTGGCGCTTGATGCGGGCGCTGCCCGACTTGAAGTAGATGCCCTTCATCGCGCCGCTGAACTTCTCCGCGACCGCCTTGGGCAGGCAGCCCTGCAGCGACTTGATGCCCGGAATCTTAGGGCATTTATCGTCCTTGTCCGCGATGCCGTCCTTGTCGGTGTCGGGGCAGCCGCCCGTCTCCTTGGGGCCGGCCGCCTTGGGGCACTTGTCCTGCGAGTCGGTGATGCCGTCGCCATCCGCGTCCGGACAGCCCTTGAGCGCCGCAACGCCGGGCACGTCCGGGCACGCGTCATCGCGATCGATGATCCCGTCCCCGTCCTTGTCCGGGCAACCCTGGTGCTTGAGCGGCCCGCCCACCTTGGGGCAGGCGTCCTTCGCGTCCGTGATGCCGTCGCCATCCGCGTCCGGACAGCCCTTGGCCGACGCGACGCCGGGCACTTTGGGGCAGGCGTCGTCGGCGTCCGCGATCCCGTCACCGTCCGAGTCCGGACAGCCCTGCGCCGATGCCGCACCGGGCACCGTCGGGCAGCGGTCGTCGTCGTCGGTGATGCCGTCCTGGTCCTTGTCGTCCTGTGCGCGCCACACAAACGCGTCCAGGCCGATGGTGAACTCCACGTTCATGCTGGACCGGCGATCGTCGTCGTCCAGGTCCGTAAAGACCCAACGCGCCTGCAGGCGAAACGCCGTGTTCTGCGTCATGGCCGCCTTGAAGCCGATGCCCGCGTGCGCTTGACCGTCCACGTCGGAGCCGGTGCGCGTGTCCGAGCTGCTGTAGACGCCGCCGCCGCCCATCGCGTACCAGGCGATCTTCTCGCCGGTCGCCTGCAGGATCAGGCTGCCGCCGAAGTCCCCGATCTGGGCGATATCACCGGCGTTGGTCTCGGCCGGCACGTACCCGGCGTTGGCCTCCAGGCCCACCCACCGATTGAGCAGGCCACCGACGCGAATGCCCCACACGACGGACTCGGTCAGCACGGTGCCCGTACCCTCGTCTTCGCCCAACTGCCAGTCGTCAGCCACGACATTGAGGCCGCCGTAGGCCCCGAAATGGATCTCCTTGCGAGGCAGGTCCGCCATGGCCATCTGGGAGGCCGTCAGCGCAAAGACTGCTGCGCACGCAGCGAGCGTGTAGTGAGTGGTTTTCATGAAACGATGGGACTCCTTCTTCGTCAGCCTTGGCGGCTCGTCAACCCGCGATTACGCGCACGAGCTCGGGCAGGAGAGTGGGCATGATCGACCATAAGATCAAGAGGGCGCCGCACAGCTGGCCCACCATGACCGGCGCGCGCTCCACCGGCACGCCCAGCATGGGCACCACGCCGGCGCTCAGCACGTAAAACGCGTACGGCATCGCGATCAGCTCTGCGATAGGCGCCACGTGTGGGAACGGAATCACCGCGAAGACCCCGACCAGGAACAGCGGCGCCAGACCGTAGGCAGCCAGCCGCAGCGAGTCGTTTGCGGACAAGCGGCCGCCCTTTGCGCTGGCGAGACTGGCGGCCACGATGGCAAAGACCCAGACCAGCGCAAACCAGCTGACAAAGCTGGAGATCAGCGCGCCCAGCGCCGCTCCAAAGCCGCCGCCGCCCAGCAAGGAGCCGATGAAGCCGGCCACCGCGCGCACGCCGATCAGCAGGATCAAGTGCGGCAGCATCATCTCGCGTACGGAGACATGCTCTTCCCGCAGGGACTCCCAGAACTTGCCGGGAACCAGCAGCAGGTGCGCCAGGCGACTCGAAAACCGCCTCCACTTATCACCCTCGCGAAGGACTGGGGTCTGATCGGCGCCGTCCGACCCGCTCGCCATCGACTCTTGCTCTGAAGAGGACATGCCTACCCTTGAAACTCCTAACCTCTGGACGTCTGGCGGACTGTGACACCGCAGGTCTTCAGCAAGCCGATCGCGGTCTCGCCGAGCGGGTAGTCCGCGTTGTACACAACCTCGCAAATACCCGAATTAATAATCATTTTCGTGCACATCAGACATGGCGACAGCGTCACGTAGATCGTGCCGCCCGCGACGAGCGTGCCGTGGTACGCGGCCTGAGTGATGGCGTTCTCTTCGGCGTGTGAGCACAGACACTCGCTGAGCGCCGTGCCGCTGCGAGCCAGGGAGTTGCAGCGCGGACAGCCACCCTCGTTGCAGTTCGGGGCGCCCCGTGGGGTGCCGTTGTAGCCGGTGGAGACGATTCGCCGCTCGCGGGAGATCACCGCACCCACGCGCCGCTTCACGCAGTTGGACCGGAGCGCGACCTCGTGGGCGATGTTCATGAAGTACTCGTCCCACCCCGGTCGGCTCTGCGACTGGAGGATGCGCAGCACCAGCGGGTCCAGCACCTCTTTGAGCGCCTCGATCGAGCTGTCGTTGGGCACGTCGTGGTCGGCTTTGGCCGCCGTCGCCAGCAGCTGTTGTCCGGCCGGTCCGCCGGTCAGCTCCGCCTCTTCCAGACGCCGGAAGGTCTCGATGTCGGTGGGATCGCCGACACGCCCGCGACCCTTGATCCGGTCGAAGCGCACGGCCTCTGTAGCGGTCACATGCAGCATCGCAAAGTCGCCGTGCTCGCGAAAGACCTCCACCTCGGCCGGATTGCGAAAGGAGTCGACCACGTGATTGATGCCGTCATCCAGCTTTCGCAAGATGCCGTGTGCCAGCGCACCGGCGCCGCCCCGCTCGCGAAGCTCTCGCCCGACGCGGATCATGTTCTCGCGGCTGTGCTCTTCGCCGCGCTGGGTGAGCACATCCCGGATCGAGTCCGACAGCGAGTGGAAGACGAACCCGCGCTCGACGAGATACTCAGCAACGGCGCCCTTGCCCGCTGCGTTCAGTCCGGTCAGCCCGATGATCATTGAGCGGAGCGTAGCATAGGTGATAGCCTCCGGCGCCATGAGAGCCGCACCATTAATCGTGATCTTCGCCCTGCTATTTGGGGCCTGCAGCGCTGAGGAAGGCGCGCGCACACCGAAGGAAGACGGCCCCAAGGAAGCGACCATCTCCACGGAAGAGGGCATCGTCTTCTCGACCGGCGAGCTGGTCGAGGGGCACCCCCCATTCAGCAAGACCGACCTGTACGTGGTCACGAACGGCCCTGAGGGCCCGCAGCTGAAGACCGGCGCGACCAAGATCACGGAGCACGGCAGCCCAGTGAACTGGTTTATGCAGGGCGGCATCGCCCGCAAGTGGGACAGCCTGGACCAGGTGCCGCATACCCTGCCCACCGAAGACAGCCAGGACACGCTGCAGCACGCCAAATACGGCAACGGTTTCTTGGTGGAGAACTTCCTGAGCAGCGGCTACACGCGCGGCTTCATCAGCGCCGCGACGCCTGACTCGGTCACAATCCAGTACGAAGTCCACGAGTAACCACCATGGCGCTGACGATCACGCCGATACCCAGCCTGCGAGACAACTTTGCGTACCTGTTGGTCTGCGACACCACCCAGACCGCGGCGGTCGTGGATCCGTCCGAGGCGGACAAGGTGGTGGCAGCCGTGGAGGCCGCCGGCGTCACGCTGAGCGCCATTCTCAACACGCACCACCACTGGGACCACACCGGCGGCAACAAGGCCCTACTGGAGCGCTGGCCAAACCTGGTCGTCGTGGCGCACGCGAGCGATGACGGGCGCGTGCACGGCCAGACCGAGTTTGTGGAGGACGGCGACACGATCTCCGTCGGCGAGCAGCGCGCCGCCATCCGCCACATCCCGGGCCACACGACGGGCGCCATCGCGTTTTGCTTTGACGGCGACGTCTTCACCGGCGACACCCTGTTCAACGGCGGCTGCGGTCGCCTCTTCGAGGGCACGCCCGAGATGATGTACGGGTCCCTGCGGCGCCTGGTCGAGGAGCTGCCGGCCGAGACCCGCGTGTGGAACGGCCACGAGTACACGGTGAGCAACCTGAAGTTTGCCGCAGCCGCCGAGCCGCTCAACGCCGACATCGCTCGCCGCGCCGAGTGGGCTGCCGCCGAGCGCGAGGCGGGCCGCTGGACCCTGCCGTCAACCATCGCTGATGAGCTGGCCACCAACCCCTTCGTCCGCGCCGGCAGCGCCGAGCGCATGGGCGAGCTGAGAGCCTGGAAGGACGACTTCTAAAATGATGCAGCAAGTCCCGGAGAACATCACCTCGATCCAGAGCCCCGGCGGCACGTTTGCGCTGGCCTGGGATGCGATCGAAGGCACCGAAATCCAGCAGTGGCAGTTTCTGCGCTGCGACTACCCGATCAGCTCGCGCAACGCCGCCGGCATGCTGAGCGGCGGCATGGACTTGATGCTGATGCGCTGGGAGCTGCACCCCAGCTGCAGCCTGGCCATCGAGGACACCGGCACCGATGGCAAGCACTACTGCGTGCTGGGGCAGGACAAGCAGGGGCAGGTCCACTTTCCGACCGGCTTTCAGGTGGTGGAGGTGCCGGTGGAGGGGACGCTGCTGTCCAAGACCAAGTCCCAGCAGGGCTGGGTGCGCGGCGTCAAAAACAAGGACCGCATGTCGAAGGTCTTCTAGACCCGTCTAATTCTTCGCGCGCGGCGTGATCTTGGCGCCCGGTGGAATCCCCAGCTTTCTGTCCAGCGTGTGCTCGATCGACGCCTGGCTCAGCCCGCCCGGGAAGGCGACGTTGAGGCCCAGCCGCTGCGCCACCTCCTCCTGCATCTTCTGCAGGATGGCGGCGTTGCGCTCAAACTCGCGCAGCTCGTCAAACGTCAGCTGACGCGGCACATTGTCCGCAAGCTCGCCGGTAGCCGGGTCGATGCCGCCCTCGACCAGCCCGTCCGTCAGCTGTCCGTGGATCTGGCCGGGCGCCTCATTGTAGACCTTGTTGCGCGCCATGCGCTTCAGCGGACCGCGGCCACCGCCAAGCGCCTTGCCGACCAGCCGCGCCTGTCCGCGCTTGCCCTCCGCGTTCAGCTGCGCCTGAATCTCCTGGCGCAGACCGCAGGTGTCTCGCATCAGCGCCGCCACGACCGCCTGGCGATCGGCAAAGTTGAAGGTCCGGTCCGCGCCACCGAGCTTGTTGGGCTCCAGCATGTCGCGCACGTACTTCAGCGCCTGTATCTGCTGCTTGGTCGGGTCCGGCCCGGTCAGGTTCTTCAAGCCGCCGCTCAAGCGGTCGGTCAAGCTCTTGAGACCGCCCCCGAAGAAGCCGCCGCCGCCTTGTTTATCGTCCTTGGCCGAGACCAGCTGCACGCCCTGGGCGTAGCTCATGCCGCGCAGCGCACCGCGCATCTGTTGCTTGCCGCTGTTAGACGGCGCGCTCGTGATCTCTTGACTACTCTTTTGTGTCCCCTGAGGGGCCGCAACATCCAACATCTACTCTCCCCATCAACTTCAGCTTTGCGGCGCTGTCCCTATCCTGCAGTCCAAGGCGTAGCAATCGTCGGGCCAACGCGCTGATCGGGACACTGCGTCCGGACGCGCCTCCAGAACGACCGTTCTTGGGGTTGGGTGGCCCCAAAAGCCACCGAAGTCGGGGGAAGACAGCGGACCCCAGCAGGGGTCGGGGGCTCAGGGCGCGATGAACCGGCCGCGCAGCCCGCTGGCGTCGTTCCATACGACAAGCCCGTAGCCGCTCTCGTGCACCGCGGTGCCGACAATGCCGGTCGCAGGCAGCGGCGACAGCGTGGTCGTGCCGGGCGCCAGCAGGCCCGTGTTGATGTTCAGCGTGCGGTATCGCGGGATGTTGGCAGACAGAAAGACAACCCGCATCACACCGGATTTGGGCGACCCGAACGCGCCGGCGATAGGCACGCCGACGTCGATGGGGGTGCCGATGAAGCCCAGCTCCTGGAAGAGGTGCTGGTAGTAGGTGGCATCCACGGCCAGCCACTGCACCACTCCGCGCTGGAGAATCGGGTCGTACCAGATCTCTGGAATCGCGCCCGGCGCACCCGACGGCGTGATCGTCAGCGACGACCCAACGTCCCCGGCGTGGTCGATAAACTGGATCTTGGGCGGCGATGACTGGCCCACCTGGGTGGCATAACTGAAGAGGTGCCCCTTGGCCCCACCGCGCAGACCCAGGTCCGGGCCAAACTGGTCACCGCTGCCGCCGATCACGCCAAACGGGGCGCTGATGGGCTGCCCAGCAGCGTTCAGCAGCATGCCCCGGACGTCTCGACCGAACGACGTGGTCTCATCCCACAGCAGCAGGTCCGTGCCGGACTCGTCATGCCAGCCGATGCTCACGTTCTGGCGCGCAAAGCCCGGCACGAACTCCTCGTCGGCCACGACCGCGGACGAGATCGGGTTGCCGTTGACGTCGGCCACGCCCACATGGAGCTTGGACTTGGGGTACAGCGTCCACGCGAACACGAAGCGGCCGTCCGACTTGTTCTGGGTCACGCCCCAGCGCGTCCACTTGGCCACGCCCGGCACGGCGACCGTCTCCTCGCCCGACGCGCCGGTGGCGGAGATCTTGCGCAGCTTGAAGTTGCCGGCGTCGAAAAACGCCGCACGGAAGGTGTCCAGCACCGGGTCGTAGAGCAGCTTTCCGTCCGAGATCGTACTGCCCAGGGCAAAGATCACGCTGCCGTCGCAGCTGCAGTCGTCGCAGAACTTCCCCGCCGGGCAGGAGAGCTCACATGCCCCGCCCGCGCCCGCGCCGGTACACACCCAGGGCGTGTCGGGACCCACATCCGGACACGGCTCGCAGCTTGGGCCGCACGCGTAGACGGTGCCCTCCACGATGTCGTCTGACGGGTCGCAGTTGTTGTCCGCGCCGTCACACAGCTCAGGCGCGCCGGGATACGCCTGCGGGTTGCTGTCGTCGCAGTCCAGTGGCCCGTTGGGGCACGCGGACGTCGTGGGCTCGTACTCGGCCTCGATATCGCACCAGCCGTCCCCGTCGGAGTCGCAGCCCTCGTCGGCGACGTCGTCGCAGTTGTCGTCCTTTCCGTCGCAGATCTCGAACCCACCCGGATTCACCAGCGCGTCGGCGTCGTTGCAGTCGCCCTCCAGCGAGCCCGTGTATTGATTGACCAGGTTCTTGCCGCACAGGCACTTGGAGTCGGCCCCGGCCTCGTACCAGCCGTCGCCGTCGATCTCAAAGAACCACGGCTTGCACCCGGCAGCGCCCTCCTCGTCCAGCTCGCCGTCGCAGTCGTTGTCCACCGTGTCGCATTGCTCGGGCGCGATGGGGCCCACCACCTTGCTTTTGTCGTCGCAGTCACCCGCCAGGATCGTCTGGAAGTCACCCTCGGGCCCACACAGACACTTGCCCTGGCCGTCCGCGCCGTACCCGTCTTCGTCGACGTCCGGGTAGTAGATCTTGCAGCCCAGGGAGTTCGCCTCGTCGGTCTGGCCGTCGCAGTCGTCGTCGGCGCCGTTGCATACCTCGGTCTGCGGCGCGGTCTGATCGGGGTTTGTGGGGGCGCAGTCCAGCGTGTTTGGGGAGCCGTCGCCGTCGATATCGGGGTCACAGGCGTCGCCCTGACCGTCGCCGTCCAAGTCCGCCTGATCGGTGTTGGGAGAGAGCGGGCAGTTGTCCGCCTCGTCCGCAACGTCATCGCCGTCGTCGTCCGGATCGATGCAGTTGGCCACCCCGTCGTTGTTGGCGTCGGGCCACCCGTCGTCCGTGGCGCCGTCGCAGTCGTTGTCCAGCCCATCGCACGCCTCAAAGGCCGGAATCGGGGCGTCACACGGCGTCAGCTCACCGCCGATGCACACGCGGGAGCCCAGGCAGAGCCCCTCGCCGTTCTCAACGGCGCAGATCGTCTTGTCGCCCTCGGTCTCGTCGGTGCAGCCAAACGCGGCGCAGCTGCTGCCGCAAAAATAGCCCTCGGTCGGGTACCACAGGCAGCCCTCCTCGTCCGCGCAGTCCTCGTCGGTCTCGCACGGAAGGCACTGCTCGAACCCGACGGTCGCGTCCTGGGCCACGTCCTCGGGGATGTCCTCTTCTACAGGCACATCGGGGCCCGGGTCGGGCTCGGAGTCAGCCGTGTCCTCGACGGTGGCCGTGTCTTCGGTGGGCACGTCCGGCTCGCCCGTATCAGGCGACGCATCCGGCGTCACCTCCGCGCCCGCAACCGCCTCGGCGGCGTCGGGATCCTCCTCCACCAACGAGGTGCAGCCGGCCATCAAGACCATCGCTGCCACCACCAGAGCTTGTCGTCTACCACCCGTCACGGCGTCCAATTGTGGCCGAAACGTCATACCCAGGTCCACCGGGCCGTGATAGAGGTGACGCGATGACCGCAAACCCGCACGTCCTCGAGCTGAAGGGCGCCATCGTGTTTGTGACCGGCGGCTCCGGTTTCCTCGGTGGCTACCTGATCCGCGCGTTGTGCAAACGTGGCGCGCGCGTGAAGGCGCTGGCCCGCTCCAAAGACGCCGCCGCCAAGGTAAAAGCGGCCGGTGCGGAGCCGGTGACCGGCGACCTGGACGACATCCCCGCAATGCAGATGGCCATGCGCGGGTGCGACGTGGTCTTTCACGCGGCCGCGTACGCCAAAGATTGGGGCCCGCGAGACGAGTTCTTCAAAGCCAACGTCATGGGCACACAGCACGTCATCACGGCGGCGATGACGTCGCGCGTGCCCCGAATGGTCCACATCGGCACCGAGGCGGTGTTGGTCGGCGGGGAGCCCATCGTCAACGCCGACGAGACCCGCCCGCCGCCGGAGCGCTCCATCGGGTTGTACCCGCTGACCAAGAAGCTGGCCGAGGCCGCCGTGCTGGCCGCCAACGGAGCGGACTTCTCCACGGTGGTGGTGCGACCGCGCCTGATTTGGGGGGCCGGCGACACGACGATTTTGCCGGAGCTGGTCGACGCGGTGGAGGCCGGCCGCTTCATGTGGATCGACGGCGGCGCCTACAACACGTCCACGTGCCACGTCACCAACGTCTGCGAGGGCACGCTGCTGGCGGCTGAGCGCGGCGCCGCAGGGGGCGTGTACTTTCTGACGGACGGCGAGCCCATGCCCATGCGCAGGTTCATGACCGCGATGCTGTCGACCCGGAACCTGACCCCCCGGGACAAGTCGCTGCCGCGCTGGCTGGCCGGTGTGCTGGCGGCCACCGTGCAGGGGATCTGGCGTCTGCTGCGGCTGAAGCGGCGCCCTCCGATCACTCGGACCGCCGTGAAGCTCATCGGGGAAGAGGTCACGGTAAACGACGCTCGCGCCCGCACTGAGCTGGGTTACCAGGGGCGCGTCACATTCGAGCAGGGCCTCGCGGGCATGCGCAGCCAGTGAGGCCCTTGTGGTAGACTCGCCCCCTCTCCAATGGCGTAAGGAGCGATTTGCAATGAGAAGTCTCGCGCTCATCAGCGTGTTTGCGATGGTGACGGGGTGTGGCGATGACGATCAGCGACAGCTGCCGACTCAGCCCCCGACAGGTGATACGACAGGCGGCACAGTCGACACCGGTACCGACACCGGCATCGAGGATACAGGCGAGGATCCCCCGCCGGGGACCAACTCCCTGCGCTTCGAGAAAGCGACCGACTCCACCGGGCTGCCCTGCACCACGACGTGCCTGGAGGTCGTGGGTCCGGGCGCCGCGCTCGAGGTCACGCTTGTCTATACGACGGCAGAGGGCGCGCCGATCGCGGACGGTCAGCTCAGCTTCAGCACGACAGCCCCGGAGACGGCGGTCAAGCTGTCCGCCAAGAACGCCTACACCACGGCCGAGGGCAAGGCTGTACTGGGGATCAGTACGTTCAGCGGCGCCGAGGGTGTCTTTGACATCACCATCACGGCGATCGACGAGCATGATGTCCCGCCGCTGACGCTCAAGCTGCAGTTTGACGTTGAGCTCAAGCCGCCGCTGGTCATCGACTTCAACTACAAGGGCACGCAGGCGATCGCGGCGTTTGAGGTGTGGCTGTATCTGCAGGAGGGCGGAAAGCCACTGTGCAGCGACGTGCATCCGGATGCGCCGGGCAACCCGCCCACGGCCGTCATGAAGAAGAACGGCATCGGCCTGACTCAGAAGGTCACTATCGACAATCTGCCGGGGCTGGACGTGGTGGGCGCGCAGAGCTGGATGATCCAGGTGCGCGGACCGGACGGCGCCGCCGCGACGGTCAACGGCTGTACGCAGGATGTCGAGGTCAAGACCAAGGAGACGCGCCAGGTGACGGTCGACGTGTTCGACCTACCCATGAAGTTCTCGGGCGTCTACGACCTGGTCACCTGGGCAGACATGTACACCGGGCTGCAGGGCACCGCGGGCGACATCATCGGCATTCTGGTGAACCTGTTTACGGAGCCGGGCAAGGGCGCGCTGCAGGCGGCGTGCAAGAACCCCAGCGGCGTTCTGGACCAGATCTGCGGCTTCCTGGTGGCCGGCAACGGCGACCTCAAGGCGGCCGGGATCGCGCTGGCCAAGCTGGCGGACGAGGCGTTTTTGGCGCTGATCCAGGACCAGCTGGGCGACGGCGTCTTCTTCAGCGGCCAGTCGGTGGCCGAGCTGCTCAAGCTGATGCGCTTCTCGTCGGTGATGACGTTGACCGAAGAGCCCGGCGTGCCGGATACGACCGGCGCGGGCGGCGCCATGTTCCCTGCCGGCACGTGCAGCGAGACCTGGGAGACGGTCAGCTACAAGTGGACGTACGGACTCAACTGCCCGCCCGGCGACAAAGAGTGCGGGCTGCAGACGGTCAAGCTGTCGGACATCTACGGCTTCACCCCGGCCGCGAACTTCAACGCGGGCGTGACGGACACCGGGGCGCTGTGGATCGAAAAGCACATCGTGTCCGGCTTCTCGTACGGCGTGCTGATCAACTTCATCGTGGAGAAGAAGATCCTGCCGCTGCTGTTTGGCGACGGCACGCAGCCGGGACCGGACGGCGGCAACATGCCCAAGGTCGACACGTACGATCAGGTCGTGGCCATGATCTTCGGCGACAAATGGTGCCTCTACTACGACGACTGCTGCGAGTGGTTCGTGCAGAAGCAGCCGGTTCAGGACTTCATCGCGCAAATCCCGTTCGGCGGAGAGACCATCGCGATGACGGCTTGCAACGCGGCCATCCCGGCGGCGGGCAGCACCATCCGGGATCAGGTTGTCGGACTGGGCGGCGACCTCAACATCGGCACGCCGGACGGCGGGGCCTGTGTCGCCGGTGACACCGACGGCGATCGCACCGTCAACAACCTCGGCGAGGTCACGAAACCGTGCGACTGGGACGTATCGATCGACCTGGCCGGGCAGCCGTTTACGCCCGCCGCGGATTGGTACGGCCTGCACAAATAGCCCACCCAGTGGGTCGCCCCACACCCCCCCTCCCATACAGATAACACCGTAAAATCATTCATCGGCGCCGCTGGCACGGCGGTTGCTCTACTCAGCCTGCGGAGAGATCGAGACATTTCCTCGGAGGCTTGAAATGAGTCTGTGTAAATACACGGGCTTGTTATGGGTGGTTGCTTCGCTATTGGCATGCGGGGCCGAGCAGTCCGTGACGAGTCTGGACCCCAACCATGGGGTGATGTCCGGCGCCGCTGAAGACGGCGTCGGTGGATCGGTGCGCCTCAACGTTTACTGGGGCTGGTTCAGCGACATGACACCTTCGGACGGTGTCGACTGGACCGGCTCTTTGTCAGCGCGTGGCGCCACTTTGAGAGCTGAAGCCTGGGACCTGGCGACGGACCCGATGGCGGTGGGCAACACCGTCGTACGCTGGTCGTCCAAGCTCTCGGACCAACACGAAGGTATGATGGTGCTTGTAGACCCGACGCCCGGGACCGACCGAGTGACGGTGACAGTGGCGACCGCCGCCTTCGGCACGCGGACGATGAACCTGTCGGCGATCGGCTGCGACCCCACAAGCATCGACGTCGGCAGCGAGGGCCATCGGCTGATGATTCAGCGCGAGTGCTCCGTGGCGCCGCCGCCGGTCGAGGTGAACGTGCAATGGGGCACCTTCTCGCCGGGCAGCGACGCACACCACACGTGGATGGGCGCGATTCTGACGCCCGGCGCCACGGTGACCATCGCCGATCACCTGGACTGGGAGGCGAGCGACCGCGCGTCAGCGTCCAGCCACCAGGGCCTGGTCTCGCTGCGCACGAACACCGACGGAGACGTGGACGGGCTGAGCCTGCTGGTCAGCGTGGCCGACTGGGACGCCTATGCGGCTGCCGCTGTCTGCTTTGACACCCAGGGCGCCGCCATCTGCGTGTCGCTGAAAGAGGCTGCGTGCTCGGACACGTTCATCGGCGCCGAGGATGACGCCGGCGTGTCGATGAGCGGCAGCTGTCCCGCGGCGTATCCGGACCCCGACAAGTATCCGGACCCCGACAAGTATCCCGACCCGGACAAATATCCCGACCCAGACAAGGACGAGGGTGGGGACTATCCCGACCCGGACAAGTACCCGGATCCCGACAAGGACGAGGGCGGTGAGTACCCGGACCCGGACAAGCACGGAGGGGGCCACTGAAACGATCGCTGACCAGAGCGTCGTGCGCCACGACGGCAATACGACTCTCTGGGGTTCCACATCGGCCGACACTGCCGCCACCTCCCCAACCCCCCGGACCGGTGTGGAACGCTTGTTGGGGGGCCCCTACGACCTCTTGGGGCTCCCCAGCATTTTTTCTCGTGATATACGACGACGATGCGCAGTGTGTTCATCGTCTGGCTCGCCTTTTCCACCCTCATCACAGGCTGTACTTCCGATGAGACGACACCGACCCAAGACCCCACACCTGCTGACCAGTCCACGGCCGCCGAAGACGTGGCCGGCGACGCCGCTGCGCCCCAGGATGTCGAGCCGCCCACGGACCCAGGACCCGACACGGCAGTTGGTGGGGCCGACACCCCAGACCGACCCGCGCCTGACGCAGGTGCGGGAGCCGACGTGGCCCCGCAGCCCGAGGACGTCGCACCCCGAGTAGATGCGGGCCCGGATCCGGTAGACGCCGGACCGCCAATCGCGGACGCCGGCCCGCAGCCGATGGACTCGGCGCCCCTGCCTTCCCTTGTAACGACGGCCGTCTCTTTTCAGGCCTCAGACGGCAAGACGCTGGCTGCGAATCTGCACGTAGACGCAGCGACAGCGGCCGGCGCGCCCGGCGTGCTGCTGGTGCACCAATACAAACAGACCAAGGCGCAGTGGGACCCGGTGGTGCAGGACCTGACAACGCTGGGCTACCGAGTGCTGGCGATGGATCTGCGCGGCCACGGGGACTCCGACCCGCAGAACGGAGCGCTGATCGACCTGTTGAACGACCCGAACCAGGCCCCGCTGGACGTCCAGGCGGCGCTGGCGTGGCTCAAGGCTGACGGGCAAGCGGACCCGGCGCGCATCGCGATTATCGGCACCTCGATCGGCGCCAACCTGGCGGCGGCGGCCAACGCGCTGGCGTGGGAGGGGGTCAAGCTGTCGGCCTCACTGTCTCCGCGCGACACGGCGGTCGCCAACCTGGCCGGCAACCCGTTTACGCTGGCCTTTGGCGGCTTCTACTGCATCGCAGGCGCCAACGACGGCGGCGGCGCGCAGGCCACGACGTGCCAGACGTTTACGACCGACGCTACGGACCCGAAGGCGCTGGTGATCCTGGACGGCACGGCAGCGCACGGCAAAGCGATCGTCGAGCAGTTCCCCGAGGAGTGGGCCAAGATCGTCGCTTGGCTTTCAGAGCATCTCTAACGGGCGTAGACGTCGCCCCACAAGTCGGTGTCGTCGTCGCCTCGGAGCGTGCTGACCAGCGCGTCGCGCGACCCCCACTCGGCCAACGCCATGCTGGTCTCCTCGCCGCGCGCGAAGTTGAACGCGGTGTAGCCCAGCGACACCAGGTGGTCCAGACACTGCTCGAGGTTGCTCAGGAACTCGGACGTGAACTCGATCGAGACCACACCGGCGTGCTGTGAGAGCCCGCTGAGCACCTGCAGCTCAAACCCCTCAACGTCGATCTTGCAGTAGGCCGGCTTGCCGTGTTTGGCGATGAGCGCGTCCAGGGTGGTGACCGGGACCTGCACCTTGCGATCCCACTTGTAGTCGGCGAAGCGGCCCTCTTTCCACTCGTCGGAGAAGGTGGAGATGGTCGGCGCCTCATCACAGATCGACAACTCCAGGGTGCCGGGCTCGCCCGCCAACCCGACGCCCTCGATGGCGACACGATCATCTTTGGCAAAGCGCTTCTGCAGCGCCTCGACGCACGCCGGCTGCGGGTCGACGCACAACACTCTGGCGCCCGCTTTCAGGTACAGCTTGGTCTTGTCGCCTTTGTGGGCGCCCACGTCATAGACGAGGTCGCCGTCGGTGATGAGCTGGGCAAGGAAGCGGTCGGCGCGAGTCTTGAAGAGGCCTAGCATGGTGCGTGCACGGTTAGCGCCTGGACGCGGAGGGTGTCAAGCGCCCAGAAAGGCACGCTCGACGAACCACCAGGCCCCCGCCAGGCCGACCGCGGCGGAGAGGGGCAGCACAAACGCGCGGCGGTGCCAGGGCTGCCGGGCCGCCCAGTGGATCAGCGGATAGGTGACGGCCACGACGGCCAGCTGACCCAGCTCGACGCCCAGGTTGAAGGAGAAGAGGGTCATGGCAAGCTGGTCGCGCGGCAGCTCCAGGTCGCCCAGGAAGCCGGCAAAGCCCAGGCCGTGGATCAGGCCGAAGACAAACGTCAGGATCCAGCGGCGATCGGTGCGCGTGATCCAGACGTTCTCAGCGGCGACGTAGACGATGGACAAGGCGATGGCGGACTCGATCAGGCGGCTGTCCAGCGAGACGAGCTCCAGATAGGCCAGCGCCAGGGTGATGGAGTGGGCCACCGTGAACGCGGTCACGATGGCGATGAGGTACCGCAGCGAGCCGCCGATCGCGAGCAGGGCCAGCAGAAACAGGATGTGGTCCCAGCCGGTGGCGATGTGGACTGCGCCCTCCCACAGCAGGGTCTTGAATCCGGCAGCGCCCGTCAGGGGCTGGGCCTCGTCGGCGGCCGGTGCGGCTTCGGGCTGGGGCCTCGGCTGCTCTCCGACCGCGGAGACGGGCGGCGCAAAGGTGTGGCGATAGACGGTGCGCTCGCGGGTGAACGAGCGGACGTCGACGCGGTCCCCGGTGTTGATTTTGGCGACCTGCTTGTGGTCGGGCGGCAGGCGGCGC
>CAZJHX010000076.1:31721-50457 GCA_964545715.1 uncultured Myxococcales bacterium
AGCCCATGTCGACGACCAGGCTGGTAAGCGCGGTCGCACAGTCCCAGCGCAGACCGACCTCGTAGTACTTTTTGTGCAGCAGACGCAGCGGGCGCATCGGGCACGGGTCGCCGTTGTTGGTGACCGTGATGGTCTCGCCCATGGCCTTGTAGACCAGCGCGCGAAACTCTTTGAAGCGCTCGGGCGTGCCGCGGGCGTTTTTCAGCGGGGTCTTTCCCAGGTCGATGGCGAGACCCAGATCGCTGGACTCAAAGCCGATCGTGACGCCCATGACGCCGTCGGCCGGGACAAAGCGCCACCGGCTGTTGCTGAGGTGCTTTTTGTGGGCCGATACCGGCGCGGCCAGGAGCAGCGTCGCGGCCAGCAGTACTACGCAGGACTTCACTTTCGCCGCTCGACGCGCCCGTTCTTCACCTGCCAGCAGCTCATGTCGTAGGACTCGACGTTCTCGTAGGTGCCGTCGCGGCCGGTATCGGCGCGCACGCCGATGATCAGGCCGTCATCGCCGCGCATGTACTCCACGCGCACCTTGAGTGGCGCGCCGTCCTTGCCGTGCCCCGGGTAGTCGTTCTCGAGCGAGACCAGGTGACCGGCGGTGTCGTAGGTGTAACGGCGCTTGTATTGAAGCTCGCCGCCGGCCGACACGGCGGTTCGCGAGAGCGTGCGGCCTGCGCTGTTGCACGTGGTGATCGAGCGACCGACGACCTCCTTTTCCGACGCGCCGAAGATCGTGGTACCGCTGATGTGGCAGTCACCGGCCTTGTCCCAGTCGAAGCGCTCGTACCGCTGTTGCTTGCGCGTCTCGGGGTCCAGCCCGCGCAGCCCGACGATGCGGTAGCGCTCGGTGTACACAACCTCTTCCAGTGACAAAGGCTTGGCCCGGTCGGCCACCCGGGTCTCGATGGTCTGGGTCAGGGGCTTGTCGGTCCACGCGGAGCGGTGCGTCATCACGCTGCCGTCGTTGCTTCGGCGCGAGGTCAGCTTCTCGCGCAGCAGGTGGTCGTACTCGTATGTGATCACCGCCGACGTCTCAACGGTGGACCGGCTGGCGCACGGGCCCGGCCACTCGCAGGTGCCGTACATGCACTGCGAGCCGGGGATGCAGTCGCCGGTGGTCATGCAGACCGCCCCGAGCGGACGCGGGGGCGCGATCAGCCGGCACGGGCGCTTCTTGCAGACGGCTCGGTAGGCGGCGGTGTCCTTGGGGATCTCCATCAGCGCCGGCTTCAGCTCGGCGCCCAGGCGACGCTTGGCGACGGCGCCACACACGGCGGCGAATTCGGCGGGGCGGGTCAGCAGCTTGTACCCGTCGATGCTGATTAGGGGCTTGCTGGGCTTGTTCAGCCCCTCCCCGCGGGTCGCGCAGAGCCACTCAACACTTTCGAAGTCCGCGGTTCGGCCCTCGGAGGCCGTGAGCAGGGCGATGATGATGAGCGCGATTCGTGGAGAGTGCATCGGTGTGGTTATATACGTCGTGCCATGATTCGGGCCACCATTATCACACTCTTGTTCGCTGTCCCCGCAAGCGCCCATGAGGTGTTGCCTGCGTCGGACGGCGAATTTTTGACAAGCTGGTACGTCGCCGGACCGGTTCGGGCAAAGGCCGGTCCGCCCACAAATGGGGCCTGGCAGCCGCTGATCGGCGCCACGCACGAGGTAGACGCGGGCAAGAAGCGGCGGCCCGGCAAGCGCCAGGCGACGTGGTTTCGGCTGCAGCTGCGCAGCTCCAAGGCACATACGCTGCACTTGAAGCTGGGGTCCGATGGCGCAGCGCAGGTGCTCCTGAACGGCAAGCCGCTGACTCGCCACGAGCGCGCGCATTACATGCTGTGGGACGACCACATCCACCGCTTTGACCTGGCGCCCGGCACACATGAGCTGCTCATCAAGACGACCCGCAAGGAGAAACAGAAGAACTCGGGCTGGAAGATCGTCTGCCGCATCCAGGACGCCGCGTCGTCACGCGTGCCGGACGGCCTGACGTTTCACCTGCCCGGGTTGAGCGAGGTGGACCTCCATCGGGCGCAGGCGGCGACGCTGAAAACCCAGCGGTCGCTGACCAAAACCGGATATCGGCTGAAGATCGGGGTGCAGGTCTCGGGATCAACCCCGGTGGGCGCGCAGCCGGGTTGGACAGCTACGCTGAAGGGCCGCGCTGAGCCGGTGGCGACGGGTGTTATCGGGGCCAAGCCGGTCACGGTGGACCTGAAGCTGCCGCGCGATCAGGAGTATCAGCTCAATGTGGTGTCGGCGGGCCGAAAGTGGGTCGTGCCGTTCATCTTCAAGCGGCAGTGGAACAGCGGCCTGCTGCAGGCCCGCGCCGACTTTGTGAAGGCGGACCGCAGCAAGCAGACGGTCGCGACGCTGGACAGCGTGGAGTACAACCTGCGAAAGCTCGAGGGCTTGGTGCTGGACTCGATCCCGGACCACAAATGGCTGTCGCAGCAGATCCGGTTGGTCGGATCCTGGGCCGCCGCGCTGGCCGAGGGACGCGACCCGCTGGCCAAGCGGCGCGGTGACTTCTATCGCAGCTATCGCAGCCGGTTTGACGGCAACCTGCAGCCGTTCTCGGTACACGTGCCCAAGCGATATGACGGGTCCAAGGGCTGGCCGCTGGTCATCGGCATGCACGGCATCGGCAGCGGCACGCACTACACGCTGCGGCGGGTGCTGGGCAAGGATCGCGACTATGCCCGCGAGCCCAACGGCAAGCCGCTGATCCGGGGAAACATGCCGCGCCTGCCGGACTACGGCGTGCTGACGGCCACGGCGTGGGGCTATCACAACAGCGCGTTCTGGTTTTACGGCGAGGACGATGTGATGCGGGTCATCGACGAGATGAAGGCCGCCTACAACGTGGACCCGGACCGCGTGTATTTGACCGGACTGTCGCTGGGTGGGCTGGGCACATACCACATCGGCCACCACTATCCGGACACGTTCGCCGCGCTGGGCCCGCTGGGCGGCTTCAGCTCCATCAAGCTGTACCGCCAGATCCGGCGCCACAAAAAGACGCCGTGGGAGAAGGTGCTGATCGAGCAGCGCGACGCCACGACCTACGCGGAGAACGGGCGGCACACGCCCATGCGGGTTGTGCATGGCATCCGCGACGCGCCTCGCCACGCCAAAGCCATGACCGAGCGGTACGAGAAGCTGGGATATCGCTATGAGCTGGAGATCCCCGATTTGGGCCACGACGTCTGGCAGCACAGCTACGGCGAGGGCGCCCTGGTCAAGTGGATGAAGCGGTTCAAGCGGCCGACCAACCCCGACGAGATCGTCTTCAAGACACACGCGTACCGCTACACGCGCGCTTATTGGGCCAAGGTCGGCTGGATCGGCGACTACACCAAGCCCGCCCTGCTGCGCCTCAAGATCGACAAGAGAGACCGCAGCCGCATCGTGATCCGCCAGGCCGACAACCTGCGCGGGCTCACCTTGGACCTCACGCGGCCCAAGCTGGCCAAGGCGCCGATCACCCTGGTCTTCAAGCAGACCAAGACCAAGCTGACGGTCCCCGAAAAGGCCGTGGTCAAGCTGCGCCGCGAGGGCGACGGACCCTGGCGACTGGCCAAGAGCGCGGACCCGCCCCCGGGCCACAAGCGCCCGGGCATGAGCGGCCCCATCGACGACATCATGTACGAGCCGCACACCTTTGTGGTCGGCACCTCAGACCCGGCCCAGACCGACGCCAACCGCCGGCTGATCAGCGAAGACCACACCTATCTGCGCCACCGCAACCACGACATCTGGTTCCCCATCGCGGACGACGTCGATGTGACGGATGCCGAGCTGCGCAGCAAGAACCTGGTGCTGTACGGCAACGCCAGGAGCAACGCCGTGGTCGCCAAAATCCTGGCCACAGGTAAAGTGCCGCTGCGCTTCGAGGACAACGCGATCGTGGTCGGGGACCGCCGCTTCGAGGGCGAGGACGTGGGCGTCAAGCTCATCTACCCAAACCCGTTCAACCCCGACAACATGGTGGTCATCTGCGCCGGCGTCACCTGGCAGGGCACGCTGCTCAGCCGCCACCTACCGCGCCATGTCCCGGACGTAATCGTCTACGACAAGCGCATCAACACGCGCTACCACACCCGGATCTTGATCGACCGCCCCGTGCTCTTCGGCGCCTTCTTCAATAGCGACTGGTCGCTACCTAATTAGCGCAGAGCAGCGTGACGACGTCGGTGAAGACGTTGCCCTGGCTCGAGATCGCGGCGCCCTTCTCCGTGTACAGCGCGCACTCCAGGCCCTCGAATGTGCAGCCGTTCACCACGGCCGAGACGTCGGCTGAGCCGCCCGCCACCACGCCGCGCAGGTGGGTCTGGTTGTCGGCCGTGCGCTTGAACGTGCTGCCGCTGACGGTGATGGGCTCGGCCTCGCTGGTCGTGTAGACCATGTTCACGTACCAGGTGTTGCCAGAGGTGAAGTCGGCGCCCGTAACCGTCCCCGTCGCGCCGGTCTGGTAGTAGAGCTGCACGTCGGACATGGTCGCGGCGCCCACGTTCAGCACGGCGTCGGAGCGGGCGTTGATCTGGCGTCCGGAGCCCGGATCGGAGCTGATCAGCACGGTGCCGTCCAAAATCTCCAGCTTGGCGCCGTTCTCCACGCGCACAGTGCTCGTCAGCGACCACGAGGTCTGCGCAGGCTCCAGCAGCCTGAGCTGCAGCGGAGCGCCTTTGTAGCTGCTGCTGCCGACCAGGCGATAACCGAGCGCCTGGTTGCCGTCTTCGAAGGTGCTGCCGCTGAACGCCAGCGTGGTATCCGGCGAGAAGATGTTCAGCTCGACGTGCACCGGGCGATCGCCGTCCTGCAGCACGAAGTGGTTGTCCTCGAGGATGAGCGTGGACCCGCCGTATGGGGTCTGGCTGTACACCTGCAGGCCCGACTGATCGGGGTCGTCATCCATGAAGGTGTTGCTCTTGGCGGTCAGCGCGCTCTTGTAACGCTGCTGCAGCGAGAAGCGGTTGTTGGTGAAGACCGAGCCCGTGACCACACCGGAGCCCTCGTTGTAGGTGCGCATGCCGAAGTCCAGCTCATCAAAGGTGGAGTCCGCGATGGTGACGTCGCTGCCCTTCTCGCACATCACGCCCTGCTGCGCCCGCGCGAAGCCGGTAAACGCCAGCTTGGTCCCCTGCACCTTGCCGTAGGCCCAGATGTAGTCTCGATCCCGGTTGCTGGTGCTGGTGAAGACCGTGTCGGTCAGCGTCGCCACGGTGCCGCCCTGCACCTGCAGCCGGGTGTCGATGAACTGCACGCCCGTCTCGACGGTCATCGTGCCACCGGCGCCGTTGATCATCCAGCGGCGGTCGGCGGTGGTCGGGCCGCGCATCACGGCGCCGGACTTCAGCGTGACCTGGGCGCCGTCGTTGAAGTCCACGTGCTCAAACGCCACGTACTCGCCGGCCGGGATCACCAGCACACCGCCGTTGGCCGCGCCCGCCACAACTTTGGGCGCGGGATCGCCGGACGCCATCTTCAGATTGGTGAAGCTGGACTGGGCCGAGGTCTGGAACACGTCCGGATCCAGCCGGATGACCCACTCGGGCGTGTTTACGTCAAACGTCAGGTTGGCGGCCACGATGCTGCCGCCGTTAGCGATGTTCACCCAGATCGGTCGGTCCGCCAGCTCCAGGTCGGCGCCGACAAACGTGCTATCCGTGATGGTCACGGCCGTTGTGTCACGCGAATAGATGCCGTGCTTGCCGTTGATGAACTCGCTGTTTGTGATGGTGCACTTGCCCTGGTCGCCACGCACATGCGCTCCGGTCTCCAGGCTGTCGAAGACGATGTCGTCCGCCACGATCTCGCCTGTCTCCACCCAGATGCCGATGCCCTTGCGCTTTGAGCCGGCGGTCGGATCCGTCGACTTGAGGGTGGAGCCCGCGATCGACAGCTCGGCTCCGTGCCGGGTCATCACGCCAAACTCCATGTCGGACAGCGTGCAGTTGGTCAGCGTCGCCTCGCCCTCGTAGTCCGACACAACGCCCTGCTGCTTGTGGTCCACGCCGGTCATCTGCAGCCCGTCGGCCGTCAGCACGCCGCGCGTGTAGATGATGTCGCGGTTGGCGTTGGTCGTGTACTCGAAGACCGTGTTGGTCAGGTCGGCCGACGCGTCCGGCTGCAGCTGCAGACGCACGTCCTTGAAGGTCACGCCGTCCGGCACAGTCAGCGCGCCGCCGGTGATCAGCAAGCGCCGATCGGCCGTCCCCTCGCCCTGCAAGATCGTGCCCGGGGCGATCGTCGCCGGCGCCTGATAGAGCTCCGCGTGATAAGCGAAGACCAGCGTGTTGATGCCCGCCAGCGGCCCGATCGCCAGGTCTCCGGGGCTGCTCTTCCCCTCGAACATCAGGGGCCGTCCGCCCGTCACGCTCAACCCGCTGATCGTCGTTGGCGTCGCCGTCTGGAAGGCGTCCGGATCCAGCATCATGCCCGCGTCCTCCACCCCGTTCACCACGGTCCAGTCCGTTGCGTTCATGACGCCCCCGGCCGTGATCGGCATGCGCGCAGCCGAGGACAGCAGCTCCGGATCGGTCTCGGTCACCTCGATCTTGTCGGCTGTCACCTGCACGACCGAGTTCATATAGAAGGCGTCCTGGCACCCCTCCAGCGTCACATCGGTGACTGAGACCACCGCCTTGTCGCGCACGTTGACGCCGTACCGCAGATTTTTGAAGGCGCAGCCCTCCACGGTCACGTTCGCCGTCGACGTGGCGTACACGCCGGTGCTGATCCGCGTGTCGCCGGTCGTCTTCACCAGCGACTCGAAGCTGGTGTTCACGATCTTGGCCACGCCGTACGTGCGGACCAGATCCCGCGCCGCCGCGTCGTCCTGGGTAAAGTCGGCCCCGGTGATGGTCAGGTCGCTGCTGCCGTTGCCCGACCATCCCACGTTGACGTACTGCCCGCCGGTGACGATGGCCTTGCCGTTGGTGCCCACCTGCAGCTCGCGCTTCCAGTCCGGGAAGGCCGCGCCCCACACAAGCGCTGGGCCCAGTGTGACGGTCGAGCTGCTCCAGCTGGTGTTGTCCCGCACCGTGTAATCGACCGCCTCGTCCAGCAGCACCACGTCCATCTCGCCGGCGCCGGCCGATCCGCTCACCCAGTACTGGCCTGCCGGGGTCACACCCTGGAAGACGGTGCCTTCGATCACGGTTGGGCTGTCGATCTGCCACACGTCGGGGTCCAGCCAGTAGGCGTGGTCCTGCGGCTCGAACAAGAAGGTGCTGTCTAAAATCGTCGCACCCCCGCCCTGGCTGATGCCCCAGAAGCGCACACCCACCATCACGTTGCCGGGCGCCACGCTGTCGAAGGTGTTGCCCGTCAACGTCGGCCACGCGGCGTTCTGCACCTCTACGCCGATGTCCGACACGGCAAACGTGTTGTCCGTCAGCGCCACGGTCTTGGTCGTATTGACCGCGGCGCCCATCTTCACCTGGTCGATCAGGCAGTCCGAGATCGCGGTATCGCCGTAGATCAGCACGCCGCTCTGCACGCGCGGCGTCGTGTTGGTGCCGGACACGGTCGAGTGCTTCAGCGCCGTCACGCCCTTGGTCGTGATCAGCCAGCGCTTGTACTTGTCGGTCGCAGAAAAGACGGTGAACTCCGCCGTGACGTCCGTGTCCGGGTCAAACGTGGTCGCCATGTTGCGCACCGTCGTCGACAGCAGCGTCACGTCGGTGTCGTAGTAGGCCACTTCAAAGCGGTTGTCCGCGCCAAACCGGCCGTCCAGCACCGTGTCGACCAGACGCACCGTGCCGCCGCCCTGGGTCCGCAGGTTCACCCCGGACAGCGTGGCGCCGATCGCGCGCAGGTCGATCGCTTTGAGCGCCCGCAGATATGGGGCCTTGTCGCCCTGCCCTGTGATCTCGACGCCGGCCTGCAGCACAAACAGACCCTCGATGGTGGCGTCCGCCGGCAGCAGGTAGAACCCCGCCGGCAGCACTACATTGAGCAGGTTGCCGCTCAAGGTCACCGGGTCGTCGGGGTCATCCGATGCATCCGCCTGGCACGCGATGACACCGTCGTAGCAGATGGTGGTCCCGGTGGCGGCGTCGCCCACATCACAGGCCAGCGAGCCCTCGGCGAAGGTCTCGTCCACCTTGCCGTTGCAGTCGTTGTCGATGCCGTCGCACACCTCGGTCTTATCCTCGGCCTCGGGGTCGCATGCCGCCGGCGTCGGGATGCACGCGTGCGTGACCTCGTGACAGATCTCGTCAACCTCGCAGCCTCCCCCGCCCAGCCGGCAGCCGGTCAGGCACAGGCCGGAGCCCCCGCAATACTCGTCGTCCGGGCATTTGTCGTCGGCGTCGCACTCGGGCGGCAGCGGCGCGCACTGGTGGTCGTCGGCCCCGCACGCGAACTGGGGCGGGCAGGAGTCGGGCGTCACGGTGCATCCCGTCGTGCACAGCCCCAGCGAGTCGCAGTAGGTCCCTTTGGGGCACTCCACGTTCAGGGCGCACTCGGCGATCACCGTCTCGCACAGATGTGCAACCGGTTCACACTTCAGTCCCAGCGGGCAGTTGTCCGGCGTCGTGCGGCAGCCCTGGTGGCACAGGCCCGCGCTGTCGCAGTACTCGTCCGCCTTGCACGCACCGTCGTCCGCACATTCGGTCGGCACGACGATACAGCCGCCGAGCTGGGTATCGCACAACTGCCCGGCGGGACACGGCGTCGCGGGATCGGTGCAGTTGGCGGTCTCGAAAAACACCTCGATATCGCGCAGCACCGGCTTCGTCTTGGGATCGTCCGTCTTGAGCGTAAACACCAACTCTAAATAGCGAGCACTCGCTTTCTTAAGGTCGGCCGCCGGTCCGTGCTCCACCGTGGACCACGGTGCCGCCTCCAGGCTCTCGGGATCGGCCGCTGTACGCATCACCGCGCTGACCGACGTGCCCTCGGGCTCAAACTCGGTCCACTGCACCGACACAAACTCGACCTGCGCCTGCGCGTCAAAGACATAGCGCCACTGGCCCTCGGTGGCCGTAAAGTTGAACAGCTGGAAGCCGGTGTTGTCGCTATAGCTGTAGGGCCCCGTCCCCGAGTCGGGCTTGTCGTGCCGCACGATGTCGTAGCTGCCCAGGTGCACGCCCTCCTTCGTCAGCTCCACCAGCCCGCTGGAGCCGCGGCAGATCGCCCACAGATGCCCCTCCTGGTCGATGGTGATGCCCCGCGGATTGGTCTGAGCTTTGATGCCGAACGGCAGGTTGTAATAGGTGTCCAGCGCGCTCCACGCCTCGGTCTTGGGGTCAAAGCGGCCGATCACGTGATTGCTGTAGGACGCCACGTACACCATCCCGTCCAGGTCGACGACGATGCCCGTGGTGGAGTTCAGCGTCTTGTCGGGCGCCACGTGGTGCTTCCACAGGTCCTGGGCGGGGTCATACATGGCGATGCCCTTGCCGTAATCGGCCCACCACGCCCGCTTCTGACCGTCCACGGCCACCCCGTAGAACGTGATGCCCGGGCTGGGACACAGCCGCTGCACCACCACGCCCAGCGCGGTGTCCACGCGAATCACACAGCCGCTCGAGAACGTGGACGTCCACATCATGCCGTCACCGTCGATCGCCAGCCCGTACATCGGCAGCGGGCCGCCCTCGAAGTTGGTCGGCACCTTCAGCAGCACCTCGCAGGTCTGCGGATCCACCTTGAACAGCTCGCGGCTGTTGTACGTGCCCAGCCAGGCGTAGTTGTCTTTGTCGACCGCCACGCCGCGCAGCTTGTCGTTGGTCGCGCCGACCTTGACCTGGCAATGCACGCACTCGTCCGCCAGTGGGTCGCCGCCCGGCGTCACCAGCATCTCGCCGTACGTGATAACCCCGTCCGCGTTCAGGTCGGTCGATGTCTGGATCACGCCGTCGTTGTTGCGGTCGATACAGTCCGCCTTGTTGCCAAAGATGTGGCTGGCGGTCCCATCCCCGCGATGCCCGACCCAGGCGTTGCCGCTCAAGTCGATGGCAGTCCGCGACGGGCTCTCGCCGATCCAATACCGCGCCTCTTCCCGCCCGGTCTTGGTGTTCCAGCGCGACACGGAGCCCTCATCGCTGTTGGGCACCCAGATGAAGTTGTACTCCACCTGCCCCGAGCCCAGCGTGATGCCGCCGTCCGGCGCCGGTGCAATCGTCGGGTCCGGCAGTCCCGCCTCGTTGGGGAAGACCAGCGCCTCCCCGCACGGCGCGCAGCCGCCGCATTTGCTGATCACGCCCTCGTCGATCTGGCCGTCGCAGTCGTTGTCCACGCCGTCGCAGATCTCCAGCGGCTCGGCCGCGCACACCCCACAGCTGTTGAGCAGCGCCTCGTCGGTCTCGCCGTCGCAGTCATCGTCCACGCCGTTGCAGTCTTCGGGCCCCGGCAGGGCAAAGCCCCCACAGTCCGCCCACGCGCCATCGACACACGCGCGGTCGCCCGCCAGGCACGCGCCCACGCCGATCGTGGCCGGATCGCCCGGATAACACGGCTCGGTCGCGCCCTCCTCGCAGTCCGGCGCCTCCACGCACTCGGGGGCGTCATCGATGACGCCGTTGCAGTCATCGTCGTACCCGTTGCAGACCTCGACCGGCACGTCCCCGCACCAGCCGCAGACGTTTTTGACGTCCTCGTCCACCACACCATCGCAGTCGTCGTCCCAGCCATTGCAGATCTCCGCCGGCGCGTCACCACAGGTCCCACACGCATTGGTCACGCCATCGTCGATGACGCCGTCGCAGTCGTTGTCGACGCCGTCGCACAGCTCATCGGCCCCCGGGTTGATCGCCTTGTCCGCGTCGTCGCAGTCCACCACGTCGCAGTCGCGCCCCACGCCAAAGCCGTCCTCGTCAACGTCCACGCAGACCTTGGCCGGCACGCACACCTGCACGCCGCCGGGCCAATCCGCGCACACCCAACCCTCGGGGCACGCATACGTCGCGCAGCTCGCCGAGCACACCGAGTAGTCCGCGCCCTTCAAGCACAGCCCTCCCGCACACTCGGCGTCCTCCACGCAGGTCTCGCCGACCGGCAGCCCGGGATCGGGGTCGGGTGTGGGATCGACATCGGGCTCGGGGACATCCGGCTCTTGAATATCGGGCTCCTTGATCGGCCCCGCGTCCTCCTGGGCCACCTCCGGCTCCCCGGTCGTGCCCGCGTCCTCGACGGCCACCGGCCCCGTATCCTCGGGCACCTCCACCACGTCCTCGCCCGTCGTATCGCTGCCCGCGTCCGGATCGTCCTCATCAAGCTCCGCTACATCGACCGGCGGCGCCTCCGCCAGCCCGCCTGGCGTGTCGTCGGGGCACCCCAGCAACGCGATGCACCCCACAAGGAAGGCCCGTTTCAACATCATGAGAGCCTCCTTAAACGCACGAACGCACCCGCAAGCAGCAACACAATCAAGCCCGCACCCCAGGGCAGCGGCCCGGTCGGCGTCGCGGTACGACACCCGCAGCCACCCTCGTTGGGCACAAACTCCGGCACGATCGACTCAGCGACCTCCGGCTCGGCTTCAGGCGCCAGATCCGCACCACCGATGCTGCCCAAATCCTCGTCCGGCTCGGGGGGCGGCTCAGGCGCAGGTTCCGGATCCCCCAGGCCCTCCTGGTTGTGATCACCCGGCTGATCCTGCACATCCTGGCCCGGCGGTTCAGGCGGCGGATCCAGCGCGATACGGGCGTAGAAGCGCGCGTCCTGCGGCGCGTCGGCCAGCGGCTCAGCGCTGGACGCCCACACCCAGGCGTCTTTGATGGCGGCGCTCTCCGGCCCCCCATCGCGCAGCTGCACGCGCGCGAAGATCTCACCCGGTCCGGCCACATCCGGCACGGTCCACGTCAGCCGGTAGCCCACCTCGGTCGGCTCGGCCTCGAGCTCGCCGTCGCGCTGCCACGCACCAGTGAAGATCTCCGCGCCGTCCACCACCACGCTCAACGTCACCCGATCCGCGTCGTCCTCGCTGCTGTCGATCACGTCTACCGCCAGCGTCAGCCCCGTGTCGTCCCATGCCGCGCGCAGCGTCCCGCCCTTGGACGCCCCGGTCGGATGCGGTCCCAGCGGCCGAAAGTCGATGTCCGACGGCTCGGCCAAAACAACCTCGCCGTAGCGCGCCACGGCCTCTGCGTCGCTGTGCACCCGGAACAGCGTCTGGGCCAGCGGCAGGCCGTCCGCGCGCAGCCAAACCACGTAATGAGCGGGAGCGTCCGGCGCCGCGACGACCGCCTGCGCGGCATGCTCATCGAGCGCCTCCAGGGCAATCGCCTCCGCTGCAAACGCGACCAGCTCCGGGTGCGCGATCACCACGTCCGCACTGACCGGCGCATTGACGTGGTTGCTCAGCGTCCAGCCAAAAGCGACCTCGTCACCCGCGACCACCGCCATCGGCGTCGCGTTGATCGTCCCGGACAGCGGCAAAACGGCCTCAAACGTGGCCTCCGCAGCCGCCAGCACAGTCTCGCCCGCCAGCAATGTCGCTTTCACCGAGCACAGCCCCGCCTGCTCCGCGCCCGCAGGCCACAGCGCCGTCGAGGTCACCACCGCGCCCGGGCCCACCGCTGCAACCGTCTGCGACGTCTCATACGCCTGGTCGCCACACGTGAACACAAGCGCCACCGACAGCCCGGCCGCCGATGCGCTCGCCCCGCCGTTGACCGTCTTGGCAAACGCGGTCACCGGCGCGCCAACCGCCACAACTCCGGACGCCGGCGCCACCGACAGCCCCAGCCCACCGGGCGGAAGGGCATCGGGCGTCAGCGCGCTGCAGTCGTTGTCCACGCCGTCGGCCAACACCTCGACCGCCGCCGGATTGACGGCCGGGTTCGCCGGATCGCAGTCGTCCGGCGCGCAGAAGCCGTCGCCATCGCTGTCGTCCGCCGCCGCGCAGGCCGCCGGCGCGCTCACCGTCACGGCAAACGCCTGGACCGCCGCGCCGCCTGACGGATCGATCGCCTGAATCGTAAACAGGCCCACCGTCTCACCCGGCGCGGGAGTCCACTCCAACAGCGGCGTCGGCGGGTCAAACAGCGGCGTCGGCGGGTCAAACAGCGGCGTCGGCGGGTCAAACTTAGCGCCCGCCGGGCCGTCCAACAGCGCATACGCGACGCCCTCGTCCTCCGGATCCACAGCCGACGGCGAGTACGCGAGCTTGGCGCCCACAATCGCCGCCGACGGAGGCGTCGACACAAACTCGGGCGGCTTGTTGAGGCAGGCCACAGGCTCCAGCGCCGCGCCCTCCACGCTCCAGGCCGGCGGCAGACTGTCGTCCGTCATGCGCCAGCGCACCAGCCACGATCGCTGCGCCGAGTCCTTGACGGCCGTATCCCCGGACAGGTCGATGTCCTGCCACTGTCCCGGCCCCAGGGCGGCTTCCAGCGTGTAGCTGGCCGTGACCTTGGAGCCGGCCGGCGACGTCTCCACCAACTCGACCACCGACTGTGCCGCGATGTCCCCTGCCCCGCCGTTGCCCAGACGCACCGAGGCGGTCACCACGGCAGCGCACGCGGTCGCATCGATCGACACGCTGTCCAGCACCACACCGGGAGTCAGCGGCGGCGTGGGAAAGCGCCGCAGCACGTCTCCCAGATCGAAATATCGGTCTCCGCCGCCCTGCGTCTGCACCAGCACCGGCGCGCTGGCCGTGATCTGCACCAGCTTGCCGTCCGGCAGCGTCAGCACCTCAAACGGCTGCAGCACGGTGACCTCGCCGTCCACATCGATCGCCGTCGCCTGCGGGCCTGCCAGCACCCCCGTATCGCCGACATCCTGCTCCTGCGTGTGAATGACAAACTCGGTGCCCGCACGACCGGCCTGCTGGGTGATGTCCTCGCCCATCAACCCGATGGTGTCCGCGCCGGCCTTGGCCATGTCCCCGGCGAGCACGGACACGTCGCCCGTGGCCTGCAGCGACAGCCCGCGCTGCTCGCCCAGGTTGGGGAAAAACGCAAAGTCCCCGGCCGTGACGCTGCCCGAGAGCAGGGTCTGGCCGTCCGTCAGCGTCACGACAAAGTCGGCGTCCTCGTACCCAAAGACCGCCAGCGCGCCGCCACCCGGACCGCGCGAGCGCATGCTGAACAGGAAGTCGCGTCCCACATCTCCGACCTGCGCGGCGGCGGCGGGTAGCGGCGGCACCACCGAGCACCCGGTCACCGACGCCGACTGCACCACCACGTCGCCGGTCGCGCTGAGCCAGTAGCGCCCCCCGGACGTCACAGTCGCCGGCTCCCACCACTGCCCGGCCAGCAGGTCGACGCTCTCGAGCTCTTCGCCGTCCAGCGCGTCAAGCGTGATCAGCGCGTTCTCAGCCGCCATCACCAGCAGCCGGTTGTTGGGCGTCACCGTGCGGGTGTACAGCAGGAAGTCGGTGCCGACGCGCTCGCCGCCCGTCGTCGGGTGAAACTTGTCAGCGCCAAAGTCCACGTTGAAGATCTCATGGGTCACGTACACGTGCAGCGGCCCGTCCGCCTGCACCAGCAGGTGCTTCGCCGGCGTGTCGCCACCGGCCGCCTCGCCCGCGCTCAGGGTCCCGCCGTCAAACACGTCACCCGTCACCGGATCCAGCAGCTGCCAGGTCGTGCCGTCGGTGGGCGAGCTGACGAACCACTCCGCGTCGACCGGCAAAAACGCGACGTAGCTCTCCAGGTCCGGCACATCGACCTGCGCGCTGTGCCGCACGTCCCCGTCGGGATCGATGCGCGCATACACCAGGTTGCCCGCAAAGGCCGGCTTGTGATCAAACGGCAGCGGCGCGCTGTACACGGTGCCCGGCTGCAGCGAGGGCACCTCCGCCGTCCCGATGGTCAGGTCGTCGGCCCCCAGACCGGGCGCGCCGTCGTGCTCTTCATAAGCGGTCACAGTCGTCGCCTCCGACGCGGTGTCCCCCACGTTGGCGACCCCCACGACGTCGTCGGCCACCGACGTGATGACCAGCTGCGGCCCGGCCGCGCTCTGTGCGACCTTCAGCGTCACGGCCTGCAGCGCCTCATTGCCCGCGGAGTCCTTGGCTTTCACCGTGATCGGGACCACCCCGGCGCTGCCCTCCGGCGGCGTCCAGGTGACGGTGCCCTCGCCCATCGCCATCTCATCAGGCGCCACGGTCAGGCTGAACGTGACCGCGTCGCCGTCCGGATCCAGCGCCTGCGGCGTATAGGTCCACTCCACGCCCTCGACCAGCTTGCGCTGAACAACGCTGGTGATCACGGGCGGATCGTTGGGCAGCGGCACCGCTGAGACGTCCAGCTCAAACGTCTGCGTGGTTGTGGCCCCGTACTTGTCCAAAATCGCGATGACCACCGGGTACACACCCGGCACCGCCACCTGACCCGACAGCCCGTCGTCCGTCAGCGAGATCCCGGGCGGAGTCACCGGCGCCTGCACAAACCACGGATCGCCGTCTGGATCCGTCGCCTCCACCACATAGCTCCAGGGCGTCTTGATCGCCGTCTGGGTCGTCGGCACGCTGGTCACCGCCGGCGGCTGATTGCTGTCGGGCGCCGCATCTTCAGGCACCACCTCGCCCACCACGGGGCTGCTGTTGTCCGCCTCGTCGGCCTCGGCCACGGCGTCCTGAGCGTCGGCGACCAGCGTCAGCACATGGTGTCCCAGTGACCCGCTGGTGTCCCACGATACCGACACCGGCGCGCTCTCCCCCGGCGCCAGAGCCGGGACGTCCACAGCCTCCACAATCGTGGCCGGACCGTTCTTGCGCACCGTCACGATCGCCGTCGACGCCACCGACGGCGCCTGGCCGGTGTTGACCACCTGTCCGCTGAGCACCATCGCCTCGCCGTGCTTAACCGCGGCGGGCTTGGCCAGCGCGCCCGTCAGGTTGGGAGCGGGCTCGATGGCGCCGACCGGCTCCAGCGCCGCCAGCACGTCGTTCAACGCTACGCAGCCGACGGCGTCCAGCGCCGCGAGCGCGTCCACGATGCCGTCCACCAGGTCCGCCGCCGCCGCGTTGCTCTGTAGCGCCGCGCCCAGGCTGGTCAGATGGATCTTCACGCTCTCCACGTGCTCGGGCACGCACTCGTCGGCGTCGCCGGTCGCGCCGATCGCCGCGTAGGTGTTGGCGGCCGCCTTTGCCAGCGCCTCGTCGCCCGCCGCGTCCGCCGCCAGCCCCAGCAGCACCAGCCCCTGCGTCCCCGGCGCGGTCACTGTCACCCACACCGTCACGTACGGCGCCAGCAGCTCCCGCTCCAATTCGAACGCGGTAGGAGGCACCTCGATCGACAGCTTGTACGTGCGCGGCAGCTCCTCCGACGCCAACCCGGGCGCCGTCACGCTCAGCAGCGTATCCGCCGTCTCGCCGGGCAACACGGGACCGTCGGGCACGGCCACCGCGTGCTGCAACCCCGCGCCCCCGGTCACCACGATCTGGGGCAGCGCGGGCTCGTTGCCGCTGCCCAGCATCACGATCGGCAGCGTCGCAGTCTCGCCGGGCGCCAGGATCAAGTCTGTGGTGGACACCGACATCAGCACCGCCGGATAGCTGCCGACAGTCCAGTCCAGCGTGTGCTCGCCGGTGCTCGATCCGGTCGCGGACACCGTCACCTTCACCGGCGTCCCGGCCTTTGGCCAGCCGGCGCCGTCCGCCAGCATCAGGGTCAGTCCGATACGCCGGGTGTCACCCGAGTGCATCGCCACATCGGTCGCGGCAAGCGTCGCGACAAACGCCGGATGGTCGACCTGCGCCGATAGCACGTACGCGCCGTCCGCCGGTCCGAAGTGCGTCACGTCCACACGCCACGCCGTCGTACGCACGCCGCGCTGCTCCACCGCATGGCGCGGGTCGGGCACGATCGCCACCTCCACGGTCGCGTCCGCCGGGCCCGCGATCGTCACCGGCACGATCAGCGCCGCATCCAGCCCCTGCCCCACCGCCTGCAGCGCCACGGTGTAGTCCCCGTCCGGCACCCCGGCGGGCGGCGTGATCGACAGCACGTCCTCGGCCCAGCCGACGGTCCACCCCTGCGGCGCGTTGGCCGTAAACCGATACGTCCCCGGCAGCGACGTGAGCAGCTTCACAGCGCTCTCAAATCCGCCGTACCCCACATGGGACGGCGGATACGCCGCCAGGCTGCCCACGTCCGCCTTTGAGATGTCCAGCGTGGCGCTGTCCTCACCGTCGGCGTGCGTCAGCGCGATCGTGCCCAACGCGTTGGCCAAGGTGTCCCACGGCAGGTCGCCCTCGTATCCGGCCAGCCGCGCCCGCCCGCCGGCCAGGGTCACAGTCACCTGCCCCGCGCCCAGGCTGCCCGCCACGCTGCCACCCAGCGTAAGCGTGTCCGCTGTGATGCTGTGCAGTGCGCCCTCTGCCGGCACGCCGTCCACCAACAGCTCCCCCGCGGAGGCCGGCGGCAGGGTCTCGGACATGCCGGTGTTCAGCGCCGCCTCGGCGTCACTCACCGCCATGGAGAAGCCCACGCTGTCCTGGTCGAACGGCTCGCCCCAGGTCCCCATCAGCGCCAGGCCGCCGTCCAGCGCCCCGCCATACACGTCCACCGCGCCCACGCCACCCAGGGTGAAGACGTCGCCTACGACCGTCAGCGCGTTGTCCAGGCCCGCCCAGGCCAGCGGCGTCGGTGGGTCAAACCCCAGAGTCCCCGCGTCCGACGCCAGCGTGCGCAGCGCCATCACCTGCGGCCCGCCACCGCTCCACGCCACGGTCAGCTCGCCGCCCAGCTGCACATGCCCCAGCGTCACAGTCCCGGCCACCGGCTGCGGGGTCAGCGACGCGACCACCTCCCGCTCCACCACAGCGACGTACCGCTCCCCGAGCGGCGTGGGATCGGGGTCCATCATGCCCTGCGGCTCGCCGTCCAGCACGGGATCGGCCAGCGCCGACGTGACCATCTCCTGCGTCTTGCGAAACGCCTCGGTAAACGCGCACGCGCCCTTGATGACCTCCAGCGCAAAGTCGCAGCCCGGACACGAGACGCCAATCTTGCCGGCCCACTTCTTGGCCTTGCCGTACGTCTTGATGTTCTCGGTGCAGTGAAAGCCGTGTTTGGGCTTGCTGACCAGCTGCTTGACCGAGAACTTGATCGCCTTTTGCGGTACGCCGCCGAAGTTGGTCGCCAGCTTGTTGCAGATCTTGCCGTTGCCGCCGCTGCATGCGCTCGCTGCGGACAAGGCCGGCACGATCAGGCCGTACAGTCCGCCGGTAAACGCGCTGATCGTCTCGTACAGCGATCCGGCTTCCTTGGGGCACTTGCTGTCCGGGATCAGCCCGGCTTTGCACCCAAAGCTGAACAGCTTGACCGCGTACCCGACCACCACACCGCCGCTGCCGTCGTCCAGCCGGCCGATCAGCGCGCCGTCCGCGTCGATCTCGTACCAGGCCGCGCGCACCTTGCCGTCGATCACCACCCCCGACTCGGGCGTGTACACCGACTTGCCGAGCTCCAGCGCCTGCTGGATGCGCACCGACGCCTCTATCGGCAGCGAGATGATGTCCGGGTTGGTCAAATCGTTGAGCCCGCTTTGGCCGCTCATGAACGACAGCTCGATGCCCGCATCCAGCGCCACATCCATGATCTGGTGGGTCGACACCACATCCCAGTCAGCGACCGTCTCCAGGACCGCGGCCTCCATGTTGGTCGCCGCCAGCCCGTACGCACCGCGGAAGGCGCGCCGATCCTGTCGCAGCTGCCCGGGACATCCCACGCTGTCCACGCGCGCCCGCATCAGGTCCAGCCCAATGCGGTGAGAGTCCGCCGGCGCCCCTTGTGTGCTCCGAACGTGCTCTTATCGGGATGACCGGTGACGGCGCGGA
>CAZJHX010000077.1:0-50390 GCA_964545715.1 uncultured Myxococcales bacterium
AAAGCGCTCATAAACGCCCTACATGATTCATGTGCGGCGTTTGTGACGCCAAAAGGGCTTGGCGATGTAAGCGACGGGATACGGCTGCAGCGAGCCGACCTCGCCCCTTAGGACCCCTCCCGCTCCGCCACCGTCGCACGGATGCCCTCCAGCAGACTGCGACCCGGGTTGTAGCCCAGCTCGCGGCGGGCGCGGTCCACGGAGCAGAAAGCGTTGTGGCCGAACTCGCCGACCATGCTGCCCAGGCTGGAGTGATAGCTGGCGGAGCTCTCCAATATGCGCGCGGCGCGCTCGCCAATGCGCGACAGCAGCTCCGGGACACGGACTGTGCGCAGCGGCTTGTCGACCGCCGTGGCGACCGCCTCCAACAGCTCCAGCACCGTGTACGGGCGGGCGTCGCCGATAAGGAAGGGCTCCGCTCTTGAGCAGCCGGAGGCCTCGGCAAGCAGCAGCGCGTCGACGGCGTTGTCGATGTGTACCAGGCTGCGCAGCTGACCACCGTCGCCGAAGATAACCATGGGGGCGCGCCGAATCAGCTCGATCAGCAGGCCCATGCCCTGGCCTGCTCCCGGTCCATAGAAAGGACCGGGGCGCAGCACCACGGACGGGAGCCTACCTGCCTCGGCCAGCCGGCGCACCGTGACCTCGCCCGCCAACTTGCTGCGCGCGTAGACAGACAGCGGCGCGGGCTCGTCGCGCTCGTCGAACGGCGCCGAGCGAGAGCGGTTGTAGCCATGCACGGTGATACTGGAGACGTAGACGAAGCGCTCGACGGACGCGGCGGCCGCGGCCTGCGCCACGATCTCGGTGCCCTCCGAGTTGACCCGATCCATGTGGCCGGCGTCGGTCGGGTGCAGCTCGCCGGCCAGGTGAAAGACGGACGTGGCCCCCTGCATGACGGCCTGGACCGCCGCGCGATCGAGAATATCGCCACGCAACGTCTGCGCGCCCATCGCCTGCAGGGTGTGTTCTGCGGCGGCATCATGCCCCCGAAAGACCAGACAGCGGACCGCTCGGTCCTCGGCTAAGAGCCGGCGCACGAGGGAGCTTCCCAACCAGCCGGGGGCGCCGGTTACGACCGTGGTCATTCGCGCCGGACGTTACCCCAACCGCGGCCTGACAGCCAGCACGCGTGCTATGGTCACCTCAAGTTGCGCGACGAGCTCCGAAGGCGCCCCGTGCTGTGGGCTGCGATCATCTTGATGCTGGCCGCCGTCGCCCCGATCTGGGCGTTCGAGTATTTCCCAAGCCAGGACGGTCCCAGCCACGTCTACAACGCGCATGTGCTGCTGCACTTGGACGACGCTCCGTACTCGCGCGTCTATACCGCCGACTGGAGCCCCGTCCCGAACATGCTGGGCACCGCGCTGCTGGTCGGCCTGGGGGCGCTCGTGGGCGTCGGCATCGCCGAGAAGCTGCTGCTGACGCTGATCGTGGTGGGCTTCTCGGCCGGCTTCTTGTGGCTGGTGCGTGGGGACCAAAAGCGCGCGCCGCCGCTGGCGTTGCTGGGTCCCATGCTGGCGTTCAACTACCCGCTTCACATGGGTTTTTACAGCTTCTGCCTGGGCATGGCGCTCGTGCCCTGGGCCTGGGAGGCCTCGCGCCGGCAACATGCAATCGCGGTCGGTGCCCTGGCCGTCGTGGCCTGGTTTGCCCACCTCGTGCCGGCGCTGCTGATCCTGGTCGGGGGCGTTGTGTTCCACCCGCGCCGCAGCTGGACGCTGTTGCCGGCCGTCGGCCTGGTGATCTGGTACGCGACGGGCTTCTCGGGCGGCGACTCCGTGCGCTGGCCGCTGGGCAAGCTGATCGACGTACTGATCAGCCTGCGCGTCACCGCCTCCTACGTCGGCGCACAGGAGTGGCTGGGCATGGGCATAGCCGTCGCGCTGGCCGGACTGATCGGGTGGCGGCTGCGCATGGGCGAGATCGATGCGCGCTGGCTGATCATCGCAGCCGCAGCGCTGGTGTTGTACCTGGCCCTTCCCGACGGCAGCGCCGGACACTGGTTCTTGAGCGAGCGCCTGAGCCTGGCGCCGTGGCTGGCCCTGGCCCCCCTCGCGGTCGTCGATCGATTCCCGCGCACGCAGCTCACCGTTTTTGCGTGCGTCACCCTGGGCAGCCTCGCCGCCACCTTGCCGCACACCGAAAACATCAACGCGGAGCTGGCCGACTACACGTCCATGGCCACGGAGGTCGAGACCGGCAGTACGCTGCTGCCCCTGGCGTTCGACAACCCCGACGATCCGCGCTTTGAGCGCGCCCGCGTCTTCATGCATCCGGCCGGGTGGTACGGCGTGCGGCGCAGCGCGGTCGACGCCGGCAACTACGAGGCCCAGACGGACCACTTCCAGACCCGGCTGGCCAAGTACGCAGCGTTTCCAAACCACGATCAGGTGGCCGCAGCCCCGCAGGACGTCGACCTGGCTCGCTACAGAAGCCGCGTCGGCTACATCCTGGTGCGCAACCCCGACAACGCGCCGCCGGACTTCATCCGCGCCATAGAGCGCGGCTATGATCCCATCGCAGACAAGGGGCCCACACGCCTGTTCCGGCGGCGCTCCGACGCGCCGCAATAACTTCGACAATAATCGGCGGAGACGGAAGGATTTGAACCTTCGCGACCCCTCACGGGGCCCTAACCGAGTAGCAACCGGTCCTCTTCACCAGACTTGAGTACGTCTCCGAAAATGCTGTGGAGGAAGGCGGCGGATGAAGACGGACCTGGGAGTCGAACCCAGCCCAGACAGGGTTGCAATCTGTCGCCGGCGCCGGCCGGAGCCCGTCATCTTGAGCGCCCTATAACGTTCTTGAGGCGGATCCGTGCGCTAGAATGTGCACGCACAAACTTGCATCAGTCTGACAGACTGCCTCAGAATCAAAAAAAGCCGGACTCCCAATCGGGGGCCCGGCTTCGTTTCGCGTGGAATTATCAGTTCCTCGTATCTACAGCTCAGGACCTCCCGCATGGGCGGCACGGCGCACGGAACTACATGACGAGCGAGTCGCCTTGATGTCCTGCATGTGCGTCCGATTCCTGGTCATTGCTGCCTCGTCTGGAAAGTCGCCCTGCCGCGGCGTCGCGACTGAACATACGACGCACGATAAGACACTAAGTTGCAAAGGTCCAGCAACTTTTGCTCAAGCCGCGGTATTCAAAGGACTTTTACCTCAGCGCCGCCTCAATGAACGGCTGTGTGGTCTTGCGCCAAATCGCCATCCCGTCACCGTTGAGGTGGCAGTGGTCCATGAAGAGGGTGCGCCCGGGCACGCCGTCGGGCTCCGCCGCCACGACCGCCGCCTCGATGTCCGCCAGCGGCACCTGCTGCGCTTCAGCGACGCGCCGGATTATCCCGTTCTCCACGTCCGACGTCTGGTGGCGCCCGGTCGTGGTGGCCAGCACCTCGCGCGCGATGACCAGCCCTTCGGCCCACTGCTTGTTGTCGTATCGCTGGGTGGCGCGCACAAAGCGCTGTGCGTCCTGCGCGGGCAGATGCGGCTTGTAGTGATCGGACGGCACGGTGCCCATGATGATCGGCACGCCGCGCTCCCGACACAGGCGTAAGATGGTCGTCAGGTTGGCCTCAAAAGCGACCATCCGCTCGGCGATCTCCTCGGCCGTGAACCGATGGGCCCACGCGCGGGCATGCGCGGGCCTGGACGCGCCCATGATGCGCGCGTTGTGATCGTCGCGCAGGCTCTCGATCCGGTACCCCGCCACCACATCCCGAATCGCACGGACCAGCGCCGAGCGCGACAGCGTCTTGCGCAGCACCAGGTTGTTTAGCGCCGCGAGATCCAGCTGCTCGATCTCCTCGAACTCGTTGTGGCCGGTGTACAGGACGACCAGGTCGGGATCGTAGCCCAGCATCTCCACCGCGATCGGCACCAGCCGATGCGACCCATAGGAGTCGCCGCCACAGTTGATGATGTCGACGGCGCGGCCCAGCCGGTCACCCAGCGCCGCCTCAAGCTTCTGAAAATCCGGCTCCAGCAGACGCACCGAGGACCCGCCGATCGCCACGATCCGCACCACGCCCTCGGGCTTTTTTGCGGAGAACCGGGCGGTCAGAAAGTTAGCGCGCTTATCGGGGTGCGTGATCAGCTGATCTGGGTCCGACTCCAGCGTCGCGAACAGCCGGCTGTCGGGGTCGAAACCCAGCCCGTAATCGACGGCCCTCGGCGGCCACCAAATCTCGAGCACCCGCGCCGCGCCCTCCAGCAACAGCAGCAGCGCAACGACCGCCACCAAGGCGTAACCGAGGCGCTGCTTGATCGTAAAGCGTCGCGGCATCGGGCCGCAGGTTAGCACGGCGCCGGTCATCTGGTATCGTTGCGCCGTGCTCCGAATACTGCTGATGCCGCTGGCCTGCTGGGTCGGTCCGGGGTACCTCCTGAGCCGCTGGCTGGTACCTGTGGCCGATCCGCTCGAGCGCGGCGTCCTCTCGCTGGGGCTGGGCATCGTCACGGTGGTGCCGACCGCCTTTCTGATCACGCTGCTGGGCGGGGTCCCGATCACGCCATGGACCATCGCCGCCTCCGCCGTCGGCTGGGGCGTGGTCGCCCTGGCGCTACAGCGATTTGCGCGCCGCCCCGCGCAACCCACCATGGCCCGTCACGGCGGCGGCGTACTGGCGCTCGTCATCGCGCTCGCCGGCGCCATGGCCCTGTTCACCACGCCCTACGCGCTGCGGGCCACCGACATCTTCTGGCACTGCCCGCATCTGTCTTGCTTGTACCTGCTGGAGGACGGATCCGGGCCGGGGCTCACCGTCTGGCACCCGCTGTGGGAGCGCACGGTCACGCACCTGTTTGCACATCCGACCGACGCCGGCTTCGGGTTGGGTCCTGTCCTGGCGATCCAGCGCGCGGGCAACGCCGCGTTCATGGCCCAGCCGTTTGCCTTTCTTTCCGCCGGCGGGCTGGTCATCGCCCAATGGTGCACCGACTTCCTGATTCTCGGCGGCGCCATCCTCCTGGCGCGGCGACACCTGCGCCAAACCAGCCTGCTGATCGGACTGAGCGCGCTGTTTCTCTTTGGCGTGCACGCCATCGCGTCCTACCAGGTCAACGAGAACGGCATCGCGCTGGCGCTGTCCATGCTGGCGCTGCACCTCACCCTGCGCACCGGACCGGCCAGCGTCGCCAGAGCGGCCGCATGCGGCGTCATCTTCGGCCACTTGCTCGGCATCCGGCCCGCCACAATCCTGCTGCTGCCCGCCGCGCTCTGGTTGACACGCGGCGCCCTTCGCCATCGCACGGCACTGCTCACCGCGGTCGCCGTCGCAGCCCTGCCCTGGCTGCTGACCAACACCATGGCGCTGGACGGCCCCCTGCACTACCCGCAGCTGGAGGCGGGCAAGGTGGAGCAAACGGTGATGGGCGTGGACGTCACATTCCACCCGCTGGGCTGGCCGGTCGCCGATCAGCTGATGCGCCCGCCGGACCATCCGTTCCCCACCCTGATTCGGCTACCGCTGGAGGTGTTGCAGGGGTTCGGCGCGCCGCTTCTGGCGCTGGTGCTGTTGGGGTTCGCAACCGTCGTACGGCTCGACAAACGGCGTGCGCTCGGCGTGCTTCTGTGGCTTGTACCCATCCCGCTGCTCCTCAGCCTGATCGTCACGCTGGACTACCAGAAGCTGTCGTATGTGCTGCTGGCGTGCGCGCCCCTGCTGCTGGCGGCCGCCGCCGGGGCCGCGCGATTTGAGGCCACGCGATCTCAGCGGCTCACGGTGGGCGTGGTCATGGCCCTGCTGCTGGTCGTGGTGCCCACATGGATGACCGACTGGCAGCTGCCGATCGACGACCGGGACCACATCGACCGCAGCTACGACGTCCGCGACACCTGGACGGAGGACGTGGTCCGAGAGTCGCTCACGCGCGCCAGCTTCCTGCCGTATCTGAGCGCAGAGCTCGGCGCCCCCGTCGGCGCACGGCTGCTGGCCCACGCCGCGCCTCCCAGCCGTGACGCCCCCATCGCGGACGGCATCGTGGCGATCTGGACGCCGCCGCCTGTCGGGCGCAGGCCTCTGTTGCCGGACCCGGTGTCGATGGAGACGGCATCCGAGCCCCGCATCCCGCCCGAGTACATCGGGGTCGGCGGTGTGCCGGGCGTTGGACCGGCGACGGGGCGCCTGCTCTTTGTGGTCGAGCTGCCGTCGCCCGCGCCGGAAAAGGCGACCGTGGCGCTGCACCCGCGCGGACGCTCCTACACGCTGAGCGTCACCGGCGACGGCGCGCGCTCCGAGGGCGCCCGGTACGTGACGGTGCTGGTGATCAGCCGCGATCGGCCGCCTCAGGGCGCGCCGGCGATCATCGTGGACCGGCAGGCGGCGCCGGTGTGGACCGTCACGATGTGGGGTGAGCACGAGGGGCGCCTGATTCAGCAGCCGCGGGTCGCCTCCAACCAGCGTACGGAGATCGGCTGGACAGGCTCGGGCTTTGAGCTGACAGACGCGCCGGCCGGCATGAAGGACGGCGGCGTCGTGGAGTTCGAGTGCAAAGATGGGGGCGTCGCGCTTGGGCGGGCCTGCATCGGACCGACCTGCGTGCGCATCCTGGCGGACGGAGCCTTGCGACCCACTGCGTTGCTCATCCCGGACGCGCCGGGCGTGCCTGGTATCCGTCTCTTCACGTGGGGCGCCGCCGGCCAACACGGGGCGAGCTTCGGCACGCGCGCCTGCGAGCGCCGCTTCGTCGAGATGATGGGCGACGCGCCGCCCTTTTTGGTACCGTGACCCGCCGTGGTGCGATGCTGGCTCAGACCTCTTTGTTTTGTACTCGCCGTGGCGGGCTGCTCGGACGGACCGGACCCGCCGCCCATGCCCGACGTGCCGGACATCGAGGACGACTCGCACGACGGACATGACGATCGGCCACTGCCGTATGTGCCGATGAAGGCGGTCGGCAACCCCACAAATATCGGTACCGCAGCGCTGGCCTTCACCGATGTGACCAAGGCGGTCGGGCTGCCGACGACCACCGGGCTGGCGGTGGCGTTTGTGGACTTCGATGACGACGGCTGGCCTGACCTGATCGGGGTGGCCGACCAGGGTCTCGTCATCTACAGAAATGTGGGCGGCACGTTTGAAGACGTCACGTACATCGTGCTGTCGGGCCCCCAGGAGACCCCGCGCGAGGCGGCGCAGACCGTGCTTGGGGACGCAGACGGCGACGGCGATCTGGACCTGTACCTGGCCTCGCGGGAGGGCCAGGATGTGCTGTACCTGAACAACGGCCTGGGCAGCTTTGCGCCCGCGCCGGGAGGAGCGGGGCTGCCCGAGTCCACCGATGCGCAGGGCGTCACCTTTGCGGATGTCGACCGCGACGGCCATTTGGACATTTACGTCGCGCGCGGCCGGCGGTTTGACGCGGACGAGCTCGATCCGCCGCTGGAGGACGGCGCCGCGGGACGGCCAAACGCGCTGCTGCGCAACAAGGGCGACGGCACTTTCGAAGACGTCACCGCGGCCTGGGGCGCGGCAGCCGGCGACACGTCCGAGACGTTTCAGGCGCTGTTCGCCGACTTTGACCGCGACGGGTTCCAGGACGCGCTGGTCGTGCGCGACTTCGAGTCAGACCACTACTTCCACAATGACGGCGGCAAGACGTTTATCGACAAGAGCAAGACCAACATCTACGACGACGGAACGGCGCTGATGGGTATGGCGGTCGGCGACGTCAACGGGGATGGCCACCTGGACATCTTCGCCACGAACCGCCGCACGGACTATATGTACTTCGGCGCCGGCGACGGGACGTTTGAAAACGTCTATGAGGAGGTGCTGGTTGGCCCCGATCCGACCACGCTGCTGTCGGAGTGGGGCTGTGCGCTGGCGGACTTCGACAACGACGGCGACCAGGATGTGATCGCCATCGGCGCCGACGAGTACGTGGTCAGCGGACCTGAGGCCGCGCTCCGGGGCGCGTGGGTGCTGCTGGAAAACGATAAGGGCGCGCTGGTGGACGTGACGGATGACGCCAAGCTGGGCTGGCGGGCCAGCGGGCAATCACTCGGCGTGGCGGACTTCGATCTGGACGGCGACCTGGACGTAGCCGTGGGCCTGGAGGTCGGGCTGCCCCCGGAGTCCGGCCCGCGTGAGGACCTGCCCACCGGGCTGAGACTGCTGCGCAACGACAGCGCGCGGGCCGCCGGCAACCGCTTTTTGGAGCTAGCGCTGCGCGCGGAGAGCGGCAATCGCTTTGCGGTGGGCGCGATCGTGGACGTGGACACGGGCAGCCGTAAGACGTCGCGGGTCGTGACCGCCGGTGCGTCCCATCGGTCGGCGCACACCTTTGTGCAGCATTTCGGCCTGGGTCCGTCGGTCGCGGCCAAGCTGGTCACGATCACCTGGCCCGATGGCGTGAAGACCGTCGCCCACAACGTGCCGGCCGGGTATCACAGGCTGGCCCCGCACGACGGGGACTGCTGCGTGGGCGATGGAGCGTGCGACGTCGAGGCACCGCAATGCCCGGTGTGGTATCCGGCCAACGAGCCCTGCAAGGGCGCGGCCGACTGCACCGTGTGCACGCTGATCTGTGAGCGGCTGGCCAAGTGCGGCGATCTGGACTTCGACTGCATCCCAGAGTGCAACGCGGAGCCGCCGATTCCATGGGTCGTCAAGTGCGTCAACGACAACGAGTGCGCCGACGTGCTGGAGTGCTTCATGCTATGAGGTGGCGTCACCGCGCGCCCCGAGCGCGATCGTGAGCGCTACGTAGACGACTGCATTGACGGCGACGCCGACGATGGCCGCGTCGAGATCGAACACGGCGACCCACTGCAGCTTGACCGCGATGACTGCCAGACAGCCCACCGTGATGGACACAGCGGACGCGACCGCGCCGGGCCTTCGCCAGAAGTGGCCGACCACATACGGAATGAACTCCCCGCCGGCACGCAGCGCAAACGAGAACATCAGAATGGTGATGAGGTCATCCAGGTCGAGCAGCGCCACGATCAGGGACAGCGCCCCGACAAACACCATGGCGAGGCGGGTGACCCGCAGCACGTCTGCATCCGTGGCGTCGGGGCGGATGTGCTCGCGATAGATGTCGTTGGCGAAGATGGAGCCGGCCGCCAGCAGGTCCGAGTCGGCACTGGACATGGTCGCCGAGATCAGCGCCGCAAACAGCAGCCCGACCATGGCCGGCGGCAGCACCTGGGCGGCCATCGTCGGCAGCACATAGCGGGTGCCGTTGGCCTCGATGAGCGTCGGATCCAGCGTCCCGCTCTGCACCATGCTGTACGCGATGAGGCCGATGACGGCCGGAATGAACGCAAAAAAGCAGTAGGACACGGCGGCCAGCAGCGAGCCAAGTCGGGCGCTCCGCTCGTCACGCGCAGCGTAGAAGCGCTGGACCACCTCCTGCCCGACCGAGAAGGACGTGAAGTACATGACGATCAGCGCGGCGATCGTCTTCCAGCCGATGCCCTCGGTCAGGCTGAGCTTTTCGGCCGGCAGCGTGGCCTCCACGGCGTCCCAGCCACCGGCGGCGTCCAGCCCGAACGGGATGACGAGCGCACACCCGACCATGATCAAGACCCACTGCACCACGTCGGTCAGCGTGACGCTCCACAGCCCGCCCAGCACCGAGTACTCGGTCACCAGGACCGTGACGATGATGACGGAGACGGTGTAGCTGAGCCCGCTCATGACCGACAAGATGGTGGCGGACGCCATCAACTGAATGGCGGTGAGGCCGATCATCGGAAAGATCAGGATAAGCGCGGTATAGAGCCCGTTCTTAGGGCCGTATCGCTGCCGAAAATACTCTGGCACGGTCTTGACCAGCGCGCCCCTCAGCCGCGGCGCGATGAAGCCCAGCAGCACGAACGTGATCGCCATCGCCAGGATGTACCAACACGCTGACAGCCCCCACTCGCCGTACGCCTTTTCCGCCACGCCCAGCGAGCTGCCGCCCCCGATCTCCGTGGCCGCCAGCGTCCCCGCCAGCATGAACGGGCCCAGGCGCCGGCCGGCCACCATGAAGTCGTCGTTGCTGCGCACGCGCCGGGACGCCCAGAACGCGATGCCGTGCATGGCGGCCAGGTACAAAACGACGATGGTGACGACAGTGAAGTCCACTGCAGAGGGCTCCCGCGCCGGCTGGGGTCAGGGGGTCAGCACGTACAAGTTGCCGTCCGCCGAGTCTACCTCGCCCGCCGCGCTGCCCGAAAGGGCCATCGCTCGAAGTGCCGGAGCGCTTCACGCTATGATGTCGCCCGTGAGATTTCCAATCCTGATGATTGCCGGCCTGGCGCTGCTCGCTTGCGGAGACGGACCCGACGATGTGGCGGATGTGACGCCGGCGCCGGACACGGTCGAGCCGTCCGCCGACCCGATTCACTTTTCGGACGGATCCGCACAGCTGGGGGCGCCCGAGTCCGAGCTGGCCGGCGTGTCCCTGGCCGACTTTGACGGCGACGGCAACCCAGACGCGACGCTGGCTGGCGAAGAGGGCGTGCAGATCTACCGCAACATCGGGGGCGGTCAGTTCGAGCGGGTGACGGGAACGCCGAGCGGACCCGCGGGCGCAGCGGCGGCCATCTGGGCGGACGTCGACGGCGACGCCGACCTGGACCTGTTCATCACGACGCGCGACGGCCCGGACTCGCTGTGGAGAAACGACGACGGCGCCCTGGTCGACGCGACGGCGGACAGCGGCATCATCGGCGAGACGTTTGGCGAGGGCGCGTCCTTCGGCGACCTGGACGGCGACGGCGATCTGGACCTGATCGTGTGCCAGGGTGTGACGCGCGACGAGGGCGGCCCCAACGAGGGCGAGCTCGGCACGCGTGGAAACCCCAACAAGGCGTATCGCAACAACGGCAGCGGCAAGTTCGAGGACGTGACCGAGGCGTGGGGGCTCGCGGGCCTGGCCACGGGCGAGACCTTTGGCGCCATGCTCTTCGATGTGGACGGCGACTTTGATCTGGACGTGCTCATGGTGCACGACGCACAGCCCGACCAGCTGTTCACAAACCCGGGCGACGGCGGCGCCTTCGTCGACGACTCCAAGAAATACCTGCCGGCCGACGACTCGTCGATCATGGGCATGGACATCGCCGACTTCGACGGCGACGGCAACCTGGACGTCTACGGCACCACGGCTGTCAGCGACCGCCTCTATCTGCGCGGCCAGGACGGCGAGTTTGCCAACCAATACAGCGATCTGATCGGCGACGGCGTCGACCAGAGCGTGCTGCTGATCGGCTGGGGTGTGGGCTTCATCGACGTGGACAACGACGGCGATCTCGACGTGATGACTACGGCCAGCTACAGCGACGGCGGCGAGGCCGAGGGCACCACTCCGAGCCCGGGCGCGATGACCCTGCTGCGCTACGACACCCCGCTGCACGACAGCCGCCACGAAGAATCGGGACCAGGCGATATGGTCGACATCTCATGGACCTCCGGCGACGTGCTGCTGCCGTCCGTGAACGGCTGGGGCCTGGCGCTGGGCGACGTGGACCGCGACGGCGATCAGGACGTGCTGGTCGGACTCAACAAGAACATCGACGAGTCCCTGGTCGCCCCCGACGACACACCGCACAAGCGCGCCCTGCTGCTCATCAACGACTCCAGGGATGCGGGGACGAACCACTCGCTGCGTCTCGATCTCCGCCAGCCCGGCACCAAAAACGTGTTTGCGATCGGTGCGGAGGTGACGGTCAAGAGCGATGAAAACCTCATCACTCGCGTGATGACCTGCGGCACCAGCTACTTGAGCCAACATGAAAACGCCCTGCACTTTGGCCTGGGCGCCGGCAAACGGGCGCTCACTACCCGGGTGCGCTGGCCCGACGGCAAGGTCCAGATCTGGCTGGGCCAGGAGGCGGGCGCCCACGAGCTGGTCCGCGACGACGCCAAGCCGTGCTGCGGCAACGACGGCCAGTGCTGGGATCTCGACGAGCAATCCTGCAACGCCAAGCTGAGCGAGGTCCTGGGCCTGGCCGACAAGTGCAAACAGGTCTGCGAAAAGCTGGAGACCTGCGACGCCCTGAAGGAGGCCGACTTCGAAAACCGCGCCTCCTGTGTCGATGAGTGCTCCAGCTGGCCCCCGCCGGAAGCGTCGCTGAACTGCGTGATCGACGCGGAGTGCGCGGCGCTGGAGCCGTGCCTGGCGGACCTCTAGTGGTCGAGGTCGGAAATTCGTTCCTACCCGCGCGGCGACGCCGTTTGCCGCCAAGGCGGGCGAGCGAAGGCGGGCCGGGGGCCCGTCGAATGAGAGCGAAGCGTCCCAACGCAGGCGGCGGGCGGCGGCGTCCGCGGGTAGGAACGAATTTGCGGCATCGACCACTAGCAGACTTTTTTTCGTCGGCGGCCTAAGAAACGATCCGGGTACGGCGTTGTCACTGTGAACGGACCAGGCTCACGGATGAACAGCACAGGTCAGTCAGACAAAGCTAAATGGATGCGCTCGGCGCTCGACCGCTACGAGGGACCGCTACTGCGATATGCAGCGCGGATCCTGGGCGATGTCGACCGCGCTCGGGATGTCGTTCAGGACACGTTTTTACGGCTGTGGAAAGCGGACCACGCACAGGTTCGCGGGCATCTTGCCCAGTGGCTGTTCCGGGTGTGCCGAAACCGCGCACTCGATGTGCGCAAGAAGGAGCGCCGCATGTCTTTGGTGACAGACGCCCCGGTGGACACGACCAACACCCAACCACCCATACTCGAGCAGCGGGAGCAGCAAACCCGCGTGCAGGCTGCGATGGCCGGCCTGTCAGACAACCAGCAAGAGGCCGTCCGGCTGCGCTTTGCGGACGGGCTGAGCTATGCGGAGATCGCGGCGGTGACCGGCCACTCGGTCAGCAACGTCGGCGTTCTGCTGCACGTCGCGCTGAAGAAGATGCGCGCCCAACTCAAAGACGACCAGACCAACCCGCAGGCCGGGGGAGGTGCCCGATGATGATTCACGAAGACGACCCGCGCTTGACCGCGTACGCCCTGGGCGAGATGAGCGAGGCCGAGCTGGCCGCGTTTGACGCCGAGCTGGCCGAGGACACCGCCGCACGCACCGAGATCGAGGAGATCGAGGCGCTGGCTGAGCTGCTGCACGCGGAGCTCGGCGCTGAGCCGACGCCGGCCCTGACCGAGGACCAGCGCAAAGATCTGGAGCGGAAATGGGCTCCACCCAAACGGACGCGATACTGGCTGCCGATGGCCATGGCCGCGTGCGTGGCGATGTTCGTTGTGGCGCCGGTCGCTCTGTACCAGGTCAACCAACCCGGCGGCGACGAGAAGGCGTCGCCCAAAACGGAGCTGCCGCCGGCGATGACCGGCCTGGTCGCCAACGAGCAGGTGACGCTTGAAGACGGCAAGGACATGATCATGGGCGAGCAGCCGGAGCGGAAGCTGGAGGAGGAAGCGGACGAGGAGGAAAACCGCGAGCTCGGCATCCGGCACAACACCGAGGGCTACGACCACATCGCTGAAAACGACTTCATCGCCGTGGCCGACGACCCGCGATCCACCTTCTCGATCGACGTGGACACGGGCTCGTACTCGAATATCCGACGCTTCTTGAACGGCGGACGGCTGCCGCCCATCGACGCCGTACGTATCGAAGAGATGATCAACTACTTCAGCTACGAGTACCCGCAGCCACAGGGCGAGGACCCGTTCTCGGTCAACGTCGAAGTAGGCGCCGCGCCGTGGACGCCGGAGCACCGCCTGGTGCGCATCGGGCTCAAAGGGCGCGAGATCGTGCGCGACGACCGGCCGTCGGTGAACCTGGTCTTTCTGCTCGACGTCTCGGGCTCGATGTCGGACCGCAACAAGCTGCCGCTGTTGGTGCGGTCTTTCAGCATGCTGGTGGAGCAGCTGAACGAGTCGGATCGGGTGGGGATCGTCGTGTACGCGGGCGCTTCGGGAGTGGTGTTGGAGCCGACGCCGGGCAACCAGCGCCGAGCGATCATCGAGGCGATGGAGCGTCTGCAGGCCGGCGGATCGACAAACGGCGCTTCGGGCATCCAGGCCGCCTACGAGCTGGCGCGCCGCAACTTCGACAAGGACGGCACCAACCGGGTCATCCTGGCGACCGACGGCGACTTCAACGTGGGCACGACCGACCGCGGCTCGTTGATTCGCCTCATCGAGAAAGAGGCGGCGTCGGGCGTGTTCTTGACCGTGCTCGGCTTCGGCATGGGCAACTACAAAGACGGGACCCTGGAGCAGCTGGCCGACAAGGGCAACGGCAGCTACGGCTACATCGACACCATCAACGAGGCGCGCAAGATCCTCGTGGACCAGATGAGCGGCACGCTGTTCACCATCGCCAAGGACGTCAAGATCCAGGTGGAGTTCAACCCGTCCCGAGTCAGCTCGTATCGCCTGATCGGCTACGAGAACCGGGCCCTGAGTCACCGCGACTTCAACGACGACACCAAGGACGCCGGCGAGATCGGCGCCGGGCACACGGTCACGGCGCTGTACGAGATCGTGCCGGCGGGCACGGAGGTGCAGCCGATGGTAGACCCGCTGAAGTACCAGCCGGAGCGCGGACCGGCGGACCCGATCGACGAGCTGCTGACGGTCAAGCTGCGCTACAAGCAGCCCGACGGCGACACCAGCAAGCTGATTCAAGAGCCGGTAACCGACCGCGGCGACGATGGCGACGCGACCGCGGACTTTCGGTTCGCCAGCGCGGTCGCCGGCTTCGGCATGCTGCTGCGCAAGTCCAAGCACAGCGGCACCGCCACCTTCGACTCGATTCTGAAGCAGGCGGAGGGCGCGCGCGGTCAGGACGACCACGGCTACCGGCGGGAGTTTACGGACCTGGTCCGCAAAGCGGCAGGGCTCTAGTCTTCGCGGGTGCGGGCGACGAAGAGGATGCCCAGCGCCATGATGATCAGCAGCGCAAAGCCCGTGATGGGCAAGGCGACGCCACTGACCGTGCAGCCGGCGGAGGGGGCGCCGGCGCTGTTGGTCGAGGTGCGGGGACGGGGGTTGCGGGGGTTGTCTTCGACGACCAGACCGACCGTGATGGAGTCAAACTCCTTGTCCACGTCGTTGACGTCGGACGCCGCGACGACCTCGGGGGCGCCGGACGTGTACATCCGCTCGACCTTGGAGGCGGACCCGCCAAGCGCGTCCTCGCCGCCGACGATCTTCAGCGGGCTCTGGTAGTCGAACGGTCCCTCGTAGTTGAGGGTCTCGCCGTTCTCCAGCGTGATCTCGATCGACTCGACCTGGTTGTTGCTGCCCGGCTTGCAGGTGGCCTTGCCGACCGCGTTGTGCACGTTGCTGACGTTGGGCAGGTCCGGGTTGTAGAGGAAGATCGGGTCACGCAGCATCTCGTTGGGGGAGATGATGGTGTACATGCGCGTCATGTACCGGAACTGGTCGAAGAGCGCGTTGGCCTCCATCAGCGGCGCAAAGACCTTGGCCTCGATGTCCGCCACAAACGCCTCGGCGTCGAACGGCTGCTTGAGCAGCTCGGTCTTGTAGCTGGCCAGGCCGTTGTAGAACGACTGGTCCGGCGTGTCCTTTAGCGACTCGGGCTTGGGGATGTGCTTGCGGATCAGGTTCTGCATCTGGGCCGTGCGCGGGAAGTTCTGCGTCAAAAGCTCGTCGACAAACTCCCAGGGCTTGGTCTTCTCGAGCAGCACCTCGGTGTTGTAGACACCCGGCTTCCACAGCAGGCCCTTCATACCGTTGGTGTCGCCCGCGTACTCGGTCATGAAGCCGCGACCGGCCGCCGTGTCGACGGCGTCCTTGGCCAGCTCCTTGTAGTTGTTGCCGCCACGGACCCAGTCGATCTTCTTCTCGTTGACCTCGACGTGGAAGTAGTTGATCGGCACAGCGCGGTGCTGGCCAAGCATGTAGACCCAGATGTCCATGTCCTCGGTCGCGGCGATCGAGGTCAGGCGCAGGGGCACGCAGCCACCCTCAAAGGGGTACTTGAGCGTGATGGGCTGGATATCGCCGACGTCGCTCTCGTTCTGCAGCTTGACCGCCACGAAGAGGTGGTTCTCCGCCACATAGGTGGTGACCAGGTCCTTGGCCAGGTCCGGTTGCTCGTAGCCGTTCTCGGCCAGCCACTCGAAGACGGCGTCGCCGCTGTCGGTCGTGGTGCCCTTGATGACCACGTAGTCGTACGGCCCGACGGACGCCTCCTGCAGCACCTCGACGCCCTGCTTCTCGCCGTCGGAGTCCGCGGTGGGAGCGCCGGCGCGGTTGGCGAACTCACTCTCGTAGCCCCAGCCGTAGAACCAGCATTTGTTGTTCTGGACCCACTGTGTGTTGAAGCGCGGGCGGGTCAGGTTGCCCAGCTGCGTGAAGAGCGTGTCGGTGCCGACCGATACGTGGGTCGGCTCCGCCGGGATGGGCAGCACCCAGGCAAACCGCTCGGCGGCGCCCTGGTAGAAGATCTGCACGTGCGTGGTGACCTCGCCGTTGTCCACGCCGAAGAGGACGCGCTCGCCCTTCTGGACGATCGGCACGTTGTTGCAGAAGAAGCCGCCGCACGCCTCGGCGGTCGGCACGGCGGCCGTCATCGTCGCCACGGTCACAACCGCAGCCGCAAGGCCGGAGCGCCGACGGCGCAGACCAAAGGCGCCGAGCGCGATGATGATCAGCAGCGCCACGCCACCGTACGAGCCGGTCGAGCCGGCCGTGCAGCCACCCGCTGACGGAGACGAGCCACCCTTGGGCGGCACGTTGGGCTGCACCGTGGGCTCCGTAACCAGACCCAGCGTGATGGAGTCGAACTCCTTATCCACGTCGTTGATATCCTCGGCGGCTATGACCTCGGGCTCACCGCTGGTGAACATGCGCTCGACGGACGCGGCAGCGCCACCCACGGAGTCGGCGTCCTCGAGAACGGCCGGGCCCCACTGCTCGGGGACGTCGTACTTGAGCTCGGTGCCGTCGGCCAGCGTGATGATGACCTTCTCCGCCTCGTAGCTGGAGCCCGGCTTGCACACGGCCTTGCCCGTGGCGCGGTGGACGTTGCTGACGTTGGGCAGGTCGCCGTTGAAGAGGAAGATCGGGTCACGCAGCATCTCCTCGGGGGAGATGATGGTGTACATGCGCGTCATGTAGCGATGCTTGTTAAACAGCTCGTTGGCGTCCTTGAGCGGCTCGAAGATCTTGGTCTCGATGTCCGCGACCATCGCCGCCGGGTCGAACTCCAGCTCGGACAGCTGCGACTTGAAGTTGTCCAGGTTGTTGTAGAACTGCTGGTCCGTCGTGTCCTTCAAGCTGTCCGGCTTGGGGATGTGGGTGCGGATGATCTGCTGCATCTGCGGCGTGCGGGGAAAGTTCAGGGCCAGCATCGTGTCGACGAAGTCCCAGGGCTTGTCCAGCTCCAGCAGCGGCGCCGTATCGTAGATGCCCGGCTTCCACAGCAGGCTCTTCATGTCGTTGGTGTCGCCCGCGTACTCGGTCAAGAACCCGCGACCGGCGGCCGTGTCCACGGCGTCGGAGGCGATCTCTTTATAGTTGCTGCCCCATGAGACCCAGTCGATCAGCTTCTCGTTGATCTCCACATGGAAGAAGTTGATCGGGACCGCGCGCTGCTGGCCCAGCATGTAGACCCACACGTCCATGTTCTCCTGCGCCGCGATGGACGTCAGGCGAAGCGGCACGCAGCTGCCCGGAAACGGGAAGCGCAGGACCAGGGGCTGGATGTCGCCGACGTCGGCGTCGGAGGTCAGCTTGATCGCGACGAACTTGTGCTGCTCGGCGACATAGGTGCTGATGTGATCCTTGGCGATGGGCGGCTGGTCGAAGCCGTTGTCGTTGAGCCACTCGAAGAGGGCCTCGCCGCTCGTGGCGCTGGTGCCCTCGAGCACGACATAGTCGTACGGTCCCACGGTGTCCTGCTCCAGCACTTTGACGCCGTCATCGTCCGGATCCGCGCCACCCGCGCCGGCGTTGGGCGCGCCGTCGGACAGGAAGTCGCCGCCGCCGCCGTTGTACCAGCAGCCGTTGTTGTTGACCCACTGCACCTGGAACTGCGGCCTGGTACGCGACTCAAGCTGCTGAAAGAGCATGTCCGTGCCGACCTTCACGACCGTCGGCGCCTGCGGCAACGGAAGCACCCACGCAAACCGCTCAGCCGAGCCCTGGTAGAAGATCTGAATGTGCGCCTCGACCTCGCCGCCTTCAACGGCAAAGAGCACGCGCTCACCTGTCTGATCGATAGGTACCTGGCTGCAGAAGAAACCGCCACAGGCCTGGGCAGTCTGGGGAGCGGCCGCTGCCACCGCACCAAAAAGTACGGCCATCGCCAACCGTGTCATGTCCTCGCTCCTCGAACCGCCAAGGACACCATAGGAATCGAAGTTGACAGATGCAAGCTATTTTTACAGATTGTCCAAAGTTTTTACTGACACAGGTCCACGTGCGTTTTTTTTTGGAGGCTGTTAGCCTCCCCGGCGATGAAAAAACACAGCCTTTTTATTGGGTTGGCTGCAGCACTGGTCCTCAGTGGCTGCGCGATTGCGCTTGCGGTGCCGCCGGCAGAAGACGGCGCCGGCTTCTGGCGCATTCTGGACACGCGGCAGGTAGGTGCCGAGGCGTTTATCAAGGCGCACCCCACGTGGGACGGGCGCGGTGCGGTCATCGCGGTCCTGGACACCGGCGTGGACATGAATGTCGCCGGGCTGCGTAAAACCTCCGCCGGCAAGGTCAAAGTCATCGACGCGCGCGACTTCTCAGGCGAGGGCGACGTGACCTTGTCGCCGGCCAAGATCACGACGATCGACGGCGTGCGCTACCTCTCCACCGACGAGGGCAAGGTCCGCGGCTTCGACAAGCTGCCGATCAAGCCCCAAAGCGACGAGGAGTGGGTCGTCGGCTTTCTGTTCGAGAAGCGCTTTCAAAACGGCGACGTACCCGACCTCAATCGCAACGGCAACACCAACGACCGCTTTGCCGTCGCCACTGTCATGACCGAAGACACCGTCGTCGCCTATGTGGATCTGGACGGCGACAACAACCTGGAGGGCTGCAAGCCGATCCACAGCTACGGCGTCAAGCAGGAGACGTTCACCTTTCACCTGCCCGACCCGGCCAACCAGCGCCCGCCGGTCACCTTTGCGTTATTCGTCTCGGAGGACGGCGCCGAGGTCAGCTTTCACTACGACGACGGCGGCCACGGCACCCACGTCGCGGGCATCGCCGCCGGTCACTCGCTCATGGGGCGCAAGGGCTTTGACGGCATTGCGCCCGGCGCCCAGGTCATGTCCTTGAAGATCGGCGACAACACGCTGGCGGGCGGCGCCACCACGACCGACTCCATGCATCGCGCCATCGAATACGCGGGCGAGTGGAGCAAGACTCACGACACCCCGGTGATCATCAACCTGAGCTACGGCATCGGCTCGGAGATCGAGGGCGAGAGCGACATCGACGCCGCGCTGGATGCGGCGCTCGAGAAGTACCCCCTGCTAAACGCGGCCGTGTCCGCCGGCAACGAGGGCCCGGGCCTGTCCACCGTGGGCACGCCTGCCGCATCGCACCTGGCCACGTCGGTTGCGGCGATGCTTCCCAAGGCCACCGCGGAGGCGCTGTTCGGGTCCCGACTCAAGCGCCACAAGGTGTTCGGCTTCTCATCGCGCGGCGGTGAGCTGGCCAAACCGGACGTCCTGGCGCCCGGCATCGCGTCCTCCTCCACGCCGGCGTTCGACACGGGCGACATCAAAGGGGGCACGTCCATGGCGGCCCCTGAGATCGCCGGCGTTTACGCGCTGCTGGCCAGCGCCGCTCGCGCTACCAAAACGCGCTTTACAGGCGGCACCATGAAGCGGGCCCTGCTGCACAGCGCACGACCGATCGCAGGCTACATGCCCATCGAGCAAGGCGCCGGCGTCCCGGACGTGCAGCGCGCCTTCGAGGCGGTGCGCAAGCTCTCGAAACACACCGAGCCGTTCCAGGTCGTCGGCTACCGCGTCCGCACCCAGGTGCCGACCAGCAGCAGCGACGAAGGCCCCGCCGGCTACTGGCGCACTGGCACGTATCTGCCGCCCGACACGTCCGGCCAGCGGTTCTCCATCGAGGCCGTTCGGCCCGAGGGCACCACCGCCAACGATCGCGCCGGCTTCCAGACCATGCTGCGCTTCAAATCCGACACCTCCTGGCTGTCGGTGGACCGCAAGGTGGGCCGCCTGCTGGGCGACGACGGGCTGTCCGTCACCGTCAACTACGCCGACAAACAGCTCGCCAAGCCCGGCGTCTATGCGGGCCGCGTGCTGGTCACGCCTGACGACGGCGCCGGCATCCCCGCAACCGGGCTGTGGAGCACGGTCGTCGTTCCTCACACATTCGGCATCGCCAACAGCTACGGTCTGGACGTGCAGGACTCGCTGGAGCCCTGTGACGTGAAGCGCTACCCGATCCTGGTGCCGCCCGGCGCCAGCCGGATGACCGTGAGCATGGAGACGCCGCAGGACAAGTGGGGCTCGACCACGCTGTACGTCTATGATCCCGCCGGACGCCCCTGGCAGGCCAACCGCCATCGCGCGTCCAGCGAGCGCAACAGCTCCGCGCTGGCCACTGTCGACAGCCGCGACCTGACCCCCGGGATCTGGGAGGTCATCGCGTACAGCTCCTTTCGCAACAAGAAGCCCAGCCACTACAAGGTGTCCGTACGCTTCCGCGGCTTCGACGCGCGACCGATCACGCGCTACAAAACCGAGCCCGGCAAGCAGCCCACCGGCCGCTTCAGCGTCACCAACCGCTATGACACCCGCTTCCGGGGCGCCGTCTCCGGCAGCGTCTTCGGCTATCACCGCCGGCACACCGTGGAGGTCACGGGCGACACCCACCTGGACGTGTACGAGATGAACGACGAGATCCAGCGCGTCAAGCTGGTCCTGCGCCTGGACGCTCGCACCTACAACCGCTTCACCGACGTCGCGGTCACCGTCATGGACGAAGAGGACAACGCGCTGGTCAAGGACGGCTTCGTCAACGGCGTCGTGCGCCTGACGATTCCAAAGCCGAAGAACGGCCGATACACGCTGCAAATCAAAGGCGCTATGACCCGGTTCAAGGACAAGCCCTGGAAGGTGGCTATAGAAGAGACCTATGTGTGGTCAAAGCCGGTGGGAGCCATCGTCGACAGCGACGTGGTTTTGTACCCCAACGTGCGGCAACCACTGACGTTTTACCTGGATAAGGCGTTGCCGAAGGCCCCCAAGGGCTTTGTCAACTACGGCGAGCTGAGATTCAAAGACTCAAAGACCTCCGAGGTTTGGTTGACCCTCCCCATGCGTTTGAAGTAGGACAAAGCGGACCAAACCAGTCCGCTTTTCGAGAGAAAGGACAAGGAGAACTGATGAACAACTCGAAGCTGCCCATCGCCGAGGCGCACTGCGACGGCCCGTGCGGCGTTTACGACCCCTCTTCCGCGCGCATCGCCGGCGAGGCTGCCCTGTCGATGACCAAGAAGCTGCTGGCCCTGCAGGTGCCCGACACCAGCGACACCGCAGCGTTTGCGGCATACAACAACACCTTCTCGCGCTTCGTCGCGATCAAGGAAGAGCAGACGCACCTGTGCAAGTCGGAGCTGCTGGTCCTGTGGACGGACTACTTCAAGCCGCACCACCTGGACGCGCACCCCAACCTCCACGACACGTTCTGGAAGGCGGCCAAGCTCTGCTCGTCGGTCAAGGTCGAGCTCAGCCTGGAGCACGCTCAGGAGCTGATGCAGACGATCGAGAACATCCACAACATCTTCTGGTCCACCAAGGGCCGCGAAGTCGCCTGGTACACCGCAAGCTGAACCAGGATGTCCCGGAGCTGTTTCGCATCGCCGGCCACAGCATGACCCCGACCTTTCTGGACGGGGACGTCGTGCGGGTGGATGCGGGACGGTACCTGAAGACGCCCGTCGCGGCCGGTGACGTCGTGCTGGCTGCGCACCCCTACAAGCGGGATGTGCGCATCGTAAAGCGCGTCGATCACGTGACCGAAGACGGGCGGGTGTTTCTGCTGGGCGACAATCCGTCCGAGAGCACCGACAGCCGCATGTTCGGAGCCCTGCGCACCGAGCGGATCCTCGGGCCCGTGGCCCGGGCGGCGACCTCATGACCGACCCGGCCATCTGGCTGCTGCTGACCACCGCGGCCTCCATCGCGCTGCTGCATACCGTGATCGGCGTGGACCACTATCTGCCTTTTGTCGTGATCGGCAAAGCGCGGGGCTGGTCGTTTCGCAAGGTCATGGGCATCACCGCCCTGTGCGGCGTCGGGCACGTCGTCGGCTCTGTATTGCTGGGCTTCATCGGCATCGGGATGGGCGTCGCGCTCGACAGCCTTGAGCTGGTCGAGGGCATGCGCGGCTCGATCGCCGCCTGGGGGCTCATCGCCTTCGGGCTGGTGTACGCCGCCTGGTCCGCCGTACGAGCAGCCCGCGGCAAGAGCCACAGCCACATGCACGCCCATCAAGACGGCATCGCGCATGTGCATCATCACGACCATCACGACGAGCACGCGCACGCTCACGCAGAGGGCAAGACGGCCGGCATTCAGCTGACCGGCTGGACGCTCTTTGTCCTGTTCGTGTTCGGTCCCTGCGAGGCGCTCATCCCGCTGGTGATGGTGCCCGCCTGGGACCACAGCTGGCTCGTGGTGGCGGCCGTCACCGGCGTCTTTGCCGCCGTCACCATCCTCACGATGCTGACGATGGTCGCCATCGGCACGGCAGGCCTGCGGTTCGCGTCATTGAAGGCGCTCTCCAAGCACGCCAACACCTTCGCCGGGCTGGCCATCGCCGCCAGCGGCTTGGCCATCCAGCTGCTCGGCATCTAATGCGACGCATCGTCTTCGCAACCAGAAACCGTCACAAGATCAAAGAGTTTCAAGAGCTGATCGCCCCGGTGGGGTTTGAGGCCACTCGCTTGACCGACCTGGCTCCCGGCGCGCCCGACGTGGACGAGACGGGCAGCACCTTTCTTGAAAACGCGGTTCTCAAAGCCGACGCGGCCTATGCGCTGACGGGGCTGCCGTCCATGGCGGACGACTCCGGCATCTGCGTGGACCACCTGAACGGCGCGCCGGGCATCTTCAGCGCGCGCTGGGCCGGCGGTAGTGGGTCGGATAGAGACGAGGCCAACAACGACCGGCTCCTCAGTGAGCTGGCTGGCACCGAAAATCGCGGAGCCCACTACTACTGCGCGCTGGCGCTGGTGTGCTCACCGGACTTTCTCACGCAGCCCTATCCATCGCAGGCCACCTTGCGCGAGGACGGCACGCTGTTGTTGAGCACCGCGGGCACCGTCAACGGCACGATCACCCGCACGCGGTCGGGCAGCGGCGGCTTCGGCTACGATCCGCTCTTCTTCGTGGATGAGGTCGGGTGCACCTTCGCGGAGATCCCAGCCGAGCAAAAGCATGCCCTAAGCCATCGCGGCAAGGCGTTTCGCGAGCTTGTCAGTCTCTTAGAAAAGCACGCGGGTTAGCCCCGCTCGGCAGCTACCAGGCGTCCTTGCCGGTCGCCAGATGGTCCAACAGCTCGCGAAAGCCGCCGGCGATCCGCACGGCATCCTGCACCGGATACCCGCGGATGTGGCGCTTGCCGATGGCCACTTTGTAGATCGCGCCCTTGTCACCACCCCAGTCACCCTCGGTGTCACAGACCAGGATGGTGCCGGACTCGTCCTGCGCAAACGGCACGGCCTCCAGCTCAGTCGTCACCCCTGACAGCGCCCATTGGGCCATCTCCTGCGCCGACGCCATGTGGATGGCGCGGGTGGGGCCACGGAGCATGCCACCGTCCGTGACGCGCAGAAACTCCTCCAGATCCTCCGGTACAGCGTGCCCCAGAGCGACCTCGAGCTCCGCGATGTCTTCGTCGTCGCACCCGTACTCGACGATGTCGATCAAGTTCGGATGCGCATCCATCACATCGGTGAGCGGCGAGCGGGCTACGGTTTGAATGTCAGGCGGTGTGTGAGGTGACAAGTGGCTCCGCCCTGCGTGGGCTTGAACTTGAGCTTTCGTACGGCTTTCAAGATGCAATCGTGCACCTTCTTGTCCGGCATACTACCGGATGACGTGGCGCTCTGCACTGCACCGGTGGCGCTGATCGCGATCTTGAGGACCACTTTGCCCGCCAGGGTCTGGTTCATCTGCAGGCGGCGCTCGTAACAGAACTTGTACTTGCCCTTGCGCGCCGCCACGACCCGCTTGATCGCGCCCATGTCGCACTTGGCCGCGGGCTTGATCGGCTCGGGTTTCGGCTCGGGCTTGGGCTCCGGCTTCTTCGGCTCGGGCTTCTTGACCTCGCGCTTGACCGGCTCCTCTGTCAGCCCGCGCGGCGCCGGGATCTCGATCTCCGGCAGCACCACCGGGAACAGCGACCTGCACCCGTCGGTCTTCACCGCCGGATCCTCGTCCTTGCAGACCAGACCGGGGAAGACCTCACTCAGCTTGGCCTGCGCCGTCCCAGGCGCCGACGCGATGGCGTTGGCCGTGGCCAGATACCGCTCCGCCGGGGCATCGTCAGACGCCGCGACCAGGATCACCGTACCCGACGCGTCACGCTGCCGCAGGGCGCGCACCGCCTGAGCCACCGGCGCCGGATCGGTGCCCGCCACCGAGTACTTCACGACCTTCGTGCCCTTGTACCAGGGCTTTGCCTTGCCCGGCAGCTTGACCGCTGCCTCCTCTTTGGGCGCCTCGCCCTCGCCACCCGCGGACGGGAAGATGTCCACGCCCGACGCCTTGACCACCACCAGCAGCTGCCGCTTCTCGACACGCCCCGCGCGCGCCGCCGGAATCGCCGCGGCCTTGCCGGGCGCCGCCAGTACATCGCGGTCACTGCCGCCACGCAGGTAGCGCGCATCGCCGTATCCGGCGGTCTCCATCGCGCGCAGCACCGGGCGCAGGTTCTTGGCCGTGGTCGCCTTATCCACCACCATCGTAGCGGACCAGGCGCCTTTCTCGCGCGCGCCGTTGATCTCCTTGTTGTCCGGACCAAAGACCGTCTTCTCGGCCTCACCGGCCGTCGCCCGAAGCGCCGTCAGCGCGTCGACAAGCGGCTGTAGGTCCTCCGGCTTCTCCACCGCGGCCAGCGCCTCCGCTGTCATCACGACCTTGCCGGGCCAGGCGCCACCGGACGCCAGGCTCTTGGCCTCCAGCTGCGCCACCGGACGCAGGGTCAGCCGTACGCCGGTCGCGTCTACCGTGATCGTCTCCAACGGGGCCGTCCGGCTGGCAGCTGGGGCCGTGGACGGCAGGGGTGTGCTCGTGTGCGCCGGCAGCGGCAGATCAAACACGCCCTTGGGACGCGCATCTCCGGCGTATCCGGCGATGGCGTTTAAGCGGAGAATGCGCAGGCTGCGGTTGTCCAGACCCGCCAGCTCGGCCTTGTCGGTCAGCCCGTAATACTCCGCCGGGCAGGTCGCCTGCGGGGTCGTCTCTTTGCCGCGCGCCTCTGGGCACGTGGCCCAGTCGCCGTCTGCCTCGGCGCCCAGCACCCGGGTCACGCGCTCCTCCGCGCGGCCGGGCGCGAACGCGTCCAGCACCGGCTTCAGACGCCCGGCGATCACACGCTGCGCCGCCTTGGCCAGCTTCGACTCGCCGCCGGCCACCGACTGCACGTCAGCCAGCTGCTCAAAGCTGCCGCCCGCGATAAAGGCCGCCAGCTTGATCACAGGCTCCTTGTCCACGCCAAGCCCGTTGGCCACGTTGACCGCCACGCCGCCCTTGCCGTCCATGAGCGGGGTGACCAGCTTGAGCGCGATCCGCGGATCGCCCTGCTCGATAGACAGCGACGCACGCTCGATCGCCGTGGTGGCAAGCAGCTTTGACGCGCTGACCAGATCGTCGGCGGCGGGGTGGGCATCGATGTACGCTCGCAGCGCAGTCACAGACGCCACGCTGTCGGCCGGCGTCGCCGTGGCCAGCTGCTCGGTCAGCTTCTGCACCTCGGTCTTTTCCACGGGCTTGGGCTCGGGTTTGGGCTCGGGCTTCGGCTCAGGCTTCGGCTCGGGTTTGGGCTCCGGCTTCGGCGCCTCAGCCTTCTCTTTTGCTGGAAGGTTGGGCTTCTTAGTGCTTCCGCACGCGCCAACCAGGGACACCACAAGAACGGCCAAAACCAGTCTAAACATCTGCCTTCCTTACCACCGCTATAGTCCGGGCACGGGACATCACCATGCGGACCGTCAATCCGTCAAGTGATACCTTTCCTTGACTTTTTGCCCTTCCAACAGCGATTATTTAAAGTCCGCTTGACTTGAGCGGCGTGCTAAGAGGACGGGCGTGGACACCGTTAGAACGACCGGATATGCCGTCGTGTTCCTTGGTTGCCTTTGCAGCGAGGCTCTCGCTGTGCCTCACGCCGCATCCGCCGTGTCACCGCCGCTGGTCGTCGGCGGCATGCTGATCGGCCTGCTTTTGCTGGTGCTGTTCATCGGCATTCTGGTGCGCACCTTCCGCAACATGAAGTCGGCCGTCGTAGCCGATCCCGGGTCCCATCTCCAGCGTGAGATCGGCGATCTGCTGGAGCAGTGGCAGGCCTCGGCCGACCCGGACGTGGTTCGCTCCCTGATCGATGGACTGAGGCTCGCCGAGTTCGACGGCGAGGCCGAGCAATACGCCGAGGCGCTGTCCGAGATTACCAAGCGCTACTTCGGGACCGACGGCGTCGCCTGGGAGGTCTGGTGGCGTCGGGACTCCAGCGAGTTCTTCGACAGCCTGCGCGACGACCTGCGCCGCGGCAGCCCGGCTCCCGGCTACCTGCCCGTTTCCTAGCCCTCAGGGCTCAATCACACAGATGACGGACCATCGGGTGCCGACGCATCACTGCGCCCTGCCCCTCTGTCAGCAGGTCTCCGGGCTTGCCGGGAGCCATCAGGTTATCCGTCTCGTGCGGCGGGGCCGTGTCCGGCAGTGGGTCCTTGATCTTATCCGCGGGCGCCGCCTCGAACGTGTGCCATAGGCCCAGGTAGTGACCGACTTCGTGCGCCAGGGTCCGGCCCAGCGAGGGCGCCGTTGCGCGCAGGATGATCCCGGCATCCGCTGCAGGTTCGCCGTAAGGTCCCGGCAGTGGACTGAGCGCCAATAGAACCGTCCCTGCGTCATCGGTGAGCGTGTCCACCACGTACACGGCGATGGCCTCCAGACTGCCCTTGCGATGCGCAAACAAGGCCGAGCGCCGGGTCTCAACGGTCACCGCCTGCCCCTCCTCGGGCACGTCGTGGTAGGTGAACTCCAGCGAGATCCCTACTGAATGGTACAGCTGGCCAAAGTCCAGGAGCGCTTGCTGAAGGACCTGGTCAGTGGGCGCCGACTCCGCCGTCAAACCACCGGCGCCGGTCAGGTGAAGCGCGACGGTCAGCGCTCCGGTGGCGAGGTCGTCGGGGTCGCCGATCTTGACGACCGCCGACACGTCAGCAGCGGCCGCGCCATCGTAGCCATGCGCCTCATAGGTCCACGCCCCGGGCGTGAAGACCGCCTCCGCCGACGGGGAGCTGGGCGCCATCACGGCGTGGCCGCCGCGCTCGTTGGCGACGCGGTTGGGGCACGACAAACAGATCGGCACGGTGGCGTCGTCGTACCAATCCGCCAAGACGAGCTCACCGGCGGGGCTGGTAAGCGCGCGCGTCGTGTAGATGCCTGCCGGGTCACCCGTCGCGCTGATCAATACCGAGCGCGCGTGCACGGGCACGTCGAACCGGCCGTCGGCGTCGATCGTGAGCGTCTCCACGCTCGGGCATGCGGGCGCTGGCGGGCCGGCGTCCACCTCGACTCCCCCGTCCGGCGCGACATCCGGGATGGGCGCCGCAGCGTCGGGATCGCCGGAGTCATCACCGCACCCGATACATGCCGTCAGCAGAGCGGCGGCCAGAACCCGCCAATGGTCACAAACAGGCTTCATCCTCTCTCTCGGTGTACCATTGACGGCCATGGTGGGCCCAATCTCAATCGCCTACCGTGACCAGTATGTGGTGGCCGCCAACAAACCGGGCGGTATGCCCGTACATCGGTCGCGGGAGCACGCGCGCGTGAAGCACGTACTCCTTCAGACCATGCGCGACCAGCTGGGCATGCGGGTCAACCCGGTGCATCGCATCGATCGGGCCACGTCGGGGTTGGTGCTGCTGGCTTTCGACGGCGACAGCGCGCGGCTGTTCACCGAGGCGCTGGCGGCGCCCGATACCCACAAGGAGTACCTGGCGCTGGTGCGCGGACGCTTTCCGGACGACGCCGTTGTGGACCGCCCGCTGACCAACAAGACCACGGGCGTGAGCCAGGAGGCGCGGACCGAGTTCAGGCGTCTAGCCGTCGTCGATCTGGGCGGCGAGTTCGGCGAAGGCAGCCTGATCCTGGCCCGCATTCACAGTGGCCGACGCCACCAGATTCGGCGTCACACCAGCCATCTGCGCCATCAGATCCTGGTCGACTCCACATACGGAAAAGGCGCCGTAAACCGACATTGCCGCGCCGCGCTCGGGATCTCGCGCATGTTCCTGCACGCGCTGCGTCTGACGCTCACGCACCCGGTGACCAGCGAGCGGCTGACGATTGAGGCGCCGCTGCCGGCGGACCTGGCCGAGCCCCTGGCGCGGCTACTGCCGGTCGAGCAGTGGCCCGAGGGTGCGCGATGAAGGACCAACCGCTGGTCTTTGCGGACACGGCGTCACCGGCGTCCGCGGACACGAGTTGGTGGGCTCGCGACGCGCCCGACATGCCCCAGGACCTGCTGGAGAAGGCGGTCTCACGACTGGGGTTCATGTGCATGGTCTATGTGGTGACCTTCGTCTCGGCCTACGCCTTCACGGCCGCCGTCGACATCGGACGGGTCTTTCCGGCCGAGGGTCATCCCGTGGGGCTTTGGGGCTTTGGCGTCAGCGTGTCCATGGCGCTCGCTATCGCGTATGCGGCGCGTACCGGGGCAATGCGCGCCGAGCGACTCCTCACGGTTGGGCTGCTCTTTCAGGTCGTCGGCGCGCTGGCGATCACGCTAGCGGAGAACACCGCGCCCTGGCCTGTCGACATGCCGCTCAAGGGGATCTCATGGGTCACGTTCTGGATCACGATCTTTCCGCTGCTGGTGCCCTGCCGGCCCTGGCGCGCGGCGATCTACGCCTTTGCCGCGTTTGCCATGGGGCCCCTGGGCTACTTCCTGGTCATCATGATCAACGACTATCCCGCGCTGCAGACCGGGCACCTCGCGGCCTTCTTTGGCGGTAACTTCACGGCGGCCCTGTGGGCGACCATCGCCTCGCGTGTGGTGTGGGACCTGGGCCGCAGCGTGCGTGAGGCGCGTCAACTGGGCAGCTACCATCTGGTGGAGAAGCTCGGTGCGGGCGGCATGGGCGAGGTCTGGCACGCGACGCATCAGCGCTTGATTCGGCCCGCTGCCGTGAAGCTGATTCGGCCGCGCGGCTTCACGCACGACCAGCTGCGCACGCTGGAGCGGCGCTTCGAGCGCGAGGCGCAGGCGACAGCGGCGCTGCAGTCGCCGCACACCGTGGTGCTGTACGACTTCGGGCGCAACGAGGACGGCGTCTTCTACTACGCGATGGAGCTGCTGGACGGCGTGGACCTCGAGCAGTTGGTGCAACAGAGCGGGCCCTTGAGCAGCGAGCGTGTCGTGCACATGCTGCTGCAGGTCTGCCACTCGCTGGCGGACGCCCACGCGCACGGGCTGGTGCATCGCGACATCAAGCCGTCCAACATCCTGACGTGCTGCCACGGCGGCGACTTCGACCACATGAAGGTGCTCGACTTCGGCCTGGTCAAGGGCGACAAGCTGGAGACCAACGAGAGTAAGCTCACGGCGGACGACACGACCAGCGGCACCCCGGCGTACATCGCGCCCGAGATGGTCGCCGGCGAGGGCGAGGTGGACGGCCGCGCCGACATCTACTCGCTGGGCTGCGTGGCCTATTGGCTGCTGACGGGCCAGCTGGTGTTCACGGCGGACACGGCGATGCGCCTGTTGTTCAAGCACGTCCAGGAGGCGCCGGTCGCGCCGTCCCAGGTCACCGAGGTGGAGATCCCGGCGGAGCTGGAGACGATTGTGATGGCGTGTCTGGCGAAGGCCCCGGAGGACAGGCCGCAGAGCGCAGCTGACCTGAGTGATCTGCTGAGGGCGGTGCCGCTGCGGCAGCCCTGGACCCAGGCGCGCGCCGAGCGCTGGTGGTCACGACAGAGTTGATCGGTCGGGGAGACAGGATTTGAACCTGCGACCCTCTGCTCCCAAAGCAGATGCGCTGCCAGGCTGCGCCACTCCCCGATACGGCCGGACCGTAACGGTTGACAACGGTTTAGTAAAGGGCCACAGGAATTGACTGGGGCGCCGCCTGGTTGCAGGCGTGGGCCAACACGGGACGGGGAGGACGAGCATGCTTCGAACGGTAGCAACCGTGACGGCAGTAACGCTTTTGATGGCGATGCCGGCAGCTGAGGCGGCCAACAAGCAGGAGCGCGCAGCCAAGGCGCTGCGTTACGCCAACTATCTGATGCTTGTGGAGCGCGACTACGCGGCGGCGGTCAAGGAGTACACCAAGGTGCTGCGCCTGGACCGCAAAAACGCCAAGGCGCAGCGGGCGCTAGCCGGCGCGTACGGAAAGCTGGGGAAGTGGCCCAAGGCGGTCAAGGCGCTGGCGGCGCTCGCGAAGCTGACGCCGCGGGATCGCAGTGCCTGGACAGAGCTGGGCAAGGCTCAGCTGCGCACGGGGGCGCGGGACAAGGCGCTGGCGTCATTCAAGAAGGCGATCGAGATCGATCGGCGGTACGCGCCGGCGTTGCTGGCGGCCGCGGCCATCGTCTACGAGCGATATCAACTCACAAAGAACGACGGGAGCTTGAAGACCGAGACGATCGCGCTGTTCACCCAGTTTTTGGAGGCGACGCGCAACAAGAAGGGATACCAGGCGGCGCGCGCGGAGCGAATCGTGGCGCAGCTGAAGGGCGGCAAGCTTGCCGCGACCATCGTGGATGCGCGGCGGCTGTACGGCCAGGCGTTTACGACGCGACGCCGCATGCATGTCATGTTCGAGAAGGCGTACTCCAAGCTGGACGAGGTCTTGGAGAAGAAGCCCGGTCACCAGGAGGCGCTGTACTACCAGGGCCTGATCCACCTCTCGGTGAAGTCCAAGCGCCTGCACAGCATCGAGAAAGCCGTGCAGAAGCTGGCCGCCGCGGGGGATTACGCGCCGGCACTGGCGGAGCTGGGACGGCACGAGCGCAAGCATGACGATCTGGAGGCCGCGAGCACCTATCTGCTGAAGGCGCTGCAGCTGGACAAGACGCACCAACGCAGCTGGTACGAGCTTGGGTTGGTGCACAAGCTGTCGGATAAGCGAGACGCGGCGGTCGAGGCGTTTCGCAAGGCGGTGGACGCGGATCCGCGGTCTGATGTGGCGGCGCGCGCCGTGGTGGATCTGAGCCACCTGGCCCCGCAGGACACGCGGGTGATGCGCCACTATCGGTCCAACAAGCAGTTTCGGGCTGACATCTTTGACACCGAGAAGTTCAAAGGCAGCATCGCGATGCTGGAGCGGCGGCTGGGCGGCGTGGACGAGCGCGCGGCGGAGCAAGCGTGGCTGGACGAGATGATGCGGCGGCTGCTGAACGCGACGGACCAGAAGGTCAGCGCGGTGTTCACGGTCAAGGTGGTGCGCACCAAGATGGTCAACGCGTTTGCGGTGCCCAACGGCAACGTCTACTTCACGCGCGGCTTTTTGGACTTCATCAAAAAGAGCTTCCCGGACCTGAAGATGGACGCCGACAACCCGGCGATCGCGGCGGTGATGGGCCACGAGCTGACGCATGTGATGAAAGAGCACGTGATTCGGTCGTTCGTGTTTCGGGATGCGATGAAGCAGAAGCGCTTCAACCCTCAGGTCATGGTGAGCGTGACGCGCAACCACGAGATCGAGGCGGACCGCGAGGGTATGAAGCTGATGTTCCTGGCGGGGTACGACCCGCGGTGGGCGGTCGATCTGCATGCCGCCTACGCCAAGGCGCTGGGTGAGGTGCCGGCGGGGCTGGACCACCCGACCTTTGATGAGCGCGTGCACTACCTGGAGGAGTACTGGTCCAACGAGATGGCGTTTGCGTACGCGTCTTTCAAGCAGGGCGCGACGCGGCTGAAGGAGGCGGCCGGCGTGGAGGCGGCGGACCTGAACAAGGCGGCGGCGCTGTACAAGGAGGCCATCGACGACCTGAAGCGCTTTACGGTCGCGTTCAAGCGGACGAAGGAGGCCTTGAACAACCTGGCGCTGGCGCACGCCAAGCTGGGGCTGTTCGAACTGGCCAAGGGCGGGTCCAAGAACGCGATCGCGCGTTGGTATACCGAGTTCTCGGTGGAGCAGGATCTGGCGCTGAAGTTTGTGCCGCTGGCGCGCAAGCGAACGACGCGCGGGGCGGCCGGCGGCGGCGAGAAGACCGTGCTGCCGGCGTCGCTGCGGCGGGCGCGGGTGCTGCTGGAGAGGGCACTGAAGATGGACGCGCATTATGCGCGCGCGCGCCTGAATCTGGGGGTTGTGCGGCTGGCTAGCGGGGAGTTTGCCGAGGCGCGTAAGGCGTTTGAGGCGATTCAAACCCAGTGCAACGAAGCCAAAGACTGCCCGATCGCGGCCGACCGGGTCAGCAACCTGCTGGGCATCGTAAAGGCGGAGCAGGGGCAGATGAAGAGCGCCGTGGCGGACTTCGAGAGCAGCCTTGAGGGCAAGACCGAGGGCAAGGCTCCGCTGCGGATCTTCAACCTGGCGCGCGCGCTGGACAAAGCGGATCGCAAAGACGACGCGGCGCGCATGTACCGCAAGTTTCTGTCGTCCTGCGGAGAAAACGACGCCAGCACCTGGGCGATCCAGGCGCGGACGGCGCTGGCCAAGCTGAAAGAGTAAGGATTGACGGTGCCTGATATGCTGGCGGGGTGAGCGCACCCGCTTGGCTGTTTGCCCCCGGATTTGCGTGCACCTCCGACATCTGGGAGGGGGCGCAGGCGCGACTGCCGGACGTGCGCGTGTTGACGCTGGACTGGCCGCGTGGTCTGGCAACCGTGTCGGCCGCCGCAGACTATCTGCGCCAAATCATCGACCGAGAACAGCCGGCTGGACTGGTCGGCCACTCCATGGGCGGCATGCTCACGCTCGAGCTGCTGGTCTCCGGTCGTCTGGGCGCCCGGCGGCCCCGGGTCATCGATGCGTTTCTGGCGACGCCCGCGCCGCTGTTTCGCAACTTTGTGCACGGTGAGGACCCCGCGCTGGAGGTGCGCGTACGCGCGATGATCGACGGCATCAAGCCGCTGATGGCACCGTTGCAGAAGGCGCTGCAGACGTGGGAGACGCCCGCTGAGTGGGTCACGGCGTGCCTGGACAGCCCGGCCCGGTACATCTACGGCGGACGTGGCGCGGACCGCGACCGGGTACTGGAGGCGCTCGGGTGGCCACCGGGGCGGGCCGAGGTGGCGTCGATCGACGTGATCAGCGAGACATCGCACTTTCTCATGCTGGAGAAGCCGGACGCGTTTTATAGCTGCGTGCGCCGGTTCATCGAGGAGCCTGATGCAGAGCAGTAAGGTGCTGGAAGCGGCGTTGAATCAGTTTGCGGCGACGGGTGTGGACGGCTCGTCGATGCAGCGCATCGCGGAGGACGTCGGCTCGACGCCCGAGGAGCTTTGCCGGCATTACGAGTCCATCGACGTGCTCTTTGACCGGGCCATGGCGTGGGGCACGTCCGAGCTGTGTGCTGAGCTGCACACGGCGTCCGGCGGAGAGGACGAGCCCGTGGTGCGGCTGGCACGCATGATTCGAAGCCTGGCCGGCGCGAGTGGTCCGGCGCAGGCCGCGTTGTTCGCCTGGCTGCGGGAGCTGATGAACGGCCACCCGCGGGCAGAGCGTGTGTACGCGGAGACGCTGGTCGCCACCGTCGAGGAGCTGATGAGCGTGATCGGCGAGGGGCAGTTCCGCGGCCAGCTGGATCCGCTGCCGCCTCACTTTGTGCTGGCCAGCCTGGTTGGCGGGATCGTGTTTCCACAGCTCATCGGCTACGGCGCGATGCAGGCGGAGCTCGGCGGCGTACATACAAAGACCAACTCACCGGGTGGCGGTATGCTGGCGGCCGGCCTGCAGGCCCTGTTTCGGGGGGTGCTGACCGATGGATGGCGGCCCCGCTTCGGTGAGCTCATGACCACCGGCTCGGGACGACGGAGTCACTGATGTCGATGAAAACGTGTCCGCATTGCAAGGCCCTCACGCACATAGAGACGCGAGTGTGTCCGGGGTGTGACCGCAAGTTCGCCGATGCGCCGGGGCCGAACCCGATCGCGATCGGTGTCATCGTGGCGGTCGTCGGGGCCTGTCTGTGGCTGGCGCTGCGCTGACGCTTACCAGTCGTACGTGGTCAATTGCGTCTTCAGCGCGTCGTAGCCGAGCTTGGGCGTCAGGTCGGTGTGCATGATGCCGAAGTGGCTCTCTTGCCCGACGCCGTCCGTGTCCACGTCGATGAGCTGGTAGTACCCGGCGAGCACGATAGCGTCGCCGGCTGCCGAGATGCGGTCGCGCAGAACAGGCAGTGACGCGTTTATCCAGTCGCGCTGGCTCTCCTGGTCGGCGACGACGGCGGCCCAGCTGCTGAAGCCGGTCTCGATGACCGCGCCCGGATGCCCGTTCAACAGCGTCACGAACTCGTCCAGCGGCGCCCAATCGGTGTTGGAGCAGCAGGCCCAGGTGCCGGGATAGTGGTCGAAGCCGATGACGTCGATGGCGTCGTCCGCCTTGGCCAGCCAGTCCGCGACGGCGTCCTGCCAGCCGGCCAGGTTGCCCATCACGTTGGCGTAGGTCGTCACGCCGGGCGCCAGCTTGCGCGCGATGGCGGCGCCCTGGGTGAAGAGGCGCCAATCGTCTTCGGCGGCGATCGGGTCGATCACGTGGTTGGGCTCGTTCCACAGCTGTACGTGCTTCAGGTTCGCGGCCACGGGCGTAAGCGCTTTGGTGACGTACTGGTCGTAGCGCAGCCAGAACGCCTCCGCGTCGGACTGATACAGCGCAGTAGCCCAACCGGGCGCGCCGGAGACGATGACCATGACCTGCAGGCCCTTGGACTGGGCCAGCGCCACATAGTCCGTGTAGAAGTCGATGCGGTCCTGCGACCAGGCGCCGTCGTCAGGCTCGATATCCCACCAGAAGATGTCTGTGCGCACGCCCGTCCCGCCGAGGTCCAGGATGGCGCCAAAGGCCTGAGCGGCGCGCTCCAGATCATAGTCGACCTCGGCCGCGTGCACGGTGAAGAACCACGGCAGCCCCGTGTCGGGCGGCGGCGCGGTGTCCACGGTCTCCGTCACGTCGGCGGCGACGTCCGGCACGTCGGCAACGTCAGGCGTTGAAGGGATGTCCGGTGGCGCGGATGCGTCGCCGGGCGCGAACACGATCCCGGCGTCAACATCACGTTGGGGTAGTGGAGGGTCGTCGGGACACCCGACAAGCAGGGTCGCGACAACCGCCAGGCGCTTGAGGATCAGAGGTTCTCGATCAGGGCGCTGGCGTACTCGCTGCACTTCAGCTTGGTGGCCCCTTCCATCAGGCGGTGGAAGTCGTAGGTCACGCGCTTCTGGGCGATGGTCTTCTCGATGGCGTTGACGATCATGTCGCCCGCCTCGTCCCAGCCCAGACGCTCGAGCATCATGACGCCCGAGAGAATGACGGAGGATGGGTTGACCTTGTCCTGGCCCGCGTACTTGGGCGCGGTGCCGTGGGTGGCCTCGAAGAGCGACTCGCCGCTCTCGTAGTTGATGTTGGCGCCGGGCGCGATGCCGATGCCGCCGACCTGGGCCGCCAGCGCGTCGCTGACGTAGTCGCCGTTGAGGTTCAGCGTGGCGATGACCTGGTAGCTGGTCGGCCGCGTCAGGACCTGCTGCAGCATGGCGTCGGCGATGACGTCCTTGACGGTGATCTTGAAGCCGTCGTCCAGCGTGATCTCGCACCACGGGCCGCCGTCCAGCAGCTGAGCGCCGAACTCCTCCTGGGCGATCTGGTAGCCCCAGTCGCGGAAGGCGCCCTCGGTGAACTTCATGATGTTGCCCTTGTGCACCAACGTGACGCTGGGCAGGCGCTTGGCGATGGCGTGCTTGATCGCGGCGCGCACCAGGCGGAAGGTGCCCTCTTTTGAGACCGGCTTGACGCCGATGCCCGAGGTGCCCGGGAAGCGGATCTTGTCCACGCCCATCTCGTCGTGCAAAAACGCGATGACCTTGTTCACCTCGGCGCTGCCCGCCTCCCACTCGATGCCGGCGTAGATGTCCTCGCTGTTCTCGCGATAGATGACCATGTCGACGTCCTGGGGACGCTTCACCGGGCTGGGCACGCCCTCGAACCAGCGCACGGGACGCACGCAGGTGTACAGGTCCAGCTTCTGGCGCAGGGCCACGTTCAGGCTGCGGATGCCGCCGCCGACGGGCGTGGTCAGGGGGCCCTTGATGGCGATCTTGTACTCGCGGATGGCGTCCAGCGTCGCCTCGGGGAGCCACTCACCGGTCTTCTGGAACGACTTGTCGCCGGCGTAGACCTCTTTCCACGCGATCTTTCGCTCGCCGCCATAGGCCTTGTTGACGGCCGCGTTGAAGACACGCACAGCGGCGGCCCAGATGTCAGGCCCGATGCCGTCACCCTCGATGAAGGGGATAATCGGGTCGTTTGGGACGTCCAGCGCACCGTCCGCTTGAACTGTGATCTTCGTGCCATCACTCATGTACTGCTCTCCTTTTTCGGGTGCGCACTATAGTTGCGACCCGCTTTCTCCACAAGGCCGGAGGTGCCGAACCGCCTGGACAGCTCCAGCATCACCCCGTCGACGGGGATGCCGCGCGCGGTGAAGCCGACCAGCATGTGGTACAGCACGTCGGCCGCTTCGCTGACCACGCGCTCGTCGGACTCGGACGCCAGCGCGTCGCAAAGCTCCTCGGCCTCTTCGGTGATCTTGCTGTTGATTTTGGTCATGCCTTTGGCGAGTAGGCGGGCCGTGTAGGAGGTGTCCGCAGAGGCGTTCTTGCGCGCCTCCAGGACGTCGCGCAGCCGCTGCAGCATGCCTCCCGGCGGCGGCGAGGTCGGCGCCAGATCGTGGTCGTAGAAGAAACACGACGCCTCGTCGGTGTGGCACGCGGGCCCGGTCTGCTCCACCAACATGAGCACAGCGTCGCCGTCGCAGTCGTGTCGCAGCTCCAGCACCTTCTGGGTGTGGCCGCTGCTCTCGCCCTTCTGCCACAGCTTCTGGCGGCTGCGGCTGTAGTACCAGGCGAAGCCCGTCTCACGCGTGCGCTGAAGCGACGCTTGGTTCATCCAGGCCAGCATCAGGACGCGGCCGGTGCGGGCGTCCTGGGCGATCGCCGGGACCAGGCCTCTCTCGTCGAAGAGGATCTTCACTTGCGCACCACCACGCCGTGCTCCGCGAGATATGCCTTGGCTTCGGCGATGGAGTGCTCGCCGAAGTGGAAGATGCTGGCGGCCAGGACCGCGTCCGCCCGGCCCTCCATCAGGCCGCTGCGCAGGTGGTCCAGCACGCCGACGCCCCCCGACGCGATCACCGGGATGCCTACGGCGTCAACCACGGCGCGCGTCAGGTCCAGGTCGTAGCCGATACGAGTGCCGTCGCGGTCCATGGACGTGAGCAGGATCTCGCCGGCGCCCAGGCTGTCCAACCGCGCTACCCACTCCAGCGCGTCGAGGCCGGTGGGTGTGCGGCCGCCGTGGATGAACACCTCGAAACCCATACCGTCGGCGCGGGAGCGTGCGTCGACGGCCGCCACGATGCATTGGCGACCGAAAGCGTCTGCGCACCGGCGGATCAGGTCCGGATCGTCGACCGCGGCGGTGTTGATGGCGACCTTGTCCGCGCCGGCCCGCAACAGGGCGCGCACGTTCTCCACGGTGCGGACGCCGCCGCCCACCGTCAGCGGGATGAACACCTCGTCGGCCGTGCGGGAGACCACGTCCAAAATGGTGTCGCGCTTTTCGTGGCTGGCTGTGATGTCCAGGAAGACCAGCTCGTCGGCGCCCTCCAGGTCGTACCGGCGCGCACACTCCACCGGATCACCGGCGTCCCGAAGCTGTACGAAGTTTATGCCTTTGACGACGCGGCCATCGCGCACGTCGAGGCAGGGGATGATTCGTTTGGCTAACACCGCGCGAACCTCTATCACATTCGGGGGTTCCAGGGGGGCCAACTCCCCCCCCGGTTCTTCTGTTGACCATGCACGCGCGCGCGGCTACGGTGCGCGCGCGTTTGCGGGAGGTGTGTGAAGTGGGCCAGAAGCTGAGCGGACTCGAGAAGATCATGGCGGAGCGCCTGGAGAAGGTGGCTCGCCTGCGCGAGGAGGGCACGCACCCGTACGCCAACGACTTCAAGCCGACACACACGCTGGTGGCCCTGCGCGCGGAGACGGGCGAGGACGCGCCCGGCATGAGCGAGATCCCGGAGGACGCCGCTGAGGTCCGTATCGCCGGCCGCGTGATGGCCAAGAACCGCAAAGGCAAGATGATGTTCCTGCGGATCCGAGACCGCTCCAGCACGGAGGAGGATCCCCGCTTTCAAGTCGTGTGCACCCGCGACGGCATGGGCGGCCCCGAGGCCTATCAGGCGTTTCACCAGACGCTGGATGTGGGCGACATCGTGGCGGTGGAGGGGCCGGTGTTCCGCACCAACCGCGGTGAGCTGTCCGTGATGGGCCGGCGCGCGCGGGTGCTGACCAAGAGCCTGCGGCCGCTGCCTGAGAAGTTTCACGGGCTGACCGACAAAGAGGTCCGCTTTCGCCAGCGCTATGTCGACCTGATCATGAATATGGACGTGCGCGAGAAGTTCCGCACGCGGTCGAACGTCATTCAGTACACGCGCCGGTTTTTCGAGGACCTGGACTTCATGGAGGTCGAGACCCCGATGATGCAGGTGCTCGCCGGCGGCGCCACGGCCCGCCCATTCAAGACGCACCACAACGCGCTGAACATCCCGCTGTTTCTGCGCATCGCGCCGGAGCTGTACCTCAAGCGCCTGGTGGTGGGCGGCTTCGAGCGCGTATTCGAGCTGAACCGCAACTTCCGCAACGAGGGGCTGGACCAGACGCACAACCCCGAGTTCACGATGCTGGAGTTCTATCAGGCGTACGCGACGTACGAGGATCTGATGGACCTGACGGAGACCTACTTCCGCGGGCTGTGCCAGAGCGTCCACGGGACGACCACCGCCACATACGACGGCCACACGATCGATTACGGCAAGCCGTTCCAGCGCTGGACGGTGCGGGAGGCGATCAACGAGGTCGCGGGCATCGACAGCCAGGAGACGGGCAAGGCGCTGATGCAGCAGTTTGACGAGCACGTCGAGCACAAGCTGATTCAGCCGACGTTCATCACGGCGTACCCGCTGGCGGTCTCGCCGCTGAGCCGCAAGAGCGACGAGGATCCGCAGTGGGTGGACCGCTTTGAGCTGTTCATCGCCGGCCAGGAGATCGCCAACGGCTTCTCCGAGCTCAACGATCCCGCCGACCAGCGCGCCCGCTTCGAGGACCAGATGGCCCAGCGCGCCGCCGGCGACGACGAGGCTCACCCCATCGACGACGACTATGTCCGCGCTCTGGAGTACGGCATGCCCCCCACGGCGGGACAGGGCATCGGCATGGACCGCGTCGTGATGCTGATGGCGGACTGCCAGTCCATTCGAGAGGTCATCTTCTTCCCCCACATGCGCCCCGAGGCCTAGGAGTCCTCCGCACGTGACACCGCCCGTGTCAGGCGTGGAGCGACTGCTTCAGCCACCGTGGTTCCAGATCCTGATCGGCGTCGCCGTCATCTTTGCGCTGTGGTTCGCCTACCTGATGTTGCCGCTGGTCCTGCGCGGGTTCCGGCTGCTGGCCAACGCCATCGCGCGCCGCCACGACCGCCGCACTCTGGGCTGGCTGGTCGCCACGATCCTCATCGCCAGCGGCGCAGCCGGCGCCCACGAGGTGCTGACCACGCGCACCAGCCCGGAGGTGCAGTATTTCGTCACCATCGCAATGCTGCTGGTCGTGGTTCTGGTCGGCGTGCTGCTGATCGTGGCCTTCATCACCTGGACCACCATCGCCGTCTTTCAGATCGCCGGACGGCCACTGCTCAACCGCGGCTACCTGGTCTTCGTCGGCTGGCACATGCTGCGCTCTCACCGCGCCGAGGCCCACAGCGTCGGCTCATACGAGGGCGGCCACGGACCCACCGCCGCCTTCGCGCTGGTCGTCGGCTTGCTCTGCGCCGCCGCCGCCTGGTTCGCAAACCTGGTGCCCTGGAGCCGCCTCGTCGGCGACCTCTCGGTGGCCGTGCCGTCGATCCGCATCGGCCTGGCCGTGGTCTCGCTGGCCCTCATCACCTGGCCCCTGCGCCGCGCCCGCCCGGTCGGCCGCATCGACCTCTTCGACAAGCTCGAGGCGCGCATCAAAAACCTGCCCGACCTGCTCACGGTCACCGTCACCACGTTCATCTCCATCGTGGGTGTCGGCGTGGGCGTCTGGGCCCTGGTCGTGGTCCTCAGCGTCATGGGCGGCTTCGAGAACGACCTGCGCTCCAAGATCCTCTCGACCAACCCCCACGTGGTCATCCAGGACGATGAGCCCATGGAGGGCATCGACGACGTCCGCGGCAAGCTCGAGAAGCTGCGCCAAATCGCTGGCGTCACCGCCGCCATCCCGTACGTCCAGGGCGACGTCATCATCACTTCCCGCGAAAACCGCAACGTGTCGCTTACCCTGCGCGGCATCGACCCCGCCGACATCTCAGGCGCCGAGCACCACCTGACCGACGACGTGGTCTCCGGCGGCTTGCAAAACCTCATGGCGCCCGAGCGCATCGTGCCGAGCACCCGCTGGCGTCTGCGCCAGATGCCGCCCTCCCCTGACGGCGACGGTCCAGACGACACACCCGACGCCCCCGCTCCCGACGCCCCCGCCCCTGTCCCCGGGGGCATCGAGCCGACACCGATTCCAACCGGGCCGGCGGCAGGCGAGCTGGAAGAGGGGATTCGGCCGGGGATTTTGCTGGGCGAGGAGCTGGCCATGAGCCTGCGGGCCGCGGTGGGCAGCGAGGTGACGGTGATCTCGCCGCGCGATGACGCCGGGTTCCTGGGCATTCAGCCGCGAGCGCGGACGTTTCGGGTGGCCGGCATCTTTCACACGGGCATGTACGAGTTCGATTTGAAGCTGGCCTATGTGCGTATGTCGGAGGCTCAGCGCTTCTTTCACATGGACAGCGACATCAATCGCATCGAGCTGCGGCTGGCGGATGTGGACGCGTCCGGGGACGTGGTGGCGGCTGTGACGCCGCTGCTCAAGCGCCCTTCCCTGCGCGCTTTGGACTGGAAGCACCTCAATCGCAACCTGTTCAGCGCGCTGGCGCTGGAGAAGATCGTGATGTTCATCGTGCTGGGCTTCATCATTTTGGTGGCCAGCTTCAATGTGATCGGGTCGCTGATCATGATCATCATGGAGAAAACCCGCGAGATCGCGATCTTGAAGTCGATGGGGGCAACGAGTCGCGAGGTGCGGCGGATGTTCCTGGTGCTGGGCGGCTTTATCGGAGGCATCGGATCTGCAGCCGGGCTGACGGTGGGGCTGCTGACCTGCTGGATCATCCGGTATGTGGGCATCGAGCTGCCGCGGCAGTACTACATCGAGGAGCTGCCGGTGCACGTGGAGCCGCTGACCATCTCGGGCGTGTTTGTGTGCGGCATCGCGCTGTGCATGCTGGCGACGCTGTACCCGGCCACAGAGGCCGCACGCATCCATCCGGTCGAGGGGCTGCGATATGACTGACCAGATCGTGTGTCAGGTAAAAGACCTGTCGAAGCGGTATCTGCTGAAGGGCAAGCAGATCGATGTACTGCGCGGCTGCAACCTGACGATCAAGCAGGGCGATATGTGCTCGGTACGCGGGAAGTCCGGCGTGGGCAAGAGCACGATGCTGCACATTCTCGGCGCGCTGGATCGGCCGTCGTCGGGGACGGTGGACTACTTCGGCAACGACATCTTCGCGATGCCGGAGGCGGACCTGGCGGCGTTTCGCAACAAGTCGATCGGGTTTGTGTTTCAGTTTCATCACCTGCTGCCGGAGTTCACCGCGCTGGAGAATGTGGCGCTACCCGGGATGATCGCGCGCATGCCGCGTCCGCTGATCATGGAGCGGGCGATGGAGCTGCTGAGCGAGGTGGGTCTGGCCGACCGCGCCGATCACCGGCCCGGCGAGCTGAGCGGGGGTGAGCAGCAGCGGGTCGCGATCGCGCGCGCGATGGTCATGCGTCCCCGGGTCGTGCTGGCCGATGAGCCGACGGGCAACCTGGACCAGAAGACCTCAGACGAGGTTCACGAACTTCTAGTGAAGATTAACGAGACTCACTCAGTCGCATTCGTGGTGGTGACGCATAACCAGGGTCTCGCGGACATGATGCCGCGCAAGCTTGAGATGAGAGATGGCGTCGTGTACGAAGGGGTGCCATGATCGCGCCCGCCTACCCCCGGACCACCCGGCACACCCTGCTGATCGCCCTTTGCGCGGTCGCTGTGTGCACCGTTTTTGGTGCCGCGCGGACCGCCTCGGCGCAGGACGCCAAGATCGTGTCGGAGATTCGGGTCCAGGGTCTGCTGCGCATCCCGGAGGCGTCGGTGCGCGCCAAGATTCAGACGCGAGTGGGGTCCGCGCTGGATGCCGCCGTGCTGTCCGACGATCTGCGGCGCATCTTCAAGATGGGCACCTTCGAGAACGTCGAGGCCTTCGGCAAGGACACGCCCAAGGGGTTCATCCTGCTGTTTGCGCTCAAAGAGCGGCCCACCATTAACAAGATCGTGTTCGAGGGCAACGACGCGCTCGACAAAGAAGAGCTCGACAAGGTCGTGGACGCGCGCGCCTTCGACATCGCCAACGAGGTCGGCATCAAGGCGATCGTCAGCAAAATCAGAGATTTGTACGTCGAAGAGGGCTACTACCTGGCCGACGTCCAATACACGCTGGAGCCGCGCCCCCAAAACACGGTGGACCTGATCTTCAAGATCCTGGAAGGCGAGAAGGTCAAGGTGACCAGCATCACGTTCCTGGGCAACACCAAGGTCGCGGACAGCGAGATTAAAGGCGTGTTGCGCACGCGCGAGGGCGGCTGGTTCTCGTTTCTGACCAGCAGCGGGCAGTTCAAGCGCGAGACGCTGGACACGGACCTGCAGATCATCCGCGCGTACTACCTGCACAAGGGCTACATCCTGGTGAAGGTCGGCACCCCGGTCGTCACGCTCAGCGCCGACAAAGAGTCCATCGATATCGTCATACCGATCGACGAGGGCGACCAGTACACCGTGCGCTCGGTGGACGTCGACGGCGACCTGCTCTTCGAGCGCGACTTCATCCTGGGCAAGCTGAAGCTGGAGCCCGGGATGGTGTTCGACTCGCTGCTCATGCAGGGCGACACCTCGACCATCAAGCACCTGTACCAGGACGAGGGCTACGCCAACGTCACGATCTCCAACGCCAGCCTGCAGGACCCGGACAACCGCGAGATCGACTTCAAGTACAAGATTCAAAAGGGCAGCAAGGTCTACATCGGGCGCATCGCCTTCGAGGGCAACGACACCACCCGCGACAAGGTCATGCGCCGCGTGATGAACATCGCGGAGGGCGACCTGTACAGCGCCAAGAGCATCGCGCGCAGCCGCCAGCAGATCATGCGCCTGGGCTTCTTTGAGCGGGTCGACATCACCAACGATCCGGGCGCAGAGCCCACGCTCATGGACCTGACGGTGCGCGTCAAAGAGCGCCAGACCGGCACCTTCCAGGTCGGGGCCGGCTTCTCCAGCCTGGAGAACTTCATCGCCACAGCGCAGATCTCCAAGCAGAACTTCATGGGCCACGGGCAGACGCTGTCCATCCAGGCCACGCTGTCCAGCATCCGCAGTCTGTACACGCTGAGCTTCTTCGACCCCTACTTCCTGGACTCAGACTGGACGCTGAGCCTGGACCTGTTCAACTTCCAGCAGGACTTCGACAACTTCACGCGCGGCAGCACCGGCGGCAGCATGAGCTGGGGCTATCGGTTCACCGACGACCTGCACCTGTCGATGGCCTACAAGCTGGAGGACGTAAACATCTCGATCGGAGGCCTGCAGGGCAGCGCCTCGATCCCGTTGGCCAACCTCCAGCAGGGCGGCCTGACCTCGAGCCTGCGCGCCACCCTGAGCCTGGATACCCGCAACGACCGCATGTTCCCGACCTCCGGCTGGTACGTCACGGGCAGCACCGAGTGGGCGTCTGAGTACCTGGGCAGCGAGAACGACTTCACGCGCCTGATCAGCCGCGCGCGCTGGTACTACAACCCGTTCTGGGACCTGGTCCTGAAGCTCAACGCCACAAGCGGCTACATCGTGAGCGGCTCCAACAAGCCCGTGCCGATCTTCGAGCGCTTCTTCGTCGGCGGCATCTTTGATGTCCGCGGCTTCCAGCGCAACAGCCTGGGCCCCGAGTTCCGCGTCGCCGGCGTTCGTGAGCCGGGCTCCGCCACCACCGACTTCACCATCGGCGGCAATAAGGAGCTCATCTTCAACGTGGAGCTCGAGATCCCGATCCTCAAAGAGGTGGGCATCCGCGGGGTCGTCTTCTTCGATGCCGGCAACGCGTTCAACGACAGCGAGAACATCGACATCTTGAACCTGCGCACCGCGGTCGGCTTCGGCATCCGCTGGTGGAGCCCGGTCGGGCCACTGCGCTTCGAGTGGGGCATCCCGCTCGCACCCAAACCGGACGAGGAGCCGATCGTCTTCGAGTTCACGATCGGGAATTCTTTCTAGGCCATTTGTTATTACGGACAGCAACGCTCAAGACCCTGCAAGGGACCAACCATGATCACCCCCGCTAAAGCCCTCACCGTTTCTCTCTCCATCGCAATCGCGCTCAGCCTGCTGCCTATGGCCGCCTCCGCCCAGGCCCCGCTCAAGATCGGCGTCGTCGACCTGCAGCGCGCCCTGCTGGCCGTCCCCGACGGACGACAGGCCAAAGGCCGACTCGAAAAGCTGGCGGCCCGCAAGCAGAAGGAGCTCGAGGGCAAGAAGGCCACGCTGGAGAAGAAGCACGAGGAGTTTAAGCGCCAGGGCGCGCTACTGACCGAGGCCGTGCGTCGCGAGCGCCTGGAGGAGCTGCAGCGCCTCAAGTTCGAGCTGCAGAAGCTGGCGTTCGAGTACGAGCGCGAGCTGAAAGAGAAAGAGGTCAAGATGCTCCGGCCGATCAGCGAGAAGCTGGAGAAGACCATCGGCAAAGTCGCGAAGAGCAAGGGCCTCGCCGTCGTGCTGCACGCGGCCGGCGTCGCGTATCACCTGCCTGCCATCGACATCACGGATGACGTGATCAAGCAGTACGGCAAGTAATCAAGAGATGCGCGCCGCTCTTCCGGTTCTTCTGGCAGCCACTCTGACGCTCACCGCGAGCGTCGGCTGTCGCGAGAAGCGCCGGGAGGTGCCCAAAGTCGCGGTCGAGCCCATCCATGGCGGCTCAGAGGACGACTCCGAGGGCACGACGACGGGTGGTGAGTCGCCCGACAAGACCAGCGAGAAGCCGCCCAAAGCGCCGGCCGGTCCGTCGCTGGAGCGCGAACCCAACGACATCCGCCCCCAGGCGAGCAAGCTGCCCATCAACGGCGGCCTGCGCGGCAGCCTGTCCACGCACCCCGAGCTGCCCGGCCCCGACTACGACTGGTACGTCATGGAGCTGAGCGGCACCACGTCCCAGCAGGTGCGCATCCAGCTGAGCCCGGAGGACAACTCCAACTTCAAGCTGCAGTGGATGATGGCCACGCCCCCGGTCGAGCCCAAAAAGGGGCAAGACCCCGCCGGCGTGCTGGCGGACGTGGACAACGCCAAGGACGGGGGCGTAGAGGTGCTGCCGCCGACGCTGCTGCCGCCCGGCAAGCACTACTTTCGGGTGCTGGCCAAAGAGCCCAGACGTCGCGGCAAGAGGGCCCGCAAGCCCCCGCCCGAGCGCCCGTATCGGCTGACCACCACCGTGGTCGACCCCGAAGGCAACATCGAGCAGGAGCCCAATAACGAGCGGAAAGACGCCGGGATTTTGCGCGCCGGCGAGGACCGGCAGGGGTACCTGGGCTGGTTCAAGGACACAGACTGGTACCAGCTGGACCTGGAGGGGGTGCCGCCCGAGGCCCGCCTGCGCATCGACGTCACGGGCGTCCCCGGCGTGAAGTCGCGACTTTGGGTCACCGACAAGCGCGGTCGCAGCCTGGTGAAGGTGCCTGAGGCCAAGCTGCAGTGGCCCGTCGGCAGTCCAGTCACCGCGCGCGACATGGGCATCGACCCACAGTCTGTGCCGTATTTTGTGGAGGTCCGCAGCATGCGCTCGGCGAGCCCTCACGACCGCTACACCATCTCGCTGATCGCGGAGACGCCACTCACCGCGCACGAGTCCGAGCCCAACTGGCGTCCGGGCAGCGCGCACCCGCTGCGCGCCGACGAGCCCATGGACGGCTACGTTGGGCACCCGACCGACTGGGACGTGTTTCGCATCGACGCGGACGAACCGATGATCGCCACCGTCGTCACCAGCGGCATCCCGACCGTGGACCTGAAGCTGGAGCTGATCGATCACACGCGCAAGGTCGTGCGGACCATCAACGAGATGCCGTCCGGCTCCCCCGAGACGCTGCCGCTCATCGCCGTCGGCCCGCAGCCGGCTTTTGTGCGCGTCAGCAGCAAAGACGGCGGGTTCAACGTCGACCGGGGCTATCGCATCGCCGTCACGCTGGCCGAGGCCGGTGACCGAGAGATCGAGCCCAACGACGAGTTCCGGGACGCAGGCCGCGTCACCCTGCCGTTCGGCAAGCCGCACAAGGGCTTCATCCATCCGCGCGGCGACCTGGATTATTACGCGATCAACGTGACCACCGAGACGCCGGACGAGACCCGGATCCTGACGCTGCGACTGACGGGCGCCGAAGGGCTGACGTTGGACCTGGCCCTGTACGACTCCGAGCGGGCCCTGATCACACGCAAGGGCGGGATCAGCGGCGGCAAGACGCGCACGATCACCCACAGCTTCGCCGCCGGGCGGTACTACGTGCGTGTCAAAGAGGTGTCCGGCCAGGCGGGCAACGGCAACGATCCCTACACCGTCGAGCTGGCCGAGTAGCGCCGGTCTCAACGTGAGTCCGCAGGTCTCGGTCCGGCTGCTGTATCTGCTGATCTTTCTGTTTGTCGGCGGGTACGGAAACTACTTCGCCCTGTGGCTGCGCGACCAGGGCTGGCACGAGAGCACCATCGGCTGGCTCAGCAGCCTGCGATATCTGCTGATCATCATCTTTCCGATGATCTGGGGCCGCATGGCGGACCGGCAGGGGGATGCCACCACGACCCTGCGCGTCATTACCTGGGGCGCCGCAGTCTGCTTCTTCCCGGTTCTGCTCACCGCTGAGCTGATCCCCATCTTTTTGGCGGTCGCCGCGTTCACCGCGTTTCGCGTCGGCATCATTCCGATCGCAGACAGCGTCACGCTCGCGCACATCAAGGTGCACGGCGGAGACTACGGGCGGATCCGGATCTGGGGCAGCTGGGGCTTCATCGCCGGTGGGTTCGCGGTGGGTGGCATCGTCATCCTGACAAGTCGCGACGCCATCCCGGCCGCGCTCATCGCCCTGCTGTGTATGACCATCCTGCTCGCATACGCGATGCCCCGCCAACCACGAGAGCCGAGCGTGGGCAGCTCAGCCGCGGCATTCAAGCGCTTGTGGCGGGTTGAGGGGCTGGCCGGCTTCATCTTCGTCGCGTTCATGTGGCGACTTGCGGGCCAGGGGCTGTACCTCTTCTTGCCGCTGCATCTGGAGAATCTCGGCGTCGGGGACGGGATGGTGCCGTCCTATTGGGCGGTCGGTGTGCTCAGTGAGATCGTGCTGCTGCAGAACGCGCATCGCTTCTTTGCGCACCGGCCACCGCGACAGGTGCTGATCTTCTGCTACGTCTGTTGCGTGCTGCAGTTCGGGCTGACAGCGTGGCTGACCAACCCGCTGTGGTTGTACGGCGTGATGGTGCTGCACGGGTTCACGTTCGGCGTCGCGTACTACACGACGGTCATCTGGCTGGCCGAGCACGTCTCAGAGCAGGACAAGACCACCGCGCAGGCGCTGTTTCAATCCGCGACCTTCGGCATCGGCGGGTCGATGAGCGCTGTGGCCGCCGGCTACTTGTTCGAGGTCGGCCAGGGCCCGCTGATGTTCGGCGTCGCGGCGGCCGCCAGCGTGGTCACCGTGGTGATGGCGCTGCTGCTGTTTCGTGGTCCTGTGTGGAAATGACGGGAAATCGGGGGCACAACGCAAGAGGGTACTCGAGTCAGAAGGTCCCTCTTGCGTTGCGTCTTGTCGCGGCGTGCCCCCTCAGGCTTCCCGGTGCCCACGCATGCCTGCCAGTCGGAATGCTGACACGCGTTATGTTTACGATATACGCCGTACTCTCTATGTGCCACCAGAATCGACAGCTCCGCAGGTCAGGTGTGTAAAGCCTGTCAGGGCCTATCTGGAAAAACTGTAAAGACTGTAAAGCCCACACCCATAAGAATGGGACACGTGGCGGCACCATTGAGTGGGCCACGTGTCCCGGGTCGGACTAAGGGATGGGTGGTGGTGATTGGTTACTCTTGGACGGAGTGTCCACCTGCCCCTCGCTGTATGGACATCGTATAATTTACGGTAGAAGGTTTATTTTCGGTACTCAAGGAAGTTCCGGTATTCACACAGCAAATCGTGTCAACGCCCGGGCGCCGTGTAGTCGTTACCCTGTAAAGCTTGTCAACGACCGGCGCTCAGTGCGCGGCCTGGTCCAGCTCGGCCCCGACCTCTGACAGGCGATCCGCGCCCGCCTTGTCAATGAGGCTCACCACAACACCCGCGACAAAGGACAAAGCGACCGCCGGCGGCAGCTCCGAGAGCCGCGCAAAATACGGACCCCAGGTGTCCAGGGTCGGCGCGACAAACGCAAAGAACGGGACCGCCAAAAAGCCCGTGACCATGGCCGCCAGCGCGCCATGCGCCGTAAAGCGCCGCCAGAACAGCGACAAGATGATGGTCGGACAGAACGTCGCGGCGATGCCGGACCAGCCGAAGATGACAAACCAGAAGATGCTGCGACCAGGGACCCACACCGCCACGGACAGCGCAACCGCCAGGGCGACCCCGGCCAGCACCAGCGTCGTGGTGCGGCTCATGGCCATCAGCTGATCGTCCGGCACGTCCGGGTTGCGCACCTGCTGGTGCCAGTCGCGCACGTACGCACTGGACGCCAGCACCAGCAGCGAGTCGATCGTCGACATGATGGCGGACAAGACGATGGCGATGAAGAGCCCAACCACCGGCGCCAGAAACAGGTACTCGACCAGGTGCGGCAGCACGTCCTGCGCCTTCTTGCCCAGCGCCACGTTGACGTCCATGCCCGGTCCCGTGAACAGGTGCCGTCCGGCCATGCCGGTGAGCACGGCGCCGCTGTCCGCAAGCAGGGTCCACACGATGGCGACCGTGGCGCCCCGACCGATCTCCTTCTCGTCTTTCAGCGCGAGAAAGCGCACGAAGATCTGCGGCGACCCCATGAAGCCGACGCCGATCAGCACAAACCCGATGGCCCCGCACACCGCCATGCCGTCCCAGCCGGACGCCTGCCCCGACAGCGACGTCAGGTTGGGGTCAATGGCCGTCAGGCCGTCCATCACGTTGGTGAAGCCGCCCGCCTCGGCGATGCCCAGAATCGGCAGCAGCACCAGCCCAAAGAACATCAGCGCGCCTTGAAACACGTCGGACCACGCGACCGCCAGGAAGCCGCCGCTGAGGCAGTAGACCAGCACGATCGCAAAGCCCACCAGCGCGCCCACATAGTAGTTCCAGCCCAAGAAGCTCTCGAAGGCGGCGCCTGTCGCGTCGATTTGGGCGCTGACGTAGATCGTGACGAATACGCAGAGCGCAAACGCGGCCACCAGACGCAGCCGGTGGGTGTTGTCCCTGAAGCGGGAGGCCAGATAGTCGGGGATGGTGATGCTGTCATAGCGGTCTGTCAGCCGCTTGAACCGTCGGCTCATCCACAGCCACGCCAGCGTGACGCCGACGACCTCGCCCAGCACCACCCAGAAGGCGTGCACCCCAACCGCCGCGCCCATGCCGGTCAGGCCGAGCAGCAGCCAGGCCGACTCGCCCGTCGCACGCGCCGAAAACGCGACCGACCAAAACCCCAGCTGCTTGCCGGCGGCGTAGTAGTCGCGCATGTCCTTCATCTTTTTCGACGCGCGGGCGCCGATATAGAGAAGGACCCCGAAGTAGACGAGGATCCCGACCAATTTCCAGACCATGGCTGGGATTGTTACACGACTGCTCCAACTTCGGAAAACGCCGCCCCAGGCCGCAGGAGCGGCCGCATGAGCCCCCGAGCAACCGTGTATTTCCAGGACAGATC
>CAZJHX010000078.1:0-49262 GCA_964545715.1 uncultured Myxococcales bacterium
CAAAGACCTGGTTCGACTTCGGGCGGCTACGCTGCAGTCACGGTGCGCGCTAACAGCTGTCAGCCGTGCAGACGTTACCGTCGTCACAGTTGACCGCCTTGCCGCCGCAGACACCCTTGGAGCAGGTGTCTTTCTGCGTGCAGGCGTCGCCGTCGTCACATGCGATTGTGTTCGGCTTGTGCACACAGCCCAGCTTGGGGTCACAGCTGTCGTCGGTGCAGGGGTTGCCGTCATCGCAGTTGATCTTCTTGCCGGCCTGGCAGTTGCCCTTGACGCAGCCGTCGCCCGCGGTGCAGGCGTTGCCGTCATCGCAGCTCTGGGCCTTTTTGGTCGGCGGGTTCATGCAGCCCCATTTCTGCTCGCAGAGATCCTGCGTGCAGCGGTTGCCGTCATCACAGTCGAGTGGCTGTCCACCCGCGCAGCTGCCGCCCAGGCACTTGTCTTTGACCGTGCACAGGTTGCCGTCGTCGCAGGCGCCGCCGTCGGCCGGAACCGAGCCGCAGCCCTTCTGGGGGTCGCAGATGTCCTTGGTGCACTCGTTGCCGTCGTCACAGTTGGAGGACACCTCGTTGGTGCAGCCCACTGCGGGATCGCAGACATCGTTTGTGCAGACATTGCCGTCATCGCACGAAATCCAGCCCTGGCCCTGACACCTGCCGTCCCAGCAGGTGTCCTTGCCGTTGCAGGCGTTGCCGTCATCGCATGACGAACCGGCTTTTTTCTCCGTACGCACGCACTGACCCTTTTCACAGGTGTCGGCGGTGCAGGAGTTGCCATCATTGCAGTCTGAATGCTGCTTGCATTGTGGCCCAGGGGTTTTGACTGCGCTGAGTTGAGCGGCGGAAAGGTCCCGCTCGTCCTGCAGCGCCTCATTATTACCACTGAGGCCGTTGGTACACGCCGCGGCTGACCCCGCGACAAAGAATAGACACACTAATCTACAAACGGTTTTATACAACACGCTGTCCTCTGTGTAAGTGACTCCGACTAATACCGACTGTAGAATGTTTGTGTTTACAGTGTTAATAAAAAAGAGCTTAAGGAATGTGTGTATGTGCACAGACCGCTAGCAGAGCGGTGATTGCAGTCTACGCGGAGGCTTCAGGCGGGTCTTTGTACGCGTTGCGAAGGCGTCCCAGCGCCAGTCTGATGCGCGACTTCACCGTGCCCAGAGCGATGTTGAGCTCCTCGGCGATGATGCGGTGGGACTTGTCTTCCACATAAAACATGCGCAGCAGGTGTGATTGCTCTTGAGGCAGCGCGTCGATCTCGCGGCGCAGGCGGTTCTCTTCACCCGCGATGATGTCCCAGCTGTAGCCACGCTTTTCGGGAGGCGCCTTTACGACCGCGGGGTCGTCCAGATCCACCATGGGACGGCGCTCCTTGCGCAGCCGATCGATGCGCTTGTTGCGCGCGATGCGAAAGACCCATGTGCTTACTGCGGCCCGATCAGGCCGATAGGACTGTGCCCGATGCCATACTGTGAGCATCGTCTCCTGGGCCACCTCTTCCGCGCTGGTCTCGTCGGCGCCGCCCTTCATCAGCCACGTCTTCAGTCGGGGGGCGAAGTGCGCAAACAGCTCGGCAAACGCCTGCTTGTCCTTGCGCTCAGCGACAGCTTGAAGCTGGCTGGCGTGCGACTCGGCGCAGGCGGTCACCGGGTGGGTAGCCTCATTGCTTCAAGAAGGGGTTGAGCAGGCGGCCAAGCGGGCCCGTGAACCGCAGCGGCTGATCGGTGACGGCGAGGCAGATGCACTCGCTCTCTTCCCAGATCACCGGCTGGTGCTCGGTGCTGCCGTCCAGCTCGACAAAATCGCCGCACTCAAAGCGGCCGGTGTGGTCTGAAAACGCGCCGGTCAAAACCAGCGTCATCTCATAACCGCGGTGCGTGTGGACCGGAAGCTTTCGGCCAGCGCCAAGCTTGATGAGTCGCGTATTCAGTCCCGCGACGGTCGTGGTGATCGGGAACTCCTCTACGCCGCCCAGTCTCCGCGTCCAGTCCAGCTGTTGGTAGCCGGCGCCCAGATAGTCTCGCAGCGGGCGGGGGATGCCGGTGTCGCCCGCGGGAACAGGGGGAAGCGGTGGGGCGCAGGGTGCAGGCTCCGGCTCGTCCAGGCGCGCGAGGATGTCGTCCAGAGCGCCGTCTGAAACCGAGGTCAGCGGCATGGCGTCCAGAACGGCGCCGCCTACGGCCTCAAGCTCGGCAACGGCTTGGCGGCAGGAGGGGCAGAGCGCCAGATGAGTCGCGATGACAAGGCTCCCGGGTTCGTGCAAGGCGCCGGTCGTGTAATCGACGAGGCGTGCTTCTTCCGGGTGATGGGATGGCATTTCGGTGAGCATAACCGACTTACGAGCCAGGGGGGACATCGGATCGGAAAGAACCCGGGAGCCTGGTGCTTTCTCGGGGGAGGAGCAGAGAATCAGTTGGAGGGCGGGAGCAGAACGGTGTCGATGACGTGAATCACACCGTTGGATGCGGGGATGTCGGTGACGATGACCTGCGCGTCGTTGACGTACACGTTGCCGCCCGAGACCTCGATGTTGATGGTCTCCTCGGTCAGTGTCGTGAACTCGGTGTTGGCGACCACGTCCGCCGCCGCGAACTTACCGGCCACAGCGTGGTAGCCGAGGATGGTGGCCAGCGCGGTCGGGTTGGCGAACAGGCCCTTGATGACGCCCTTGGGCAGCGCGTCGAAGGCGTCGTTGGTCGGCGCGAAGACGGTCAGCTGGCCGGGAGCGTTCAGCGCGTCGAAGAGACCGGCGACCTGCGTGGCGGTGACCAGCGTGGAGAACAGCTGCGGGTGACCGATGAGCGTCTTGCCGATGCTGGCCGGCGGGGTCAGGACGGCGTCGATGACGTGAATGACGCCGTTGCTGGCCTTGATGTCCGTGGTGATGATCTGGCTGTCGTTGATGAAGACGTTGCCGTTCTCGAGGGTCACTTTCACATCCGAGCCCTGCAGCGTGGCCAGCAGCGACGACGCGACGACCTGGTCCGCTTTCACCTTACCGGGCAGCACGTGGTAGAGCAGGATGGCTTTCAGGGTCTCGGTATCGGCCAGCAGCGCGTCGATGGTGCCGGCGGGCAGCGCGGCGAACGCGGCGTCGGTCGGCGCGAACACGGTCAGCTCCTGTGCGGGATCGGCCAGGACACCGGCGATACCGGCGGCGCCGGCGGCGGTGAGCAGCGTGTTGAAGGAGCCGGCCTCGGTGGCGACCTCGGCGATGGTGCCGGGCGTGGGCGGCAGCAGCACCGCGTTGATGACGTGGATGACGCCGTTGCTGGCCTCGATGTCGGTCACGGTGAAGACGGCGCCGTCGATGGTCAGGACGGGACCGAAGTTGCCCAGCGGAGCTTTGGCGCCCTGAAGCGTGGCGAGCTCGTCGAGACCCTGCAGATCGTCCGAGAAGAGCTGGCCGGCGGCCACGTGGTAGAGCAGCACGTCGGTGAGGGCCTCGGGGTTGGCCAGCAGCGCGCCCAGCGTGCCGGAGGGCAGGGCGGCGAAGGCGCTGTCGGTGGGTGCGAACAGGGTGAACGGGCCGTCGCCTTTCAGCGTCTCTGTCAGACCGGCGGCCTGCACGGCGGTGAGCAGCGTGCCGAGGTGGTCGTTGCCCTGCGCCTTCTCGATGATGTTGCCGAGCGCGGGCTGCACGGGCGGCTCGACGGTCTCGCCGCCGTCGTCCGAGGGCAGCAGGACCGCGTCGATGACGTGGATGGTGCCGTTGTCGGCCTGGATGTCCGTGATGATGACGGTAGCGCCGTTGATGGTGACCTTGCCGCCGCTGTTACCCACGTTGACGGCCGTGCCCTGCAGCGTGTTCAGCGCCGATGCGGCGACCACGGCGTCAGAGGAGAGCTGCGTGCCGATGACGTGGTAGAGCAGCACGTCGGTCAGCGCCTCGGTGTCGTTGAGCAGGCCGCCCAGCGCGCCCTGGGGCAGCGCGGAGAACGCGGCGTCGGTGGGCGCGAAGACGGTGAAGGGGCCGGGGCCGGAGAGCGTGTCGGTCAGACCGGCGGCCTCCACGGCGGTGAGCAGGGTGCTGAAGCTGCCGGCCTGAGCCGCGACCTCGATGAGCGTGTTGCTGGTGGCGGGCGGCTCGGCGAGGGGGAGCAGCACCGCGTCGATGACGTGGATGACGCCGTTGCTGGCCGCGATGTCGGTGGTGACGATCTTAGCGTTGTTGATGAACACGGCGCCGTCCTGGACGGTGACGTCGATCGCGTCGCCCTGCAGCGTGGTCAGCGCGGAGGTGATGGAGACGACGTCGGCTTTCAGGGCGCCGGCGACCACGTGGTACTTGAGGATCTCGGCCAGCGCGGCGGGGTCGGCGAGCAGCGCGTCGACGGTGCCGGCGGGCAGGGCCTCAAACGCGGCGTCGGTGGGCGCGAACACGGTGAAGGGGCCGGCGCCGGTGAGCGCGTCGACCAGGCCGGCCGCCTCGACGGCTGCGACCAGGGTGGAGAAGCTGCCGGCGTCGGAGGCGACCTCGACAATGTTCATCTCGTCGGTGATCGGCGTGGGCGTGATTGGACGTGTGCCGGTCGCGGGGGGCAGCAGCACGCCGTTGATCGCGTGAATTACGCCGTTGCCGGCCAGGATGTCAGCGTCCGCGACGATAGCGCCACCCACGCGCACCTGCGGGCCGTTTACCTCGACGTCGAGCGTCTCGCCCGACAGCGTGGTGAGGCTGGACATCGTGACGATATCCGCCGCGGTCAGCTTGCCCTCCACAACGTGATACGTGAGCACGCGCGCCAGCTCGCCGTCCTTGGCGAGGATGGCGTCGAGCGCCTCCTGGGGTACCTGCGCGAAAGCCGCGTCGGTGGGAGCGAAGACCGTGAAGGGACCGTTGACGTCGAGCGTCTCGGTGAGCCCGGCGGTCTCGACCAGGCTGGTGAATGTTTCAAAGCCGGGCTTGGACGCCGCGACGTCCGTAATGGACTTGTCAGCCTTGCCGTCCTGCTCGAACGTGGTCGTGCAGCCGAGGGTGAAGAAAGTGAGCGTGAGCGCGAGAACGAGCGCGTTGAAACCATTGCTGTTGGTGATGGAGCCGTTAGTCATTGAAGCCTTCCTCTCAAATTGCAGATTCGAGACTTCCTACGCGGGCCCCCCCAACATGGATTAACGACAACCGAAATAAATCTGCAGAAGGGGTACGAGCTGGCTCAAAAACCGGATCGAAAAAAAGTTCTGTTAGGCGCGCTGCGGGCGCACGACCCACGCCAGGTAGAGGTTGTTGACCCAGTAGCCCACACCGAAGGCGTCCAGCGCGTACTGAGGCCAGGTCATGCACAGCACCGACCCGACGACGGCGATGCCCGTGGTGGGCCAAAACGCCGGACTGATCGTGACCGCCATCGTGCCGGCCAGCATCGTCATGATCAGGACGTCACCCAACACCATGACGTCAAAGCCCATGTCGCCGATGTGCAGTAGTACGCGGCTGAACGTGAGCACCAGACCGAACACCAGCACCACGCCCATCAGGCGCTCGAAGATCGCCGTATCCAGCACCGAGCGCCGGAAGAAGTAGATCGCCAGCAGGTTGGCGATCACCCCGGTCGCGACGAAGATCAGGCTGCCGATGGGGGTGTATTGGATAGTGCCGTCGCGGATCAGCGAGCCCGCAAACAGCAGCACGAGCATGGTCGTGATGCCGTTGAGCAACAGGTACGTGGTGCGTCCCCAGTCGGCCCCATGGAAGCGCTGCTGTCGCTCGATCTCTGCCAGCTTGGAGACGGCCTGATGCTGCGACTTGAAGCGGCGCTGCACTTCGGCCAGACGCTTGGCGAAGTCGGTTGGGGGGCTGTCCATGTCGGCCAGCAGCCGCTCGCACGCCGGCGCGTTCATCGCCGCCAGCTCATACTCGAACATGTGCTCCAGGGTCTCCTGCAGCCCGGCGGCAGCGCGGCGGTTGGTCGGCCAGTCGGCCAGCGCCTGCTCAAAGCCGAAGCGGCACGCGCTGAACCGACGCTGCACGTCCATCGACCCGGCATCGCCGGACCCGCTTCGGGCGGTGGCCTGTCTGAGAGCCTCCAACGCCTGGGTTGCGCGGGCGGCTGAGCGCTCGGAGACCCGCAGCTTGAGGTACTCCTCCAGCGCGCGCCGCAAGGCTATCGCGTCCGGATAACGGTCGTCGGGGTCCCGCATGCAGGCCCGATTGCAGATCTTGCCCAGCGCCTCTGGGACCGATGGCGGATAGTGATGCCGATCCGCCCGTGAGGCCGACGCCAGCACCTCCCATAGCGTCTCGCCGGTGTTGCGGTGCCGTCCTGTGATCACGTGGTGCAGGCACGATCCGAGCAGGAAGATGTCGGTGCGCTCGCTGACCGCCACCTCGCCCGCGAACACGGACTCCGGCGGCATGTACGCAGGCGTGCCGACCACGTGCTGTGGGTTGGCGTCCGGCTCGTCCTCCAGCCGCGCCGCGATGCCCCAGTCCAGCAGATAGACCTCGCCGTAGCTGCCGACCATGACATTGTGCGGCTTGATGTCGCGGTGGACGATGCCCCGGCTGTGGGCAAAGTGCACAGCGTGACAGACGTCCATGAGAATACGGATGTGTCGCTCCAGCGCTTCGCCGTCGTCGCAGATGTGCTCGTTGCGGCCGAGCAGCTCGCGCCAGCTGGAGCCCTCCACGCGCTTCATGACCATCACGGGGCCGTCGGTCTCGGACCACGCCAGCTGGTGGACGGGCACGATGTTCGGGTGCTCCAGCAGTCCCGTGATCCAGCCCTCGTGCAGGAGCGAGTCGATGTGGCCCTGCGCCCCGTCGCCGACGCGCAGTGACTTGATGGCCACCGTGCGCTTGAGCGAGCGCTGCTCGGCGAGCCGGATCCAGCCCATCCCTCCTTCGGCCAGGGTGCCGACCAGCCTCAGGTCGCTCAGTCCGGTCTCGGAGCGATCGAGGCGGATGCGCGGCAGCTGATCGGCCACAGCGGACGTGGCGCCGGGGCGAATGGTCACGTCCGGAGGGTGGTCGGCAGTGTATCCCAGCCGGGTGTAGGAGGCCTCGAGCTCGGCTGCGGACTGCGCGGCAGGCGGGGCGGAGGCTGAGCGATCGTGGCTCACGTCGCGTCCATGGCGCTTTCCAGCGCGCGATGAAAGAGGGCGACTCCGCGCTCCATGCCGCCCAGCACGACGGGATCGTCGCGATCAGCCATGGTCGACTGAATGCTCTGGGTGATGGCCAGGTCCTCTTTCTCGAAGACCTGTCCGTCGATCAAACCAAAGCTCTGTGCGCGGCGCCGCTCCACCTCGTCCGAGGCCGGCGCGACGGGAACAAGCATACGGTGCAACACGCGACTGGTGCCCGGGGTCACCGGCCACAGCGTCATGTGGGAGAGCCACTCGGGGTGAAACACCATGGCCACGTTTGGAAACTGGTTGTAGAGCACCGTGGTGAGGTCGCGCAGGTCGGCTTCTGACGGCTCGGCCGGCGACTGCGGGCCAAGGGTCTTTCGAGCGCCAAGCTGGCGAATGTGCGGCGCGAAGTCGTCCAGAATCGACTCTTCCCGAAAGAAGCGGGAGATGCTCTTCTTGTGGAGGCTGCGCAGGTGGTAGCCCTCGGCGAAGGCATCCACGATCAGCTTCCAGTTGGCCGCGACCAGACGGTCCGTCTTCTGAGCCTGCCGGTAGCCGTCGAGTCGAAACGACGTGTAGTCATCGTCCAACGCAGGGCCCAGCCAGGCGGCGACATCCAGCGCGGGGCCCGGGGTTGGAGTCACCCACACAAATCCGTGGCGCTCGGCGCAGGGCAGGGCGATCAAGCCGCGCTCCTCGAGGTCGGTCGCCGCGAAGACCTCCCGATGGGGGATGTGCATGACGCTGCCGTCCAGGTCGTAGCACCACGCGTGATAGGGACAGACGAACGCCTTTGTGCAGCCGGAGCCCTCCACCAGGCGGGCGCCGCGATGTCTGCACGCGTTGACAAAGGCGGAGACCGAGCCGTCCTTCCCGCGGACGACGACCACACCGCGCCCGGCGACAGTCTCGCTCACAAACGCGCCGGGTTCCGGCAGCTCGGAAGAGTGTGCGATCACCAGCGGCGACACCCGAAAAACAGCGTCTCGTTCCCGCGCCGCCCAGGCCTCGCAGACGTATCGATCGGGCGACAGCGTCACGTTCAGTGGCTCAGCAGAGGGCTGTTCGATCGCGGTGAGGAGCCGTCGGACGAGTGCTTGGCGTGTCGCGGGGCGCATGGCGGCGTATTCTGCCACACGCCTGCCGCGTTAGGGGCACCAGGACTGGAAGGCGATGTCGGTCAGCGGCAGCTCCAGTGGGAGAGTGCCGCCCGTGTTCAGCAGGACGTTCACATAGAGCTTTCCGTCTTCAGCGAGCATGGCGTCCACGCGACCGACCGAGTCCCAGCTGTTTTCGTCGGTGGCGAACGGCGCGGTGCCGATGTCTACCCAGGCGTCGCCCTCCTTCACCGCCACCGTCAGAAGCCCGTCTTCGGTTGCACGCACAACCAGGGGCCCGTCGCCGGTGAGCACGACCGCGGCCGCGACGCCTGGCCCGACCACGGTGTTTTCGCCGACCGTCTCGCCGCTGAGCGTGCGATGGCGCACAACCTCGACATCGTCGACCAGCTTGGTGCTGACCAGGTGCGCGACCTCCTCGGTCGCAGCAGCGAGCGCTACCGGCCCGGGGCTGAACTCCACAAACATGCCCGATCCGTCCGTGACCCACTCCACGTCCAGGAAGGCGCCCGGGCCGGCAGGCCCCGCGTGGTACATCAGCGCGCCGCTCTCAAACCGGGCGATGGAGTGCAGGCTGCCGTCCGCGGCGTATGCCGTGCGGGTCAGCCGGGCGGCGACAAACAGCGCCTGGTCTTCAGTCCAGCCCGAGCCGCTCGGCTGCCCGACGCCGATCAGGCTGTTGCCGGAGATGTTGGTGGTCTGCCACATCGGGTAGACCACGCTGACCTCGTCGTTTGTGACCGCGACGACGGCCGCGTCCTCGATGACGTCGGAGCTCGCTGTGGGCGTGTCACAGTCGGACTTGGCCCGATATAGCTCGGTCTGCTCGTCGCCGGGGGTGACGCGCGCCACGACGACGTCTACTCCGGTCACGCCGTCCACGACGACCTCCTCCAGCCACGCGGCGAAGAGCTCGGTGTCGTTGGCCGCCAGCGTCGCCCAGCCGACCACGCCGCTCTCGACCAGGGTGATCACGCCCGATCGGCTGACCAGCTCCAGAGCGCCCGGGCCGTTGTCGACCGGCACCACCCGGACGACATAGCCGGCGTTGTTGACCATGGCGAACGACTGCGCGCTCACCCGGGTCGGGCCGGCGTCCTCACCCGTGACGAGCGGGGTCTGCTCCCCGCACACGTCCGCGGCGGGCGGCTCGGGCTCGGGCTCGGGCTCCGGCTCCGGTTCGGGGTCGAACGTCTGCGCCGGCTCCGGCTCGGGCTCGGTATCCACCGCCGGCGTGGGTGGGTCGAATGGTGACGAAGATGCGATGTGCAGTGTGACCTGTGCGGGCGAGCGCAGCGGGTCGAGTTGGGGGGGCGCCGATTCGTCTTTCGGAGGTACGGCGGCCTCCACGACGACCTGACCGGGGGCCCCCTCCTCTGCACACGCGCTGACTGTGGCCAACGTCAGCAGCAGGACACCAGTTCGAAACAATCGCCTCATGTTCACCTCCGCCGCGGCTGTAAGCAGGCGGTATGCCAGCGCGGCGGGGCGGCTCAGTCATGCGTTTGTAGAGTTGTGAGGGCGTGTAGCGACATGTAGCGCAAGCCATCGCTACACCGACTCAGTGGTAGCGCGGGTCCCGCCGTTTGATCGCCTCGACACGCGCGACGCGGTCGTTGGTCACATACTCCGTGACCGCCTGGGCGATCGTGCGCGCCACCATGCGGGCATCGGCGGCGCGCGGGCCGACCGGCTCACCCTTGTTGAACTCCCAGATCAGGTCTTTGCGCACCTCCAGCAGGATCGACGAGGGCCGGTCCGGAGAGTTGCGATACTCCATGATCAGCTCGCGGCGGTGCTTGTGCACAAAGGCGGCGATCTTCTCATACGCCCGGCGAGCCGCTCCAAAGAGGTCACCGGAGGCGTCGGGCGCGCGCCTGAACATATGCAGGTAGCTGCGCAGCGCCTCACTGCGGGTCGACCGCAGGTTTGTGTCCAACAGCATGTCCCAGACGATCTGGCGGGCCTTGGGATCGCCGCGACCGCGGCCCGGCGGATGCAGCTGTTCATAGCGCATGCGGACGTGGCGAAAGAAGAACCAGACCTGGGCGCGCACCTCCACGCTGCCCTCCGGCAACGTGTACGGGTAGTTGTCCGCGCTGTGGATGGCCGCCTCTTCCAGCGTCAGGGCGATGCGCGAGCGAAGGATCCGGTCGGCCGTGAACTCGTGCAGCTCGTCGGGACACATGGGATCGAACAAGCCGACGGGATTGCCCGGGTCCTTCCGGTGCGTGTGGCTGCGCGTGAGAATGCTGACGGCCGGTCGACGAGTGGCGCCGGCGTTCTTCTCGTCATAGGTGTGGATGGCGATCTTGATGAGCTTGCGGTTGATCGCCGCGTCCATGCCCTCGGAGATCTTGTCGTAGTAGTTCTCCAGCAGCGCGCGCTTCTGCTCGAAGTCCAGCACCTCGGAGAACGGATACGAGATCGCGAAGCGGCTCATGTGGTCGGCCGACTTGGGTGTGATCCCCGGGAACCGCCCGAAATCAAGCAGCACGCGTGCGGTGTTGACGCGGTAATACGCGTCCAGATGCAGCGCCGATGTCAGCGACGCAGCCATCAGCTCGGCGCCCCAGTCGCGCTCCGTACGGTAGGTCTTTGGCAGCACGCGGGTCAGCGGCAGCAGCGCACCACGCCGGTCGCGCAGGAACCGCTCCGGCACGTTGTTTCCATCATGGATGACGTCGACCATGATCTGGTCCCGATACTCGGACGGGCACGGGCAGCCTTCGGGGTCGGGCGCCACGGTCACTCGCTCAAATGGGTCGCGCGCTTCGGTCGACATTCCGATCGCGTTCAGCTTGTCCAGCATATGGCCGCAAGTGTAACCCAAGCGCCGGACGTCTCCTTGGAATGAGCCGCTTTCTGTTACACTGCCCAACCAATGAGCGCTCCGTATGTCCACTCAGTGCCGCTTTTCTTCATGGCGGTGTTCATCCTCTCAGGCTGCGGCACCGGCGATGTGTTGGAGCCCGATCAGACCGCGCCGGACGTGGTCGCCGGGGATGACTCGGACGGTCCGCCGCCCGCGCAGAACGCGGCGGGCATTCCAGGTGCCGTGACCTTTGAGATCGGCAGCCCCGTGCGCTGGTTCGCCGCCGCGGACGACGGCACCGTCTGGCTGGTCACCGAGGCCGGCGAGCTGGGCTGGCTGGCCAAAGAGACGTTCGAGCCGGCTCTGACGCTGAAGTCGAGCACCGACAAAGTCGAGATCATCCACCCGCCGCCGTCGATAACGCCCACAGGCACCGTCGTCATCACCGAGGGCGTGCTGGACGGTGACGAGTGTCGTGATCAGGGCGCCGTGCACTGGTTCCACCCGGACACAGGCGACGTCACCACCCGCGAGCTGCAGGAGGCCCCCGCCTTTCCCTTCTCCGTGACGCCCGACGGCCTGGTCCTGGCACCGTTCATCGAATACCAGTGGAACTACTACAACGACCCGCCGACCTGCATCAAAGCGCAGCCGCTGACCCAGAAGCTGGCCGCCTACGCCGAAAACCAGGGCCTGCTGTGGACCATCGATCTCGACAAGCCCTGCGGCCCGCCGACCATCGGCTTCGATCACAAGACTGCGTACTACAGCGACCGCGAGAGCAGCATCGTCGCGTTCGACTACAGCACCGCCGGTTTCGGCGCCAAGAAGTGGACCACAGCCATCTCCGAGCCCGGCGTCGTGCAGGTCTCCAACCCGGCGCTGGACGACGACAACACGCTATACGTGACGGGCAGCAAGACGCTGGTGGCCATCAAGGGCGCCGACGGCACCATTTTGTGGGAGGCCGACGTCAACACCCAATCCAAGCTGACGGGCGAGCCGGTCATCACTGAGGGAGGCGCTATCCTCGTGTCGGGCACGGTCCCCGGCAGCGCACAGGGCCGGGAGTTCTGGGCCCTCTTTGCTTACGACCGCGAAGGCAACTTCCTCGAGCTGCAGCAGATGGAGACAGAGCACCTGCACCCGGCCCCGGTTACCCAATGGGGCATGACCGTGATGGGCACCGGCGATCGCCTCACCCTGGCGGGTCCCCCAGGAGGCCCGGTCGACCTCATCGTTTGGCGCCAATCCGGTGGCCCAAGCGCCTTCGAGGGCTTTGACGACACTCCCCCGCTGGTCCTGGACGACGGCGCCGTCCTGCTGCGCTACGGCGACAACGAAATTCTGCGCGCGACTCTCTCCACCAGCGGCCTGGCGAAGTCCCCGTGGCCGCGCTGGCATGGCTCAAACCGACGGGACGGCCGCGCCCCCTGATCGGCCTGATTATTTGTCCACGGTGCCGGTCGGCCCCGAGCGTTCGCAGGCAAGCAGCTTGGCGTAGTGGTCCCAGTCCGGGCCGCCCTTGGCTTTCAGGCGGGCGGCGAGCTGCTTGTTGTCCATGGCGCGGACCAGGCGCTCGAGAGGGGCGGATTGGGTGCGGATCTTGCCGACAAACTCGTCCAGCCGGCCGACTGTGGCCGAGACGCCCAGAAAGGCCTTGTACTCGGTGGACGTCTTCAAGAAGGCGGCGATTTCGGGGCCGTGGCTCGAGATGGTGGACTGGAAATCCGGGTGCCAGGGGTCGTCCAGCACCGGCCAGCGGGCGAGCAGGGCGGCGGCGATCTTGCTGAATGCCTGGTCTTCCAGCTCGGTGGCGTCTCTGAGATCGGTGTCGGCCTGAGCGAAGGCGGCCTGGGCGGCGACCAGCAGGTCCGCGGCTCGCGACTCGTTGCCGCGCATGTCCGGGCGCGCCAGCATCGCCTCGATCACGGCGTCCTCCTCGGGCAGCGCGATCGGGGCTGACGGGCCGCTCGACGGGGCCACCTGTCGCAGCCAGCGCTCGGACGTGGTCGTCGGCACGTCGGAGGACTGCGATGCCACGCGGACGCGGGTGTGGGCCTCCAGCAGCGAGATGCGGCCGTCGCCGTCAAAGTCGGCCTGGCCAGGCTGCAGGCGCTTGCCGTCGCGGTCTCGGCCGCGCAGGGCGTTGAAGAAGTGGATGCCGTAGCCCTGCTGGGCGCGACGGTTCGGGTCCGGGTCGCAGCCGGTCGCCTCCAGGTCCCAGGTGCTGGCAAACAGGCCGCAGCGGTCGTTTGGCGTCGGACCGTTGGCCGAGTCGGCGCCCTGGAACACCAGCTCGCCGAAGCCGCCGCTGAAGCAGGTGGTGGCCACGATTCGGATCCGCCGCTCGGCGGGGGCGGCGTCCAGCAGATTGGCCAGGTCCGCCACGGTCAGCACCTGGCGGCCCCATAGCCGCATCAGGTTGTCGCGCGGCTGCTCTCCCTGCTCGCCGTGGCCGGCAAAGTAGAGCAGCAGCGGGTCGCGCGAGTCGCCGGCGAGCTCGGCGCGAATCGTCTGAGTCGCCGCCTCCACGCTGGCCGGCTCGTCGACGGACAAGGTGGTCCGGCGGTAGTGCGCGTCGCGACCCTGGCGCGGCGCAAAGAGCTGGGCCAGCTGCGCGATCAGCGGGTCACCACGCGGCTCCGCGTCCAGAACCTGGACGCCATTGGTGCCGGGGCCGCCTCCAAAGAGCAGCCGCCCGCCCTCGCCGAGCACGTTGGCCGCCAACGCCATGTCCTGTTCGATCGAGACCTGGTTCATCTCGGGAGTAGAGCCGCCCCCGATCGCGATCCAGCGGCCGCCCTGGGCGCCTGGAGTCGGTACGGCGACGGTGTCAGCCGTCTTCGCGTCGTCTGGATGTGCGGCGCGCCACACCAACCAGCCGGCAACTCCGATACCGGCGATGACGAGCCCAACAACGACCAACCGCTTCACGCCCGTAAAATGCTGAATATCTCCCCACATGACAAGCGCGGGGACACCCACGCGGGCTGTGCGTGGGCCGCTGAACGGGGGCCTGCGCTGCGGTGGCTTGCTGGCGCGCCCATTGCACAAGCAGCACGCCGGTGGCGGTTACGTGAAGGGAGACAATTGATTATGCGGCATTGGGGAATCCTCTTTGGGGTACTTCTATATATAGCGCCTCTCACGGCGTCCGGTACGGGGCTGGTGCGCGACGGCGTGGAGCTTCTGGCGCCCGGCTCGCTGGAGATCACAGCGACCATTATCAGCGACACAGCGACGGTGCAGACGACGCGGTCATACAACGTGAACCTTGTCGGCGAGGCCCCCGACGGCGAGCCCGTGCTGTCCGAGTATCGTTTCTACCGGTCGATTCCCGGTGGCAACGCCGCCTCCGAGGTGACCCTGACCGTCAACAGCGTGGCGGTGGGCGGCACGCTGTACACGGGTGAAGAGGCCGACGCGCGCCGGCGATCGCTGGTGCTGTCGCTGCGCAGCCCGGCTCCCCTCAAGCATCAGGGGCAGCCGCTGTTCGTCAGCGATCCGCTCAGCGATGCGGCCCTGGCCGACGTCTACGGGCTGACGATCACGGCGAAGGTCACGCTGCCCATGCGTGCGCACGGCACCCTGATGGGGGTGGCCACGCCCGTCGACTGGCATTCGTCGCCCGTCAACCAGCTCAACGTGACCACGACCGCCAGCATGGACGGTCAGCTGCGCGCCCTGTACTCGCCCTACCACCCGCTCACGGTTTCGCGCGTGACGGCCAAGACCTCGTCGGGGGCCTTCAGCGGATGGAACCACACCACCGCCTTTGACGTGACCATCCTCACGTCGGTCGGCAGCGACCCCATGCATCTGGACATCCTGCCGTTCCGTTACGACGACGACGAGGGCGGTCACTTCATGGCGCTGCTGACCCCGGACGCCGAGCCCGGCGAAAACGCGGTCGTGCCGCGCGATATCTCCATCGTCCTCGACCAGTCCGGCAGCATGCAGGGCGAGAAGCTGGGGCAGGCAAAGGTCGCGCTGAAAGAGGTTCTGAACGGCCTTCGCGGGCAGGACAACTTTGCGCTGAGCTCGTTTGCCAACTCGGTCGCGCAGCTCAACGACGCGGCCGTGCCCGCCGGCGCCGAGAACCGCACCGCTGCCAAGGAGTTTGTGGACGCCATCGACGCGGACGGCGGCACCAACCTGCACGACGCGCTCAAAGCCGGCATCAAGGCGCTGCCGCTGAACAAGGGCAACCCGCGCTACGTCGTCCTGCTGACCGACGGCATCCCCACGGACGGCATCACGGACACCGAGGAGATCCTGGAGATGGCGCGCACCGTCAACGAGGTGGGCGCGCGCATCGTGATCTTCGGCATCGGCGACGACGTCAACACCGTGCTCCTCGAGAAGCTGGCCAAGGAGTCGGGCGGCGCCGTCTACTTCATCCGCTTCGGCATGTCCGTCGAGCTGGCGGTGACGTCGTTCTTCGAGACGCTGCAGGCGCCCATGATGGCCGATCCCGAGCTGGACTTGTCCGCCTTTGGGGCCGCCGCGATGTACCCCGAGAAGCTGCCTGACCTGTTCGCCGGTCAGACGGTCGCCCTGCTGGGGCGGTTCAGCACGCCGGGCGCCGGCACGGTCACGTTGTCCGGCATGGCCAACGGCGCGGCTGTGGAGCACGTGTATGACGTCACGTTGCCCAGCTACAACATCGGCGCCGGGTATGTCCCCAAGATCTGGGCCACGCGCCACATCGGCACGCTGCTGCACCGCATCAAGCTGGAGGGCAAGAACCCCGACCTGGTCGACGATGCGCTCGCCACGGCCCGCCGCTACGGCATCGTGACGCAGTTCACCTACTACTCCGTGGACGAGGACGGCAACTCCGCCATGACGTACTCCGAGGTCCCGATGGACTCGGTGGGCGACAAAGCGGTGGCGACGTCCGCGGCGCTGGACGAGTACGAGTCCGATGACGCGCTGCGCACCCAGTCGCTGGCGGACGCTCGCTGGTGGCGTGACCGCGTGTTCCCGCTACGTGGTGGCTGGTTTACGGACACGTATCCCAAAGAGACGCCCCAGTGGATCGACGTGCACTTCGGCAGCGACCAGTACTTCGACCTGGCCGCCGACGAGGCAGCGCACGGCGTGGGCGGGTTCCTGGCGGTGGCGCGCAACGTTCGCTTTGAGCTGTTGGGCCGCACCTTCCGTATTACCGATCCGCAGGAGCCGCCTGTCGAGGCGTTGCCCGTCGAGACGGAGGTGATCCCGGCGCCGCTCCAGACCCCCACCGACGTGCTGGTCGCGGTCAGCTATACCGGCGAGACGCCTGCCGACCAGCTCGAGCCGCCGCTCGTGCAGGGTGAAGAGGTCGGCTGCACCAGCTCCGGTGCGCCCGCACCCGGTGCTTTGGCGTTGTTCCTGCTGGCGCTGCTGGGGCTCATCGGTCGCAGGATCGTGCTGGCCACGGGCAGATAACGGCCACTGGCTTGGTGTAGGATTGCGTCCGTGATCCTGCGCCAGCTCATTATCCTCAGCCTGCTTCTGGGCGCCTGCTCGACAACGGAGCCCCGCCTGCCCGCCGCGCCGGGCGATCCGGACGACACGACGTCAAGTGATTCGGATACCCCGATTCTGCCCGATGTGGTCGACTCCGGCCCGGCCGATGTCCCCGAGTCCGAGACCGACGTCGACGCGGACGCCGCCGATGACGGGGATCCGCCGCCCAAAGACACCGGCGACAACGACGGCTGCCAGCCCGACTGCGCCAACAAGGACTGCGGTGCCGACGGGTGTGGAGGCCTCTGCGGCTTCTGCGCGGTTGGTCTCAAGTGCAACAATCTGTCTCAGTGCGGACCCGACTGCGACCCGAAATGTGATGGCAAGTTCTGCGGTCCGGACGGGTGCGGCGGCGCCTGTGGCACCTGCCCGGACAACTTTGAGTGCGGCGCCGACGGCAAGTGCTACGACGTGACTTGCGTGCCCGAGTGCGCGGGCAAGGTCTGCGGCGACGACGGCTGCGGCGGCGACTGCGGGCTGTGCGTCGAGGGCGACCTCTGCGTGGACGGGGCCTGCGTGATCGGGCCCTGCTCGGGTGTCCCCGAAAACGGCAAATGCGAGGACGGCGTTGCCTTGCTGTGCGTCGACGGCGAGCTGGCGCTGGACAACTGCCTGCTCGAGGACGGCAAAGAGTGCGGCTGGTCGCCCGAGCTCGGACATTACGCCTGCGTGGAGGAGGTGATCTGCGAGCCCGTCTGCACCGGCAAGCAGTGCGGCAGCGACGGCTGTGGTGGGCAGTGCGGCGCGTGTCCCATCGGCTGGCCGTGCACCGCGTCCCAGTGCGAGCCGACCGAGGGCGGCGCTTGCGGCTTCTTCAACGCCGTGGGCAAGTGCATCGACAACGTGCTGTGGTACTGCAGCGAGGGCACGCTGCTCAGTATCGACTGCACGATTCCGAACAAGACCTGCGGATTTAGCCCGCAGGCACAGGCGAATACATGTCTCGACTCACCGTGATCCTGGCGCTGGGCGTCCTGATGGGCTGCCCGGATGACGCCGATCCACCCGCGACCGACGTCGCGGTCACCGACGATATCAGCGTTCAGGACGACACCGGGGCCGTGCCGGACACCTCGCAGCCGCCGACGGAGCCCGTGTTGTCGGAGCCGCCGGCGCTGCCGTTGCTGCCCGATCTGTGCCAGGGCGCGCCGGCTCCCGAGAAGATGCAGTGGGACATGGCCGCGGACAAGGTGAGCATCAGCGTCTTCCACTTCAACATTCAGTACGTGGCGGGCGGGCTCGACAACTACTTCGGCGTGTGGACGGCCACCGAAGAGGAGATCGAGGACCTGATCATCGTCGAGAGCTTTGAGCCGCTGGTCGACCTGTTCGAGCGGCACCCCGACTGGGGTGCGGGCCTCGAGCTGCAGGGGCTGATGCTGGAGATAATGGCGGAGCGGCATCCGGACATCCTGGCCCGGCTGCAGGTGCTGGCTGCGCGCGGCCAGGTCGACGTGATGAGCTATCACTGGTCCGACCAGTTGGTGACGGCGTATCGGCGCGCCGACATGGACTGGTCGTGGGCCGAGAACGAGCGCGTCTTTCAGTCGCTGTGCATGCCGCGCGCACCCGTGCACTTTCTGCAGGAGGGCCAGTTCGGGCCGGGGATCGCGGCGTTTGCCGCCGAAAAAGGCGAGACGCTGGTGCTGCCGCGCAACCTGCTGAAGTTGTTTCATCAGCCGGCCCCCGCGGGCCACGTCTTTGAGAACCTGGGCAGCCGGGTCCTGGTGACCAACGGGTACTCCGGCGACGGGCTGGAGCTGAACTGGAACTACGCGGACGACGGTGAGCTTGCCGCGACCGGCGACGCCAACCCCTATCTGCTCAGCGAGTTTGTCCACGATCCCGAGTCCGTCGCCAAGTACGAGGCCAAGCTGCAGGGGCTCGCCGACAACGGCTATGTGATTGCGCCGATCAGCCACTATCTGACGATTTTGGACGACCGCGAGATCGCGCCGACTGTGATCGATCCGCCCGTACTGGACGGCAGCTGGCAGCCTGATGACACGGGCAACATGCACCTGTGGATGGGCGGCAAGGGGCAGGTACCCGGCGACGAGCGCGACAACGCGGTGCTGGTGGCCAACATGATGACCAGCCGGCGCCTGGTGGAGATCGAGCAGCGTCTGGGCGAGGCCGAGGCGGCCGGCATCGATACACAAAAGGCCCGCGCGCTGTTCCGCCATGCGGTGCGTGAGCTGCTGCTGGCCGAGGTCAGCGACTCCACGGGATGGCGTCCGCTGGGCACGGAGGTGGAGTACAGCGTGCGTCACGAGGGCGCCGCCCGAAAAGCAGGCGACGAGCTGGACGCCTGGCTCGTGTTTCATGGCCTGGAGGCGCCCGTGAAGCACACGCCGCAAGCGCCGAGCATGGCAGCCGCGCCCGAGGGTCTGGAGGCGGTGAAGCTGGTCACGCAGCGCGATGCGACTTTGGACTGGCGTGAGCACGAGGAGTACTTCGAACTCGTGATCGACCTCGCTGCGGGGGACGCCGTGACCGAGGCCTCGGAGAGCCCGCCGGCGGTGCGGCTCGAGATCCCGATGTTTCACGACAAGATCGTCTACCCGCCGGCGCTCATGGACACCGAGCTGGTCACGGCGCCGCTGTCTGCGTACGCGTTTGCCCAGGACGGGCGCGTGATGGGGCTGCCCCTGGCCAACGGGCTGCTGGCGCTCGGGCCCGAGTGGACGCTTGTGCTGGATCAGCGCACGATCCACCTGGCGGCCATCATCACGGCCGGGCAGGTCGCCTTCGAAGACCTCACCCAGCCTCTGCACGAGGCCGCACAGTGGCGTCTGCGCTTCTATAACCAGGCGGCGGCGGACGTCCTGAAGCTGGTAGCGTCCCCCTGATTCTGGTACCTGTTTTCCCATGCGTTTTAGGAACATCCAGTCCGTCACGCTGTACTTTCACGCCGTTCACGCGGCGCGCCCGTTTTATGAGGGCGCCCTGGACCTGCCGTATGGTCGCTCCGGCGGCAGCATGGTCTCGCTGTACACCAAAGAGACCGCGCTGAACCTGGTCGCTGCTGACGACTCCACCCGTGATCTGGTGGGTCGGGACAGCGGGCTGACGTTGCGGATGCGTGGCGAAGGCGACATGAGCGTGGTCGCAAAGCGGTTGCAAAAGGAAGGACATGGGGACGGGACCCAGGCCGACTACTTTCGGGGCGGCAAGCGGGCTCACGTGATGGATCCCGCTCGCAATCGGATCACGCTGTGGGAGGATCCTGGCGACCCGGACGATCTGAACATGTTTGACGGCCCCGCCTCGGTGACGGTCAAGGTGCGCAACATTCAGCGGGCGCTGGCGTTTTACACGATGACGCTGGAGCTGCCGATGCTGGACCAGCCGGACCGCACGACGGCGGTGTTCTTTCCTGGAGGCACCAATCTGATCATCGCGGAGTCCGACAGCTGGTCGCCGGCGCCCCCGGTGAGCGGTGAGACGGGGGTCTGTCTGCTGGTGGAGAGCCCGTACGCCATGATCGACACGCTGAAGGGGCGCGGCGTGCGCTTTGTCGAGGGGCCGGTAGAGATCGAGGACGCCGTGCTGGCGCAGTTCGAGGACCCGGACCGCAACCGGATGACGATGTTGGGCAAGCTTTGAGCCGCGCGATATTGATTCTGGCGCTGGTGTTGAGCGGGTGCACCCAGCCGCGGACGCCCAGCGGTGGCGGAAGCGGTGACAAGCTGGATACGTTTGTCGGCTTCTCGCCGGACACCGCGCCCAAAGACAACGGCGGCGGCGACACCGGATCGGACACAGGCGACGTGATTGTAGAGCCCGACGTGCCGGGACCGCCGTGCGAGTCGGGCGCGTGTACGGACAACAACGCCTGCACGGTCAACGACCAGTGCGTAGACGGCGAGTGCAAGGGCACGCCGGTGGACTGCGGCGACGACGTCGTATGTACCGATGACGCCTGCCTGGACGGCAGCTGCGTCAACGCCATCGCGGACGGCTTCTGCCTCATCGACGACGTCTGCTACGCCAACGCCGACAAGAACCCCAAAAACGCGTGCGAGCGCTGCGCCGAGCCGTCGTCGAAGACCGCGTGGTCCCCGGTCTCCGGCACGTGCGACGACGGTGACATCTGCACCGAGGACCTGTGCGTGAACGGCGCCTGCGAGTCAACACCGATCCTGTGCCCGGACGACGGCAACCCGTGCACGATCAATGAGTGCGTTGGGGGGGCCTGCGAGGTGAAGTCGGCGGCCGGGGCGTGCGAGGACGGCAACCCGTGCACCGACGGCGACGCGTGCGACAAGTCGGTGTGCGTGCCGGGGCCCGCCAAGGTGTGCCCGGACGACGGCGACCCGTGCACCACGGAGGCGTGCGGTGCCTCGGGCTGCGTGAGCACCCCTATCCCCGGCTGCGGTGATCCGCCCGAGGACGAGTGCACCTATCACAAAGAGTGCAACCCGGCGGGCGTGTGCGCGCTGCACAAGGCCACGAACCTCAAGAAGTGCAGCGCTCCGTGCGCAGGCGTCGCGGACTGCGCGGCCGGCGAGGTCTGCTCCAAGCTGCCGGGCGCGGCAAACATCGGCTATTGCGAGCCCCAGGTTCCGGGCGGCTTCGGGGCGGGCTCAAACTGCGCCACCGACGCTCAGTGCTCCACCGGCACCTGCGCGGGGAGCATCTGCGTGCACACCTGCCTGGACCAGCAGCACTGCACCACGCCCGGCCACACCTGCACGCTGGGCGACGATACGGTCAACGGTATTTTGGGCAGCGTCTGTTTTCCCAACCAGCCGGGGCTGCTGCTCAACGGCCAGCCGTGCACGACCGACAACCTGAACTTTGGCGGGTCGCTGTGCATGTCGGCTCACTGCAACCTGCTGGGCCCCGGTCCATACGCGTGCTCCGCCCCGTGCACGAGCGAGACCGACTGTCCGACCGGGCAGGAGTGCAACCTGGTCGTGTACTCGCCGACGCCCAACCCGAGCACGACGCCGTTCCAGGCCGGCTTTGGCCAGCTGCTGCACGACGTCTTTATGGGCTGCTACACCCAGCCGCCCGGCGGCATTAAGCCCGATGGCTCGCTGTGCAGCACCGACACCGAGTGCGCCAGCAACAAGTGCCTGCAGCTGGAGCTCGACCAGCCCGCCAAGTACTGCACGACGTTCTGCACCAACGACTCCGAGTGCCCGCCGACGCTGAAGTGCAAAATGGACGCGCTGAGCCTCACGAGCACCTGGCTGACCAGCCCCGAGATCGTGACACAGGGCCCCCAGCCGGCCGCCTCCACCTACGTCCGCGTCTGCCGACTGCCGTAGGACTTCCGGCACCACCCATTTTTTGCTTGAAAGTCATTTGATTTACGCTGTAAAGTAAATGGTGGACGAGCTGTGATGGGAGAAAATAGATGGCGAGGCATTTTGTGTTCTCGTGCGCCGCGACCATGGTGATGGTCGGAGGGTGCATCGAGCAGGGACCCCTTGAATTCAAAGACTATGAGACCAGCGCGAATACCGCGATGGTGACGATCCATGCGGCGCTGGACTTCGAAGGTCCCAAGCACGACGTGGAGAGCATCAAGGTCAAGCTGGTCAGCGGCACGAACTGTGACGCGACCCCAATAGAAGAAGAGACTATCGAGCTTGCGAGCATGCCGATGCCGGCGTGGATGGACGAGACCAAGACGGTCGGTGACCAGCACCCGTTTGCGTCCGCCATGTTCGTGCTGGAGCCGGGGGAGTACTCGGTTTGCGCGGTGCCGCTGGACAAGTCGAAGCAGCCCTCAAAGAGGTGCATGTCGACGTGGGCGCCGCTGACCGTGGTGGCCGGTCAGACCAACGAATACGTGCTGGTGGCGCAATGCCTGGCAGATCCGCTCGGTGCGGCAGGGGCAATTGTGGCGCTGAACGACCCGCCGGTCATCGACGATATCGACGTGGTGGCAGGCGATCCGGACCTATGCGAGCCGACCAGCATCACGGTCGAGGCCAGCGACGCAAACAACGACCCGATGATCTATCTGTATCGCACGACGGACAAGCCGAACGGCGCCGCGGGGCAGATCGTCGGGACCGGGGACCGTGTGGTGTTTGCTACCGATACGGTCGGCAAGTACGCCCTGACCGTGACCGTGACGGACCCGTACGGCGCGTTCACGTCGCTGGAGTTTCCGGTCAATGTGACCAAAGCCTGCCTGCAGTAGTCTGATTACTTAGCCAGGATGGCGCTCTTGGGGATGCACAGCACCAGGCTGCCCTTGGGGTCGTCCACCCGCTTGAGACTCGTGCTGACCCGATAGCACTTCTCGGTTTTGGCCTGCGATGAGGCCCAGCCCAGCTTGTGCAGCCGGTCGCTCGTGCCCGCTCTTGACCCATCAGGCCACGTGACGAGCGTGTCAGGCTTGAGCCGCACCCGGTTGCTCGTGCCGAGCCCACCCATCATTCCAAGGATCGAGTTGCTGTCCTTTTGGAGATCGCTGCTTTTGGCGGTGAGCCAGTAGCGTGCGCACCGCATGCGGTATTGGACGATCGCCTTGGCGCCTTTCTGGGAGACGAGCGAGAAGCCCCAGGTGTACTTGGGTGGCTTCCACGTTACGTCGCCGAGACGCAGGATCGCGCCGTCGCGCAGGTGCGTGCCCTCGAACGGGGAGTCGTTGGGTGGGCCCGGGCTCAGATACGAGCGGCGCACGATGTCAGGGGGCAGCCCGATGTCCTTGAACGGACCGTAATCCAACGTGTAGGCCGCGCCGGCCCGCGTTGCTGCGACCCCGGGGCGCACAAAGACCTTGGTGCCGTTGGTCAGCTTTCGGGCGTACTCACGGATGACAACGGGAGACAAGTCAGCGTCCTTGATGCGCAGGGTGATGGGGACGCCGCCGGTGAAGAGCGTGTCGTAGCACAGGTCGCTGTGGTCGGTGTTGAGTCGCACGTGGGTGTAGCCGTCTTTGGCGCCGACGACCTGCACGGTGCGGGTGGCGCCGCTGAACTTGAAGGTGGCGGCGTCCTCCAGACGCCCAAGCTCGGTGCCGGCGCGCACGACGGCGAATCGAGGCGGGGCGGCGAAGGCGGTCGCGGCCAGGCAGGCTGTAAGCACAATCACGGTTGGGCGCATCATCGGAACGTGCGTAAGATCCTTCGTCCGCTTCGTCAAGGAGTCGTATAGATGACGCTGCAGAGCCTGCTGGAGTTCGATGAGCGCACGGACCGCGTACTGGTCACCTGCGCGCTGCCGTATGTGAACAACGTCCCGCACCTGGGCAACATGGTCCCGATCATCAGCGCCGACGTGTACGCGCGCTTTCTGCGCCTGAAGGGGCTGCGCAACATCTACATCTGCGCGACCGATGAGCACGGGACGCGTACAGAGATCGAGGCGGGGAAGGCCGGGCTGAGCGCGGAAGAGTACTGCCGCGGGCTGCATGACCGGATGTTGGAGATCTTTGAGTGGTTCAACGTGGACTTTGCGCACTTCGGGCGGACGAGCTGCGCGCACAACCATGCGATTACGCAGGATATTTTTCTCAAGGCTGCCGCCAACGGGGCCGTGGCCGAAGACGAGATTCGGCAGCTGTACTGCGAGACGGACGCGATGTATCTGCCCGACACGTATGTCGAGGGGATCTGTCCCTACTGCAACGGCGCGGGTGCCAAGGGCGATCAATGCGACATCTGCGGCCGATTTCTCGACCCACTGGAGCTGATCGAGCCGCGCTGCAAGACCTGCGGCAAGCCCCCGGAGGTGCGCGCGACCCGGCACCTGTTTCTGCGACTGGATGCGCTGGCGCCGCGCTTGAAGACGTGGATTGAGAGCAAGGCGGACTGGAGAGGGATCATTCGTAATATGCCGCTGGGCTGGATTGGCGATGGGCTGCGGCCGCGGGCGATCACGCGCGACTTGAAGTGGGGTGTGTCGGTGCCGCGGGCCGGGTTTGAGGACAAGGTCTTCTACGTGTGGTTCGACGCACCGATCGGGTACATCAGCGCGACTGCGGAGTGGGCTGAGCGGGAGGGCGAGTCGCTGGACGAGTGGTTCAAGGGCGGGCGCGCGCGACTCATCCACTTTCTGGGCAAGGACAACGTGCCGTTTCACACCCTGATGTGGCCGGCGACGCTGATGGCAGCTGATGACGGCTGGAACCTGCCCGACTACATCGCCTCCAACGAGTACCTCACGTTTGAGGGCGGCGCGTTTTCAAAAAGCCGCAACCAGGGGGTCTTCTCGGACCAGGCGATGTCGATGGGCTTTGCCGCTGACGTGTGGCGCTTTTACATCATGGCGAATCGTCCGGAGAAGCGGGACACGGACTTTGACTTCAAGTCGCTGCAGTCCTGCGTGGGGTCGGAGTTGGTCGACAATCTGGGCAACCTGGTCAACCGGGTGCTGTCCTTTATCGCCAAGCGGTTTGGCGCCATTCCGCCGCTGGGCGAGCCGGATGCCGATGCGCGGCGCGTGCTGGAGATCATCGACGAGAAGGCGGCGGATATAGAGCGGGCGTACGCGACCATCGAGCTGAGGCAGGCGGTGACGCAGCTGCTGGCGTTGGGGACGGAGGGCAACCGCTACGTGAACCTGGCCGAGCCGTGGCGTCTGTACAAGACCGACGAGGCGGCGTGTGGGACGGCGCTGCACGTGACGGCGCGGCTGATCCACCGCCTGGCGCACCTGCTGTGGCCCGTGATCCCGCAAGCGGCCGAGGCGATTCTGGGCGCGATGGGGTGTGAGCTGCACGATCCCTTCCGGGAGGGGCTGCCTGTGTCGCGTCCGGAGCTGCTGTTCACCAAGATCGAGGACGACGCGGTCGAGGCGCTGACGGCGGCCGCGCGCGGGGAGGCGGTGGATGATGATGCGGCGCCTTTGGAGTTCGTCAAAGAGGCGGGCGTCACGTGGCCGTGCGTCATCTTGGAGCTGACCGACCTGACGGTGAAGCGAAAGGTGAAGGCCGTGCGCCGGTGGAAGCAGTCGGTCGTCAATGGCGTAGACGCGCTGGCGCTGGTTGAGGCGCCGCACGTTCGGGCCTACGAGGCGCTGCTGACGGACGGGCTGGACTGCGGCGGGAGGGTGTCGGTCATCAATCTGCTGGAGATCGCTCAGCGCGAGGGCAAGCTGCCGGACATCAACTCGCTGGTGGACATCTACAACACCTGGTCCATTCGCGAGGGGCTTGTGATGGGCGCGTATGAGCGCAAGACGATCGAGGGGCGGCTGATCTACGCCGTGGCCGACGGCTCGGAGCGCTTCATCCCGGTGAAGGGCAGGGACCCCGAGCCGATTGTGCCGGGGGAGTGGGTGCTCAAGGACGACTCCAACATGGTGGTCACGCGCGTGGCCTCAAAGCAGTCGGAGGCGGTGGCGGTGACCCCGTCCACGACTGCCTGCGCGATGTGCATTCAAGGAAACCCGCTGACCCAGGTGGCGCATCTTGAGGCCGTAGCGCGCGAGATGGCCGCTGAGATCGTGGCGCGCTGCGGTGGGTCGTTTCGGGTTGTGCACGTCGGATGAGTTGATTTGGGTATAATCGCCGACATGCTCCGACCCTTTTTGTGCCTGATGCTTGCCCTGATGCCGTGCGCGTGCTCGGAAGAGGTGGGCGAGCCCGGTGTAGCGGCGGGTGTGCCGGTGGGCGAGGAGCTGCCGCAGCAGGTGAATGCGGACGCTGTGGTGCCGGTGCCGGATATCGCGCTGCCGGACGCGGGGCCGCCGGATTTGGGCGACACCGACTTCGGGACGCCGTGCGAGTCCAACGACGACTGTGAGAGCGGGTGGTGCATCGAGTCGGATGCCGGTCAGGTGTGCACGAAGACCTGTATCGATACGTGTCCCGAGGATTGGGGCTGCAAGGGCGTGGCGAACGCCGGCGGTGACCTGACGTACATCTGCGTGCCGAAGTATCCGCGGCTGTGCTGGCCGTGCAGTGCGGACTCAGAGTGCCAGGGGACGTATGCGGAGCCCGGCGCGCGCTGCGTGGTCGCTGATAAGGGGGGCTTCTGCGGCGTCGATTGTGCGGTCAGCGACTTCTGTCCGACCGGCTATCTGTGCACCGAGGTCGAGCTGCCGGACGGCGGGACGACCAGCCAGTGCCTGCCGGAGTCTGGGGAGTGCGCGTGCTCGCCGCTGGCCATCGCGCTGAAGCTGTCGACCGACTGTCAAAACGTCAGCGCCAACGGCGAGGCCGTGTGCACGGGGTCGCGGCGGTGCGATGAAGAGGGGCTGACCAACTGTGATGCGGCCTTCCCGGCGCTGGAGGTCTGCGACGGCAAGGACAACGACTGCAACGGCAAGGTGGACGGCCCGGACAGCTCCGACTGCGTGACCTGGTACAGCGATACGGACGGGGACAACTACGGCATCGGCGTGGGCGAGTGCCTGTGCGAGGAGCCGGGGCCGGGGTTCGGTACCGAGTCGGGCGATTGCAACGATCTCAACGCCAACGTGAACCCGGGCAACCCCGAGATCTGCAACTTTGCCGATGACGACTGCGACGGCGAGACGGATGAAGACGGCTCGCTGGGCTGCTCCAAGTACTATCCCGACGCGGACGAGGACACGTTTGGGTCGGACGCCGGGGTTCACTGCGGGTGCACCGCGCCCGAGGGTGTGTGGATCACGGACGGTGGAGACTGCAACGACAACAAGGCCGACATCAGCCCGCTGGCGCAGGAGCTGTGTGACGGCATCGACAACAACTGCGACGGCGAGGTGGACGAGGAGAACGCGCTGGGCTGCGTGGTGTACTACCTGGACAAGGACGGAGACGGCTTTGGGCAGGACGTTCAGTTCAAGTGCCTGTGCGCCTTGACGCTGGAGTACAACGCGGAGAACGGCGGCGACTGCGACGATCTGAACGACGACGTGCATCCGCTGGCGGCCGAGGTCTGCAACGACATTGACGACAACTGCGACGGGATTGCGGACGAGCACGGCACCATCGGGTGCGGGCTGCTGTACAAGGACGAGGACGAGGACGGCTTCGGCGATCCCAACGACAGCAAGTGCTTCTGTGCGCCCCAGGGGCCGTACACGGTAACCGACATGAACGACTGCAACGACCTGTCGGCCGCGGCGCTGCCGGGCGGCGACGAGATCTGCGACGGCCTGGACAACGACTGCGACGGGGTTGTGGACAACGCGCCGCCCGAGGCGGATTGCATCGACTGGTATGTGGACGCGGACAAGGACGGCTTCGGCTTTGGAGAGCCCAAGTGCATGTGCTCGCCGGACGGGGACTACAAGGTGCAGCAGGGCGGGGACTGTGATGACGCCAACCCGACCGCGTTCCCGGGCGGGCAGGAGACGTGCGCGCCGGCCGATGAGAACTGCAACGGCACGATCAACGAGCCGGGCGCGCTGGGTTGCGTGTCGTTTTTCAAGGACGAGGACAACGACACCTGGGGCGTGGGCGAGAGCCAGTGCGTCTGCCAGGACGATCCGGTCTACAACGCCAGCAAGACGGGCGACTGCTACGACCAGAACCCGCAAGCCAAGCCGGGGCAGGGCGCCTGGTTCAAGACGCATCGGGGCGACGGCAGCTTTGACTACGACTGCGACGGCGCCGTGATCCGCAAGTGGATGCAGACCGGCGGCGGGTGCGGCAGCTGGCCGGGGTGCGACAAGACGATCGCGTGGAGCGGCGGCCTGCCAGAGTGTGGCGCGACGGCGGCCTGGACGTACGACTGCGACAGCAAGCTGTTCAAGTGCAAGCACGAGCAGGAGTCGCGCACGCAAGAGTGCCACTGACCCGTTCACTTATGAAAATGGGTCCGTGCTTCGTTCACCCCGGGTATGAGGGGTTTACGATGGGTGGTCGTGTGCCTCGCTTTGAACGCCGGGTGTGGAGACATCGACGGTGGGCAGGGGGAGGATTCTTTTCGGATTGCGGACGGCATCTCCGTGGTGACCGCGGATGCGTCGGGCGGCGAGCTGTCGGCGCTGGCGGATCCGGTTGCGGAGGAGCTGGCCGGGCACATCGCGCGTTGGCGTGACCTGCCGACGACGCCTCCGGGCGCGGGCCCGGTCGCGACCGAGTGGCTGACGAACTCCGACTTTGGCAAATCATGTGACGCGGACGACGACTGCGCGGACGGCCCATGCGTGGTCGGCCCCGACAACAACGTCTGCAGCGTGTCGTGCGTTTTTGAATGTCCGGGTGGCTGGACATGCGATGAAGCGCCAGGGCCCGATCCGATGGTCTGTACGCCGCGCCCGGCTCCGGTCTGCGGACAGTGCCTGGCGGATCACGACTGTGACGGCGCGTCCGTGTGTGTTCAGGGTCGCTGCCTGTTGACGTGCATCGGTGACTCGGACGCCTGCGCGTTGGGCTTTGAGTGCGTCAGCGCAGAGACGTCGTCCGCACCGGCGGGTGTCGACGTCTGTACGCCTGAGGATGGTGGCCCGTGCTGCGGTACGAGCACGCTGGGCGAGACGACCGGCTGCGCCAACCACAGCGAGCACGGCAGCTGTTACGGCGTGTCCGTATGTGAGTGGGACGGCTGGACGCACTGCTCCGCTCCGATTCCATCGAGCGGCGCTGGGTCCGGGTGTGGCGATGAGCCCGAGGGCGAGCCGGAGCCCGCGCCGGAGCCCGCGCCCGAGCCCGAGCCCGCGCCCGAGCCCGAGCCCGAGCCCGAGCCTGAGCCTGAGCCGAAGGCTGAGCCCGAGCCTGAGGACAAGCCTGAAAAGGGCGACAAGCCGGGGAAGGGTGGCAAACCCGGCAAGGGCGACGAGTCCAGCGAGTCAGACAGCGACGATGACTCTTCTGCGTCCGACGACTCTTCGTCCGCGTCGTCCTCCGATGACGACTCTTCGTCCTCTTCCGAAGATGACGATGAAGCTTCTTCCTCCGACGACGACTCTTCTTCGTCCTCCTCGGACAGCGATTCCGACTAAGCCAATCAGGAGCCTGTAGACGCCGTTTTCGGGGAAGCGGCCGTCTGATATCATCCACGCCACACGATGAGAGGCTGGCGCTCATGCACGGGATAAAACGACGTTTCTGGGTGAACTGCGCCCTGGTCCTCGCCCTGTCGGCACCCGCCGTTGTCGCGGCGGAGACCGTGGACGTCAAGTCGTGGCTGGGCCGCACCGGCGTCAGGCTGGTGGCTGTTGAGTTCTACGCCACGTGGTGCAAGCCGTGCATGGAGGCGATCCCCCGCTGGAAGGCCCTGCACGAGAAGTACCGGGATCAGGGCCTGCGGCTGATCGTAGTGAACACGCAAGACCCCGAGGCCGGATGCCGGTCGCTTGCCTGGCAGCCGGACAAAGTGGTCTGTGACTACGACGGCGCCATCGATGCCCGCTTCGGCGTGGGCGGCAAGCTGCCGTCAGCCTTCTTGTGGTCGTGGCAGGGCAAGCTGCTGGTCAAAGCCGGGCACGTTCCGGAGGTCGGCGCCAAGATCGCGCAGTATCTAAGGACCAGTCCCCGCGTGGCGGTGGAGGCCAGGGGCATCAAGGGCAAGACGGACGCGGCTTTACAAGCGCTGGTGCAAAGCCGGTTGACGATGCGCGACAAGCTGACAGTGGTGCTGTCGGAAAAGGAGCGTGAGGCGTTGCGAGTCCTACGCCGCCAGTCACGCGCGGCCGGCCGAGACGACAGCCAGCAGTGCGAGCTGGGCGTCGAGGTCTCGGCCAACTCGCTGCTGCTGGCCCGCTTGAAGCGCACGGGTGGCAACACACGCCTGTTCTTGAGTCTGCAATCGGTCGAGCGGGGGTGTCTGTCCGCATCGGCGAGCGTGCTGTGGCGCCCGACCCGACACCAGGCGGTGGTGGGCGAAGCCGTGGACGCGCTGCTCGCGCGGCTGACCGGCGCACTACAGCGCCCCGTCTCGACGGTCCCGGTGGCAGCACCGAGAGAGACAAAGCTTGGAGCCGGCGCGGGTGACTGGCGAGCCGGCGGCGCCGCCACTGGGGCGGTCGTAGCGTTCAAATCCACACCAGCAGGCGCCCTGGTGATGGTGGACGGCAAGCCGGTCTGCCAGAAGACGCCGTGCTCCAAGACATTGAGCCAGGGGCCTCACCGCGTCGAGATGGCGCTGCAGCAGTATCTCCCGCGCAAGGAGACGATCAACCTGAAGGGCGAAGCGGCGGTAGAGTGGACGCTGGAGCCCAACTTCGGCTGGCTGGCGGTCACCTCCGATCCACCGGGGCTGGAGGTGCACATCGACAACCAGGTTGCGGGTCGCACCCCCCTGGCCGCGCGACGACTGGATGCAGGCGCGCACGACGTGCTGGTGGTGGACCCGTGCCGCTACGACGCGGGCGAGCGCGTGGTGCTGCAGCGCGGAAAGCGGCGCACGTTAACGTTGACCTCCAAGTTCAAACCGGCCGGGTTGCGGGTCACCGCCCGCGATGACCGGGGCAACGACCTGGCGGCCGATATCCTTGTCGATGGCGCACGCGTCGGTCGCGCGCCGGGCATATTCACCATCCCGATGTGCTCCAAGCACATCGAAGTGCGGCACGCCGAGCTGGGCAGCTTCAAGGCAAAGCTGACGCTGCAGGAGAAGGTCACCAGCGACGTGAATGCGCGCTTCCGCAACCCCTCGGGTGGCGTGGCCGTACCGGTGCGTGCATCCGACACCGCTCAGCCGGTGGTCATCTCCGGTGGTGGTGGCGGACGGGCGCTGCTGTGGACCGGGGTCACGGCGGCCGTGGTGGGTGCCGGCCTGGCCATTACGGGTCATGTGCTCCGAGCCGACATCTTGGACGGAAAGTCAGAGGACGGCGCGCTCTCTCAGCGGGACGCGATGCCGATGGAGGAGCGCGCGAATGGCTTGCTTATCGGCGGATACAGCGTGCTGGGAGCCGGCGTCATCTCGGCTCTGGTATCGCTGGCGCTGCCGTCCGGCGCTCCGGCCTTATCCATTGGTCCAGTGCCGCATCCCAACCAAGCGGCGGGCGGTTGGTTTGTCGCCCTGGACGGCGGCTTTTGATGCGCGCGCTCGCGGGGGTGGTGATGCTGGGGCTGGCGGGTGTTGGTTGCACCACGGCGCTGACCGAGGAGGGCTTCCCCTGTGCCGAAGAGCGCCCGTGCGCCGTCGGTTTTTTCTGTTATGACGGGCTCTGCCGCGTGGGGGCGGACGTCCCTGCGGCGGACGTCCCTGCGGCGGACTTTGCGCTGATTGCGGCTGGGAGCTTCCAGATGGGATCGCCGGCGTCTGATACCGAGGCTGACTCGGATGAAAAGCCGCCACACGGTGTCACCCTCAGTCGCTCGTTCCACCTGCAAACCACCGAGGTGACGCAGGGCCAGTGGCAGGCGCTGATGGGCGGCTCCCCGGCGTCTTTCGTCGGCTGTGGGTCGGAATGCCCCGTGGAACAGGTGACCTGGTGGTCCGCGTTGGCGTATTGCAACGCCCTGTCACAGCAAGCCGGCCTGCCCGAGTGTTATGCCCTGCAGGGCTGCACGGGCAATGGGGCCGATGGCGCCCTGGATTGCTCCAGCCTGACCTTTGAGGGGCTGGACTGCCCGGGCTACCGCCTGCCCACTGAAGCCGAGTGGGAGTACGCTGCCCGGGCTGGAAGCACTGTGCCGCGCTACGGGGCGCTCGACGACATTGCCTGGTACGACGGCAACAGCGGTGACACGACTCACGCCGTCGCGCAGAAGCAGGCCAACGCCTGGGGACTTTACGACATGCTGGGCAATGTCTGGGAGTGGACGGGCGATTGGTACGGCAGCTACTCGACAGATTCGGTGACCGACCCAACCGGCCCCCCGGGGGGCTCCTACCGGGTCGATCGCGGCGGCAGCTGGAGCAGCACCGGCCGCTACGTCCGTTCGGCGAATCGCAACAACTACTCGCCGGGCCTCCGCGGCAACTACCTGGGCTTCCGCCCTGCCAGGTCGATCCCCTGACCCTTGTCCCCTTGATCCCTTGTCTTGTGTTGAGCCGCAGCGCGCGGAGGGGCGAGCGGGTCCGCGAGCGCAGCCGCGTGTCCCAAGCGAGTCCCGTAGCGAAGCGGAGGCCTGGTTTGGGGTCCAGGGGGGAGTCTCCCCCTGGTCGCCGAAGGCGACGATCGCGAGTTTTGGTTGTGCGACGAAGTCCCGCGCTTGGCCCGATCGCCCGCGCCCCCGATGTCGCCCTGGCCATAATCGCCGCAGTCGTGCTCTTGTATCAGGCCGCGTAGCCCGACAATCGGCCGCGGCCTGTAACAACCGGTGGCTGCTACCATCCTCAAGCTGCCACCGCGCGGACAGGCGCTCAGGTCGACGAACGCCACACGGTGTATCAGCGCGGGTTGGCCAGGTGTCGTTCAGGCGGCCCGCAGCGCCCGGTCGGTCCCCTGACCTTTGTCCCTTGGTCCCTTGTCCGGCGCCGCGGCCCGACCTACCGCGTGCGCCGGTCAAGCTCGCGGAACAGTTCGTCGCCGTCCCGCTTGAGACGCTCGCGAAAACTCCGCAGGATCGCAGCTTGTTTGTACGGGCGTGTGGCGCTGATTCGGCGCCACTTGCGCCGCTCGGCGGTGGGGCGCTGAACGGCGATCTGTGGTGGCGGCGTCTTCGGCGTCGCGGGCCTGGCCGCTGGTGCGGCACGCGGGGGGGGCGGCGCCTCGGCGACCGTCGCCGCAGCGGTCGGGCGCTTGTCCGCGGCATAGGCCAACGGCGAGCCCACGCGGGTCAGCCAGCCCGAGACGGTGGCCGACTGAAGCGCGTAGTTGATGCTGGTGATCGGGAGGCCGTTTGGGTTGACCCGATATATCTGGGTGTTGACGCCGATCATATGCGCGGACATGTTCAGCAGCGGACCGCCGGAGTTGCCGGGGTTGAGCCCGGCGTCGGTCTGGTACGCGTGCTTGCCTGCGATACCGCCCATGTTCTTGCGGCGCGCACCGATGGCGCCCGCGGTCAACGTCCAGAGGCCGCCGCCCTGCGGGTGGCCGATCGCTACGACCTCCTGGCCGATCTCCACGGTGTCGGGTCCAGCCATTTGGAGGGTCGGAAGTCCGGTGCGGTCGATCTTGAGCAGCGCCAGATCGAGTTTGCGATCGAGCTTTAGTACCCGCGCGCGCAGCCGGTGTTTCAGGTCTTCGCGATGATCGCCGGTGACGCGCTCCGGGCGCAGGTGCACGATGAGGTAATTGTATGCGCGCTTGGCCTTGTCGTTGTACACGACATGCGCGTTCGTCACGATGAGCCCGTCGGCCCTGACGATGGATCCCGTACCCGTGGCGGCGCCGCGTCCATCGTCGGTGGCAAGCACAAACACGACAGCCGGGGACGCGGTCTTGTACACGGCCTGGGGAGACTGCGCGGCAGTCTGTCCGGACACCAGCGACCCGACGCAAAGCAGAGTGATGATCATACCCGGACGGTAAGCGACCATCCCCCGGCTGGTCAATGGCGCCGTCCCTGGCGTCGCAGTCGCTTGCAGGACCACTCATCGCCGTCCTTGCAGGCGCGTCGCAACAGGTTGAGGCCACGCTTCGGGTCTGTGCTGGTGCCTACGCCGTCCAACAACATGGCGCCGAACGATCCGCATGCCGGTGTGAACTTCCCTTCGCAGGCCTCGCCGTACAGTCGGGCAGCCCGGCCCTGGTCGGCGCGGACACCCACGCCCCTCTGGTACAGCATGCCCAGACTCGCGCAGCCGCGCGCGTCCGTCTTGCAGGCCCTCTCGAACAACGACGCGGCGCGTTTCGGGTCCCGCGAGACACCCTCGCCGTTGAGGTGCAGTGTGCCCAGATCGGCGCAGGCGCGCCCGAGCCCGCCGTCGCATGCCTGCGCATGGAAGCCGGCCGCCAGCTTGAAGCTCTGGACCACGCCGTGGCCCTGTTCGTATTTGAGGCCCACGTAGTAGCATGCGAAGCGGTCTCCGCCCGCGCAGGACTGCTTATACAGCGCCATCGCGCGGTTGCTATTGGCGGGCACGCCATGCCCGCGCTCGTAGAGCCAGCCCAGACTGCTGCAGGCCGTAACATCGCCGCTGTCGCAGGCCGCTTGGAATGCGCGGGCTGCCGCCGCGGGATCTCGGGTGACCCGCTGCCGGCTGGCGATGTCATCGAAGTCGAGCGGCAGGCCGTCATTTTGTCCGTACATGAACGAGTGGTGCGTGCAGGAGACGACATGTCCGCCGTCGCAGGCCCGCCGATGGTATTCGGCAGCGTCTTCCGTGTTCTTGCTGACCGCGACGCCCAACTCACACCAGTTGCCGAGCGTGTGACACGCGTGCGGCTCGCCGCCGGTGCACGCTTTCTGCATCAGGTCCACGGCGCGGTCCTCATCCTGGGGGGCACCTTTGCCCATCTGGACCAGGCGGCCGAGCTCGGTGCATCCGCGAAGCTCGCCGGCATCGCACGCCCGGACGTAAGCCGATGCCGCGGCCTTGGCGTCGGCGCTGACCCCGACCGCGAGCACCTGGAGGCGGCCCAGGGCGACACACGCGCGCTGCAGGCCCAGCGAGCACCCCCTGCGAAAGGCTGTCGCCCCCGCCGCCGGATCCGAGGCCATGCGACTCGGTCTGCCATCAGGCTGTTGCTGAGTGTTTGCCCAGCCAAGCGCCAGGCATGCGGCAGCTTGGCCGGCCTCGCAATGCGGTCGCATCGCCTTGATGGCAGCTTCGAACGAGGTGCCGTCCCTTGCGTACCAACCCTTGTATGAGCACGCCAGCTTTGCGCCCGACTTACACGCCGCCTGGTATAGCCGGACGGTCTCGGTGCCGGGCAGAGCTACGCCCTGACGCAGATTCAGCTCCAGCGCACGAATCAATTCGGCGGGCGCCTGTGGTGGGGCCGCCGGTATGAAAGCCAGCACTAAAACCGCGCCGCAGAGAGTTGCAGTCATCGCGGAGTCTCCGAGTCGTCAGACCCGCAGACTAGCATTTCATCGTGCTGTTGCGGGTTTGTGCGCAGCTTTGTTAAGCTCGCTGCCATACTTCGGGCATATGAGCGGTGAGACAACACCGCTGGGAGCAGGGATGGCATTCTTTAGCGCAAAACGGTTCTTCGTGATCATGCTGGCACTGGTCTTTGTCGGCGCATGCGGTGGCAGTCAGATCGCCGCCGGTGGTGACGAAGATGGGCCCGAGTGGTACGACAATCCGCCCAAGGGGTGCGGCACGGCCAGCTCCAAGCATCGCGGCATTCGCGAGTTGACGCGCAAGGCGGCCACGCAGTCCGCCCGCGCCAACCTGGCGGCGTCCCTCAAGACTATCGTCCAGGACATGTTGAAGCGGTATATGCGTGCCGGTCAGGTCGACGACAAAGACTTCAACGAGGAGGACCAGCGGTCCGCCACGCGTACTGTCGTGGATCAGACCATGGTCGGCACGCGCGTCGTCAAAACAAAGATGCGGGCCGGCGAGATGTTCGCGCTGGTCTGCCTGGATCCGGAGACATTCGGTGACGCCTTCGAGCGCATGAACAAGCTGAATCAGGCCCAGCGGCAGGCCCTCAAGGCCCGTGCGGAGACCGAATTCAAAGAGCTCGACCGCCAGGTGCAGACCCTCAAAGGGCGCTGATGCTCGAGCGCCGGACATGGCTGTGCGGCGCGATCTTCTTGCTGGCGCTGGCGGCCGAGACCGGGCTCGCGGAGCCGCCGGATACATCTCTGAAAGCTGCTGCCGATGCGTGGAAACGCGGACCCGGTGAGTTGCCGCCAGACGTGCTGACCGTGCGCACGGGGTGGCCGAGCGCGCTGCCCGATGACGCGCCAAAGCCGGGTAGGTGGCCGGTTCCCACGGCTGAGCAGCCCGAGATCGTCTACTATTCGCTGACCGGACGTATCCTGTCTCGGCGCTTTCACGTCGACAGCCAGGCGCTGTTGCCGGAGGTGGTCAGCCGTCTGCTGCCGACGACCGGTGGCGCGACGCCCTGTGGCGGCGATCTGCACTGTCGGCGTGCCAGCGGTCCCCGAGGCACGCCGCTGGAGTTTGCCTTCTGGCTGGCCCTTCTGGATCGGTTCAGCGACGGGATCGCAGAGCGGGAGGAGGTCGTGACGCGGCGCGGAATCGGACTGACTGCGCACAAGGTTCACGGTGGGTTGCGTAACGCGCAGCGCGCAACCAAGGCACGCGCAGGCGCAGACCAACGGATGGCAACGCGCGAGCTGATGACGTTTCGCGTGAACCCGCGCACGGTCTGTGCCAGCCAGGTGCGCCAGTACGTGGCCAGGACCGTGACCGGGGCCAACGCCGCAGACAACGCCGCCCGCGAGGTCCGAGCACGGAGCGGCGTGCCCGACGACTGGCGGCTGCGCGCGTCGCTGGGCATCGAATACGACGGCAACGGTCTGGTGACCTTCGACCTTGTCGGGCGCCACGTAGACGGGGCGCCCCGCTACACCATGAGAGCGCTGCTGACGCTGGACGTGGATGCACGCGTCGAGGGCGGGCAGACGTCGGCCATCGCCCTGAAGTGCACTGCGGATGTACCGATCTTTGCGCGGGATGTGCGTCGCGCGCGCGTGCGAGCCGTCATGCGCGACAACGGGGTCCCGGACGTGGGGGTTACGCTGCCGCTTCCGCCGCCCCGCGGCCCCGTGCCCTGACTATTTCAGCTGGCATTTGGCGGCCGCGGGCTGCCCGTCTTTGACCACGCCCGCGGCCAGCGCCTCGGTCAGCTGCTTCCCGGCGCGCACGCCGGCCGTCTTCAATGCGCCCGCCTCTGAGTAGGCGCCCCCCTTCGTCTCACCCACATGGTGAGCGGCCAGCGCCTTCCGATCAGCGGAGTCGAACCACTCGTAGGAGGCGTTGCCGTAGGCATAGTACTCCCCTTGGTACTCCGCCTCGAAGCGGCTGTTCAGCTTGACCTGGAGGATATAGGCGGCCCCTGCCTCCAGCGCGCCGTTGAAGTCGCCCGGCTTCAGGTCGTTGGAGGTGAGGGCGAGGCCCCCGGTCTTTGCGGCGGCGCGCACAGACGCTACGAAGCCGGGCGGGCACGTCCACGGACACTTGCCCGTCGGGCAGTCGGTCTGGCAGGTGACGGCCAGCGCGGTCTTGCCTAGCGCCTGCCGCTTGAGACGCGCTGACTCGCCCGGCGGCACAGCGATGCGGACCCACGCCGCCGTGCCGCCCCGGCCTGCTTTTACCTGGCGCTTCACGACCTTGGCGCCGCGCACCGTGATCGGGACGCCGCACAGCTTGACGCGGGCGGAGACGCTCTCCGATGCGCCCGAGTCGTCAGCCTGCTGCAGAGCGACGAACTCGGATTGGACATTGACGCCCAACTCTGACGCGAACGCCGCCAGCGCATTGGCGGTCGCGATTCCGACCGCCTCACCGGCGGGGGCCTTGCAGGCGGCACCGACAAACGTGTTCGAAGGTCCACGCGCCTCCGGACGCGCCCAGCGCGGGATCTCCCGCTCACATACCGACAGCACCGGTCCGCACGCTGTGGCGGTCAGGACCAGCACCAGAAGGCCACCATGTCGTCTCATCATGCGGCTAGGTTATCAACGCCGCTTCCGCGGCGACAAGCCCCCCGCTCGTCCTTTGACGGCATCGAGCAGCCGCGCCCGCTGAAACCGCCGGATGGGCCGCTGGAGGTCATCGCGCAGTCGCGGTCGTCTCGTCGCGCTGATGTCCTGCAGCGCGGGCTCGGTCAGGTCGACGACCGGTAGGCCGTCGGGTCCGACAGCCGCGGGCGCAGCGGGGCGCTCGAGGACGTCGTGTTGTCGCAGCACCGCTCGGACGTGGTCCACGGGAACCGCGGTCCGCACAGTTGATCGCGCGCGTTTTGTGCCGAGCGTTATGAGTCCGGCCAGTGTGCCCTTGGAGGTGATCAGCGGGCCGCCGCCGAAGCCGATATCGACCGGCTTCGAGAGGGTCAGCGCGCCGTCACGCGCCGTGGTCGTGCGAAGGGTGGCGGACCACACCCCCTGGTCCTCCGGGTGTCCCACCGCGAGAACGCTGTGTCCGGCAGGCTGCACCTGAGCCAGCGGCAGAGACGTGCCGCCCTTCGCGCGTTCGACGCGCAGAAGTGCGATGTGCCTTGCGTGGTCGACGGCCACAACCCGGGCCTCGACCGCGCCGCGCAGGTCATCCTCAAACGAGTGGGTGAGCTTGCGCGGCATGAAGAACACGTACACGTGGTCGGGGCGCTCCTTTCCCGGTTGCACCAGGTGCGCGCACGTGACGATGTGCCCCTGAGGCGACACCAGCGTACCGGCGCCGAAGCCGCTCGATCGCGTGCCGAAGACCGCCACCCCGACGACGCTCGGCCCTGCTCGCTCGAACAGAGCTGTCGCGCTCGCCCCCTCGGGCGGAGGTGTCGCGTTTGTCCCCGTCGCGATAATCAACAGCGCCAAGAAGTTCATGCCCCCTCCGGGGTTGACTGTATCGCAGCCCCGCACGGATGCGCACCCGTTTGACTGCCTCGCACGCCGCGACCTACTCTCGACGGCGGTGCCAACCCCGCGAGGACATGTGAAACGTACGCTGCTCGGGCTCCTGATCGTGTGTGTTGCGCTGCCGATGCGCGCCGGCGCAGCGGAAGGCACGCTTGTCATCGAGACCGATCCGTCCGGGTTGGAGGTGCTGATCGACGGGCGCTCTGCCGGCACGAGCCCAGTCGAGGTGCATGTGGAGGCCGGGGCGCACGAGGTCGTTGTCCGCGATCGCTGCCACGCCGAGCTCACGCGCCGCCTGGACGTATTGGCGGGCGCCCGCGTGAACCAATGGCTGAGTCCGCGGCCGCGCACGGCGCGCTTGGCTGTGCATGTTATCGGCGCCGACAGCCGCCCTGTGCGCGCTGAGCTTTTCGTCGATGAGTTGAACATCGGCCGCTCAGGCGGGGTCAGCCTGGTCCCCGTGTGTGCGTCGCGGCTGCGTGCGGTCGAGGGCAAGCGAAAGGCTGCGCGGGTGCTGTCACTGAAGCCCGACGCGGAAGCGCGCATGACTATCGCGCTGGGTCGCCCGGTCGGCGACGTGACGCTGCCCGACGTCGACAAGCGCGATCTGGACTCTGATGAGCTGCGCATCCTTGCCCAGGCGCTGGACGAGCAAGCCGACGCGTGCGGCGGGTCCGGCAGCCTGCTCGATGCCTTGAAGGTCAAGGGTGCCTGTAGCCAGGCCAGGCGCGTGGCGGCGTACGGCGTGACTCTGGCCGGGCACGGCCTGAACCACCGCCAGATCAGCGACGCGCTGGAGGAGCGCGCCCGTCGCCTGTCGCGTCGCCACGACTTCACGCTGGAGAACCGCCCGAGCCACGGACCAGCGGATGCATCGGTCGTCGTCGTGGAGTACTACGACTACGAGTGCGGCTACTGCCGAAAGGCGGCGAAGCAGGTACCGGCCATCATCAGAGGGCGCCCGGTGCGCGTCGTCTACAAGCAGTTCCCACTGCCGTTTCACCAAATGGCGGTCCCGGCAGCCGTAGCGGTGCTGGCTGCCCACGAACAGGGCAGGTTCGATTCGGTCCACGAGGCCCTGTTGGAACACGGTGATCAACTCACCGAGCCCCTGATCGAGCGGCTGCTCGCGGACGCCGGAGTCAATATGAAGCGCCACCGCGCCGCCCGCGCCGCCGCCATCCGACAGCTGGAGGCGGACAAGCAGGAGGCGACCCGAGCGGGCCTGGACGGCACGCCGACGTTCTACGTCAACGGCGCGGAGTGTACGCTGGACGAGCTGGACGAAATGATCACCGCGGAGCTGGCAAAGTGAGTCGCTCTGCGCTGTGGACTCTGGTGTGCGCACTGGTAGCGCTCAGCCGAGTATCGCATGCTCAGCCACAAGGGCGTGTTGACGTTGACGCGCTTCTGGCGCGGACAGCGGTAAAGTTGCTGGCCGTCGAGTTCTACTCGACGGACTGCAAGCCCTGCATGAAGGCCGTCCCACAGTGGAAGGCGCTGCACGAAAAGTACCGCGCGCAGGGGCTACGCTTGGTGGTGGTCAAGGTCACCGATCCGGATGCCCCGCGGTGCGCCGTTCTGCCGCTCCAGTGGGCGCCCGACCAAGAGGTGTGCGACTACGGCCCGGTTCAAGAGCAGTTTGGCGTCACCGGGCTGCCGGAAGCGTTCTTGTGGTCGTGGCAGGGCCGAACGCTCATCCGGCACGGGCTTCACGTCGACGCCGTGGAGAAGGCTGTGCAACGATATCTTGCCGGCGCGCCGCGCGTTGTCGTGGACGCCTTTGGTCGCAATGGGCGCAAGGACTCGACGTTGCAGCGACACGTAGAGGATGCGCTGAGTACACGCGGCAAGATCACGGTCGTGGCCGACAAGCCGACCCGTGCGACGATGCGCGCCCATCGCAAAGAGACCAGCAACCCGACCTTCGAGGACGACAAGCGCTGTCAGCTCGGGCGGGCGCTGCCTCCGAACTCCTTGCTGGAGGCGCGGGTCGGCCGGACACGGCGCAAGCTGCACTTGCGCATGTTCTCGCTGGAACGCCAGTGCCTGCCCGTCTCCGCCTCCGTTGTCTGGACGTCCGCGCATCCGGAGCGGTCGGCGGCTGCGGCCGTGGATGCGCTGCTCGCGAAGTTGCGCGAACGCGCGTCGTTTGGCGCGTCGTCGATCACCCAAAAGCGCCCGATCCAACCAGCCGAGACCGACATCGGCCAGCCTGCCGCCGACTGGAGCCCCACGCCGGCTGGCCCGTCCGTCGTCGTACGCTTTGAGTCGCGGCCTCCGGGGGCTATGGTCGTAGTGGACGGCAACGCGCTGTGCCCGGCCACCCCATGTTCAAAAGCCGTCGGTGTGGGTAGTCACGTGGTTCAGATGAGTCGCCAAGGACACGTCGTTCGCGAAGAGCGCGTCGCGGTCCGCAAGGGTACCCCCATCGTGTGGAAGCTGACACCGGACTCGGGCACCCTTAGCATCACCAGTACCCCGGCGGGTCTACCCGTCCTGATAAACGGCAAGCGCACGGGCGTGACCCCGCTCAAGCGACACACCCTGGGGCCCGGCAGGTATGAGGTGCTGGTCCGCGATCGTTGCTACTATGACAGTGGCAAGCGTGGGCTGCTGGTCGAACGCGGCAAGCATCGGTCAGTTGACCTCAAGCCGCTCACGCGTCCTGCTGGCCTCACCGTCAAGGCTAGAGACGCCAAGGGAAATGACTTGGTTGCGGACGTGCTGGTCGACGGCCAGAAGCTCGGGCAGACACCCGGTACATTTCAGGTGTCGGTGTGCGCGGGGCAGCTCCAGATCCACGGTCGCGGGATGAAGACCTGGTCGAAACGGCTCGAGCTCGTTGAGAAGCGCACAACCACTTTTTCCGCCACGCTACGAGCTCGCCGCGCGGTATGTGGTGACAACATGTGCAGCGGCCTCGAGAATTGCGGAAACTGCCCGGGTGACTGCCCGTGTTCCGGAAAATGCAGACGGCTCAGGAGCAGATACGCGTGCGTGGGCGACCACCACTGCAGTCGGCGCCATGGCGAGAACTGCAAAAACAGCCCGGCTGACTGCCGGTGCACCGGCGGGAAAGTGTGCATGCCAAATGGCCGCTGCGACTCGGCCGAGGTGCCGGATTTCTAGCGTCAGCGACGGCGCACCAGTATCAGACGCCTGGTTGCTCCGCCCGTGAGGCTCAGCTGCGGCGTCTGGTCGATTGACTGGCGCGCCGCGATCAAACGTACCTCTCGCGCCAGGAATCGCTGGACCTCTGACGCGGTCACGGCGCCGTTTCTGTCGGCGTCGCCCGCGCCTCGGAGCGCTCTGAGCAGCTGGCCGGTGAAGCTGCCGTGGCCGAGCGTGCCGTCGCTTGTGGCGACTTGAGCCGGCCCCGAGGCTGCGAACACGGCGGTTGGCACGCGGGCGCTTCGGGGAGCTACGGTTTTCACGGCCACCAGCGGACGTGTGCCTGCGGCGACCACTGACCGTTCGCCGCGCCCGCTGAAGCAGGTGTCCAGAAAGGCGAACGCGGCTTGAGCTTGCGTGGCGTCGAGTGCCCGCTGAACATCGCTCATACGCAGCAAGGTCCCGCGCAGGGTCGGGTCGCCGTCGTGCGGTACCAGGCTGGCGCTGCCGTCCGCGACGCCGGCGGTGCCGTGCCCTGAGTAGTAGAAGAAGACTCGGGAGGCGCCGCCCACCGCCCGCGACATTCGAGGCAGCCATTCGGTCAGAACGCTTCGGATGACCGCCGAGGTGGCGTTGTTGTCCACTATCAGGCGGACATTCTGGCGTGGGACGCCCAGCGTCGTGATCGCGTAAGCCTCGAAGGCTTCGGCGTCTCGACGCGCGAACGGGATGGCGGCGAGTCCGCGTTGGTAGCTCGAGACACCGATGACCACCGCCAGTGACCGTGGGTCGCTACGTCGCCGGAGTGCCGGTGCGGCCGTGGGCGGATGCGAGGCGGGTGCGGATTGAACGGGACTCGGGCGCGGCGCCGGATCGGCGTGGGCAATCTGAGGGCTGGGGGCGGTGTCAAGCCGGTTGAGCACCTCCGCCAACTCGTGCCCGCGCGCCAGTCGCAGCGCCACTTTGTCGACGACTGCTGTCAGCGCCTGTCTCGTAGTCGCGCCGTAGCCGGCCAGGCTGAGAGGTTGGCCGATGACGCCGCCCACGGCGGAATCCAGTCTGAATTCGCAATCGAGAAAGATTCGGTAGCCACCTCCCGACCGCATGGTCGCCAGGCGCGACACCGTCATGTTCAGCGTGAGCTCCGGCGTGCCGCTGTGTGCGGGATGCAATCGTGCCGCGGCCAGCGCCCGCTGGATGCTCGTTTGCAATTTGCCTATCGAGATGCTGTACACAGAGGGATCTTGAAACTCGGGGGTGACTACCAGTCGCAAGGTGCGGTTGATGTTCAGTCTGGACAGCGCCGGACTCACGCGGGCAGGGCGCTCTGCACTGGCATAATTCCGTGTGTGCTGTGCCGGCGGGCCCTGGCCAAAACAACCGCTCGCGAGCGTCGCCACCAGCAGCGCCGCGACGTGACCTCGCCCTGGCACGGATGAGAGCATCACTTCGGCAACATCAGCGTGATACGCAGCACCCGGTCGATCTTCATCGACACCGGACGCCGGCTTCCGGTTCTTATGATCAGGGTGTTGATCAAGAATCCCGTCAGCGTTCCAGTGTAAAGCGTGCCCGTCTTGTCCATCAGCCGCACACGTTTCCCAACCCAGGTTGGGACGATTGTTCGCGCTTGCCTCGGGTTTCGCGCCACCTCTAGGGTCGTGCCGGCTGCCCACCCGCGGGCCCCGGTCGGCTTGGCTTTGGGCTGCTTTTGGACTGTTCGTGCCGGCGGCGGTGTGACACGACGCGGGGGCCGGGTTGGGGTCGGCCGGTAGCCGGGCTCGACCCGGGGCTGGATCCGCGGCGTCGTTGAGAGCGCGCGTCTGGGACGCTTTACCGCAGTGCCCTGAACGGTCACAGACCCGCCTCCCGTGAAGAGCAGCGGGATGCCCAGGAACCGCCAGAACCAACCGGGGGGCGGGCGGACGGTAATCGTGGCATCGATGAGCGCATCCGCGCCCATCCTGTGCAAATCAGGCAGCACGATCTTGTCGAAGATCATCTGTGGATCCGGATTGCCCGCGGGGATGAGTCCGAACAGCGGAAGCGGAATGACGCCACCGCTGTACCGATAATAGTAGTAGCCCTTGGGTATGTAAGTGGTGTGGCTCTCGGTGCCCGGGTCGTCCCCGGGAGTGACGAAGATGTCGGACGCCGGCGGGTAGTGCACTACATGCCGCGTCGAACAGCCAAAAGCCAAAAGGACCAGGGCGGCGGCGCCCAGGGCTACGCGAACGCTGTTTGTCTTCACATTCTCTCCCGCGATATGTGCAGGATACGCCGGGCCCACACTGATGGGAAGCCGTCTTGTGTGGGACGACCATCGGCGATAGCGTGGAGGCACTATGGCACGAACTTTGGGTAACGCTGCAGCCATGCTGACCGCGGTCATGTTGCTTCTGGCCTCACGCCGTTCAGCCGCTCAGCCGTCCTTTAGTGTGGAGCGCTATCTACAGCGTCCAGGCGTTCGGCTGGTGGCAGTCGAGTTCTACGCGACATGGTGTCAGCCGTGTATGGCCGCAGTGCCCAAATGGCAACGCCTTCGTGAGAGGTATTACGATGACGGGTTGCGCCTCGTGGTGGTGGCTGTGCGAGACGCCAAGGCCGTAGAGTGCGCGAACCTGGCATGGGAGCCGGACGAACAGATATGTGACTTGAGCGGGACAATCCTGGACTCGTTTGGCGGGGCACGGAGCCTGCCGGCCGCGTTTCTGTGGTCGTGGCAGGGGAAGCTGCTTGTTAGACGCGGCCATGTGGATGTCGTGGAGAAGGCTGTTACCCGGTACCTGAAGCGAAGCGCGCGCGTACTGGTTGAGGCCTTCGATGCTGGGCGCAAGCCTGACGCCTCTCTGCGGGCAGCGGTGCGCTCAGAGCTTGCACGCGAAGGCAGGTTGCTGGTCGTGGCCGACGCGGCAGAGCGCGCAGCGCTGCGCAGGCTTCGTAAAGGGTCACACGGACCGTCGCGCCTCGATGAACAGCGCTGCGCGTTGGGACAGGAAGTGTCCGCCAACTCACGGCTTGTCGCGCGCGTCGTTGGTCATCGTGGTGTGTCGAAGCTCGTCGTCAGCTTGTTCTCTATCGAACGTGGGTGTGAGTTGACTTCCGTTATTGTGCGATGGAGCAAGCGCCGATCCTCCGCCGCGGTCCGAGAGGCCGTCGGAGCCTTGCTGGCCAACATGCGTGAGCGCCCGCAGCATCCTCTTCGGATCGCTCGGCGAGCGACCACTCGATCCGAGGCGCCGGTCAAGGTGGAGACGTTCGGTGCTAAGGATGACTGGGACCCGTCAGCCAGGGCTCAGCAGAAGGTCGTGGTGCAGTTCCGCTCCAAACCGGCGGGCAGCGTCGTCATGGTGGACAGGCTGCTCGTCTGCCAGTCGACACCGTGCTCGGCAGAGGTGACGATTGGGAGCCACGCTGTTGAAATGCAGCGACCGCGATTCCTGCCCCGCTCACAGGTGCTGGATATTGAACGGAACATGGAGGTGCGGTGGACGCTCGACCCGAACTTCGCCACGGTCAGCATTAGGACAAAGCCCGCCGGTATTCAGGTGGTCGTGGACGGCAAGGCGGCCGGAAAGGCACCGCTACGCGACTTACAGCTCGCCGTAGGAAGACACGAATTCGCTGTGAGCGACCCATGCTGGATGACCGTGGGCAAGCGGGTCTCCCTGGCTCGCGGTGACGTCCGGACCATATCGCTGGAGCCGACTGCCCGCCCGTCCGCCATCGCTGTGTCGGCGCAAGACAGTAAGGGTAACGCTGTTGTTGCCGACGTCTGGGTCGACGGCGTTCGGTTGGGGGCCACGCCCAACACCTTCAAATTGTCGGTCTGCTCGAAAGAGGTGGTGGTCAAGTCCGCGCGCCTTGGAAGCTGGACACGGGCCTTGGAGCTTGTCGAAAAGAAGGTGACTGCGTTGTCGGCCGTTCTCGGCCAAGCCCGGGCGGAGCCCGCCGCAGCACCCACCTCCCCCGGCGTCCTGGTCGCGGAGAGTCCTGTCTACGCGATCACAGTGCACCAGACCTCCACACGGCATGTGGTTAGTCTCGCACCGAAGGGGCATTGGGAGGTCAACGGTCGGTTCCCGACAACGCTGCAGCTGTCCGGAGCCGTCAGCGGCACATTCTCTGAGGGCGCGGTGGCCCGAAGAGGACGGGTAGTGGATGTTGTGTTCTCGCGGGGCGCGGGCTCTCTGGCGTTGTGCAGCGCGCGCGGTGATGTTGCCGGCCGGCTTAGGTTCTCGCTGAAGGGTCCAAATACGATCCGGCTTAGAAATCGGGAGTTCTCGTTCAAGTTGCGCTGCCGCTGATCTACTTCACGAAGAAGGGGTAGTTGACCCGCTTTCCGTTCCGGCTTGGCGGGAACTGCAGGCGCCTGATGGCGCCCTTCACGCACCCGGCGGCCGCCGTCGCCGCGACGGGGCCCTTCAGGCCGACCTGCGAGACGCCGCCGTCTGGCAGGATCATGAAGCTCGTCGCCACGTGCACGTTATGCTCTCCGGCCGCAGTGACGCAGTTGCGCACGGTGCGGGCCGCCTTGCGCATGACGCGCTTGATCTGAATGTTGTTGGGCGCGTTGGGAAGCGCCGCGTTACCGAGTCGGGCTTCGACGGCCTTGCTGATGTCCGCCACGGCGCCGCCGTGTACCAGCTGTCTGCCCGTTCGGTCCCATAGATACGTTGCGGGGAGCCGCCCTCGCGGGTTGATGGCGTCGGCGATTCGACCCTGGCGATCGGCCACCACTTTGTCCGGGCTCCACACGGTCTGTCCGGTTCGACCCAGCTTTGTGAGCACCACGACGCGAAGGCCTCGAGAGCGGTACTTGGCGTGCAGCTGCTTCCAGGTGGGGACGGCCGCTACGCAGGGCTTGCACCACGTCGCGTAGATGTCCAGAGCGACTAGTTCGACGCCGCGCTCGGCCAGCAGCGCGCCGATGCCGATGTTGTCCGTTTTCAGGTTCGCGGGTCGGATTTCGGGCTTCTTGCTGATGCCCGTGAGCAGGGCGTTTGGATCCGGGGCCCGTCTGGCGGCTCGCAGCGAGGGCAGGGTCAACGGTACCTTGGCGACCTGCTTCTCGCGCAGCGCAAGCGTCGCTGTGGCCGTGCGGTGGCCCGCCAGCTCGGCGTGCAGCTGCTTGCTGCACAGCGGCACCGTGAACGGCCCCGGCGCGAGGCCGACCTCGCGCCCATCGATCGAGACCTTGGCCGCTAAATCGTTGCCCTTGTCGTCGCGCGCGGTGACCTCGACCCCTGAGACGCGTGTGCGTGCTTGGCGATCGGTCAGCGCCAGCGCCGCCTCCGCGCCCCGGCGGACGGTGACTGTGGTTGTGAAGGCGGTGTAACACGGGTCGTCCACCTTGACCTCGTGTTGCCCTGGTGTGAGCTCGACCCGGATGGGGGTGCGCCCGCGCGCCTGGCCATTTACCGAGACGGCAACGCCCGGCGCCGGCGCCGTCACCGACACGCTGCCGAAGTCCGCGGTCAGCGTCCACTGCACCGTCTCACCCGCCTTCAGCGTCACCTGTGCGCCTTTTGGCTGGTAGCGCTCCTTCAGCATCCGGACCTGCCGCGCGCCGGCGGGCACCGCCTTGCTGCACGGCGTCGCCTGGCACACCGGACTGCCCCCGACCATGACCATGGCGCCGGGCGGTGTCGACTCGAACCGCACCACGACGCGCTGCGCTGTTGCGGATTGCGCCGTCCAGGTCTCCTTGACGGGGGGCTGCGCCGGGGCGCGTCGAGCGGCCGCAAGACCAGCGCCGGGCAGGGCCGGCGGGCGCTTCGTCAGGCGGTTCATCAGCTCGTAGGCCGCTTTGCGGACCCACGAGGTGGGCTTGCCGCGCCCGCGGTCGGCGACGACGGTGATCGCGCACCGTTTGTCGACATGCTGCAGGGCCAGCGACAGCGTGTCGTCGAACACCTCCGCGCGCAGCACCATGTTTTCGGAGACGGCGCTTCCCATCTCGCACCGCTGATCGTCCCGCCGCGCGACGCTGTAGCTGCGTTTTGCCCGGGCCCGCAGCCGCTCGCGCTCCCGCCGATTGACCACCAATTGGATCTTGTCGTCGCGCGACAGCTCCGACTCGAGCAGGCGGCGCACCTTGCGCGTGTCGACTCGCCGCCGCCGGGACGCGTCCAGCACTTCGACCGCCACACGCGGGCTCCGCCCCAGATACGCCCGGATCGCGCGCTCCGCCTCCCGAACGTGCGCGTTTCCGGACACCAGGAGCTCCCCCTGCCACGACCAGACGTACGCGCGCGGGACGTCGCAGGCGCCCGCGGGCTTGCACACCCCCAACTGGACCGCTATCGCGCGATCACACTTGAGCAGATCCGGTCGCCACGGCAGCGTCTTGCACTGACGGTCCGACTCGTACTCGTCCACGTTGATCGCGACCAGCTTCAACCCATGGCTCGCATACCGCTGCCGCAGCGCCTCCCAGCGGGGCGCCGCTGCCTTGCAGGGCTCGCAGTAGTCCGAATACAGCTCCACCACCACGACCCGCACGCCCGGCTCATCAAGCCAGCGCCCCAGCTGCGTCCCAAGCGGAGACGACGCACCCGCGGAATACGGCTCCAGGATGCTCACCGACATTGCCAGGCTCATGATTAGGCGAGACACCATGCGGTCAGCGTCCGCGCCGCTTGCTTTCGAGGCCCTGGTGCATGTCGTCCATCATACCCTCCAGCTCGCGCGCGGTGTCGCGCTTGGGACGCGGCGCGGGCTTCGGCTTCTGGACGGTCTCATTGGGAGCGGACTTCGCCGCGGGTTTCGCGGCGGGAGGTGGGGCAGCGGGTTTCTTGGCGGTCGGCTGCGTCGGCGCGGACGTCTTCGATTTGCGCGGCTTCACTTTCGGTCGGCGGGCTGGGGCCTTCGCCGAGATCTTCTGGGTCGGCGTCGGCGCCGAGAGCTCCGTTGCGTCCAGCAGCATGGCGACCAGCACGAGGTCACTTCGCGGTCGACGCTCTTCCTCGGCCCACTCGGCGTGACGGCGGACCGGCGCTGTGCGTCCGGCCGGGCGCACGGGACGGGGGATCGCGACCTCTACCGCGAATGACTCGGGCGCCTCAGCGGAGGCCGGCGATTCAGTCGGCCTCTCCACAGCAGCGGCTGCGACCGTCGCGGCCGGGTCCGCGGTCGGTGTCGGTTTCGGCTGGGGGCTGGCGGCGGGGGGCTCTGGCGCCGGCTCAGGGTGGTCCGACTCCTCAGCGGCGGCAGCGACTGCCTGCCTTGGGGCGCTTGGCGCGGCGGCCCGCTCTGCGGGCGCAGCCGGTCGATCGGACCACCACCAGCCCGCGCCGGCCAGGCCCAGCACAAGCACGGCGCCCACCGCGTAGAGCGGGGCTCGCGACGATGACGTCTGCGGCGCTGGTGCC
>CAZJHX010000079.1:0-653 GCA_964545715.1 uncultured Myxococcales bacterium
CCGCAGCACCCCGGTCAGGACCCCTGACGGGGTGCCAACTACGCAACGTTGGGGTCTACACGTCGAGGCGCACTTACGGGAGCGGAAAGGTGACGTCTATCCAGGTGTCCTCGAACTGCGGCTCAAAGTCCTTGCCGATGGCCTGCAGCAGGGCGTCGCGATAGTCGTCCACCGAGACCACTCCCCAGGCGCGCTCGGTCTTGCCGACGACCGGATCGGTCGCGGTCGGCATGATGGCCCAGGTCTCGTACAGACGCTCGATCATGGGGGGCAGCTCGATCTCGGCGTGCGTGCGCAGCAGGTCGGCGCCGGGACCTTCCAGCATCCACTTCATGATGGTCCAGCCGAACTCCCGGTGCCGCTCAGCGCTGTCCGCGGCGCACTTCAGCGCCTTGTGCGCGGACTCCACGGTGCAGTCTTTGATCATCCGGTCCACCAACCGCGTCACGACCGTCTCCCCAAGGCAGAGGAGCTCCAGTGTGGCGCGCCAGACGTCCACCTCGAGCGCCACATCCGGGTCGCGCGTCAGGTGCAGCGTGTCCCGATCGACCGGCTCGCCGGCCCCACCGCCGGCCGCGGCCAGGGTCGCATGCGCAAGCTCCGCGTGGGTCAGCCGGTCGCCCACGATCTGCAGACCCGAGCGGATGAGCCCG
>CAZJHX010000079.1:663-49028 GCA_964545715.1 uncultured Myxococcales bacterium
TCTGCGCGAGATCCCGGGCGCCGCGCCGACCTGCAGCAGGCGCAGCACCAGGTGCTGGGTGAGCGCAGCCGACCGATACTCAAACTTCAGCCGCTCGGCCCACCGCGTGCGGACGATGTCGGTTGGCACGGGAGTCTTCATGCCGTGGCCCCCTGTTTTCTTCTAATCGCGAGCAAGAACGCCGAGAGGTAGATCGCCAGGGCCAGCAGCGCCAGCGCCCCCAGGCCCACTGTCATGGACAGATACTCCAGGCAGCCGCCCAGCACCGAGCCTAACAGGTTGGAGCCCAGCGAGGCGGTCGCGTTGGCCGAGCGCGCCAGCAGTATCGACACGATCACCCCGGCAAAGCCGATCGGCAGCGCGTTGATGAGCCCACCGATCACGCCGCGGGTAACGAGCGAGTAGCTGTTCAGGGAGCCCGGGTCGACCACCCAGATCAGCAGCACGGCCGCGAAGAGGCCCGCAAACCACGGCATGGGATTGGTAAACCCAAAGCGCTCGACCGCCAGGTTGGCCAGCAGGACCATCAGCAGGATGCCGCCGAAGATCGCGGAGTTGACCAGCCAGGTAGACCCGAAGACGAGCGACAGCGAGGTCACACCGCGCGTCTCGATCAGCAGAAAGGCTGTCCCCATCAAGAACAGGACGGGGTCGAAGTCTGCGCGCAGCGATGCCCGGCCAAAGGCCCAGGGCGTGCCCACAAAGGCCATGAAGAGCACAAACGCCAGCACCACGACGTACCCCCAGGGGAAGACGCCGGGCCGCACGTACAAAAACGGCCAGTCGTCGCTGGTCGTGCGCACCTCGTCCTGCGCTGCCTCCGGGCTGCGCTGGCCGAAGTGGGCGATCCGATCCCCGTGAAGCACCGCCTCGTCCTTGCCGACGATAAACGTGCACCCAAAGTGCATGCCGTGGCAGATCATTCGCGGCTCGGTGCCGGTGGCTTTGGTCACCGTCCAGAACATGCGGTCCGAGATCCACTCCCCGGCAAACACGCTGAAGCTCAAGCTGAGGTGGCCCCCGGGCGCGACGTGCTCCCATGCGCTGTGGATCCCCTGCTCGGTGTAGACATAGTTGTCCAGGCGCAGCGACGACAGCGACGTGAACATGGCGTGGGAGTCCAGCAGGCCGTAGCACACGACGTCGAACGGGTCGCCCGTGTACTGCTCAAAGAAGGCGCGCGCGTCGTTGACCACCGGCTCTGCGCGCGGGTCCGAGTACGGCTGCTCCGGATGGAGCTCGGTCCCCAGCCGGATGATCTCCGGGTCGATATCCACCGACACCACGCGCTGATAGCCGCTGCGTAGCGCGGCCTGCACGTCGTTGCCCGTGCCGGCGCCCACGATCAGGGCGGAGCCGCGCGCGTCGTTGATGGTAAACGGCAGGTCGTACGCGGCGCGATAACGCTGCAGCCGCCGCAGGGCCGCGGGCTCGACCTCATCCGAGGCCAGGTGCTCGTCCGACAGGTTGTGCATGTACTGGTGAAAGTCGCGATTCACCGACAGCTGCACCGAGCTGCCTTCTTGGACCAGATCGATGCGGTTGTAAGGCGAGAAGACCGCGTCGTCGACCGACAGCCACCCCAGCGCCACGACGGCGACAGCGCACACGGCGGCCAGCGGCTTGCGGGTCAGCACCACGAACGGGATTACGCCCAGAAGCAGCCACACAGGCGGTCCGGTGCCGAAAGAGGTGGCCAGCGTCAGCGCGGCGATGCCCAGCAGCGACCCACCCAGATCCCAGCCATACGCGCGCAGTACGGCCAGCCGCGGGAACAGGCAGCCGACCGCGGCGCCGGCACAGACAAACGTGGCGACGATAGCCGTAAAGACGGCTAGAAAGCGCACCACCGACCAGACGAACTGCCCGCCTTCGGCCAGCGACCCCTCGGCGCCCCACAGGTGGACGCTGGGATCGGGAAACTCCAGGTGCATCAGGCCCAGCGGCTCAGCAAACGTCAGGACAGCGCACACTGCGGTCAACAGCGGCAGCGTGGCGTGCACCAGACCCGGCAGCCGCCGCCCCAGCGCAACGCCCAGCCCCATGCCCATGAAGGCGCCTATCAAGACCAGGTTGCCGAAATAGGCAAAGACCCGAATCTGGGCTCCAGTCCACCGAATAAGCGCCAGCTCGAGCGCCAGAATGCCAAACGTAGCCAGCCCCACGCGCACGCCGGGTGCGCCGGCTCGATCAGCCCACGATTGGTCCTTCAGCCAAGTCATCGCGCCCGAGTCTACGACACTCCGGCGTCAGGAGCACAAAACGGGCTACAGGCCACCCCGCACGTACAGGCCAAGGCCGTCGCCGTCCTGCTGATCGGACTCCCAGCCCAGCACCGCGTGCGAGCCGACGACCACGAACGGGCGTCCCTGGTTGCCGGACCAGGTGCGGGTGGCGACCACCGGACGCCCGATCGGCTGGCCCAGGGTCGAAAGGCGCTGGTAGTGAATCGCGGTACCGGAGCCGTCCACAGCCTCCCCGCCGGCCTCCCACACCAGCACGTAGCCACCCGCCGCATGGGCGGCAGTCGACACGTTTCGATCGTCGCCGGGGGCGAACCCGTGCGGCAGGAACTCACCTGCCAGCGGCGTCAACGTGGAGGCATCTGACACCACGCAGACGATGTCCCAGCCGCTTCCCTCAGGCTGACTGTCGGACTCCCAGCACACCAGAACGTTGGCGCCGTCCAGCGCGATGTCGGGCCGCTGCTGGTAGCCGGCACCAACCACGTTGGCCGTGGCTGCGACCTGTACGACGCCGCCTTCCTTGGCAACTCGTCCCACTCGTACCTGTGGCCCTGCACCGGCGAGATCATTGGTCTCCCACGCCAGGTAGAACGCCTCCGCGCCCGCCGCGGCCGCCGGTCGCGCCTGTGGCCCGACGGTGTTCTTGTTGACGACGAACTCAGCGGCAAACTCGGTGCCGTCCCCGGCAAAGAGTCGCCCATAGATGTCGGACTCGGACTTTGAGACAGCGGACACGCCGCTCCAAGCCACGAGGTGACGACCCGAATCCATGGCGGCGACGGTCGGCTGTCGCTGGTACCCGGCCGTGGTCGTGTTGACCACAAAGTCTACGCCCTGCGGCGCTCCGTCAGGACCGAACCGACGGCCTGCGATGCCGCTGATGTCCCCGTCCTGGCCAAACGACTCCCAGACGGCGATGAACAAATCCCCCCCAAACGCGACTGCGGGATCGGTCTGTGCGCCGACGGTGGTGGTGTTGACTGGTGCCTCGACCGTGACGGGCGCCCCGTCCGGCGAAACCAGGCGCATGAAGACGTCGGGCTCGGCTTTGCCGGGTACGGCGGATGCATAGACGACCATCGCCTTGTCGCCCGATCCAGCCGCGGAACCACTCACCTGATCGCCCTCGGTCTCCTCAGCCAGCCTGACCTCCGGCCGCCCGGCAACCGCCTCCCCGTCGCTGTCAAATCGCCGGGTCCACGCCAGGCCCGCGTCGTCGATGAAGCTGACGACCCACTGGTCGTCGTCGAGCACCGCGACGGACGGCGCCTGCTGGTCTCCGGCCACCGTGTGGTTAACCGCGATCGTCTTGTCGACCTTGCCGTCGGCGCCGAACAGCAGCGCCTTGACGCCCCACCCGATCAGGTCGCCCTGAGAGTCGTCGTACACGAGCAGATAGCGACCGTCGCTCAAGACGCCCAATCCGCCCAGCCGCTCGTCGCCGGCTCCGGCAGCTACCGCTTTGGGCGCCGCGACCGGGTCGCCGCTGGGGTAGTAGCGCGCCAGGAGTATGTTACTTGGCGCGTCGTCGGTGAACTGGTCCCACGCGACCAAAAACGTGCCGTCTTTCAGCGGCGCCACGCGCACGGCGCCAACGGTCGCGTCAACGGTGTTGCCCAACAGCCAGGGCTCCCCCGAGTCCGCCGCGCCGTTGGCCAGGTACCGGGCGCCCCGTAGGGCGCTGCCCGTCGCGTCCACCCACACCAGCATAAAGCGGTCGGTGCCGTCCGCCAGGGCCTGGGCATGGAAACGTCCCGGGTCCGGCAGCTGATTCGTGGCCAACAGCTTCTTGGGCGCGCCCGGCGTCAGGTCCGCCGTCGCCGGGAAGTACTCGAGCCGCTTCACCGGCGGGTCATAGGTCGGCCCCTCCGGCACGGATGCGACCCCGTAGTGCATGTCGAAGCTGACCAGTACACCGCGTGCCCCGCCCGCAAAGCTGAGGCTGGCCGTACCGAGCACGGGAAGGTGATCGTCGCAGCCCACATGGCAGCTGATGGAGCCCGACAGCGGCAGCAGCTCGGTGGACGACGGCGACTCGCCAAAGACCGCCGCGCGCAAGGCGCCGCCGTAGTTGCAGGTGGTCGTCCCAACAGAGTAATTGCACTTGTAGCTGGTGCCGGTGACCTCCAGCGCAGCCAGCACGCCATCGGTGAGCGTCAGCGGGGCCGGGGTCCAGTTTTTGGCGCCGCCGATCAACGCCGTCTCGCGGTCCGAGCGGCTGCCTGCCGCATCCGTGACGCGCAGCCGGTTGGCGGGCAGCTCGTAGTTGGCTTCGACGTCGCCCAAGGCGTTGCTATCACCAATCCACTGCGCTGCGTACCGGCCGTCGCCGAGCGCCAGGATGGTGGGGGCATTGGCCGCTGTGCCGCTCACCGACAGCGGCTGGTCACCGCACACAAAGTCGCCGGCCTTGCACTCACCGTCCCCGCAGACGTCCAGAACGGTGCAGGGGTCACCGTTGTCACAGGGCGTGCCGTCGGGCGAGGTGCTGCAGTCGACGGGAAGCGGCCCCGCATCGGGCACAGCCGGGATATCAGGCGTATCGGGCGTATCGGGGATGTCCGGCGGCGGTGGAACGTCCTCGATCGCATCAGCCACATCCGGGAGGTCCGCCACGTCCAAGGTGTCCGGCGGCTCATCGACATCGGCGGGCGGCACGTCGGACGTCCACACATCCTCCACGACGTCGGCGGCGGACGGCAGACCGCAGACGTCCCTGCCGTATTTGGCCGAGAATACGCACTCGTATCCGGGCAGACAGTCGGCGGCGGAATCGCACGCGTAGTTCAGCTCTCCGGGGTTGAAGTCGTCGGCGCAGCCGATGCCCACGACAACCAGCAGCACGGGTGTGAGGCGGCTCAAAAACGACCTCCCGCTGTCAGACCGAGCGGGGACACCCCGAGCCAGACTGCGGAGCGAATCGACGCGGACGCGGACGGCCGATCGACCAGCACGCCCACAAGCCCGGCCACGATGGCGGTGGTACCAACACCCAGCAGCACCGCACCCGCGAGATCGAGATCGGCTGAGCGACTCCAAGACTCACGATGCGCGACCTGGGTCGTCTCGACAACCAGGCCGTCCACGTCTTCAACGCCTCGCTCGCTACCCGCAGCAACGAAGAGGCCGACTCCGACGCCGACGGTTGCCAGCCCGACCCCGGAGACGATCCACGGCCACACGCTGGGCCGCTCGCTGATGACCACCGCAGGCTCGGGCGCCACCTCGATCCGCGTCTCTTTGCCCACAAAGACGGTCAGCTGCACGGGCGCGGTGCGACTTCGACGCACAACGCGAACCACATGCTGTCCGGCATCTACCGACACGCGCTGCAGCCGTTGGGGATCCACCAGCAGCACCGCGCCGTTCAGCTCCAGACCCACGGCGTCCGGTTCGGGCGTCCACCGCAGCGCGCCTCGCCCGTCGTCGGTAGGGGGTCGCCAGTCCGTACGCTCTCCGGCCGGTAGGTCCGCGCGCTGACATGCCACCGTCCGCTCATCGCGGGAGATCACGCACAGCTGATGCACGCCGACGTCAACGGCGAGCTCCTGCCCGGGGTTTCTCAACAGCGCGGCGTCGAGCTGGACGCGGGCGCCGGCGGGCAGCCCCGACACCACCAGAACAGCTCGTTCGGTGAGCGGTGTCAGGCGCTTTGCTTTTTGGGCGGCCAGCTTGGCGAGCGGCGCCGGCACGTCGGCCATGGCCTGCACGCGCAAAAACGTGGCGTGGGCTGCAGCCAGCCGCCCCATGGCCTCTTCGACGCGCCCGATATTGTAGACGTAGATCGGGCGCGGCTGGATCGCCATGGCCGCCTCCAGCCACTTCATCGCCTCCGCAAACTCGCCGCGCTGAAAGGCCTGGGACGCCTTCTCGTAGGCTTGCTCAGCGCGCTGGTCGGGCGGCTGCGCCTGTGCGGTGCACAAAAGGCCCACCAGCACACAGACTGTGGCAACGGCATGTCTCACGGCTGGGGCAGTGTATCATCGGCCGCTCAGGAGGACCCATGATCGATCACGTGTCCACGTACACGACCAACTTCGACGCCGCACGCGCGTTCTACCTGGCTTCGATGGAGGCGCTGGGTTACGGCGTCCAGGCCGAGTTCACAGCCACCTGGGACACGGAGTTTCCAAACCGCCGCGCTGTGGCGTTTGGCCCGTCGGGCAAGGCGGTGTTGTGGGTGGTCGAGGTCAAGTCGGCCTACACGCCGCGCCACATCGCGTTCGTGGCGGCCGACAACGCCGCCGTTCGCGCTTTTCACGCCGCCGCGCTCGCCACAGGTGGCACGGACAACGGCTCTCCGGGCCCGCGACCCGTCTATCACGAGCACTACTACGGCGCGTTTGCGTTGGACCCCGACGGCAACAACGTCGAGGCCGTCAACCACGCGCCTGAGGACGTGCGCTGATGTCCGTTTTGGCACTGCTGGCAGCCCTGAATACCGCGCCGGCCACTCTACCGCCGGCCGCTGTGGGCCAGGTGAAAGGCTCGCTGCCGGTCACAGCTGTGGCTATCCAAAAGTCAAAGCTCTATGTGCGGCGCGGCCGGGCCATGGTGACCGCATACAAGCTTCCGGCGTTGCTCGCGCTGAGCGGCAGCCATCGGATGCCCCGCCCCCGGATGCTGAGACCGGGCGGTCAACTGAAGGGCGGCGGCGCCACGGCGACGTGTCGAGATCGCCAGGGCGGTGGTGAGATCTTTGCCGGCAAGTCCAGCGTCATCTTCCACGAAAAAGGCAAGTACGTGCGTTTGAAGGTCCGAAATCCCGGTCCGACTGCCCTGTCGTCGCGCTGGCTGGCGGTCACCCGAGGGACCAACGTGCTGGTCTTCCAGCGCGATCGGCTGATGGCGAAGTGGCGGCCGCTGCGCGGCAAAATCAGCTCCAAGTGCCGCGATACCGTCATCCTCAAGATGCTCGGGGCAAAGGGGGGAGACGGCCCGGTGGTCGACTCGCTCATGGACGGGCACTCCGAGCTCGCGGACGCCTTCAAGGCCCCTACAAGCGTGGTGAAGGTGAAGGGCACAAAAAACGCGACCCTGACCCGCCGCCAGGGCGCGCTGCGATCCTGCCACCAGCGAGCGCTAAAGAACGTGCACAGCGCCACCGGCACCCTGTCGGTCGCGCTCTCGGTGACCAAACAAGGCCGCGTCAGCCGACTCGAGATCCCCAAGCCGCCGGCGGTGCTCAAAGAGGTGGCCGCGTGCGTCCGCGCCCGGATCAAGACCTGGCGCTTCCCCGGCGATACGGGTGACCTGCGCTTCGAACTGGTTTTCCGCACCACACCGTAGGCGCGCCATCCGCGAGTTTGCCTCCGCGGCGTTCGGGCGATATGCAATCTGCCATGACATGCTCACGCGCCCTCTCTCTGCTCACCGCCCTGCTCTTCGTCGCCGGCTGCGGCCACACCACCGCCGAGACCGCGTCGATGGAGGTGCGGATCCATCAGCTCGGCAACGGGCTGACCGTGTATCTGACGAAGAACGACCAGGAGCCGCGGGTCTACACCGAGATCGCCGTGCGCGCCGGCAGCAAGCACGATCCGGCCGACAACACCGGACTGGCGCACTACCTGGAGCATCTGCTGTTCAAGGGCAGCCAGAGCTTCGGCACCCTTGATTACGACAAGGAGCGACCGCATCTGGAGACGATCGAGGCGCTGTACGAAGAGCGCTTCAAACAGACGGATCCGGCAGAGCGCGAGGCGACGTACGCCAAGATCAGCGCGGAGTCGGTCAAGGCCGGCGAATACGCGATCGCCAACGAGCTGGACCGCTTTTACCAGGCGATCGGCGGGCGCCACGTCAACGCGCACACGTCCGACGAGGAGACGGTCTACAAGGTCGGCGTGCCCAAGAACCGGCTGGAGCAGTGGGCCAGGCTGGAGGCCGAGCGCTTTCGGGCGCCGGTGTGGCGGCTGTTTCAGCCCGAGCTGGAGGTCGTCTACGAGGAGAAGAACCGCTCCATCGACAGCAAGCAGCGCAAGATCATGGAGGCCGTCGACGCCCTGCTCTACCCCGTTCACCCCTACGGCCAACAGCCCACGATCGGCACCGTCGCGCACCTGAAGAACCCGTCGCTGAAGACGATCACCGCCTACTACAACAAGCACTATGTGCCTGGAAACATGGCCGTTTTCATGTCCGGCGACATGGACATCGACAAGACGATCGCCCTGCTGGAGCGCACGCTGGGGGCCTGGCCGGCGCGTCCGGTGCCGCCGCAGCCGACGTGGGTGGAGAAGCCGCACAAGGGCGTCAAACGCGTGAGCGTGAAGTATCCGGGCGAGGAGTTTTTGCTGATCGCCTTCCCGACGGCGTCCAACTCGAGCAAGAACGCAGAGGCGCTGAAGCTGGTCGACATGATCCTCGACAACTCGACCGCCGGGCTCATCAACCTCAACCTCAACCAGACCCAGAAGGTGCGCGCCGCCGGGTCCTTTCCGCGGCTGCGAAACGACGAGGGGGCGCAGTATCTGTGGGGCGTACCCAAGGAGGGACAGTCGCTGAAAGAGGCCGAGGACCTGCTCCTTGCGCAGCTCAACCGCATCAAGGCGGGCGACTTCGACGGCTCGCTGCTGCCCGCGATCGTGGCGGACTACAAGAGCAGCCGCGCGCACAGCCTGGAGTCGAACAAGGCGCGGGTGTCGATGATGCGGTCGTCGTGGCTGCAGTTTCAGAGCTGGCCGCACGCGCAGGCGGAGATCGCGCGCATGTCCAAGCTGACCAAAGAGGACGTGGTGCGCGTGGCCAACCAGTACTTCGGCGACGCGTACGTCGTGGGGTATCGCGAGGACGGCAAGCACGAGGTGCCGTCGATCCAGAAGCCCAAGATCGCGCCGATCAAGATCGACCCGACGCGCCAGTCCAATTTCATGGCTGAGCTCATGGCGCACACCGTGGCGCCGATCGCGCCCAAATACATCGAGGCCGGGCGCGACTACGTGGTCGAGACGGTGGCCCCCGGCGCGGACCTCTATCACGTGACCAACCCGGTCAACGATCTGTTCAGCCTGAGCCTGCGCATCGACGTCGGCCTGGCGCAGCGGCCGGCGCTGGAGTTCGCGGCACGTCTGCTGCGCAAATCAGGCGCCGGCGACCTGAGCCCGGCCGCGCTGAACAAGGCCTGGTACAGCCTGGGCACCACGTTCCGCATCCAGGTCGGGCGCGACGAGACCACATTGGACATCAGCGGGCTGGGCGAGAACTTCGAGGAGTCCGTCCGCATCCTGATGGACCTGATCAAGCGCCCGGTCATGGAGCAGAAGACGCTGGATCGCGCCGTCAACATCGCCGCAGGCGAGCGCGAGGACGGCCGCAAAGATCAGAAGACGATCATCCGCGCGCTGCAACAGTACAGCCAACACGGCGCCAAATCGCGATATCTGACCCGCCTGCCCATCGCCGACGCGCGCAAGCTCAAGGTCGCTGAGCTGTCCGCGCTCATCGGTGGGCTGCTGGACTACAACCACCGCATCTCATACGTGGGCAAGGCCACACCGGCGGCCGTGCGCGACCTACTGGCCGGGCATCGCCAAGGCTCCGCTGCCCTCAAGGCCCCACCCGTGCGGGTCGCGGAGCGCGTGGCCACCCCCGAGAAGACCGAAATCCGCTTTGTACACAAGGAGATGGCACAGGCGCTGGTCCGCATCGACTTCACCGACGGCCGCTTTGACGAGGCCGACGGCGCCATGGCGGACCTCTTCAACTCCTACTTCGGCTCGGGCATGAACTCGATCGTCTTCCAGGAGCTGCGCGAGTCCCGCGCGCTGGCCTACACCGCCCGCGCCCGCTACTACATGGGCCGCCGCGCGGACGACGACAACCTGCTCACCTCCCAGCTGGGCACCCAGGCCGACAAGACCTCGGGCGCCATCGAGGTGCTCCTGTCGCTGATGGACAAGCTGCCCGAGTCGGCCAATCGCTTCAAGGCGGCCCGGGACGCCCGCATCACGGGGTATCGCACCGGCCGTATCCAGTTCCGCCGCATCACAAGCGACGTCTGGCGCTGGCTGGGCCGCGGCCTGAAGCCCGACCCGCGCAAGGCCCGCTACGAAGCGACCCAATCCGCGACACTCAAAGACCTGCTGGCGTTCCACAAGGCGCACATCGCCAACCGTCCCAAGCTGATCTCGATTGTGGGCGACAAGACGCGCATCGATATGGAGGCGCTGGGCAAGCTCGGCACGATCATCATGCTGGAGCCGGAGGCGATTCTCGCCCTGTAGATATTTCGGCGCTTCTCCAGCCAGGACCGCCGGTTCCCCCCACCCATTCCGAGCCGGCTCTCCGCTCAGCCGTGGCGTTCCGAGGTCTGGTTGAGGACGAGGTCCACGTGACCATCCCGTGACAGACCAGGCCCCGCTGACCTCGCTCCGCTCGGGCATCGATCCAACCCATCCGCACCAGGAGCGTGGCCCTCTACAGGGACACGTTCCCAGGGGTTGACTTGCCGACCGACAGGCACTATTATCTGCCTAATCAAGATGTCACGTACCACCTCCCGCAAACGGCAGCTCGCACTCGACTTCAAGTCTTGGGGTGGGGCGCGAAAAGGCGCCGGTCGCAAGCGGCAACCGGGCGTTCGGCGCCGCGTCGCGCACGTCATCCGGCCGGCCGTCTCGGAGTGTGCGCCGCTACACGTCACCATGCGCCTGGCCGCCGGGCTGCCCTCGCTGCGCCGCGCGCGGACCTTTCGCGTCGTTCGCCGCGCGCTCGCCACGGCTTGCGCCCGCTTCGGGGTGCGCATCACCGACTGGAGCGTCATGACCAACCACCTGCACCTGATTGTGGAGGCGCCCGACAAGCGCGAGCTGTCACGCGCCATGCAGGGGCTGGGCATTCGGCTGGCCCGCCGCCTCAACGGCGTGTGGCGCCGGCGGGGCAAGGTCTTCGATGGCCGCTACCACGCTCGCGCGCTCACGACGCCGCTCGAGGTTCGCCGCGGTCTGGCTTACGTCCTCAACAACGCGCGCCGCCACGCCGCACGCGGTGGCCACCGCTACCCCAAAGACTGGCTGGACCCATACTCCACGTGCCTGGAGTTCGAGGGCTGGCGCGAGCAGCCAGTCCGCTCGGAACACGCCATATGCCTGAATCGCGCCCCGCCCGGCACCTGGCTGCGCCGCGAAGGCTGGCGAGAGCATGGGCTCATCCCGATCGCGGAGCTACCGCGCCCGTGGATCAACCGCTGAACAACCCGCTCCGCCGGTCATGAAACTGTCATTGTGCAGTAGTCTCAGCGACTCCTGACACGATTCGCCCGTGAGACACTGACGGGCGGGTGCTCGTCGACCAGGCGTTTTCCATCCCCAAGACCGGGCGCCTGATGCACCACAAGCGGGATGTGTCGACGTGCCGGCCCATGCACATCACGCAGAAGGTGGTGGCGGGACTGCCGTCTTTGAGGCAGGGATGGATCCGCGACCGGCTCATCGAGCTGCTCCGTCAGGCAGTTCCTCGCGGGTTGCGGACCGGCGCTGTCGTGGTCGCAGCTGAATGACCGCCCACGTGCGCGCCACAAGGCCGGATGGGTTTTGAGGATGGACAGGTCTGTGAAGGAGGTGCGCGCGCGCATCACCTCCCGAGCTCACCAGCCACGGCGGCAATCAGGACCAGGCGGACTCCTCGGGCCCTCCCACGAACCAGGCGCCGGTGTGGGCGCACTGCTCGCAGCGCACCTCGACCGAGCGGTAGTTCATGGCGACGATGTCGTCCACGTGGACGTGGCCTGAGCCGCACCGCGGGCAGGTGTAGTCTCGCTCTTCGGCGTCGGGGGTCGAGCGTCCCTGCTCGTAGCCCGCCTCCATCGAGGTCAGGACGGCCTGGATGACCGCCGGCCGCACGTCCAGGCCGACCGCCGCGGCGACCAGCTCTTCGAAGAGCGCGCGCGCGGCGGACAGCACCGCGCGAGCAGCAGCCAGGTTGTCGCCTGTGCGGGCTCGCACCTCGGGCTCCAACGCCACGATCAATCGCGCGCGGGCCATGTTGGCGTCGCTGAACAGGGCTGCCGCGGCGGTCTCGGTGAGGTTGCCTGCCAGCGCCGCGTCCAGGGCGTCGGTTACCGATTGAAGGTGCGCATGGGCCGGCGTGCCGGTGACGGCGGTGGCCAGGACGGTGCGCCAGGTCGCGTTGTTGCTCGTTGTGGTCACGGTTCTCATATATCAGAGCCCCAGCAGCGCGCGAAGCCGGGTCATTGCAGGCGACGAGGCCGCGTCGAAGGCGGCGCCGGCGGTCTGGATCTCCGTGCGGAGCGCGATGCTCGTCAAGTTGATCTCGTAGAAGCGGCTGGCGGTCTGGAAGTCCGCGCTGGAGCCCGTCGCGCCGGCGGCCGACCGATACTCCCGGGTAAACGTGGTCTGCAGCAGGTCGATCTCCGACGCGCTGAGGCCGCTGGACTGGCCGAAGAGACGCAGCGACTCGTTGAAGCGGCCCGTGTCGGCGGCGCCGGTCGCGACGCCCTTGCCGTCCTGGCCCACCGAGCGCCACAGAGTCTCGACGTCAAACGTGGTGACCTGATCGCCGTGCACCGAGAAGTTGCCCGCGTGGCCGTCGCCGTGCGCCAGCGTGGCCGGCAGGTCGGCGCCGCGGAAGTCCTCGAAGAGGCCCTCCATCGCGCGACGCAGTCGCACACGGTCGGCGGCCGGGATCGAGTCGGCCAGGCCGTCCCAGCGTCCCAGCAGCTTGGTTATCTCCTTCTCGATGTACTCGGGAGCAACCGAGCGACCTGCCGAGCCCGCCGAGTGCAGCTCGCTCATGCCGCGCGCCACCGACCGCACGTCGGCGACCAGCGCCTCCACGGCCTCGGTGCGGGCGGCGCCGGCCGGCATGCCGCCGACATCCTCCAGCGTGGACTTCAGGATGCGACCAGGCGCCGCCTCCATCAGGCCTACGCCGGTGTCGCCGAAGCGGCCCGGGTTGCCGATCTCGACACCGCGGAAGTGCTCCATCTGCAGGCCGCGCAGCTTGTTGAGCGCCCCGACCTCGCGCAGGAACTCGGCCCGGTCGCCGAAGACCTTGAAGAAGCCCATCAGCTCGCCCTTGTGCATGGCCTTGTAGACCACCGCGCCGGAGAAGCCCGCCGCGTTGCCGCCCAGCCGGCTGATCTGCAGATCCGCCGCCGAGACGCCCAGGTCGTCCGCCAGGTAGCGAGCGATGGAGCCGCTCTCGTTGGTCGGGTCGATGCGCACGGTCGGCAGGTCGCCCATCACGCGCGCTGCGTCGTCCGCCCCGATCTGGCCACGCGTGGTCGCGACACGGGAGTCCTCGAACGCGCCCGCGACGTCCTGCGCCTGCCCGACTCGGGTCGGCCCGGTGCCCGCCAGTCGCGCCGTCGGCACGCCGTCAACGATGTCCAGCACCACGTTGGCGTTCTGGCCCCGCAGCGCCGGCAGGTCGCCCTTGACGCTCAGCATCATCAGGCCGCCGGTCGCGGCGATCTGGGCGATGAGCAGCGCGATGGACCGGTTCTTCTGGCCCTCGGGCAGGTTGCTGTCTTTGATCTGCTGGATCTGCGCGACCGCCTGGCTCGTCATCGTGATGAGACCCACGCCGTCCGCGGCGATCGCAGTGCCGACCAACGGCACGTACGCGCGACCCGAGAAGGCCGCCAAACGCGCCATCGTACCGGTCAGGGCCGTGCCGCCACGCGCCGCCTGAACACCGGCGACCGTGATCCGACCCGCACCCAGCGCACCGGCGGTGGCCAGCGAACCCACGATGGTCGCGATATCCAAGATCGCGGTAGTGCCGTCGAGCGCGCCGTGATCCGCCCGCTGATACATGTCTCCGGCGGCTGCGGTCGCGCTCGCAACGCTGCCCGCTGCCAGCGCCACGGTGCCGAGCACAGCGACAGTGCCGGTACCGAACGTGACCAGCCCCAGACCGACCGCGGCCAGGCCCAGACCGATGTACGTGAGCCAGTCGACCCAGGTCATGGACTCGGTCGTGGTGACCTCGGACATGCGCCCGCCGTTGGGCAGCTGGTAGCTGATCAGGCCCTTGGGAAAGTGCAGCTTGGTGTCCAGCTCCTGAAAGAGCGAGTGCGGCGGCTCTGTCTGGCCGCTGCTCTTGCTGACGTTGTCCTCGAAGGTGCGGTTGGGGTTGGTCAGATCCTTGAGGATCCACTCGCCGTCCTGCTCCCAGTAGTAAAGCTGCAGCGGGACGCCCAGGCGCGCGTCCTTGCCGTACGTGGCTTCGTCTGCCTGGAAGACCGCGCTGACCCGCTTGGGGTTGTGCTCTTCGATCTTCTGCATCTCGCCGCGCATCGCGCCCAGGTAGTTGGCGCGCTGGGCCTCTTTGCTGTTTTCGCCGTGCTTCTCCTCGAGCTCGTGCGCGATCCACTTGTCCAGCCCGCCGACCAGCCGGCTGTAATTCTTGAGCGCCTTTGTCCAGTTGCCGTCGCGGATGTCGCCCGCAAGCTCCGGACCGGCGCCCGACGTGTTGCTGTAGAAGGCGGCGACCGTGGTCATCTCGCCCGTGTACTCGTTGACCATCGTCGACGAACCACCGTACCCGCCGCTGGGCAGCGCGGACATCGGGGTGACCTTGTCGAGCGCCTCGAACAACGACTGAGCGTGACGCGCCGCGCTGGCGCGAACGCCGCTGGACACCGACCCACCCTGGCGCTGTGCCTGCAGTACGATCATGTCGCGGCTCAGCGCATTCCATGCGTTGTAGGTCGCGTCGTTGATGATCCCGGCCTCATGAGCGCGATGCCGCTCTGATGCCAGCGCGCCCTGCAGCCCGTCCAGCTGCTGCTGGAAGTTGCCCGGCTTCGCGTTGGCGACGACCTGGCGGTATTGCATCATCGTGCGCTCGGCCTCGGAGAAGAAGCCCAGCGCGGTAGCTGTCTGGTCGCTGTAGATGATCGACAGCGCGTACTTGCCCTCGAGCTCCTCAAACGCGTGGCCCGGATCGTTGATCTGGTTGTGCACGCTGATCAGCTCCAGCCGCTGCTCCACCGACAAGCCGTCGGCGGTGCTGCGCCCGAATCGCTGGTCCAGCGCGCGGACCTCGGTGATTCGGTCGCGCGACGTCGGCGCCATGGCCAGCAGACCGTCGACCAGCTGCTGAAACTGCGCCGAGTTCTCCGCCGTCAGCGCCGCTTTGTGCTGGCGTACGCGCACTCTCAGTGCGCCGATAAGGTCGCGATATCTGCTAAGCGACTGGGCCCGCTGCAGGCCGCCGATCACGCCGTCCGCCTGTACGAACTTGCCCTGGATCGTGGCCAGATCATCCGTACTCTGAGGCGCCGCGTCCGCCAGCGGATCCAGCGCCACCGTCTCGTGCGACCCGGTGTCGACCGTGTTGCGACCGTCGCGACTGGTGCCCGGCACATACTGGGCGTTGGACGTCAGGTCCGCCAGCTGCCCCTTGCGGGAGGCGCTGACGCCGGCGTTGCGCAACAGATCCTGCGCCTGGGTACGACGCGCCAGGTTGTTCAGCTGGCCCACCGTCAGCATGCGGAAGCTGTCCGCAGCCGGTCGAGGCGGCTGGTTCATGAAGCCGTATGGGAAGCCCCCGCGCAGAAACGCGTCGCCCGGGTTCTCGTTGAGGCGAAAGAAGTCCTCGGCGTTCTGACCGGGCTGCCAGCGCCACTGATCCGCGCCGCCACCACCGCCGAGACGACCACCGCCGAGACGACCACTACCGAGGCCACGGTCGAAGCGCTGCAGACCGAGGCCGCCGTTGCGCGTCTGGCGCTGCATCGAGCGCGCCATCAGCGCCGCCATCGTGCCGGTGTCGGACTGAATGAGCCGGCTGCGGCCGTCCCACAGGTACACCTCGATGCGTCCGCCGGACAGCTGCGCCAGCGCCGCGTTGGGTCCGCTGAGCACGGTCATGCCGTTGGCCTGGAACACACCGCCGTCGCCCGACGGGTCCACGACCACGATCGGGCCGCTGGTCAGCTGCGGCACCACGAGGCGCGGCGTACCGTCGGACGGCCGGATCTGCTGCGTCTGAAGCAGCGACTGCAGCCACTCCAGGTTCATGCGCGTGTGGGTGGGCTCGGTGAAGTTGAACGTCCGGCTCTCGGCGTCCCAGGCCAACCCGCGGGGGTTGCTGTCCTGACGCGGGCGGTCGCGCTCGATGTCCAGTGAGGTGCCGCCCAGAAAGAGCTGACGGCTGCCGGGCTGGGCCAGCTGCATCTCGGGCACCAGCGGGCGGGTAGTCTCATTGCCGCGGTCGCGCTGGAAGGTCATGCGGCTGCTGCCCAGATGCCCCATGGCGCCGTGAGCGTCGAATTTTACCAGCACCTCGGTCTCGGAGGGGCGGTTCAGCAGCTCCGCGAAGGCGCCGGGATCCGCGATGATGCGCTCGAGCTGGACGGGGTCCCCGCGAAAGCCCATCTGGCGCGGGTCCACCGGCGCCTGGGTGGCGTGATCCTGAGGGACGGCCGGCTGATTCTGCAGCGCCAGCGTCGGCTGAAACAGCGGCACGTCCCACTGGGCGCGCTCCTGCTCACCCGTCGACGGCAGCACCGTCAGCGGGTTGCGATCGCGGTTGGCCAGCGTCGGGTCGTACAGCACAACGCGGGTCGGCGCGACCTGCGCGGAGAGCACGCGCGGGTCCAGCACCATGACCTCGCCCTCGCGCTGGGCGGCCGGCCGGTATGTGAGATAGGTCGCCTGCCAGTCCGGCGACAGAAGCTGCGGCTTCAGACGATAGCCGACGCGATCGCCGCGCGTGATCGGCTCGAGCGCGGAGGCGAGATCCGGCGCGCCATAGGCGTCGCGCGCAACACGGGCCGCCGCGGCCGCGTTTTGATCGGGGACCCACACGATGTCGGGATCCTGGTCCGGACGCCACTCGTACGGGGGCGGGCCGTCGCCGATGACGTCGCCGACATCACCGACCTGGAGCAGACGGCGGCCGTTGGCGTAGGACTGGCCGCGCAGAGAGACGCGCTGCTGCTGCGGCTGCTGACCTTGCTTCTCGGCGCCCTGGGGGGCCTGGTTGTTCTGCCCCTGCTGTTGCTGGGGACCTTCTGTACATTCACCCAAAATCGGGCCTCCTTAGACAACTCCCACCTATGTACCGATCCGCCCACCGCCGGGGTTATAAGCAACCCGCGTGCCGACGCCGTAATCGCTGTACGCGTCGGAAAAGCGATCGGATCAGTCCATCTTGGCGGAGTATTGGCCCCAGCCGATTTTGGTTACATTTGGGGCTCGGCGTCCCCAAGCGCCCCATCGCGGGCAAACGCCAGGACGTGCCCGTCGGGGTCCACGCTGTAGGCGGCGATGTGGCCCCAGTCGCGTACTAGAAGCGGACTGGCCTCCGTCGCGCCTGCGCATAATGCGCGCGTGTGGAAGTCGCCGGGCTCGTCGACGAGCAGATACAGCTCTGCCCGAGGAGCGCCGGCGGCGGAGGAGGGATCGGCGATGGCGTCGCCCAGCAGCCGTCGGATGCCGGCCTCGGGCATCAGGCCCAGGACAGCCCCCTGAGCCAGGTCGAACTCGGTCATGCCGGGCACGTGCAGACGCGGCTGTTGCGCCAGCACCGCCGTGTAGAAGCGGGTCGCCGCGCCCTGATCCTTAACATAGAGGATGAAGTGCGCGGTCATCTGCCCCCTAAGCGGCGTAGGTGGCGCCTGCCGACGTGAGCGCCTCGACCAGCTGGTCGATGTTCTGCAGCTTGTTCAGCTCCGCGCGCGGAATCTTCACCTTCAGCTCGCGCATGCTGCAGGAGACGACCTCGACGATGTCCAGGCTGGTGGCCCCGAGCTCTTTCATGGAGCGCGCGGTGTCGATCTCGACATCCTCCAGATCTTCCACGGTGTCGCGCAGGTTGGTGATAACGACGTCCAGCACTTGGTTGCGAGTCAGCATATTAGCACTCCTTATCAATGAGCTTTGTTAAGTGATTGGGTCACAGTGATCGTCTCGCCCTTGACGCTGTCGAGCAGGCCGCCGCACAGCGCCACAACGCAGGCGGATACGGCATCCACCGCCTCGCCGTCAGTCGGCGGGCGCACCACGTTGACGCGCACGTCTTCGGCCATGAGATCGGCGGTAAGGTAGCGCGCCCAGGTCTCCATAACGGCGTCTTCGACCGAGCCGGGATCAGCCGGCCCGGCGGCGATCCCGACGTGATAGCGGGGATATCGGCCAAACAGCGTCCGAACCTGCTGCAGCGCGGCCACAAACGCCCAGGAGTCGTCGTGCGTCTCTCGGCAAACGGCGACCACCTCAACCTGGTCGTGGTCGACGCGGGCACTGGCCAGCGCTGACTTGAGGTCCTCGTCGGCAGAGGTCACGGTGACGGTGGCCGACAGCTCAGTAAAAGCCGCGGCGAGCGCCTGACCGCTCGGGCACTCAGCACCGCCGACCACCACGACCGCCTTACCGCTCAGATCGTTGATGACGCCGGCTACCATGAGTCAGCCATGCCTTCGAGCCGGGGCCCCAGCGTAATCAGATTGTCGACCCATCGTGCGCCTCTATCCATCGTAACTACCTGCCCGTTGATGCCGTCCATCAGACCGCTGCACAGCGCAAACGCCGCACCGGCGACCTCTTCCGGCGGTATGGAGAGCTCCGGAAAACGGTCGGCGAGAAAAGCCCCCGCCGCACCGAACACATCGCGATAACTGTCGGTGAGCACCTGCCGGCTGCGCAGCGCGTTGACGTGCACGCCGTGATCGGCCAGCTCCAGCGCCATGCGGCGTACCAGACACTCCACCGCCGCCTTGGAGATGGCTACGTAGTCGTAGCCGGGGTAGGCGTGGTCCGGCCCGTCGGAGGACATCGCCAGGGCGTAGGCCGGATAGCGCCCAAACGTGTCGTGTATCGCCTGCATATACGTGGCCAGCGGTCGGCTGGAGTACGCGAGGCTGCGAGTCATCGAGCGGCGCCGATGCTGCATCACGCCCTCGCCGCGCGGCACCACGCACACGTTGCTGATGAACACGTCCACGCCGTCGTGCTCGCGCTTGATCGCCGCCATGAGCGCCGTCGTGTCGTCCGCCTGGGAGACGTCGGCCTCCATGATCAGCGGCGCCGGCGCACCGACCTCGGCAAACGCCGCCCGCACGGTGTCCTCGCAGGCCGAGCCCCACCGATGCGTCAGCAACGCGCGCGCCCCGCGCTGCCCGAACGCCAGCCCGCAGGCCAGCCCGATACCGCGCGTCCCGCCGGTGATGAGCACGGTCTGGCCGTGGTGACTAGTCGACAACGGCATCGGCTCCCTCAGTGGATAGATAGTTCTCCAGGATGTGCTGGCGCGTCGCCGGGTGGCGGAAGCAGACCTGATGCATCAGCGACTCGGTCACCAGCGCCTCTTCGAACGCGCGCCGCCTGGGCAGCGCCAGCGCCCGCTTCAGCAGCTGCAGCACGCGGCGCGGCTTGTCGGCAAAGCGCGCCGCGATGTCCAGCGCCCGAGGCAGCACGTCCGCGCGGTCGACCACGGCGTTGACCTGCGCCGCCGACTCCAGCTGAGACCCGCGGAAGTATTGGCAGCCGAACATCATCTCGGCCGCGACATACTCGCCCACCGCCGCCTGCAGCAGCCGCGTGGTGCCCATGCCGGGCGTGAATCCCAGGTCCAGAAAGTTGCAGCCGTAGCGGCTCTGGCGGGCCATCACGACGGCGTCGCAGCTCAGGCCAAAGACCAGTCCGCCGCCCACCGCGGCGCCCGCCATCGCAGCGATCGTGGGCACCGGCACGTCGAGCAGGGCGCGGGTCAGCACCAGGTCGTAGGGGCTCATGCGGCCCTCGGCCAGCGCCAGCAGCACCTCGCGGTCGCCACCGGCACAAAACACGTCATCCAGGCCCCGCAGCACGCACGCGCGCACGCGCCCGTCCTCGGCGACCTCGCCCAGCCGCTGCACCAGCAGATCGATAAACGCCGGACCAAAGGCGTTGCGCCCCTTGTCGTCGCACATGTGCAGCACGGCGACGCCGTCCGTTCCTACCTGAAGCTCGATCATGACGCCCCCTTGTCCGGTCGCGCGAACCAGTCCGGAAGCTCGCCCGCCTCCAGCCGCATCAGGGCCTCGACCACCTCGCGCTCGGACAGATGTGCGGTCGTGTGTCGGGCCCCCTCGGTGATCGCAGCGTTGCGCGACAGGTTGCCGATGATGGTCGTAAACCGCTTGAGCCGCGCGACAGCCTTTGGTCGGCAGCGCAGCAGTCGCCGCTCCAGCCGCCGCACCGCCCGGTCCGGGTCCGCCGTCACCTGGTCGACCAGCCCCATCGCCAGCGCCTCATCGGGGCCCAGAGTCTCTCCTGACAGCGCCAGCCAGCGCACCCGCGCCACCGGCAGCCGCTCGCACAGCAGGGGCGCGATCACGGCCGGAATCAGGCCCAACGGCAGCTCCGGCAGCGCAAACCGGGCGTTGGGACCGGCGATCGCCACGTCCGAGGCGGCGACAAGGCCCAATCCGCCGCCCAGCGCGGGCCCGTCCACCACACAGACCACCGCCTGAGGCATGGTTCGCATGCGCAACAGACAGCGCGCGTAGCGGCGCACATGAGGCCCGTGATCCGCGTCGCTCATCGCGGTAAAGGCCGCCACGTCGATGCCGGTGCAGAAGGCCTCCGAGTCGCCCGAGATGACGACTACACGACACTTCTCGTCCGCCTCGGCGCCCGCCAGCGCGATGTCCAGATCGGCCAGCGCGTTGACCCCCAACGCAGGCTTGCCGCACAGGCGAATGCGCCGCGTAGCAGGCGCGGAGGAGGAGTCGCTGACGATCCGCATATGCGTCATGACAGCTCGTACTCCCGCCGCCACGTCGAGACGCCGCGCAGCACCAGGCGCCCCCGGCCCGCGTACAGGCGCTCGTAGACGTCGCCAAGCTCGGTAAAGTCCAGGCTGAAGTTGCTCTCGGACTTCAGGGCGCCGCGCGTGTGCTCCAGCCGGTCGTACTCGTCCACGCTGATCCACTCGCGCTGGTCGATCAGCGTCTGCAGGTCGGCCGCCGCGACGATCTCTTTTGCCCGTGGTCCGATCCGCGGCGCAAAGAACTCCGCGCAGGAGCCGGAGCCATACGAGAACATGCTGATCCGATCGCCGGCAGCCAGATCGTCACAGCCGTCCAGCAGCCCCATCAGCGCCAGGTACAACGCGGACGTGTAGGTGCCGCCGAGCTGGGTGGTGTACCGCAGCGCAGGCCGCGACTTGCGGTCGAAGTGCTCGCGAACGGCGCGGGCGCCCATCTTTTGCGACCGGCGCAGCAGCGTCCGATGCGCCTGGAAGGTCATGCCTCCGAACGGCACATGATAGAGGTGCTTGACGAAGCTCGAGTCGAAGTCGGGGTCGCCCGCCTGCGACTGGAAGTGTGCGTAGGCGCCCTCCAGCGCGTCGAGATAGGCGTACAGGCTGAACTGCACATTGCCCTCTTCGACGGCCGGCGTCGGCCGAAAGGTGTCCGCGACCTCGGTGGTCCAGTAGCCGTGCCGCGTCAGGTCCAGCTCCAGAACGTCGGGCTGGTCGCTGACGATCATGGCGGTCGCTCCCGCGCCCAGCACGTACTCCCAGGGCTTGCCCGGGTGCGCGCGGCTTTGATCACATGTGATCACCAGCGCCTTCTTGCCCGGCCGCACGCCCGACGCGATCCAATGCGCCGCCGTCATCAGCGCGGCCGTGCCGCCGTAGCAGGCGTGCTTGGTCTCGTAGTTGCGGCAGTTGGGCTGGATCTCGCACCAGCGCTGCACATACGTCGAGATCGGCTTGCCGAAGTCGGGCGAGGACTCGGTGCCGACGATGATCATCTCGATCTCGCGACGGTCCTCGTCGGTCAGCAGCAGCATGGCCGCGTTGACCGCCATCGTCACCGGATCCTCCCACAGAGGATTCACCGACCGGGCGTCCACCAGCAGCTCTTTGACCGGGTGGTCGGGATCGTGCTGCCGCGCCCGCGCAAGCGTGGCCATATCCAGCGCCAGCGTGCAGGGGTACGCGACAATTCGCTCGATGCCGACGCTGGTGCTCATCTCATCGGCTCCAGTCCAGCCCGCCGGTCACCGGGATCTCGGCGCCGTTGATGTACGCGCCGCCCTCGGACGCCAGAAACGTCACCACTTTGGCCAGCTCGGACGGCTGCCCGACGCGGCCTTTGGGCATGGGGCAGAACTCTTTCCAGAACGCCTTGACCTGCTGCGGCATGGTCTCGCGCGTCATGTCGGTGTCAAAGAAGCCGGGCATGACCACGTTGGCCGTGATGCCCTTGCGCCCGTACTCCTTGGCGATCGTGCGCGTCAGGCCATGCAGCCCGGCCTTGCTCGCCGCGTAGTTGACCTGACCGCTGCCGCCCTGGTGCTGCACCGACGACACGTTGATGATCCGACCGAAGCGGTTGGCCAGCATGGCCGGCAGACACTGCCGAATGACGTAGAACGGCCCTGTGAGGTTGGTCGCGATGACCTCGTCCCACTCTTCGTCGGACATCGAGATCGCCAGGTTGTCACGGTTGATGCCGGCGCAGTTGACCAGCACATCGATGGAGTCGTACTCGTCCAGCACCTGGTCGATCACGGTCTCCACGGCGTCCGAGTCGCGCACGTCCAGCTGGTAGGCCTGGACCTTGGCGTCCGGTCGCAGCGCCTTGGCCTGGGCCAGCACCTCTTCAGCCGCGCCGCCGTGCCGAACATAGGCAAACGCGACGTCGTGCCCGGCCGCAACCGCGTCCAACACGATGCCGGCCCCGAGGCCCCGGGAGCCACCTGTTACAAAGTAGTTCATCAGTCTCTCCAGCGCCGATACAGCGCACAGCAGTTCAGGCCGCCGAAGCCGAAAGAGTTCTTCAGCATCACGTCCACCTGGTGCTCGACGGGCTCGTTGGCGCAGACGTCCAGACGGACCTCGGGGTCCTGCTTCTCGATATTGATGCTCGGATGCAGGATGCCGCCCTTCATCTGCAGGATGGCGGCGACGGTCTCGACGGCCGGCGCCGACCAGCAGGTGTGGCCCAGCATGGACTTGGGCGCATTGATCTTGAGGCGACGCGCGTGGTCGCCAAAGACGTTCTCGATGGCCTTGACCTCGGAGATGTCGCCCAGCGGAGTCGACGTGGCGTGGGCGCAGACGAAGTCCACCTCCTCGGGACGCACACCGGTACGCTTGAGCAGCCGCGTGATCGTCCGCGCCTGACCCGCGCTGGACGGGGACGGCAGATGACAGCCGTCGCTGGTAGCCGTGGCGCCCAGCACCTCGGCGTAGATGGTAGCCCCGCGATTCTGTGCGTGCTCCAGCTCTTCCAGAACGAGCGAAGCGGCGCCATGCGAGGGGACAAAGCCCTCGCGGCGCGTGTCGTACGGGCGGCTGGCCAGCGTCGGCTGGTCGTTGAAGCTCTGGAAGCTGATGGCCCCCAGCAGCGCCATGGCGTGCAGGCCCATGGCGGAGAAGTCCAGCACCCCGCCCACGACCACCGCCAGATCGTGCTCGTGATGGCGGATCTCGTCGATGGCGGCGCGTATCGCGTGGTTGGCGCTGGCGCAGGCCCCGCCCATGGTGTAGCAGGCGCCCTGATTGCCGAGCAGCTCGCTGACCGAGCCCGCGTGATCGGTGTCCAACAACAGCAGCGACGCCAGGGAGTCGATGTAGTCGGGATCGTCGTCGCGGAAGGTGTCGTAGTTGTCCGACGTGTACTTCTCGTTGAGGTTGTGACCGCCCACCAGGGTGGCGCAGCGCGTCGGATCGGTCTCCGGCAGCCCCGCGTCGATCCAGGCGTCGGCGGCGACCGTCATCGAGATCCCCGTCGAGAACGGCGCCGTCCGGGCCAGCTTGCGCAGCCGCTTGTGCATCGACTCGGGCAGGTGCGGCCGCAGCGACGCAACCTTGGCGGCGCGATCGTACTCGCTCAGATCGCCGCCGATCTTTGAGTAGACGGCCTCTTCCTTCAGCCAGTTCCAACGCGTAATCGCGCTCTTGCCGGCTACCAGATTGCTGTAGAACGTGTGCAGATCATCGCCGATGGCGGTGTTGATCCCCATGCCGGTGACCACGATGCGTCTGTCTTTCAAGGTGACCTACTCCTTGCTCGTTACTGCAGGTGATAAATCTCAAAGACGGTGACTACTTTCACCGCCCCATTCACCAGGACCTGCCCGATGCACGTCGACAGGTAGTCACCCGCCTCCAGCGCCAGGGCCAAAATAGTGACGTCGTCGCCGGGCTCTACGCCGCCGACAAACACGGTCTCCCGCACCTTCAGCAGCCGCAGCCGGCGCGGGATGTCGTCGGCGTCGACCGACGCGCGACCTTTGGAGAGCAAGTGCTGCAGACAGATGCCCAGCTGGCCGATCATCTCGACCAGGAGCACGCCCGGATACACCGGCTCGCCCGGAAAGTGCCCCAGGAAGACGGGGTCGTCGGCAGCCACGTGCCGATAGCCGCGAATCGCGCCCGCCTCGATGTCAACCCGATCGATGGCGTCGACGAACAGGAAGGGGTCGCGGTGAGGCAGCATGCGCTCGATGTCGGCGCGTCCGAACTCGACGACGGTCGTGCCGGGACCGGGCTCGAAGACCGGATTGCGCCGCGCACGCTTGATAAAGCGCTCCTGGTTCATGAGGCCCCCGTCAGTGAGGCGACCACCCCAGCAAAATGAGCGGCCACGTCGGTCTTGCTGTCGCAGTGAAAGCGCGGACGCTTGATCCACTTGCGGCTGAGCAGATCGTGCAGCACGCGCTTGGGCCCGACCTCGACGAAGACGGCGTCCGGCCACTGAAGCAGCATGTGGTCGATCGTGTGGCGCCAGAGCACCGGAAAGCAGACCTGCGCGGAGAGCATGCGAACCATGTCCTGCTGCGACGGATCCCCCAGCTGGGCCCCAAGCCGGTTGGGGATGTAGGGGCGCGTGGGCGGCTCGAATTTCATTGTCATCAGATGCCGGCTGAAGCGCTCAGCGACGGTCGCAAAGGCTGTCGAGTGCATCGGGACCTGGCGCTCGATGATCCGGGGCTGGGCGTAGTGCTCGTCCTCGCCCAGCGCGACGGCGGCCTCGACCGCCTCACGGGAGCCGGCGACGACCTGCTGAGTCGGTGAGTTGTAGTTGACGATCTCCAGCGGTCCGAGGTCGGTGACCTGCGAGACCACCTGCAGGCACGCCTCCACGTCCATGGGCTGCATCGCCGCCATCCAGCCGCGCGGCCCGGCATCGTAGGCCTCACCGCGCGCGCGCACGGCGATCAGGGCCTGGTCGAAGTCGACGGCGCCGATGTGCACCAGGTGGTTCCACTCGCCCAGGCTCAGACCGGCGGAGACCTCCGCGCGGACATCGTGCGCCTCCAGCGCCTGCAGCATTAGGTGATTGGCCAGGAAGACGCCGATCTGCACGTCCAGGTTCTGCGCAAACGCGGCCGGATTGTCCGCGCGGTAGTGCTTAGCCAGATCGCGGCCGAGCAGATCGCTGGCGCGCTCGATCAGGGCCGGGCCGCCGGCATACAGCGACGCCACGGCGTCGAGCATGCCGGGATAACGGGAGGACTGCCCCGGAAAGAGAAAGACCCGGGTCATAGAGCCTGCCGGGTGTAGCGCACGATCGTGTCCTCGATGATGGACAGCGCCTCGTCCAGGTCTTTGCGCGTGTGCGCGGCGGTGATCGCAACCCGGTATCGCAGGCCGTCTTCCGGCACCGACGGGTAGTCGACGGGCGCCAGGAAGAGCCCCTTGTCGTTCATCTCCAGCGCCAGCTCGTAGAGCTTTGCCCGATCCGAGCCGATGATGATGGGCACCACCTGACTGGTCGACTCGCCCGTGTTCACGCCGAGCGTCTGCAGCTGCTCGCGGAAGTAGTGGGTGTTGTCCCACAGCCGGGTGCGCAGGCTGTCATCGCGGGTAGCGACCTCCAGCGCCTTGATGAGCCCCGCCACGACAGACGGAGGCAGCGCGCACGAGAAGCCGTACGGGTTGGCGTAGAAGCGCATGTACTTGAGCAGGTCGCGCCGCCCCGCCGTAAACCCGCCAACCGCGGCCAGCGACTTGCTGAAGGTGGCGAACTGCAGCGCGACCTTGTCCATGACGTCGAAGTGCTCGATGACCCCGCGCCCGCCCGCGCCGTAGACCATGATGGAGTGCGCCTCGTCGATCATCATGCCGACCCCGTGGGATTCGGCGACCGGCACCAGCGCCGGCATGTCGGCGACGTCGCCGTCCATGGAGTAGACGCCCTCGACCACGACCAGCCGCCGCCGCCCAGCGTGCGCCGTCAGCTGCTCATCCAGCGAGGCCGGATCGTTGTGGTCGAAAAAGACAACGCGCGCCCGCGACAGCTTTGCCCCGTCGATGAGGCAGAGGTGGCACTTGCTGTCGAGCACCGCCACGTCCCCCTTGCGCAGCAGCGAAGCCAGGGTGCCCAGCCCACCGGCGAAGCCGCTGTTGAAGAGCATGGCGTCTTCCCGCCCGGTGAAGTCGGCAATGCGTCGCTCCAACGCCCGGTGCAGGTCGCTCAGGCCGGACAGCAGCGGGGATCCACACGCGCCCGTCCCGTACTCCTGCAGCGCCTCGGTGGCCGCGGCGATCACCTCCGGATGCGTCGCCAGCCCGAGATAATTGTACGAGCTGAGGTTGATGACCTCGGTGCGCTTGCCGGCGCGGTCTACGGTCATCCGCGGCCGCACCGCGCCCCTCATGCGGGGCTCGTACAAGGAGACAACATGCTCGCTGCCGTCCATCCACCCGGTGAACTCAGACGGCGCGACGAGCGGGTCATCCGAGTCGGGGAAAAGAAAGTCAGCCAAGCTGTACGCAAACGGGTCGATGCTGGTCACTCGGGGGCTCCCACACACTCACAGAAGTTTCGTCGCTTGCTTGGAGGTAGCCCCTGAAAGACGAGCGGTCAAAGCCGCAACGGGCCATAGCGCCCCGAAGCGAAACCCCCGCTGATCCCGCTCACCCTGAAGGCCCGACATCGGCCGTTCGGCCGATTGACAGCCGCCACCGACTCTGTGAGGGCATCAAGTCGTGACCATAAACGTCCAATGGCGGTCCCTCAGCGCGCTCAGCGAGCAGACGCTCGAAGAATACCGCGCCCTCCTCAGCCCTGAAGAGCGGGCCCGAAACACGTTCTATCGCAGGACTGAGGACCAGTGCCTCGACGTCGTGGCGCGAGCGACGCTCCGACTGTCTCTGGCGCAATTGACCGGCGATTCACCGACCGAATTTCGCTTCGTTCGGTCAGACGACGGACCTCCGGCGCTAGCTGGACCCAACGCGGGCAACGTGCACTTCAGCATTACCAAAACCCACGATCTGATCGGCGTCGCAATCAGTCGCGCGGGCCCACTGGGCCTGGATGTTGAGTGGCTGGGACGCAAAAACGACATCGTCAGCGTCGCCAGGCGCTGGTTCGCCCCGCACGAGATCGAGGACATCACGACACGCCCGCCCAACGAGGCACATCAGCGTTTCCTGGAGTACTGGACCCTGAAAGAGGCGTGGCTGAAAGCGTGCGGCCTGGGCGTCCCGGCGGACCTGTCGCAGGCGGTCTTCATGATGCAGGGGGACCGGAGCGCGACCGTGCTGGGCAACGACGCATGGCGTCTGGAGCGGATGCGACCGACTCCGCAACACGTCGCCGCCCTGGCCTACCCGTCCGGACCTACGGCGCGGGCTTCGGCGTCTTGTTGAGGTAGATACGGTTGGCCTGGCGGTTGCCGATGAAGATGTCGATGACGCCGTCCCCGTCGAAGTCCGCGGCCACCGTGCAGCGGCTGGGGTCGATGTCCGTTGGCATCGACGGCGTGAAGCTCTCGAAGACCGCGCCGCCCTTGTTCAGCCACAGCTGGTTCTGCCCACCCCAGGTGCTGGTGAGCAGATCGCCGTAGCCGTCCAGGTCGAAGTCCTCGAACACGCCATCCGAGCTGTTGGCGCTCTGGCTGGTCGGCAGGTTGGACGCGGTGACGTCGGCGTACTTGAAGTCGAGCTCGCCCACGTGCAGGCGGTTCTGGCCGTTATTGACCACGATGAGATCCACGTCGCCGTCGAAGTCCACATCCGCGGCCAACACGCGATTGCTGTTGTCGCTGATGGCGGGCAGATGGGTGTTGGTGACGTTCTTCATCAGGCCGCTGCCGTCGTTGTGCCACAGCTGGTTCTGGCCGCTCGGCACACCGATGTAGAGGTCCAGCGTGCCGTCCGTGTTGAGGTCGGTCAGCGCCATTGTGCGCTCGCTCAGGCAGTTGCCGCAGCTCATGGTGGACGCCGGGTCCATCAGGTCGTTGCGCTGCACCCAGAACGTGGCGTCGTCGCCGTACACGTCGCCACCATTGATCATCGTGCGCCAGCCGGTGTAGCCGTTGGAGCCCCAGAGCCAGTCGATGTCGCCGTCGCCGTCGATATCGCCAAACTGGTGGCCGCCGTAGTCACCTGACTTGTAGCTGCCGATGTTGCCCGAGGACTTGTCGGTGAAGAAGCCGGTGCCGTCGTTGACCAGCTGGCGACCGCCCTTGTTGCAGATGAGCATGGCGTCCAGGTCACCGTCGCCGTCGATGTCGACCAGGTCGACGTCGCGGACGACGCAGTCCAAATCCGGGGCCATGCGCGTGGCGCCTTCATCGTAGAAGTTGCCGGCGCCGTCATTGACCCACACGCCCGGCGTCAGCTTGCCGTCGGTGTAGCCGATCACGATGTCGATATCGCCGTCGCCGTCGATGTCGCCCGCGGCGGCGGACAGGGCGTCAGCCACCTCTTCGGGCACGCCGAAGAAGGTGTTGTTGGCGAACGCCCCGATGCCCACGCGGCTGGACTCGATCATAGGCTTGTTCTCAGCCCAGCCGTTGTTCAAGAAGAGCCAGTCCTGGTGGTCCTTGTTGATGATGAACATGTCGACCAGTGAGTCCTGGTTCAGGTCGCCGAGCGCGAACAGGTGCGCATCCTCACCGCGGTGCGCGGGCACGATGACCTGGGTGCCGTCCAGGAAGATGCCGCCGCCGCCCTGCGCCACATCGCTGATGTAGACCGCCGGCCAGTACCGGTTGCTGCTGCCAAGGTACTTGCGCATGACCAGGTCCAGGTCGCCGTCCGCATCCACGTCCACGGCCTCGACCTGCGCGTCCTGCGTCAGCGTCTCCTCCTGCGGGAACTGCAGGCCGGTGTCGTTGTTGAACTTGCCACCGTTGTTCATGTAGACGCGTGTGCTCTGGCCCCAGTTGACGATCACCGCGTCCAGGAAGCCGTCCAGGTTGATGTCGAACAAGACGACGTCGCGGCTGTTGAAGCCGGACACCGGGAAGTTCTTGCCGGCGCCGTACTGGGCGTCCGTGAACTGCCATGGGTTCGGGCAGTCCGCCGTGACGTTGGCCTCGCACACGTAGTCACGACCGCTGCCGCAGCTGTAGTCGTCCCAGCACCCGTCGCCGTTGTGATACATCATCGTGCAGTCGTTGACGCTGCTGTCGTTGGGCTGCCCGCCGCACCAGTTTTCGTAGGTGCTGATGCCAAACTGCCACTCGTAGTTGTGGTCCGTGTCGACCTCTTTGAGGCCGATCCACGTGTAGTCGATGATCTCGCCGGCGATGAAGTCGTGCTCCAGCTGGTTGTTGGTCGTCATCAGCGAGTAGCCGTATTGCTTGCACTTGTCTTGCGCGGAGGCCCAGCTGCGGTTGTCCGGACAGATCGCGTAGCGGTGGCCGTCAAAGACTTTGGACGTGCAGCCCGGGATGGCAAACGAGCACGTCGGCGGCAGCGCGATGTTGTTGCAGTTGTTGTAGTAGAGCCGGTTCTGGGCGGCGTTGTCGTTGGCGATGATGATGTCCACGTCGCCGTCGTTGTCGACGTCACCGAGCGCGGCGCCCCGCGACGGCTCCGAGAGGGTGGGCAGCACGCCTGCGGTCTTTTTGAAGTTGCCGGTGCCGTCGCCGACCATGAGCACATCCTGGCCGTTGGCGGTCACAAAGACGTCGGCCAGGCCGTCGCAGTTGAGGTCGCCTATGTTGAACGACCGCACGTCGCTGATGCCGGTGTCCTGCTTGCCCTCGAACGTAAACGTGCCGTCGCCGGCGTTGCGGTACACACCGACGTAGCGCGCCTGCGAGTAGCCGTGCATCACCAGGATGTCCTGGTCGCCGTCGGAGTCGATGTCGATGGCCGTCGGGTACCGCGCGTTGTGGTAGTTGCCGATGGCCGGCATGTTCTGCTTGGTCACGTCGATGAACTTGCCGGGCACGCCGTTGACGTCCTTGGTGTTCAGGTACATCTCAAGCGGGCCGTTGAAGTGCGCGATGACGAGGTCGTTGAGGCCGGCACCGGCCGCATCGAAGATCTCCGCGCGCCGGTCAGCGTGGTGGGTGTCGATCGGCATGCGGTGACCCTTGGGATCGAACACGACCGACTGGCCAAACGTGAACGCCGTGGTCGCGATGACCTCGTCGGAGAGACCACCGAACGCCGGGTTCGACAGGCGGATGTCCACCTTGCCGTTCTTACCGTACGCCGGCACCGTCACCTTGAGCAGCGTCGGGCCGAGGCGGACCACCTTGGGCGACTCGGTCCACGCGGCCGTAGCCTCGTCACCGAAGAACACCTTGATGCCGGTCTTGAAGCCCTGGCCGTAGATGACGACGTCGTAGCCACCGTCCGGCGGACCACGATCCGGCGCGACGCCCACAAACGCCAGCCCCGGCAGGTTCAGCGGACCCAGGAACTCGAAGCCGCCCGGCAGCAGGCCGAACTGGCCGTCCGAGTTGGTGACCTTGATGTTCACGATGCCCGCGGGATGCGCCGGCGCCGTCACGGCGATGAGGGTGCCCGCGTTTTTGACCTTGGCGTCGAAGCCCAAGGCGTACCCGGAGGCGTCGTTGCCGAACGCGACCTGCGCGCCCTGAAGGAAGCCCTTGCCCACGACCTGCACCAGATAGCCGCCGCCCGTCGGACCGAAGCTCGGCGTGGCCGACGTCACCTGCGGCGCCGGGATCACGGGAATGTAGATGAAGCCACCGCCCAGGGCCGCAAACTGGCCGTCCGGGTTGACGACCTTGACCGCGACGGGACCAGCGCCCGGCGGCGTCTCGGCCTTGATCACGTTCTCGGACTCGATCTGCGTCTTGCCGGCCGCCACCTCGGTGTTGCCGAACGACACCACAGAGCCCGCCACAAAGCCGTCGCCCTGAATCGTCACGACGGTGCCGCCCGTCTCCGGACCGAGCGTCGGGAAGACGTTCACGATCTTGGGCGGCTTGATGTACAGGAAGCCGCCGCCCAGCGTGTGGTTCGACAGGTCGGGGTTGGACACGTTGACCGCCGCCGGACCCGGTGCACCCGCGGGGGTCTTGCACGTGATCGTCTTGCTGTCCTGGACAACCACAGACGTCGCCTTGACGCCCGAGAAGGTGACCTGCAGCCCAGGCTGGAAGCCCGTGCCGGTGATCTCGACGACCTCACCACCCAGCGTGCTGCCGCTGGTCGGGTTCACGCCAAGCACCTTGGGCGGCGGCGTGTACTGGAACGACTGCGCCAGTACGGCGGCCTGGCCGTCCGGGTTGATGACCACCACGTCCGCCAGACCCGCGATCTGCGCCGGCGTCGTAAACGTGATCGTCTTGCTGTCCTTCACGGTCGTCTTGGTCGCCAGCGCGTCCACGCAGTTGAGGTTGGTCGCCCACTCCTCACACGTCATGACGCGGGAGCTCTTCGCGGCGGTGTCGCCCTTGATGAAGGCCGAGCCGGTGATGGTCACAAACGTGCCGCCGCTGCTCGGGCCCTTGTTGGGCTCGATCTTTTCGAGCTGCGGCGGCGGGACGAACTCGAAGCCGTCCGCAACCACGACTGTCTGTCCCTCGTCGTCGGTGACCGTGACATTGACCTTGCCGGTCGCGTGCGGCGGCGTCGTGACGATGATGTCCGGCCCCTCGGCCGCGGCAACCACCTGCAGCGCGGGTGTCGTCTTGAAGAACACCACGGTCGCGTCGTTCAGCTCGGTGCCTGAGAAGGTCACCGGCGTGCCGCCCTTGGTCGGACCGGAGTTCGGATCGATGGCCGCGATCTCGGGCGCGTCGTCCAGGTCGGCCGGGTCTTTGTAAATGAACCCTTCGGCCAGCGTGCCGAAGCCGCCGTCCGGGTTTACGACCGTCACGGACACGGTGCCCGCCGAGCTGGGCGCCGATACGTAGCGCGCGGATGCGTCTGACAGAACCTCGAAGTCGTTGACGGGCACCACACCGAAGAGCGCCCACGCCCCCGGCTGCAGGTTTGCGCCGTCCAGCAGGCCCCAGGTGCCTCCGGTCGTCGGCCCGGTCGGGGGCGACAGCGACGTGATCTCGGGGGCCGGACCGATGTCGGCCGGATCGACGTACTCGTATGCCTTGTAGAGAATGGCGGCCTGGCCGTCCACGTTCTCGACCACCACGTCCACGAACTCGCCCTGCGGACCCGCCGGCGCAAGAGCAGTCAGCACTTGATCGGTAATCCACACGACACCGGTGGCCTCGGCGTTGCCGAACGTGACCTTGGCGCCTTGCAGGAACGACTCGCCCGTCAGCACGATGGGCGTACCGCCGTCAGCGGAGCCCTTCTCAGGGAAAATCGAGGTCAGGAGCGGAGGCAGCACGTACGTGTACGGCTCCACCGCCACGTCAGCCTGCCCGTCCGGGTTGATGACCTTGACAGCGGCTGGACCGGGATCGCCCGGAGGCGTCTGAATCGTGATCACAAACGGCGGCTGGACGACCACATCGGCGGCCGGCTTGTCGCCGATAAACACCTGCGCTTCGGCGCTGAAGTTCTTGCCGCCAATCGTGACGAACTTGCCGCCGGAAACCGCGCCGATCTTCGGATCGAAGCTGATGATGTGCGGCGCGCCCACATAGAGGTAGGCGTCCTTGAGCACCGCGGACTGGCCGTCGCCGTTGGTCGCCACGACGTCCACTTTGCCGGGCTCGTGTTTTGCGGTGGTACCGGTAGCGATCGCCTCCGTGAGAACCGTCCAGCTGGAGACGGGGCGATAGCCGATGAAGCCGATGCCGCCACCGGTCAGGTGGTTACCCGTCAGGATCACGGCGGTGCCGCCGGCCTCGGGGCCGCTGTCCGGGGTCACGCCGATGAGGGTGGGCGCCGGATCATCCGCCACGATGTACTTGTACGCGTTGGGCAGGCTCGCGGACTGGCCGTCCGGGTTGAGAATGGTCACGTCGACCGTGCCCACGAAGCCGGGCGGGGTCGTCACGGTAGCGAGATCCTCGTCGACCAGATGGACCTTGGCCGGCTTGCCGCCGAACAGGATCTGGGCGCCCTGCAGGAAGCCCTCGCCGTACACGGCCAGGACGGTGCCGCCCTGGTACGGGCCGTGATCGGGCTGCAGCGCCTTGATCTCCGGCGGCGGGTTCTCGAAGTCGTCGGCCGTGTAGGTAAACGCGCTGTCGAGCACGCCCTTCTGGCCGTCGGGGTTGATGATCTCCAGCGCCATGGACCCGCCGGTCGGAACCGCCGGCGTCGTAAACGTAAAGACGTTGCCGGCCGGGATGTTGACGTCGCTGACCTCCCAGCCGCCCAGGAAGACCTTGGCGCCCGAGATGAAGCCCGAGCCCGACACGACAACCGTGAGGCCGCCGCTGATGTGTCCCTTGGTCGGGAAGACGACCTGCGGCTTGGGCGCCGGGGACGCGTAGGCGTAGGCGCCCTTGAGCACGTGACTGAAGCCGTCGTGACGCGTGACGGCCACGTCGACCAGGCCCGCCGGATGCGCCGGCGTGGTACCGGCGATCGACGCGTCGCCGGCCGACTCGATCACGATGGGACGGTAACCGAGGAAGGCGATCGGCTCGCCGCCGAACTGCTCGCCGCTGAGCCGCCGGCATGGGGCGGCACGAGGACGGAGATGCTGTCAGGGGTGGCGACCAGGACGGAGTCGACCTCGGTGCCGCCAAAGAAGACCTGCGGGTTGGGGGGCAGATCGGCGCCGACGACCACGGCGACGAGGCCGCCGTCGATTGGGCCGGAGTCGGGTACGACGTGGGAGATCTGCGGCTGGTCGGGCAGGTAGGTGTACCCGTTGGGCAGCTGACCGATCAGGCCGTCGGTGTTGAGGGCGGCGACGAGGACCGGGCCGGACTGGTCGCCGGCGGGGGCGGTGCAGGTGGCCTGCTTGCTCTCGGAGCCGGCGCCGTCACCGGCCAGGATGGTGACGCCGGTGCAGGGCTTGGCGTCCAGGGTGACGGTCATTCCCTCGCGGAAGTGGTCGCCGTTGAGCGTGATGAGGTTGCCGCCGTCGAGCGGGCCCTGATCGGGGGTCACGCTGTAGATGACGGGCGGGTCGATGTAATAGAGGAAGGCGTTTTTGCGCTGGGCGGACTGTCCGTCGGTGTCGGTGACGGCCACGTCTACGAGGCCGGGCGCGTGCGGGGGCGTCTCGAACGTGCCCTCAGCGGCGGACGGAGCCTCCCAGGTCTCGACCGGGACGCCGCCGAGAATCAGGATGGTGTTCTGAAGGTTGGAGCCCTTGACGGTCACGATGAGACCGCCGCTGACGGAGCCTGCCGCGGGATGCACTGACGAGATCTGCGGTGGCGCCTTGGTCTCCTGGCCCTGGTCATACGAGTTGAAGCCCTTCTGCAGGACGTGAGACTGGCCGTCGGGGTTGGTGATGGCGATGTCGACGGCGCCCAGCCGCATGGACGGGGTGATCAGCGACGCCCATTGGGACGAGGTGACCTTGGCGCCGGGAACGACCTTCCAGTCAAAGAAGAGGGTGGCGCTGCTCTGGAAGTGGTCGCCGTTTATCAGGGTGACCGTGCCGCCGCCGACCGGACCCGAGTTGGGGACCGCCTTCAACAGATTGGGCGGCGGCAGCTCGTCGCCGGTCAGCTCAAAGTAAGTGAAGCCGTTGGCAAAGGTGCCGGAGCCGCCGTCCAGGTTTCGCACCGTGACGTCCGCCGCGCCCGCCACGCCCGCGGGCGCGACCACGCCGAGGCGACCCGTGTCCACGAACTTGACCACGTCGGCTTTGTTGTCACCGAAGAGCACCTCGGCGCCCTCGTGGAAACCGGCGCCGATAATGGCAAGCACGGTGCCGCCGGTGGTCGGTCCCGACTTGGCGGAGAGCTGATAGATGACCGGATTGGCCGGTGGCAGCAGGTCCGTCTCCGTGCCGGTGGCGGTGCCGGCCGTATCGCCGTCGCCATCGTCGCTGCCATCCGTCCCGGGTACTTCGATGAACTCGCGAATAATCTCCGGGTCAGTGTCTCCGCAACCGGACAGACCAATCCCGACGATGGCCGCAAACGCGACCACGAACCGACTAAATATGTGCATTTCCGTCCCTCTCTCTCATCGCCAGCGCATGCCCATCCCAGAACAAAGACCAGCCGCGCTACCGTACGGATTTACACCATACATTGCAAGCGAAAACAAGGGCTATTTGAGGGCAGTACCCTGATTAGGGGCAGAAAGGGGTCGCCGGCACCCAGGCATCGGGGTCAGTAAACGGGACGTCGTAAGGCTTTAAAGCGACGTCCTGCAATCCCACGGTCACCGCAACGTTCGCTCCTGAAACCCAGGTTGGCCCCTGCTCCGTCTCCACCAGGGCGGCAAATCGCACCGGCTCGGACGCGTTAAAAAAGCAGACGTCATCGGTGGTGAGAATCAGCGGCTCCCCTGGTTCCCCCCACACCTGAGCAAGCCCATCACTGGTGGGATACATCGCCCAGACGGCGCACAACGCACCGGCCACGGTCTGCGGTGACTTGCAGGTCGCGATTACACGGTCGGCCTGGGCGGCGGTAGGCTCTGGCGCTGACGGCGGCGGCGACTCGGCATCGCGGTCTGACTGAGGCCCGCAGACCCACTGCTGGGCCACACACGCGCCGCCCTCGGTACAGCGATCCGCGGTGGTACAGGCGTCACCGTCATCGCACGCGGTCCCGGCCCAGGCGACGGGACGCGCACCCTGGGGCATGCACTGTCCATCCACGCACACGTCAAACGTACAGGTGTTGCCGTCATCACACGACGCGCTGAGGCAGCTGACCGACCCGTCGACCGGGCCCAGTGCGCAGTCGCAGGTCCAGGCTTTCTTTTGTACCGGCTTGGGCAGGTCCGCCGGTGGCGCGTGCGGGGCCACGAGGCCGTCGACCGGCAGAGACTCCAGGGCGCGATGGTCCACCGCCTCGGCATGACAGCCGGACAGGATCGCGCAGACTAGAAACTGGGAGAGGCCTCGCACATGAGGCTCATCGTGACAAGAGGCCTGCTACTTCACCGTGCACTGGGTGCCGTTCACGCGAAAGTCGTTGGGCAGCGCCAGCGGGCCCTTGTGGCCGATGATCAGGTCCAGCAAACGCATATCGCCATGGCTGAGCCAGTCCTTGCCGCTCTCGACCCGCACGTCTTTGCCGGTCTGGCTCCAGCTCTTGCCGGCCACCTTGACCACGTGGTCGGTCTTGCCCTTGAAGGCCCACTCGAGCGTCCAGCTGTCGATGCCGGGACCCAGGTGCGTGACCTTGATGCGCGCCTTGCTGGCGCTGAACCACTTGTGGCTCTTCGTGTCCGTCACCTCGAAGCGCACCGAGCAGCTGTTGCAGTCGGACTCGACCACAAACTGCCCCTCGAACGGGAAGTTGTGGAACTCGCCGTTGCCCTCGACCGAGCGCGCCACCAGCGTGCCTTCGAGGTTGGCGCCGCTGAACCAGACCGCAGCGTGCGGGGCCAGCACACTGCCCTGCAGCGAGATCGACGTGATCTTCAGCCGCTGAGTGCCGTACAGGTTGAACAGCACATGCTGGCGCTTCACGCCTTTGAGCACGATGCCGAAGTTGGCGATCATCACGTTCTTGCCCGAGACGTTGATCAGGTTGATGGAGCCCTTGGGCGCGTCGATCGTCAGGTCAGATGCCACGGAGATGTCGGCGCCGCTGACCTCGTACACGTTGAGCCCGGTGTCCCAGCCCTTCAGCGAGATCTGCTTGCGCGGACCGTACGGCGTAACCGTGACCTCGCCGTTGGCGGCGAATCCGGACAGCGCCGCCGAGACGCTGATCAAGTGCTTGCGTGCTGCGTCGAAGTCGACCTTCTGGCCCAGCGCCAGCTGCCCCCCCGCGCCGAAGTCCACGCTGGTCAGCATGTGGTTGGCGCCGGTCACGGCGTTGCCGTACACGGTACCGGACGTCAACTTCAGGCTCTTGCGAGCGATCACCGCCACCGGACCTTTATGGTCCTGCCCGATGGAGAAGCCGGTCATGTCAACGGCGCCCGCCGCCAGCTTGCCGCGCACGTCCTGGCCGCCCGAGTAGCGGCCAAAGATGAAGGCGTTGAAGCCCGTCGCCGCGCCCAGATCCAGCACCTTCTCGACCTTCTTGCATGGCTTGGGCGGCGTCGGCTTCTTGGGGACCTTCGGGGCGTTGCCCTTGTACGGGAAGTAGTGGTACTCGCCATCGCCGTCCGCGCTGTCCCCGACCAGCTGACCGAGCAGCTGACCGTCACCGAACCAGACAAAGGCGTTGGGCGCCAGGACGCTGCCCAGCACCTGCACGCCGCGCATGACCAGCTTGTACGTTTTGGGGAAGTTGAACAGCACCTTCTGCATGTCCGTGTTCTTGCCCAGGAAGAAGCCCATGTCCTCCATGTAGATCAGGCCGCCGATCACGTTGATTATCGCGGTCGCGCCCTTGGGGATGTCTATGGTCAGGCTGACGCTGTCGGTCATGTCCTCGCCGTCGACCTCGAACACGTTGACGCCCTTGTTGTTGCCCGTCAGCGTCAGGATGACCTGTCCGCCGTGCTCTTTGACGTCGGTGTTGGCGTTGACCTGCAGCGCCGCCATCTCATTGGACAGCCAGATCAGGTTCTTGCGCGCCTTGGCAAAGTCGACGACCGTCTCGCGCTTCGCGCTGCCGCCGCCGACAAATGTGACTGTGCCGTCGAGATCCACATAATCCTCGTAGGCGAGGTCACCGTGGACAGACCCGCTCTCCAGCTCGGCAGCGCCCGCGACGATGACGTTGCCGCCCGGATCCGCAGCGCCGACGTTGAAGTGCTCCATGCCCAGCGTGCCGCCGACGGCCAGCTTGCCGCCGATATCCACGCCGTCCCAGTAGTCCCCGAAGACAAACATGTTGTAGTCCGCGGCGTCCATGAGACCACCGTCCTTGCTGAGACGGTTGTCCACCGCCCCCAGGGGGCTGGCGTCGGGTTGCTGATAAGGTACCTGGTCGGTCTGGCCACAGCCGAATACGAGGACCGAAATCAGGGCGGAAACGCAGATGTGCACACGGGTCAAAAGCATTGAACCCTCCAGACAATAGGTCTGAATCAATGGCGCTGGGTGACTCTCGTAGATCTCTCTACAAGCCGAGTCTCTCTCAGGTTGAGACTCTTAGTCAAGAATAAAATGTGCACTGTACATTTTATTTCCCCGCAGACTCACAAACCAGCCGCTTAAAGTGGAGTCTTGTTGCCTTTGTCGTCGACTGCGACGTACACGACCTCAGCCTCAGTCACCTGAATTCGCACATCCGGCTCGGTGCGCCGGACGGCCTCGACGTCCACGTGCACAGTGACACTCGTGCGCCCGCGCCTGACCAGCCGCGTGTAGAAGCTGATGACGTCGCCCACATACACGGGCGAGTGAAACTCGACCTCGCGCATGGCGACCGTGACGACCTTCTTGGGCGTGTGCTTGCGGACCTCCACTGCGCCCGCGAGGTCGATCTGGCTGAGGATGGCGCCGCCAAAGATGGTGCCGTGCGCGTTCGTATCCTTGGTCAGCAGCATGACGCGAATCGCCGGGTCGCGGAGTGGTTCGGTCATGGCGCTACTGCGGCTCTCCGCCCGGTTTAGTCTGCGCGAACGGATACCCCAGCACGTCGCAGGGCCCCTCGTTCTGGACTGTCTCGGGCGCCGGCGCAAACCCGGAGTCGCCGCCGGTCCCGGGCGCAACCACAGCGCCCTCCTTGACCGACCCGTCAAACGCGATGGGGCTCTCGGCGAAGCCGAGCATGACGCACATCTCCTGATCCCCAATGCCCCAGCCGACGCTGACATCGCGCGGATTGTCGTAGCCGCAGGTAAAGCGGAAGCCATGCGCACCCGTCAGATCGATCGGCGGGTCAAAGACGCGCCCGAACGGGTCCAGGCTGTAGCCGCTCTGCTCAAAAATCAGCTGACCGTCGTTTTCGCCCCCCGCCACGCTCAACCGAAACAGGTTGCCCAATGAGTGCACGTGCGGCAGCGCGTAATACAGCTTCAGGTCCAGCGGCCGATTCGCGTACGTCTCGTACTGCTCCCGAATATCGCAAACACTCGTAAACTCGGCCGTCGCCTTGGCCGGGATGTCGAGCGCACCGTACGTCAGCCGAAACGGCGTCAGCTTCACGGTCACCTCGTCCGGCTTCAGCGTGTAGAGCGTCAACGAGTTGGAGGTCTCGACCGCCTTGCCGCTGTAGTTGAGCAGGTGCGTCGCACCGACGATGCGCGAGTACGGCGGTATGCGCACCGCCACGCCCTTGGGAAAGCGCTGCAGCTCATAGTTGATCTGCGTGGATTGCGCGTAGAGCACGCCACCTGTGAGCGCGGCCTCGATCTCGCTGAAGCCGTTGTCGTAGCAGTCCTCCCAGACCCCGTCCGGATACTCCGCGGTGTTAGGCACGAAGAACCAGTTGCCGTGGTGATAGTAGCCATCGGTCTGGAACTCGACGGCGTTCACCCACAGCTCCGTCTCGTTGTTCAGGGTCCAGCTCTGGCAGACCCCGTCGCGCTCCTCGCCCGCCTCCAGGGCGATCGTGCCGAGCTGACCGACGATCGGCTCGCCCGCGATCACGTCACACTGCGCCAGCGGGCCGGCCGGCGCGTGTCCGGGCTCACAGGCCTTGCACTGCGCCTCGACACCCTCGACCGCGCCCACACAACCAAACTGCCGAACGCTGCACGTCTTGGCCAGCTCAGCGCAGCCCTCTGTGCTGGGGGCCTCGACCGGCTCGGTCGTCTCGTCGCTCGTCTCATCGACGGGATCCGGGGTCGGATCGGCCACCGGCTCCTCGTCCGCTCCACTGCACGCGGCCACACACAGCCCGACGCACACCGTCACGGCGGCCAGCCAGCGCTCGAAATTCAGCATCGTCTCACTCCCAGCTACAGATTGAAGGGCAGCCCGTTGGGATCGCTCGCCGGATTGCCGTTGGTCAGCGCCTTCCAGTACAGGACACCGTCCTTTCGGACCTCTGAGAAGTACTTGTACGGCACGCAACCGTCAATCCCCGGGATCTCCGTGAAGATGCTTACGCTGTTTGCGACCCTCTCGAACTCGAGGCTCTCAGAGATCACCACCCACTGCTCCGCCTCCGCGTCATACTGCAACACCAGCCCGGTCCAGTCGGGATAGGTCGTGGCGTCCTGGCGCACGACCAGACGATGCGTCGCGGCCTCCCACGGCGGATGGGGTGTGGCGGGTGCGCCGATGCCCGGTCCGTACAGGAGCAGCATGAACTCGGCGAACGTGATCTCAGGGGGCAGATCGGCCGGGATCTCCGCCAGCGTGTCCATGATGAACCCGACCAGCGGCCCCTGGCCGATAAAGCCGGCGGTGACCAGATTCATCCAGCCCGGAAACTGGGTCCCGTCAGCCGGCGCGCCACCGTCTTCGGGCTTGATCACGCCGCCCGGATCGACAGCCGCGGGCGTCGGCGTCGGAATGCAGACCCCACCGTTACAGGAGGCTGTGGGCGTACACTCCTCGCTCGGACTGCACGGCACGCCGTCGTCGGCAAATTCGCACTCATCCGGAATGCCGACGCCGGTGTCATCGCCGGTATCGGCCGGCTCGACCGTCTCGCCGGTCGGTGTGCCGATCACGCACACCTGATATGTGGTGAAATGCGACACCTCGACCTTGGCCACCAGCCCGTATTTTGAGCTGTCGCCGTTGGGTACGATCCCGATCGGACCGATCTGGTAGCCAAGCGGATCCACGTCGTCATCGTCCACCACCGGCCAGGGCACGGGCTCGCCTAGAAACGCCGCCTCCGACGCGCCCTCTTCGCGCACCACGATCACGAACGCCTTGTTGACCAGCGCGGCGTCGTTGTAGTCCGCCGCCGCAAACGGCAGCTTGATCGTCACCGGCTTCGCAAACGAGGTACCTCCCGGACCAAACGACACGGCCGGCCCCAGGCCTGCCACCTTGGAGTCATCCCCGGTCGCCGGCAGCGACGTCACCAGCGTCGTCGTCTCCACCGCCACCGTCAGCTTCGGTCCACCCTCGTTCGCTCCGTCGGGCACATCGATTCCCGCACCCTCGAGCGCCGACGACTTTGTGGAGGGTTTCTTGTCCTTGGAGTCGCTGCCACACGCAGCGAGCGCAATGATCAGGAATGTGAGCGCGACGAGTCGCATCAGTCCTCCACAGTGGAAGAGGTCCAGCCCACACGGTCGCGCAGTTGCGCCGCTTCTTCAAGCAACAGCACGACCTCTCGCGGTTTCGCCAGCCGCGCCAGCGCCGTCAGTGTCAGATGCAGCTCCGCGGGGCGCTCTGCTTTGCGCCAGCACCGGGCCGCTGCCCGCAGGTGCTCCTCACGTCCCAGCACGACCCCCGCCGCGTGCAGCGCCCGCCCGCGCACGTCGGGCAGCGCGATCTGCTCGGCAGCCAGCAGGCAGTCATCCGCCAGCGTTCGCGCCTCATCCCTGAACCCCAACTCGTGGGCGGCCAGCGCCTCCTCGATATCCAGAAACGCGGATGCGACCGGCGACAGCTGCTCCGCGTGATCCACACGTATCCGCCGCAGCACCGTTCGGGCCGCCAGGGCCTCGCCCTGCTCCAGCCGAGCACGCGCGACGTTCGTCAGCGCCGTCACCCGGTAGACCGGGTTGCCGGTCTCGGCCAACAGCACCGCCGCTCGCTCGGCCGTAGAGACCGCGTCTTTCCACCGGCCGCGTCCCCGCTGGACGACGCTCAGCGAGTTCAGCGCCGTGGCCTGCCCCACGGGCTGCTGGATCTCCTCAAACGTGCGCAGCGCCTGCTGCCCCGCCTCTTCGGCGGCGGCCAGATCCCCGCGGTTCGTCAGGAGAATGGTCTTCACCAGAAAGAGGTTCCCCAGCGGCGTCAAAAGCGGCAGCATCCGCTCGGCTGCGTAGGCGTACTCGATCGCCTCATCGATCGACGCCTCCACGGACGGATCATCGCCGCGGCTCAAGCGCGCAAAGCTCAGGTCGGCCGCCACGTTCAGAAGGTCTGCGTCCTCCGCGCGCCCCGCAGTCTCATAAGCGCGCTCCAGATGCGCCATCTGCAGCTCCGGCCGCCCTGCCCTGGCCTCACTGCGCGCCAGGTACCTCAGCGCCTTCACGCGGTGTCCGACCGCCAGCGTCTTTTCGGCCAGCGCCTTCTCCAGCATCTCGCGACTGTAGGCGTGCGCGCCGGTCAGCTGCAGTACGACCGCCAGATCCACCTCGATGGCCGCCCGACGCGCCATATCCCCGGCCGCCAGTCGGGCCAGCGCCTTCTGATAGGCCGTCACCGCATCGCGATTGGCGCACCGCAGTCGCGCCGCGTCTCCCGCCAGGGCCCAGGCCTCCCCGGACAGCTGAGCGTGCCCGGCCTGGTCGTGATGGACCGCGATCAGCGCGCTGAAGGTGTCGGACGCGGCGCCCTGCACCAGCCATTTGGCGACCGCCGCATGTCCCTCTCGGCGCCGCCGGCGCAGCAACAGCTGGTAGACCACTTCGCGCACCAGCGGCGAGGCAAAGCGCCACTGGGTCTCACCGGCGATCCGGCCGTGCGGCTCATGCCGCAGGAAGCCGCGCGCCTGCAGCTGCTCCAGGGCATCGGCCACCGCGTCACCGGCATCGGGCTGGGCTTCAACCGCTCCGGTCCAAAGCTGATCACCGACGATCGCAGCCGCTTTCAAGACATCGCGCAGCGCTGCGGGCAGCGCGTCGATTCGCGCTCTGAGGATCGCATGGATCGAGTCCGGCAGCGCCGCTGCGCGGTTGGCCTGCACAGAGCGGGCGAGCTCCGCCAAAAACAGCGGGTTGCCGCCGGCGCGGTGCAGGATGCGGTTCACCAGCGGCGCCTCTGCGTCGGCGCCCAGAATATGCTGGACCAGGGCGCGGGCGTGCTCGGACTCCAACGCTCCCAGCTGAAACACCCCGGCCGGGTCGTTCGCGGCCGGATCCGGGCGGCCGGCGCTGACCACCGCGATCGGGAAGTGCGCCAGGTCCGACAGCAGGCGGCGCAGCAGCTCCACGCTCTCGAAGTCCGCCTCCTGGCGATCATCGATCAGCAAAACCAGCCCGCCGTCGGCCGCCAGCCGGCTGAACAGCGTCGAGAAGGCGGCAGCGCCGGCCAGCTGCACGGTCTGAGGCGGCGTGTGATCGTCGCTGGAGCCGACCGAGCTGCCGACCAGCCGCTCCATCGCCAGGCGCGCGCCGGGCTCGATGTCGCCGGTATCGAGGGCGCGCAGCAGCGCACGAAACAGCCCGTACGGTCCGCTGCGCCGCGGGTCCGGCGACAACAGAACAGGGGCGGACTCCGCATGCTCGCGACGCACCAGCGCACTCAGCTCGTGCAGCAGCCGCGTCTTGCCGGTGCCGGCGGCACCGCGAACGACCACGTGAGCGGCATTACACCGGAACAGGGCTGTGCGCACGACGGACGCGAGCTCGGCCAGCATCGTATCGCGCCCGACCAGCGGCAGATCGTGGCTCGCGCCATGGCCTATCGGCCTGACCGCGGAGGGGCTCTCCAGAGCGTGCAGCGCCTCACCGCGGACCTCGCCGACCACGGACGGCTCAGCAGACAACGAGCGCCGCAGCGTGCGCGCCGCCGGCGACGTCATCACCGGCAACCCTCCGCCCAGACCGGACTCGGCGGCGGCGGTAGCGACAGCATAGGGATCGGTTGCAAACCGAAGAGCACGGCGACCGGGGCCCGGCAGCGCCAACACCGTCAGCGTGTGCAAACCCAGGTGAGTGGCGACGGTCGGCGCGCGCTGAGCCACCCGCTCGCGAACGGCCAGCGCCGCCTGAAGGGCCCGATGCGCATCGTCCTCGCGCGCGACCGGCACCCCGAAGAGCGCGCGCACACCGTTGCCGTCCACAAAGTCCACGCAGGCGCCACCAAACGTGGCCATGATCTCGGCGCACTCGTCGATCAGCGCCGCCATCAGGCCAAAGCGCGACTCGGCCGCGGATCCGCCCTCCCCGGCCAGCCGAAGCGCCAGCGCAGTCACCAGCTTCCGCTCCGCCTCCGTCGCGGTCGGCGCCGCGGCGGCTGCCGATTGGGTCTCGTCATCGCCGGTCGCTGCCGGGTCGACCGAGATGGACACCACGTCCGCATCGGAGACCTCCAGCGGCGCCGGCATGCCGTCGAGCTCCAGCGAGAGCAGCGCCGCGCGAAAGGCCGCCGCATCGGCGTAGCGATCGTCGGGCCACTTGGCCAGCGCCAGGTACCAGATATCGGACAGCTCGGGCGGGATCGGCACCCCGGCGTCCGTCTCCGAGACGTCTGGAATCGGCGTGTTGAGCTGCGCCATCAGCGTGGAGAGCACGGTCTCGCGGGCAAACGGGTTATGGCCCACGACCAGGCGAAACAGCAGCAGGCCCAGCGCGTAGACGTCCGCCGCCGGTGTATACACCGAGGTGCCTTCCGCCTGCTCGGGGCTCATGTACGTCGGCGTGCCCACCACCAACCCCGTCGCGGTGATGCGCGTGCCCGGCCAGTTGCCGCCGATCGCCATACCGAAGTCGATGACTTTGACCGTGCGCTCGGGATCGGGGCCAATCCAGATGTTGCCGGGCTTGATGTCGCGGTGAACGATGCCGCGGCGGTGGGCAGCCGCCAGCCCGCGGGACGCCTGGGCGACGATCCGAATGGCCTCGGCGATGGGCAGGGCGCCGCCGCTCGCTTTGAGCAGGTGAGCCAGCGACTGGCCGATCAGCAGCTCCATCACCAGGTACGGGATGCCCTCGTCGGTCATCCCATAGTCGTAAACGCGGACGATGTGCGGATGCTCCAGGCGGCCGACCGCGCGCGCTTCGACCGCGAACCGCTGCAGCGCCTCCGTCGTCGCCTCACCACGCACGCGCAGCAGCTTCACGGCGACCTTGCGCCCGATGGACAGCTGGACACCCTCGTACACGGCACCCATCCCGCCGCGGCCGAGCAGTCGGCCGATCCGATATCGGCCGTCCAGGTCACGACCCACCATTGTGTCCACTGCCACGGCCGCATGCTACCGCATCTGGACGCACGCCTGTAGGCAGTGACGACCGGCGCAGTCTGTCCCCAATGGCAGCGTATGAGACGACTCGCGATTCGGGTGGCAGCCTCCGTCACCCTCACTTTGATGCTCTTGGGCGGCTGTGCCACGACCAGCCCACCACCCTCCACCGTTTATCGCTGCGAAGTCGGCGACCAGATCCGCTGGCAGACCATCGACCAGGACGCAGCTGACGGGCTGGCGTGCGCCGGCAAAGTCAGCGCCAATCCGCGACTGGACTGGCTGCTGTGGCGCTACCACAACAGCTATGAGAAGCCGGCCGTCGTCATGAGATAGGTGGCGTCAGCCGCGATAGCCGGTGTTGGGAGGGCGGGGTTCGAACTCATCACACAAATGTGTCTCTTGCACCCATTCCGTGGTCGGAGCCTCGAAGAGCGCAAACCACGCCGGCTTGTCAGCGGCAGCCCGGTATCCGGGCTTCTGCCGGCGAAAGCAGGCCAGCGAGCCGAAGAGCCCGTGCCCGATCGGAGAGTAGTCTGACCACGCACAACCAAAGCAGCAGCGCAGTCGCCATCCCGGGGGCAGCTGATCGCGCAGGGAGACCAGCTCGTCCTCAAACCAGCCGCTGACGCCGGACGAGGCGAGCTGCGTGCCGGCCACGTCCAGCGTCAGCGTCAAATCTTCGCGATCGATCCCGCCGTTGGGGGCCGGATGCCCAAGTGTGAGGGTCATACCAAGCTCCGACGCCTGAGCCACACCGTCCGGGTCGAGCAGGCCGACAGGCAACGTGCAGCGGAGCTCGCAGCCGCACAGCTCATTGTGATTCAGGGTGAACCGCGCGGGCGCTTTGCCCACCGGCTCCAGGCCGTCGAAGTCCTGTCCCTCGAAGCGGGTCCCATCGATGATCAGGACCAGGGTAAGCCCGTCGTTTTCGAAGCTTGCGGCGAGCTCGCCGTGGGCGTCGCGGTAGGTGGCGTCGGCCATCAGCGCCGGCAGCGACTATTCAGCCAGACAGGCGGCCAGGGCCTGCGACTCGTCTTCGCACCCCTCGGGTGTGGGGAAGCCGCCCTCGCCGCAGTAGTAGCTGGAGTCGACGCCCGCGCACGCGCCGACGAGCGACTGCAGCTCGGCGCAGTCTCCGTCCTTGAGCAGCTCACAGCCCGCCAGGCAGTCGTCCAGCGTCTTGGGGCCGCTGTCACAGTTGGCCTCCACGACCGCCGGGCACGAGGCGCCACAGTCGATCTCGGGCGGTACGGCGCACTCGAGCAGCTCCGCGTGAAGCGCACCGCAGCCGACCGGCGAGGGCTGGCCGTCCAGGCACTCGTAGACCGGGCTGGAGCCAGTGCACGTCGAGACGGCGTCGAACTCCTCGGGGCAGAACTCAAGGGCCTGGGCACACCCCTTGGCGCACGACTCCGCGGCGTCCTCGCCGCCACAGTCGCTGGCCTCCACGGCGGCGCAGTGCACCTCGCACGGGTCGATGCAATAGACGACCTCCGCCTGCTCCGCCGCGCAGCCGACCGGGACGGGCGACCCGCCGGTGCACGCGTAGGCAGGCTCGTCGCCGATGCAATCCAGGGCCGCGTCGAACTGATCGCCGCACTGAACCGCCACGTCAAGGCAGCCGTCAACGCACTGCTCGACGGTCTGCGGCCCCTCGGGACAGCCGGCGTCGACCATCGCGGAACACTGCGCCGCGCACTCGCCGCCGCACAGAGCCAACGCCTCGCCAAACTCCTCGCATGTGGCCAGCGCGGGCAGCCCATCAACACAGGTATATCCGCCCACGATGCCGCCGCAGGCCGCAAAGTCCTCGAACTCCTGCGGGCACACCGAGTGAGCCAGCTCGCAATCCTCGACACACGTCTCCATGGAGATCGGTGGGGCGCACGGCAGCGCCAGCAAGCCCGTGCAGCTGACGTCGCAGGGCGACAGGCACGCGATCACGGCCAGCTGCTCGTCGGCGCATCCGACCGCCGAGGGGCCGAAGTCGGTGCACTCGTACGTGGGCGTGGCCCCGGAGCACGCGAGCACCGCGTTGAACTCCGCCGTACACTGCTGCTGAGCCTCGCTGCAACCATCGATGCACGACTCCAAATCATCGTCGCCGCACCCCGCCGCCACCACGGCCGGGCAGGCGATCTCACACGCGTTAACGCACTCCAGCAGCTCGGCCTGCTCGTCCCCACAGCCCACAGGTGAGGGGAACTCCCCGGCGCACGAGAAGATGGGCTCCGGCCCCGTGCACGCGATCACCGCCTCCAGCTGGGCGCCACACGACTGCACCGCCGGCTTGCAGGCCGCCACGCACTTCTCGACGGTCTGAGGCCCACCCTCGCAGCCGGCCGCGATGACCGCCTTGCACTGCCCGTCGCACGGGTTCACGCAGAGCTCCAGCGCGCTCTGCTCGGCGCCACATCCCTGCGGGACCGGCTGCCCGTCCACACAGCCGAACCCTGCCGAGTCCTCCAGACACTCCACGACCGCCACAAACTGGTCCGGACACGAGAACAGCGCCTCCTTGCAGCCGCTCACGCAGTCATCGAGGCTGGACGACCCTTCACCGCATCCGGCGGCGATCGCCGCGGCGCAGTAGCCCGTGCACTGGTCCGTGCACCCGTTCAGCGCCGCCACCTCGGCTTCGCAACCGGCCACGGCGGGCCCCGAGTCCGTGCACGTGATCTCGACATCGTCACCGGCGCAGTCCAGGGTCGCCTGGAACTCGTCCGTGCACACGGTCGCCAGCGACTCGCACCCGGACACACACTCCGACACCGTCTGCGGCCCGGCGGCACAGGACGCATCCACGGCGGCTGTGCAGAACAGCTCACAAGCGGTCAACTCCTCCCCGGTGTCGCCGGTGTCGTCGGTCCCGGTGTCGTCGGTCCCGGTGTCGTCCGTCCCGGTGTCGTCGGTCCCGGTGTCGTCGGTCCCGGTGTCGTCCGTCCCCGTGTCATCCGTCCCGGTGTCATCGGTGTCCGTCGTGTCGTCGGTGTCCGTCGTGTCATCGGTGTCCGTCGTGTCGTCGGTGTCCGTCGTA
>CAZJHX010000080.1:0-48673 GCA_964545715.1 uncultured Myxococcales bacterium
GGGGGGGGGGGGGGCGTAGCGTGGGGTGGCGCGGGGTCTGCGGGGGGTGTTGGAGCGGGCGTTGGCTGGTTGGGGGCTGGGGGGGTGACGGCGGGGGGGGCGGGCTCGGAGTCGTCGGGCGACCCCCAGAAATAGTCGGCGTATCCCGAGGGCGCGTTCGGCGCAGGCAATGTCGAGGGTTGCTCCACGGTCGGGCTGCACGCCCCCACAGACCACACGAAGAACCCGCCAACCAACAACAACAACATCCGCTTCATCACAGTCTCCAGCACGCGTTGGCGGGCACAGGCTATCACCTGGTCGGCGCAACTACCAGACCGTTCGTTCTGCAGATGAACTTCAGAGCCCGAGGGAGGCGCCGAGATCGCGGTAGCTGGCCACGATTACGCCGATCGTACCGGCGGCCAGCGCGCTGAAAGAGGCGATGAGAAACAGGGTGCCGGCGGCCGCTCGTGCAACCGGCTGCTCGGGTGACCAGTGGACAAGCGCGGCGCCGGCGGTGGCTGCCACCAGCGTGAACCAGCCGACCGCCTCTTTGATCTCGAACCAAAGGGTGTGCAGCGACGCGTGATTGTCCAGCAGCCACGGCTTGACCGTCTGGCGATACTCCAGATAAGCGCCCCAGCCGGCGACGACGCTGACGAGTGTGAGCAGCCAGGCGAGCTGACAGCTGAGAACGATGCGGGGTGACGGCCGCTTGTCGGCGCGCAGCGTGATCGCGGGATGGAGCAAGGCCGCCAGCGCCAGGACACCCAGCACCCCGTGCAGCTTCTGAAGTAGCGCGGCGATGTTCACAGCTGGACCACCCACAGGACGACAGCCACTCCCCAGGCCGGCCACAGCGCCGCAGCGAGGCGGGCATCCGAGACACGTAGCGGCTGCGTGCCGATCCCGGCTACGACGCCCACGACGGTGCTGACGAGGACTCGAACGAAGTAGCCGCCCCACGGTGATACGGCGAACGCGATGGGCGCGATCAGCGCAAAAGCCAGCCAGAATCGGGTGTTGCGAGGCATTTGCTGAGGAGTCTACAGGAGAAGTATGAGGATCCGCTGCAGAGCGATCTGCAGCGGATCCCGCCGTGGCCGGTTGTAGTCTTCCTGGGTGGCCCCAGTTGGTCCGGACAGGTCGTCGTTCCGCAGATCAGCGTACCGATCGAAGGCCCAGCGCGCTACAAACGAGCCCGCAGCAGCTCGTTCGCCAGCTTGGGGTTGGCCTTGCCTCGGGTCGCCTTCATCACCTGGCCGACGAAGAAGCCGATGAGGTTTTTGTTGCCGTCGCGATAGCGCGCGGTCTCGTCGGGGTTGGCGGCGATGATCTCGTCGATCACGGCCTCCAGCGCGGCTGAATCGGAGACCTGGCGCAGCCCTTTGCGGTCCACGATCTCGGCGGGTGCATCGCCGGTCGCCAGCAGCTCTTCGAAGACGTCTTTGGCGATCTTTGTCGAGATCGTCTTGTCGTCGATCAGGGCGACCAGCTGTCCGATCGCGGCGCCCGTGAAGCGGAGGGAGTCGGCAGACTGGTCCTTGAGCTCGCGGGCCACGTCGTTAGCCAGCCAGTTGGCGATGGCCTCCGGGTTGTTGTGTGCGTCGACCGCCTCTTCGAAGAGCCCGCGCAGCTCGGGGTTGGCCTGAACCAGCTGCAGCGGCGTGTCGGAGAAGGTGCGCTCGACCGGCTTGCTGGGCGCTTTGCTGCGCGGCTTGCGCCTGGGCTCGGAGGCGCCGGCTTTGGCCCAGGAGTCTTTGAGCGTGACGATGCGGTTGAAGTGCAGCCCACCATCGACGGGGTCCACGCAGAAATACCCCTGCCGCTCGAACTGGAAGCGCGCGCCAGGCTCGGCGCCGGCAACGCTGGGCTCGACGCGGGCATCAGTGATGCGCTGCAGAGAGTTGGGGTTCAGCTCGTCCAGCCAGTCGGCATCGCCGGCGCCGGGCCGCTCGGTGGCGAACAGGCGATCGTAAAGCCGGGCCTCAGCCTTGAGAGAGTGAGCGGCGCTGACCCAGTGTAGCGTGCCTTTGACCTTGCGGCCGTCGGGCGCCTTGCCGCCGCGGGTGTCGGGGTCGTAGGTGCAGTGCAGCGCAACGATCTCGCCCGCCTCGTCTTTGACCACGCGATTGCAGGTGATGAAATACCCGTAGCGCAGGCGGACCTCGCCGCCCCTGGACAGCCGATGCCAGCGCTTGGGCGGGTTCTCGCTGAAGTCCTCTCGCTCGATATACAGCTCGCCCGAGAAGGGGATCTGGCGAGAGCCCTCGACACCGACGTCGTGTGGGAAGCTTGGCGCCTCGAGCTGCTCGACCTCGCCGGCGGGCCAGTTGTCGATGATGACCTTGAGCGGATTCAGCACGCACATGACGCGAGGCGCGCGCGCGTTGAGCTCGTCGCGGATCGCGTATTCGAACAAGCCGATATCGACGGTGCTGTTGTTTTTGGCCACGCCGACCAGGTCGCAGAAGTTGCGAATAGCCTCGGGCGGCACACCACGGCGTCGCAGGCCGGCGACGGTGGGCATACGCGGGTCGTCCCAGCCGTCGACGTGGCCCTCTTTGACCATCTGGATGAGCTTGCGCTTGCCCAGCATGACGTAGGTGAGCTGCAGCTTGGCGAACTCGTATTGGCGCGGCACGCAGCCCGGCTCGGCCTTTTCGACGAACCAGTCGTAGAGCTCGCGGTTGTTCTCGAACTCCAGCGTGCAGATGGAGTGCGTGATGCCCTCGAAGGCGTCGGAGAGGCCGTGCGTCCAGTCGTAGAGCGGGTAGATGCACCACTTGTCGCCCTGGCGGTGATGCGTGACCTTCATGATCCGGTACATCGGCGGATCGCGCATCTTCATATTGGGGTTGGCCATGTCGATTTTGGCGCGCACGGTGCAGGCGCCCTCGTCGAACTCGCCGGCGCGCATGCGAGCGAAGAGCTCCAGGTTCTCCTCCGGCGAGCGATCGCGGTTGGGGCTGGGGCGGCCGGCTTCGCTGATGGTGCCGCGGTACTCGCGCACGTCCTCCTCGTTGAGGTCGCAGACGTAGGCGTTGCCGTCTTTGATCAGCTTGACGGCGAGGTCGTACAGCCGGTCGAAGTAGTCCGACGCGTGCAGCACCTGGCCGAAGTCGAAGCCAAGCCAACGGATGTCGTTTTGAATCGACTCGACGAACTCCGGATCCTCGGTGGTCGGGTTGGTGTCGTCGAAGCGCAGGTTGCACTTGCCCTGATAGTCCCGGGCCAGCCCGAAGTTCAGACAGATCGACTTGGCGTGGCCGATGTGCAGGTAGCCGTTGGGCTCGGGCGGAAAGCGCGTCACGACGCCCGCGTGCCGACCGGCGGCCAGATCGGCGTCGATGATGTCGCGAATGAAGTTGGAGACCATTTTGTCTGGCTCTGTCTCTGGTTTTGGCGTGCTCACGAGCGGAGGTTACCACCACATAACTACGCAAAGTATGCGCACGTTCGTACTTTACAGTGACAACTTTTGTCAGGGCGGGTTCGGGGGTCGTCTTGGGCACTCAAGCGCAGCACAGCGTTTATGGCGAATGTGGCCGTTTGGCACGCCCAATGCATTTACAGTGGACAGCATTGCTCGCAGGCCGATCTCGACCACCGGCCGTAGCGCGACCAATGCTGGCCTTCGTGCCGCCATGAGGAGGGGGGACCCTCAGCAACCCCAAGCTGAGGGTCCCTTGCGTCCCGCCGATCGCGTAGTATCCCCAGTCATGAGAGTTGTAGTGGTGTTGCTCTGTGCCGTGATGGCCGGGTGTTTCAGCGAAGCGCCGAGCGGGCTGGCGGTGGCCGGCGCCGGCGAGGGTCCGGCGGTTGTCTACGATCCCACGCGACAACCCGAGCCGGAGGTGCCGTTTCCCAACGACCTGGCGACGCGCTTCGACCCGACGAGTCGGACCGGCAGGCGGCTGAACCTGGCCGAGCACTCGCCGTTGGAGTCCGAGGCCAAGCTCCGCCGGCAGCTGAATCGGCTGGACGGCTTCAGCGTGGTCGGCGCGATCACGGTGCCGTTTGATGCGCCGTTGGATCTGAGCTCGGTGACGGCGGACTCGATCAAGGTGTACGACGTGACGCCGTTGTCTGATGAGTTTGGCCGCGAGGTGCCGTTGGACCTGTATGCCGAGGCGTTTCCGCCGTACTTCGAACCGCGGCGAGTGTTTCCGTTCGAGGCGTTTGCGGACCTGCCGGACCTGCTGTTCGGGCCGGACAACGAGGTCGATGGAGAGCGCGTCTTTCATTATGAGGTAGAGACCAACACGCTGATCGTGCGTCCCCTGCTGCCCCTGCGACCGATGACGACGTATGCGGTGGTGCTGACGGACAAGCTGGTGGGTCTGAACGGGGAGCCCGTGCGGTCGCCGTTCGGCTTTATCAACCACGCGGCGCAGACCCAGGCGCTGGAGCCGGTGCCGGCGCTGGTGCCGGGAGGCTTGGAGTCCATCGCGTTTGCGTGGACGTTTACGACGCGATCGGTGACCGACGACGTGATGGCGCTGCGTGACGGGCTGAACGGCGAGGGGCCTCTGGCGTGGCTGGCTGAGCTCTACAAGCCGGGGTTTGCGTCGTTCAAGTACACGGATGTGGAGAACGATGGGGACGGCTCGGTGGAGGGGCTGCCGGCGGATCCGCGCGACCATCAGTACACGCTGAAGCCGCTGGCGATCCCGAAGCTGCTGGGCGCGCTGGCGCTGGCGCTGCCGGAGTTTGGCAAGATCGACTTCTCGGGCGTCGATTATGTGGTGTTTGGGAAGGTGGCGGCGCCGGATTTCCGGGGAGACGACGGGACGATCTGGGTGCGTGGGGACCAGGTGGATCACAAGGCGGCCGAGGTGACGTTTGTGATCTCGGTGCCGGAGACCACGGCCGAGCACAAGCCGCCGTTCCCGGTGATTTTGTACAACCACGGTGCCCGAACATCGCGCTTTGAGCTGCTGCTGGTCTGCTCGGCCATGGCCAAGGGTGGCATCGCGATGATCGGAGTGGACGCGGCGGGGCACGGTCCGTTTGGCGGAGACCTGCCGGCGCTGATCGAGCGAGAGGGCGCGGACTATGCGCGGGAGGTGCTGGCGGCGGTGGTCGGGGCCGTGGCGACCAGCTTTCTGGGTGAGGACTACAGCTACGACGGCAAGGTGCTCAGGGAGATCTTCGAGGACCTGAAGGCAAACGGGCTGTTCGAGGCGCTGTTTGTGGAGGGGCGGGCGACGGATCTGGACGGCGACGGCGTGCTGCTGAGCGGTGACGGCTACTTCCTGGCCAATCCGTTTGAGCTGAGCTCCAACGCGGTGCAGACGATGATGGACAACCTGTCGGTGTTGCGGCTGCTGCGGTCGTTTGGAGAGGTGCCGAACGCGATTGAGAATCCGCCGACGGCGGATGAGGGCCTGCTGCTGAAGAGCATGATGGCGGGCGACTTTGACGCGGATGGCGTGCTGGACATCGGGGGGCCGGACAACACGTATTTTGCGATGGGGACGTCGCTTGGAGGCTTTCATACGTCGCTGCTGCTGGCGGTCGCGCCCGAGATCCGGACCGGGGTGCCGATCGTGTCGGGTGGCGGGTTTACGGATGTGCTGGTCCGCACCGACCTGGCGGACGCGGTCGACGCCATTCTGGCGGAGCCGCTGGGTCCGGCCGTGGTGGGCTGCCCGGTGGGGGAGACGCCGACCGAGGCTGCGCTGACGTGGAACAACTGGTCGCTGAAGTGCCGCAACGACACGACGATCGCGTCGGGCGAGGCCAGCTCGGGGCTCCCGCGGGTGCCGTTGGTGCCGGGCGGGACGGTGGAGCTGACCAACGAGCGGCTGTTGGTGGAGGGCGGACAGGCGCATCTGGAGGACGCGGTTCACACCAGCGACATCACAGACAGCGGCGCCTTCAGCGTCACGGTGGCGGCGGACGTGGGCGACCCGCTGGTACTGGTGCTGCGTGATGAGGGTGGGGCACAGGTGCACCGTGTGGCGTTTGAGGCGCTGCGTGAGGGCCTGGGCCGCATTCGAAACACACCGAGACTGCGACGGACGATTCAGCTGGCGCAAACGGCGATGGACTTTGGCGATCCGCTGGCATACGCCCGGCATCTGATTCGTAACCCGCTGGGCAAGGCGCCGAAAAACGTGCTGCACATCGCGGATATCGGGGACACCACGGTGCCGTTTGCCACGATGGTGGCCTTTGATCGGGCTGTGGGGCTGCTGGGGTTGGATGACGAGACGGCGATCTCGGTCACACAGGCGTTTATCGATCACGACGCGTTCAGTGGCGAGAAGCCGTTCTGGGATATCGACTACCTGCAGAAGGATGTGGAGGGCAGCGTGGGTGACGGCATCGGACCTCTGCCACCGATCGAGACCCAGAGCGGCGTGTCGGCGGTGCGGTATCCGGCGACCGGGGACCACGAATACATCGCGCTGCCGGCGCCGGAATCGGAGTTCGATTGGTCGTCGTACTCGCGCAACCAGATCCTGCGCTTTTTGATGACCAACGGCGCGGAGGTGCGCGACGACCTGTGCCTGGAAGACGGGTCGTGCGACTTTCTCCCTCAGCCCGCTACTGAATAGGTTTGGGCGGCAGGACGCGGAGCAACAGCAAGCGATAGCTGTTGGGGCCATGGTTGTGGACGTGCAGGTAGATGGGCGTGCCGACCTCGACGTCGAAGTCGATGGGGACCTGCTCGTCGAAGAACGCGTCGGGTGAGGGGATGGGCACCGTCTTCTCCCAGACGACCTTGTCGGCGATGCGAACGGCCAGGTGCGCCTCGGCCGCCTCGACGTTGATCTCGGGCGGAAACAGGGTCAGGTGCCAGAACGCGACCTGCACCAGCGAGCCGGCCTCGAACGCCAGCAAGCTGGGCTGAGACGCCGTCATGTACAGGCAGAAGTCGGTGTCGATCTCGAAGGAGTCCTCGAAGACGCGAAATCCGTCGCCGGAGGGGCACTCGGCCGTGTCCTCGGGGCGATCCTCGAAGGGATCGTCCTCGGCGGGCACGGGGACCCACATGGCGTGATCGATGATGTCTTTGCCGCGCTCTTCGGGGGGATCCGGGATGTCAGGCGGCGCCGTGGTGTCGTCCGAATCGGGAGTGATCGGGGTGTCGGGCGGCGGTGCGGGGGTGTCGGGTGCCGGGGTATCGGGCGCGGCGATCTCGTCGGCGACGCCGGTCGTGCCGGTGGTTTCGGGGACTGGCGCAGAATCGGACGGGGTGTCCGAGCAGGAGACCAGAAGAGCAGCAGCGAGTAACAACTTCAGCGCGGTCATTTCAGGCCTACGATATGCCCCGCGATGCCCTCGAGCACAAGCCCGATCGACGCGGAATCCAGCGAGCCGTCGCCGTCACCGTCGATGTCGTTTTGGATCAGGATCTCGATGATCTGCTTGATCTGCCCTTTTTGGGGGAGGTCCTTTTCGTCGATGGCGTCGATGCCGTCCAGCAGGGTCTGCTTGGGGACGGCGCCGGCCAGCAGGCCCGAAAACGAGGTGATCTGGCCGCCGTCGAGAGTGACCTCGCCGACGATCTGGGCGTTGGAGACGATGACCTCCAGCGTGATGCCCTCGAGCGGGATGAAGATGGGAAAGACGTAGCCTTGACCGCCGGCGGTGAGGTCCTTGCCGTTTTTGATCTTGGCGTTGTCGAACGAGATGATCGGCACGCAGGTCGTCTCGTCGTAGGCGTCTTTGCCGTCGACCAGGTAGTCGCACACCGCCGTTTGAACGTTGCAGCTGTCGCCTTTGACCTTTTTGCCGGGCAGGAAGTTCAGCGTGTAGAGCTGGCCGGTGTCTTTGAAGTCGACGTGCTCCAGCAACAGGATGATGCCGCCGTCGGCAAAGGCATCCTGCAGCGGCTGGTTGGCGAAGCTGCCGAACAAGGAGAGCTGGTTGTCGATGCCGGCGCTGCATTTGCCGGCGGGCGCGCAGGTGCCGGGGTCGCCGTCGACGTCCAGACCGCTGCCGGGCTGACCGTCGGGGCCGAATTGCAGGGCCGTCAGCTTGCCGACGGTGTCGCTGAAGTCGGGCAGGCAGCCGCAGTCGCTCTCGTCACCGATGCAGTCGCCGCCCACGCACGTGTCGCCAACGCTGCAGCTCAAGCCGTCGTCGCAGGGCCCGCCGATAGCCTGGTGTTGGCAGCCGGTGGTGGGATGACAGCTGTCGTTGGTGCACCCGTTGTCGTCGTCGCAGCTCTTGGGCTTGCCCTGGCAGCCTGAAGGTGTGCAGACGGTGTCGACGGTGCAGGCGTTACCGTCGTTGCAGGCGCCGCTGAGCTGCTGATATTGGCAGCCGTCGATCGGGTGGCAGGAGTCCAGGGTGCAGGCCTCGCCGTCGCTGCATCCGAGCGGCTTGCCGACGCAGGTGCCGCCCACGCAGGCGTCGGCGGTCGTGCAGGCGTTGAGGTCGTCGCAGCCGCCGTCGTCAAAGGTGTGCTGGCAGCCGCCGAGCGCGTCGGAGCAGAGGTCGGTGGTGCAGTCGTTGGCGTCGTCGCAGTTCAGCGGGGGGCCCGAGCAGGTCAGCGCAGCGCATTTGTCAGGTCCGGTGCACGGCTGCCCGTCGTCGCACGCGGCGGTGTTGGGCGTGTACTCGCACTCCGCCTTCTCTTCGTTGCACACGTCTGAGGTGCACGGGTCCTGGTCGTCGCACAGACTGACGCCGCTGACGCAGCAGGTGCTGTCGACCAGCTCGTACAAGCAGCCCAGGTAGGGGTCGCACTTGTCGACGGTGCAGACGTTGCCGTCGTTGCAGTCCAGCGGCGCGCCGGAGTTGCACACCCCCTTCTGGCAGTAGTCGTCCACACTGCACTCCGTGCCGTCAGAGCACTTACCGGACTTGGGCACAAACACGCACCCATCGGGCCCGCAGGCGTCGACGGTGCACTGCTCGCCGTCCTTGCAGACCAGCGGAATCAGGCTGGGCACGCACGCCCCCAGGTCGCAGAAGTCCTGCTGCGTGCAGGGGTTGCCGTCCTCGCACGGATCGAAGTTGGGCACCGACACGCACCCCGAAGCCGGCAGACACGCGTCGTCGGTGCACGCGTTGCCGTCGTCACACCCGACGACGCCAAAGTCGCACTGCCCGGCGCTGCAAACCCCGTCGGTCACGCAGCTGTCGTCCGCGCCACAGGGCGCCCCGTCGGCGGCCAGCGTCCACTCGGTCACGGACTCATCGGGATTGCAGCTGACGCACTTATTGTCGGGATGCGCATCGCCCGGTGCGTAACAGACATTGGCGATGAGACAGGTCCCGTCCTGGACCTCGAACATGCACCCGCCAAAGTCGTCGCAGAGATCGTCGGTGCACGGGCGCCCGTCGTCGCAGTCGCAGTTGGGGTCGCCGCCGGTGTCGCTGGTGTCCGGGTCGCCTGTGCCCGTGTCGCCGGTGCCCGTGTCGCCGGTGCCCGGGTCGCCGGTGCCTGGATCGCCTGTGTCCGTGTCGCCGGTGCCTGGATCGCCTGTGTCCGTGTCGCCTGTGTCCGTGTCGCTGGTGTCCGTGTCGCTGGTGTCCTCATCCCCCGATGAGCCTACGGCGTCGACACCGTCCACCTCGGGCCCCCCCTTTGTTGTATTAAACGAATCGAGGTCGCCGTCCGCTCCGCTGGTGCCGCTCAGCACGCCGGTTCCGGAGTCGCCCGAGCAGCCGAGACCCAGCATCAGGCCCGCCAGCAGCGCCGCAACCGCCAGCAGCGTCGCGTAACCGGTCACTGAGCGAGCGATCACTGCGCGTTGCCCGCCATCACGGTCCGGCCGCCCAGCCGATACACCTTCTTCAGCGACAGCTCCAGCTTCGTGCCGGCCGGAATCGAGTCACTGAAGCCATCCAGCGGAATCGAAGGCAGCGGGAAGCCGCCCAGCGCCTGCCCGCCCAGACTGCTGAAGAGGTCGGGACCGACATACAGCTGAATCATCTCTTCGACGGCGCCCTGCGCGCCCTCAAAGCCCATGCTGACCTGACCGACCTCCACGCCGAAATAGACCATGTCCTCCAACAGAATCGTCGCCTTGGCGCCGTCCAGGTCGTCGATTACCAGAATCTCGGCGGCGATCTCCGCGCTGGCGTAAGCGGTCACCTTCAGCGGCTGCCCGAACAGCAGCAGGTCCACCACAAACTCCATGTCGCCGATCGTCATGGTCAGCGTCTCCTCAAAGTTGCAGTCGTTGAGCACCGGCGGCAGCAAAAACGACAGCTTCAAGTCATTGATCGAGACTCCGTACTCTTGGACGTCCACGTCTCCGAGCAGGTTCTTCGGCAGCGGGATCTCAAACCCGCCCGCGTACCAGACCGCGTGCAGCATCTGGTTGAGCATGTCGTCCTTCAGCGCCATCTCGATCTCCGACTGCATCAGATAGTCGAAGAAGTCCGCGCCGTCCGCGCAGCCGTCGCGCCCCAGCGATCCCTTGGTCTCGTACGGCACCTTCTTGGCGCCCGACGTGACGGTGGTCGACATCTCAAAGAAGCCGCCAAACTGGTCAAAATCGGCCGACGTCAGCTTCGACGCCAGCGTGAGCTTGGTCGGCGGCTCATCACCGATCAGCGCCGGCAGCTCAAAGTCCACGGTGATGGCCAGCGCGTTCAGAGCGTCGGCCAAAATCCCGGGCACGATGTCCAGCTGATCGAGCACAAGCGCCTCGATCTGCTTGGCCACCGACCCCTCAAAGAAGTCGATGATCCAGTTCACGAGAAACCCGAGGATCCCGTCAATGCTGACGTTCAGCCCCGCCACCTTGGCGCTGCTGCTCGCGATCTGGATCTCCAGCCCGGCCGGGTTGTCCAACATGGCCAGCCAGATCGTGATCTCGATGTAGCTGGCCGATACGCTGCCCGACAGATCGGGACAGAAGAAGCCCGGCGCGTCCACCTGCAGCCCGATGTAGATGTTCGGGTAGCGGATCTTCAGCTCAAGCGCCTGGTTCTTGGTCGTGATGTCCACATTCGGATTGCCGATCGAGACGTTCTTGGTCTTCACCGTAAACGTGCAGCCCAGCGCCTTGCTCTGGGTCAACGGATTGGGGATCAGCGACGGCAGGTCGAAGTCCTCTAAAATCAGCGTCACGATGGTCGCAAAGTCGTCCACATCGCTGGTGTTGTTGTCGTCCCACACCAACTGCGACAGCCACAGCCCAAGCCCGCTCGGCACCTGCTGCCCAAGCGGGAAGTACTCCGTCGTCCAGGCAAACGACCGAACCGCCTTGTCCTCGCCGCCCAACTTCGACGTCGCGATCGCCTCGATGATGTTGATGCCCACCTTCGGCTCGATCATGTACGTAAACGCGCCACTGATCGGGCTCACCTCCACCTTGAAGCCGTTGATGAAGAAGTCCTTCAGCCCCGCCCCGCCCACGGTCACGGTGCCGGTAGCAAACACGGGCTGCGGCCCCTTCAGCATGGCCCCGCGCGGCGGGTTGATAAACGTGATGACCGGCATGCACTCAAACGAGTTGATCGGCAGATGGTCACACCCGCCCCCTGCCAGGCAGACCTCCTTGGTGCACTCGTTGTTGTCGTCGCACTCGCCGACCTCGCCCAGACACAACCCCATGTCGCACTGATCGCCCACCGTACACGGGTCGTTGTCGCTGCAACCCGCCGTATTCGGCGCATTCACGCATCCCTTGGCCCCCACACAGGAGTCGTCGGTGCACGGATTGTTGTCATCACACGCCGACCCCGCCTTCCCAGGCGTGCACTGCCCCAACAGGCACACATCCCCAATCGTGCAGGCATTGCCATCCGCACACGGCTCGGAGTTGTAGATCGACTTGCACCCCTCGCCACTCTCGCACCAATCGTCGGTACACGGATTCGAGTCCGAGCAGCTGATCACCGCGCCACCCGCCACGCAAAGCCCGCCCGCACACTCGTCCCCAGACGTGCACGGGTCCCCGTCATCACACGCCACCAGATTGGGCAAAAACGCACACACGCCCGCCGCCGTACACTTGTCGTCCGTACACGGATTCTCGTCGTCGCACTGCACCAGCGCACCGCCGCCCTGACACGCCCCGGCCTCACAGAAGTCCCCAAGCGTGCACGGGTCCCCATCGCTGCACACCCCAAAGTTGTCCGGCGTATGCACGCACTGCCCGCTCACGGGATTACACACGTCGGCCGTACAGGGATTCAGGTCGTTGCACAGGGTGATCAGAGGCCCCTTATGACACGTCCCAAACGCACACAAATCCCCCGTACTGCACGGATCCCCATCGCTGCACGGCGCCGAGTTGTACGGATACAGACACCCCTTCAGCGGATGACACTTGTCGTCCGTGCACGGGTTGTCATCCACGCACGACAAGCCGGGTCCGCCCACGCACTGCCCGTCCTCGCACATGTCGTCCAACGTGCATGGATTGCCGTCATCGCACTCAAACGTCTGCGCCTCATACACGCACCCCACAGCCGGAAAACAGAAGTCCAGCGTGCAGTCGTTGCCGTCGTCACACGTCACATACGTGTCACCCGGCACACAGCTTCCGTTCTTGCACTGATCGCCAACCGTGCAGGGGTCCCCATCCGAGCACCACCGCGTATTCGCCGCATGCGTGCACCCCGTCGCCGAGTCGCACCCATCGTCAGTGCACAGATTGTCGTCCCCGCACGCCTGGGCCGCCGCCGGGACACACAACCCGCCAAAACAGTGGTCTCCCACCGTGCAGAAGTCACCGTCGTCGCACACAAGCATGTCGTCCGGCGTCCAAGCCGTCTGCGACACCGGCGCCACGCACGACCAGCAGCCCTCGGGCGAAGGCTCCCCATCGCTCCAACACACCCCGTCGATCAGGCAGCGGTCACCCCGAACCGGATACGTGCAGCCGCCCACGCCGTCGCACACATCCCAGGTGCACCCCTTCCCGTCCGAGCACGCGTACGCCGCCCCCGCACACACACCGCCCCCGCACACGTCAGCCTGTGTGCAAGGGTCACCGTCGTCGCAGTCCGTGCCATCCGAAGCTGATTTACATATGTCCTCGAGGGGTCCGCCAGGGTCGCTCGCCTCCGGCTGGGCATCCTCGGCAACCGCCACGTCGCCGTCATCACCCGTAGTCGGCCCGGCGTCCGGCGCGGCAACGATGTCCGCGCCATCCGGATCAGGCCCCTCACTATCTAGAATCGAATCGGCGGCCTCGTTTGCTCCGCTATCGGCTTGCTGTCCAGCGGTCTCCGGCTCCGAACAAGCGCCAAAAACAACCAGCGCAAAGACCAGGCAGCCGCGCATCAGTGGCACTCTTGAACGACGCCCGATGTCTTGTCCTTGCACGAGAAGAAGCCCGACTTGCACCCGGTCAAAAACGAGCCCGACTGACCACACGCCGGCACACCGCCTTTGAAGCCCTTCTGCGTTGCCGAGCAGAAGCCCAGCACCGTGCTGCAGTTGCCCCCGGTCAGCGTGTGCTTCCGCGTCTCCGACCCGTCGCAGTCGTAGTCGAAGCTGCCGTCCCCACGATGTGAGGTAAACCACGAACCCTGGCCCGGTCGGGCGTGCTTGTTGCCGTCGTAGCAGTCCTTGTTGTTCTCGACCGAATACCCCGCGACCTTGCCGCACGTGCATTTGCCCGACACGTTGGCGCCATAGGAGTCGCCGTCCGCATCCGGATACCGCGTCTTGCAGCCCTGGGCGCCCTGCTCGTTGACCTTGCCGTCGCAGTCCTCGTCACCGCCGGTGCACTTCTCAGTCGCGCCCGGGTTGACGTTGGGGTCGTTGTCGTTGCAATCCCACGCCCCTTTCAACGTGGCCTTGTACTTGCCGGACGGCTTGCACAGACACTTCTTGTCGTTGACGCCCCAGGCGTCTGAGTCCTTGTCAAAGTAGTAATTGTTGCAGCCGCCCGAGCCCTCGTTGTCCGCCACAAAGTCGCAGTTGTCGTCGATGCCGTTGCACACCTCGGCCGCCGCCGGCTGGACCAGCTTGTTGCCGTCGTCGCAGTCTCCGCTTTGGGTCGCGGTGTACTGCCCCAGCCCGCCCGGACACACGCAGACGCTGTCGGTCGCGAGCCCCCATCCATCGCCGTCCTTGTCGATAAAATGGCTCTCGCAGCCCTCCGATCCGACCTCGTCCGCGCCCATTACACAGTTGTTGTCCACGCCGTCACAGATCTCCTGCGCGGCGTGGTTGATCGTCGGGTCCGTCGGCGCGCAGTCCTTCGTGTCAGGATCATTGTCGTTGTCGTCGTCCAGGTCGCAGGCGTCGCCGTCGCCGTCGCTGTCGGTATCCACCTGCAGCGGGTTCTTGGTGACCTGGCAGTTGTCGTCCTCATCGTCCACGAAGTCATTGTCGTCGTCGTCGTCGCAGAGATCCCCCTCGGAGTCCCCATCCTGATTCAGCTGGTCGGGGTTCTGGACCAGATCGCAGTTGTCGTCGACGTCGGGCACCTCGTCGTTGTCGTCGTCCTTGTCGCAGGCGTCGCCCGTTTTGTCCTCGTCGGTGTCCGTCTGGTCCTCGTTGGGAGAGTGCGTGCAGTTATCCAGGTCATTGGCCACGCCGTCGCCGTCGAGGTCCGGATCGCACACATCCCCAAATGTGTCTTTGTCCGTATCCTCCTGAATCGGGTTCGCGTTCAGCGCGCAGTTGTCGTTGAGGTCCGGCACGCCGTCCTCGTCGTCGTCGCTGTCGCACGCGTCGCCCAGCAGGTCTCCATCCGTGTTGGTCTGCAGCGGGTTTGGATCGTCCGGGCAGTTGTCATCCTCATCGACCACTCCGTCGCCATCCACGTCGCCGTCGCACGGGTCGCCGTGGCCGTCGCCGTCCGCGTCCTTCTGATCGGGGTTGATGATCTTGGTGCAGTTGTCCGCCAGGTCCGGCACGCCGTCGTTGTCGTCGTCCTTGTCACAGGCGTCGCCTTCGGCATCGGCATCGGTGTTGGTCTGCAAGGGGTTGAATGCGGCCGGGCAGTTGTCCTGGAGGTCGTGCTGCCCGTCGTTGTCGTCGTCCTCGTCGCAGAGGTCGCCTTGGGCGTCCCCGTCAAAGTTCGACTGGTTGGGGTTGGGCACCAGCGGGCAGTTGTCCAGCGCGTCGTACTTTCCGTCGCCGTCCTTGTCGGTATCGCACTGGTCGCCCTTGTCGTCGAGGTCCAGATCCTCCTGGCCCGGATTCGGCACCAGCGAGCAGTTGTCCAGCGTGTCCGGAATGCCGTCCGCATCATCATCGGGGTCGCAGGCATCCCCGGGACCGTCACCATCAAAGTCCGCCTGGTCGGCGTTGGCGTCGTCCGGACAGTTGTCGACCTGGTCAAAGACGTTATCGCCGTCCTTGTCCAGGTCGCACAGATCGCCCAGCTTGTCCCCGTCCTGATCCAGCTGCAGCGGGTTCTCCACCAACACGCAGTTGTCGTCCAGATCGGGCACCTTGTCGTTGTCGTCATCGTCGTCGCACGCGTCACCCAGCCCGTCCGCGTCACTGTTGAGCTGGTCTACGTTGAAGACCAGCTTGCAGTTGTCGTCCGAGTCTTCCCACCCGTCGTCGTCGTCGTCGTTGTCGACACAATCCATCTGGCCGTCGAGGTCCGTGTCGTCGAAGCCCTCATCGACCAGGTCGTTGCAGTTGTTGTCCTTGCCGTCGCAGGTCTCAGCCTGGGCACCTTCGCCCTGACAGATAATCGCGCCCCCATCGCACAGCGTCTCGCCGACGCACACGCCAAAGTCACCCTGCAGTACGCACGGCGTCCCGGTCAGCTCTTCGTCAGTGAGCCCGTCGCAGTCGTTGTCCTGACCATCACACACCTCGGGCTCGGGCGCCGGCGCATTACACGCGGTCGACCCATCCAACTTGCAGTTTCGGATGCCGGCGCACGTGCCGTCCGGCGTCACGTTCTGGCACGTCGTCTCAGCCCCCTGTTGAATAGCGTGCTGACTGCACGAGCACAGCCCCTCCGGGTTGTCGACACTGGCCATGGGCACACACTGAAACGCCGTCTCATCATCGCCGATATCCACGTCCGCGCATTGATAGCCGGTCGGACAGTCAGAGTGCTCAAAACACCCGATGCCGCAGTAGCTGCCAGCAATGGCGCCATAGCTCACGCAGAAGTCTTTCACCGCGCCCTGCACCGACACACAGTCCGCGTGCCCCATGCACGGGCGACACAGGTTCAGCGAGCGCTGCACGCAGATAAATTGAGGGTCCGAGCCTCCCTGCGAAACAAACGCGCACGCCCAGCCCGCTGGACACTCCGACACGCAGAACTCGGTACAAACCAGCCCATCCGCAGACGGCACACAGTAGCCACTGAGGCAGTCGTCCGGGACCTCGCACGGCCAGAACATGCCGCCCTCGACGGGCCCTGCGTCCTCGTCGGGTCCGGCATCGAGGTGCGCTCCGCCATCGAAGTTGGTCACCGACCCGTCCTTGCCGGTCGCCCCCGAGTCCAGAGCCGGCGCGACATCCACCCCAGCAGACACCCCACCCGAGTCAGAGACATCTCCCACGACGCTGTTGCCGGCAGGAGCAACATCGCTGTCACCGCAGCCCGACGCCAACCCGAAAACAACAAGGACCAGCAGACGGCCGAAAACCGCTTCACGCATGCGCGAAACAGTAGCAGCAGCGGTCCTCGCATCGCAAGAACCGCGTCCCAGTGCAATACCCCGTTTTGTGGCACCGCGAGCTCGCGTGCTGGTAGGCTGCAAACGACACAGTGCTCCGCCCCCGTACCAAATCTGCAGGCCTCCTTCGACTCGCGTTGACGCTGACCCTCGTCGCTGCCACCGCCGCACTGACCCTGGCCGGCTGCCCGGCCCCGCCCCCCCCGCCCCCCGAAAACGCAACAGGGGAAGCCACCAGCGGAGCGCCAGACGCGCCCGATTCGATTCTAAGTACAGACGCCGCGGACATCGCCGACGCGGCGGACCCAACCACGGGCGAGGAGACCACCCCCTCGGACGCCGGCGTAAACCCCGACTCGGGCGACACAGCCCCGGGCGACACGCCCCCTCAGGAGGACACTCCGGACCCGGCAGATGCAGCAACCACCACCGATACGTCGGACGCAACGCCACCGCCCTGCGCGTGCGACGACGCCAACCCCTGCACCGACGACGCATGCGACGAAGCGGGGCTTTGCGTCGCCACGAACAACACAGCGCCGTGCGATGACGCCGACGCGTGCACCACCGCGGACAGCTGCGCCGAGGGCAGCTGCCAGGGGACCGCCCCGCTCCCGTGCGACGATCAGGACGCGTGCACCACCGACTCGTGCGACCCGGCCATGGGATGCACGGTCAGCGCCGTGGTGTGTGACGACGAAGACGCGTGCACCACCGACTCGTGCGACCCGGCAACGGGATGCACGGTGAGCGCCGTCGTGTGCGACGACGGAGACGCGTGCACCACCGACGCCTGCGACTCGGAGGCGGGATGCACGGTGAGCGCCGTCGTGTGCGACGTCGGAGACGCGTGCACCACCGACTCGTGCGACCCGGCAACGGGATGCACGGTCAGCGCCGTGGTGTGCGACGACGGGGACGCGTGCACCACCGACTCGTGCGACCCGGCGACGGGATGCACGGTCAGCGCCCTGGTGTGCGACGACGGAGACGCCTGCACGACCGACGCCTGCAACCGGGTCACGGGATGCACGGTCAGCGCCGTGGTGTGCGACGACGAGGACATGTGCACAACCGATGGGTGCGCGCCGGCGACGGGATGCACGATCAGCGCCGTGGTGTGCGACGACGGGGACGCGTGCACGGTGGATGGGTGCGACTCCGGGAGCGGGTGTACCGTCAGTGCACTGGTGTGCGACGACGCGGACGTTTGCACCGTGGACTCCTGCAAGTCTGACAGCGGGTGTCTGCATGTGGCGCCGCCGGAGACCGCGGTAGAGGCCTGGGCGGTCTTTACCGGAGCCGACGCGGCGTCGGTGTCTGTGGGGCCCAACCTGTTGGCTAATGGCGACTTTTCGGAGATTGGCGGCGAGCCGTTCGTGGGGTGGGCGCCTCATGGGGTCGGGTGGAGCAGCAGTACGGTCGCTCACCTGGCGCCGCCGGCCGCTTATGTCACGGCGGCGGATGCCGTGACGTGGGCCGGGGCGGCTCAAGTGGTGAGCTTGAAGCAGGAGGTGGCGAAGCCGCTCCTGGTGACCGGGTGGGCGCGGGCTGCTGATGTTGGTGCGGGGGCTTCGAACTCTACGTTTGGGGCATATCTGGATGTTCTTTACGGCGACGGGACGCCGCTTTGGGGGCAGAAGCTTCAGTTCGGGCGGGGGACTCATGGCTGGCAGTACCGGGAGCGGTTTGTCTTTGTGGAGAAGCCGGTCGACCACGTCAACGCTCATCTGATGCTGCGCTATGCGCCCGGGCAGGGGTGGTTCGACGACTTTGGGCTGCATGAGGTGGAGCAGCCGATCTTCGAGTTTGATGGGGTGACCGTAGTCGAGGTCGGCGATGGGGCCCCCGATGAGCCTGCGTGCCTCGGCTTGGAGACCGCGGACGGGTCTTTGGCGCTGAGCCTGAGTCGTTTTGGGGCGCTGAATGCGCTGACTGCGCTTGGGACCGATGTGTTGGACCCGGTGTCGGCCGGGCGGTCCGGGTTGTTTGTGCGCGACCACGCTCAGCCGGGCGAGTTTGTTCACTTTGCCGGGATTGTGGCGACGGGTGACGGGGCAGTGAGTCAGGCCGGGGCGGCGCTTGGCCTGGAGTTGGACGCGACGTGGACGGCGCACGAGTCGCACATCTCCGTGAGCGGGACCGTCAGCGGGAACGGTGAGACGCCACGGCTTTTGACGGTCTATCTGGCCGTTCCGGTGGGGACTGACGGATGGCAGTGGTCGCACGATGCGCGCACGGATGTGACGGTGACCGGCACGCACATCAACGCGTCGGTGGTCGCCGATCCGGAGCCTATCGGTGCCACCGGGAGCGCGAGTCGCTATCCGTTTGGCGCGGTCTCCGGGCCCGAGGCGGGGGTCGCGATCGGCTATCCGATGCACACGCCGCGGTTTGCGCGCATCTTCCAGCATGCGGACGCCGGGCTGCTGGTCATCGCCGTGGATATCGCGCTCTCGCCGCTGACAGCGTCGCCTCAGACGGCCGACTTCGAGTTTGTCATCTACTCTTTCGAGCCCCAGTGGCGCTTTCGGGCGGCCCTTCAACGCTACTACGACCTGTTTGCCGAGCTGTTTGTGAAGCGGGTGGCCGCCGAGGGGCTGTGGTACGCGTTTGGCAAGCTGGATTCCCTGACCGACGTCGCCGACTTCGGCATCGCCTATCACGAGGTCAACAACTCGGCGGCTGTGACCGCATACGACGACAGTATCGGCGTCTATACACTGCACTACACGATGGAGCCAAACTACAGCTGGATGCTCCTGGACCCAAGCGTCGATACCTCGGACGACGCAGCCGTCCTGACGGCCGTCACGGCGCTTGCCGAGAGCGGCGACTCCAAGGCCATCGCGACCCTCGCGTCGGCCATCGAGGACGTGGACGGAGCCTTGTCGATCAAGGCGTGCACCGGGCAGTCATGGTGTGCGCACGGCGCTCGGATCCTCATCAACTCAGACCCAGGCATCGCAACCCCGCAGTGGCCGCTGAGCTGGACCGATCATCACTGGAGTGACGCCGCCAAAGCGCCGTACCTGGCACCCACTTTCGGCGAGCTGGACGGCGAGTACATCGACAGTCTCAACGGCTTGGAGGCCCGGTGCAACTATCGTGCATCACACTTCAGCACCGCGTCCGCGCCGCTGGTGTGGGCCCGCGAGACCCAGAAGCCGTGCGTCCTCAACGCGTTCAGCAACTACCAGGGCAGTCGCGCCGTCCTGGACGACGTACTGGAGTACGACCGGCTGCGCATGTCCAACGTCGACTTCCAGCGCTTCAGCTTCAGCGCGCACCTGCTGGACACCGCCGGACTCGAGCGCAACTTCTGGCCCGCCGGGGCGTGGAAGCCCGACAGCGACGAGAAGATGATCCTGCGCCGCAGCGTCATGGGACAAAAGCCATACGGACTGCTGATGAACACCGACATGACGCAGGTGAGCACGGCCGAAGTCGAGCAGTACATGCGCTTCATGCTCTTCTACGGCTTCTTCCCCAGCTTCTTCGTCAACGACGCCGGCAGCACCTACTGGGCCGACGGCTACGGCGATCGCGACCGCGCCCTCTTCAAACAATATGTACCGCTGATCCAGACCATCGCCGGGGCCGGTTGGCAGCCGATCACGCTGGCCACCACCCCCAATCCGCAGCTCCATGTCGAGCGGTTCGGCGACGGTCCGACCTTCTTCACGGTGCACAACATCACGGACAAACCGGCCGAGCTGCAGCTGCTTGTGGACTCCAGTCTCGTCACCGACGACAGCACCGCCACCGAGCTGCTGGACGGGGCGTCAGCCACGCTGAGCGCAAACGTGCTCACCGCTACGATCCCGCCTCAGACGGTGCAGCTGTACCGAATCAGTCCGTAAACAGGGGCGGCTGCTCCAAACACGCTCAGGGGCCGCAGCGGTATGCATCTCCGGCGGCCGAGGGTGCGTACCCGCCGTGCACCTGTGTCCACACGATATGCGTGGCGCCGCGCTGCCGGGCCTTTACCCGGGCATCCCACTTCGCATCGTCGATGCCGCTCGACGCCGCCATGCCCTGAATGCCCGACACGGCCCGCACATTGCCGACGTAGCGGCAGCGCTCAACCTCCGTACGGCTGGCCGATTGAACACCGCCCATTGCGCACCCGGCCAGCAGCGTAATCGCGGCCAGCCCGGCGAGCAGCATCTTTGTTGTGCGCGTCATCGTGCACCTCCTGACCCTCTCTGAATCGGCAGCACACACATCGCACATAAAAACATAGTAAATTTTACAACGTATGCTAATCTACTCGCAGTCACCTAAAAAGGCTCGGGAGGCCTCGATGGGCAAGCGCTTAGCCGTGCTGACGGTCGCGACACTTATGAACCTCAGCCCCGCGTTGGCAGACCGCGTGGTCTACGGTGACGGCCTGGAGCCCGGCTGGGAGTCCTGGTCCTGGGGCGGCGAATACGAAATGCACGCTCAGGACATCGTCTACGCCGGCGAGTGCTCGCTCTACGCACAGCCAGGCCCGGGCGGCTCCCTCTCCCTGCAGACTTCAGGCACGTTCGGTGGCGCCGCCGCGATCAGCTTCTGGATCGAAGGTGACGCCCCACCGCTCTGGCTCAAACTGGAAGACGATAACGAGGGCGTGACATCCCCCGAGCTCGCCCTGGCCGAGTTCGCCGACGTCCAAGCCGGCGTCTGGGTCCAGGTCATCGTGCCCGTCGAGCTCTTCGGCCCATCGCGCTCCTGGACCCGCATCAACTTCCAGGACGCCTCCGGCCAGGGCACCGCATTTCACCTGGACGACATCATCGTCATCGACGACCTCGCCCAGTCCGCCCGCTTCCTGGCAGCAGAGCCCGCCGGCTCCGATCGCATCATGCTCATCGGCAACGGCAACCTGGACGCCGTGACCATCACGTCCAACCAGGTTCCCCTGACCATCGTCGGGTCCATTACCTACGACTTCCCCTACCGCACCTACGTCCAGGTCGAGCCATCCATCGGCCCCGGCACCCTGAACATCGTCACCGAGAGCGCCACATTCACGCGCCACATCGACTTCGAGCGCGCCGCGATGTCGCTGGTCCCCACACACCACATCTCCAGCTTCATCTACGGCATGGCCTTCCCGCCTGACGACGCCTACAAGCTGGAGCACGGCGTGATCTCGGAGCGCTGGGGCGGCAACGCCATGAGCCAATACAACCCGTTCGAGAACGCGACCAACCTGGCCAGGGACTGGTACTACGAAAACGCCGAGGCTCCCTCTGCAGCCAGCTGGATCACCAGCGTCCAAAACCTGGGCGGTCACGCGCTGCTCTCCATCCCAATCATGGACTGGGTCGCCGCCGACAGAACGTCCTACTCCTACAGCATCGACAAGTACGGCTGGCAGCAGTCCACCGATCCGTACCTGCCCGACGCCGGCAACGGCCTCACCACCGACGGCACGCCCATCACGTGGAACGACCCCAGCGACTCCGCAACACCCTGGTCTCCCGAGCTCGCCGCCGAGTGGCTGCGCAGCCTGCCCAGCGCACCCACCATCGCGATCGTCGGCAACGAGCTGGACATCGCCATGCAGACCCACCGCGACGTCCACCCGCAGCCCACGACGTACGACGAGCAGCTGTGGCGCTTCACCACCTACGCCAACGTGCTCAAGGACGCCCTGCCCGGCACCGCCGTGGCCGGTCCCGCCTCCTGCTGCTGGAGCTACTACTGGACCTCTGAAGCCGGCGACACCGACAAAGCCACCCACGGCGGGCAGGACTTCCTGGCCTGGTTCCTGGACAGCGTCGCCCAAAAGGACGCCGCCTCCGGCCGCCGAACTCTGGACATCCTGGACATCCATTACTACCCCGAGGGCGTCTTCAACGACTGGACCGACAACGAGACCCGCAAGCACCGCCTGCGCGCCACCCGCTCGCTGTGGGATCCCACATACGACGACGAGAGCTGGATCTCCGGCGCCAAGCACCTCACCGCTCAGCAGCCCAATCCCGGCCGCGTCATGCTCATCCCGCGCATGAAGGCCCTCATCGACAAGCACTATCCCGGCACCAAGCTGGCGATCAACGAGTGGAACTTCGGCGGCGAGCACGACAACTCCGGCGGCCTGGCCGTCGCGGAGGCGCTCGGCATCTTCGGCCGCGAGGACCTGGACATCGCCACGTACTGGACCGCTCCGCCCCGCGGCACCCCGGCCTCCGCCGCCTTCAAGCTCTTCCGAGCGCCCGGCGCACGCTTCGGCGACCGCTCGCTGCCCGTCGAGTCCGCCGATCCCAACCGCCTGGGCGTGTACGCCGCCACCGATCCGGCGGGCCGCGTCACCGTCGTCATCGTCAACAAGTCGCGCGACCGCGACCTGGCGCTGGAGCTGGCCAACCTGCCCGCCGGCGCCACCCGCGTCCGTCGCTTTGGCGGCGCCCTCAACGGCGAGGTCGCCAACGATCCACCCGCCATCATCACCGATCAGGTCGTCCTGGTGCCCGCCTACAGCGCGGTCTACCTGCGCGTGGTGCCCGGCGCCCAGATCCTCGATCCGACCGACCCCAACGGCGGGGTCGTCCCCCCACCCTGGGAGGCCGTGCCTCCCGCACCCGAAGAGTCCGTCGGCTGCGCCTCGTCGGGCCACCGCCCGCACGGCAACACGGGCTTCGGCGTCTTCATGCTGGTCGCCGCGCTCTTCCTGACGTGGCGCATCGTCTTGGAGCGCCTGCAATAGCCGCTGCTAAGGCTTGCAGTCATCCCCAAACTGGCGCGTCCCCACGGAGTCCTGAACAGACCATCCGGTCCCATGCTCCACATCGGCGCCATAGCTGACCCGCAGGTTCTCCTCCGCCGGTGAACCCAGCGCCACCGCCCGCGCATGCACCGCCTTCAACGTGCACTTCGGCCGCTCGACCGCCTCCAGACACGTAAACTTGCGCTGGTCCGCCACGATCATCGTCTTGAACAGATTCACGATGATGTAGCACCGCTCCCCGGACATCTTCGTCACGAAGTTGAAGCCCACGATCGTGCTGTCCGCGCTCACATCGGCCAGCCCGTCGGCGCGCACATCGCTGACATAAAAGTTCATCAGCCGCGCATCCGGCTGGATCTTCCGCGCGATCTCCCGAGCCGAGTCGTAGAAGCTCAGCACGTCCACGTTAGCCGGGTCCACGAAGTCTGTGGACCGATAGATCACCTGGTCAGGTGTGGCCATCATCGGGCTCGGCAGCCCCTGTTTGTTCACCTCCGGTGCCCGTCTCGGCCGGGCGAGCACGTCCGGCACGGCGTCGCGCACAGTCCGCAGAGGCGGCGCCAACGGTTCTGCGGGCGGTTCAGGCTTAGGCGCAGGCTCGGGCGCCACATCAACCCTGGGCGCAGGCTCCGCTTCCACAACCGGCGGCGGCACAGCCTCGGGCTCAACAGCTGGTTTTTCCGGTTCAGGCGCGGGCGCAGGTTCAGCCGAATCCATCACGTACGGCACCGCGACAACAGCGGCGGCAGCCAGCGCCAACACCAGCACCGCCAGCCCGATCCACAACCCCAACCGCGACTTCTGCACCTCGCCCACCGGCGGCAGCAGCGCCGTCGCCTTCACATCCGCAGTGGGCGGCTTCTTCGGCAGCTTTGGCTTGCGCGTCTCGCCGGTGTGAACGATGGACGGCAGCGCCTCCTGCGAGACCTGCCGGGTATCCAGCGCCTCCAACGTCTTCACATTGTGAGGCGACGGCACGTCCTTGAACGTGTCCGCAAAGGACGGGTCCCGCAACGTGTCCGACGAGCTGGTAAACGACGGCGGCCCCGATCGGGCCCAGAACGCCGCCGACTCATCCGACAGCGTGTCATCACCGCCCACCAACCCCAGGTCGCCCAGCTCCGGCATCCGGTCGGCGCCGCTGGTCAACATGGTTGTGAGCACGTTAGCCGCCGTCGGCCGGCGCTCCCGGTCCTTGCGCAGGCACAGCAGCACCGCGCTGTCATACCAACCCGGCAGCCCCGGCACGACCTCGGACGGTGGCCGCGGCTGCTGCGTCAAATGGCGCTCAAAGATGCTGTCGACGCCCCCGCCCCCAAACACCCGCTCGCCGGTCGCGCACTCCCACAAGATGCAGCCCAGCGCATACAGATCGCTGCGACCGTCGGCCTTCTCCCCGCGGATCTGCTCCGGCGACATGTAGTACGGCGTGCCCAGCGTGCGTCCGGCCGCGGTCAGGGGAGACGCGGTCGGATCCGTCAGCCCGGCGATGCCGAAGTCCAAGAGCTTCATGTGCCACGAGGCCGGCGTCTTGTCCGCGTTCAGCACCCAGCAGTTGGCGGGCTTCAGGTCCCGGTGAACCACACCCGCCGTGTGAATCGCGGTCAGCGCAGCGCACAGCTCCACGCCAATCCGCGCGGCCACCACCGGATGCAGCGCCCCACGCTCCAACAGCAGCCGCTGCAGGTCACACCCGACCAGATACTCCATCACCAGGTAGTGCAGCTTCTCGGCGGTCACGCCGAAATCGACGATCTCGACCACGTTGGGGTCCCGCACCGCGCTCAGCACCTTGGCCTCGCGCGTGAACCGCTCCCGCTCGTCGGCATGCTGAATCAGGTTGGGCATCAACAGCTTGATCGCCACACTGCGCTCCAAAAACGCATGCTGCGCCTTCACGACCATCCCCGATCCGCCCACGCCGATCAGCGAGTCGATGATGTAGCGCCCCGCGATGACCCGCCCGCGCAGCTCTTTCTCGTCGGTGGTGTAGTGCGCCAGCACCATGTGCAGCTTGGCGCCGTCCGCCGGACAGCTCAGAAGAAGCGGGTCCTCGTACCGCGCGTGGCACGTCAGACAAATCGCGGCCACGGCGCGGTTACACGCCCAGCTGTTTCATGCGGCGCAACAAGCCCTGCTTGGAGACCTGCAGCTGTTCAGCCATCGCTTTGGCGTCGTTGTTGTGCGCCTGCCCCGCAGCCGCGATCTCCTCTGCCGTCAGGTCCCCCGCCTTCCGGATGCCCGGGCTGCGCTCGATCAGCTGATAAAGCGACGATCGAGCTATGCCCAGCGCACGCGCCGTCGCCCCCAGCCGCCACTTGTTGGCCTTCAGCGCCGTCTTAAGCGTGTCTTCGTCGATATCCTCCGGCTTCAGGTTGGCCTGCGCCGCGCGCGTCAAGCTCGGCAGCTCGGGCGTGGTCTCCAGCGCGGCGGTCGTCCCCGTCCCCGTATGACCGGCGTCCCTGAGCATGCGCTGCAGCGCGCCAAAGACGTCCTGCACCGGACCACGCCGCGCCTCCAGCACCACCCGCCGCGCCACATTGCGCAGCTGCCGCACGTTGCCCGGCCACTGGTGCCGAATCAGCGTCCCGACCACACCGACCGCCAGCCACGGGCTCTCGGCGTCCGCCCGCTGCCGCAGCATGCGATCGTCCCCCGTCTGGCGCAGCTCCTCCGTCATGAAATGCGCCAGCAGCCGCCCGATATCCTGCCGCCGTTCGCGCAGGGGCGGCACATCGATCTGAAAGCCGGACAAGCGATGCAGCAGCGGCTCTCTAAAGGCGCCCGACTCCACCGCGCTCTCCAAATCCGCATCCGTCGCCGAGATCGGGCGCACGTCGACCACCCGCGTCGTCCGGGCGCCAACCGGCTGCACCTCGCCCGTCTCCAGCGCCCGCAGCAGCATCGCCTGGATCTCCGGGCTCGCTTCGCCGATCTCATCCAAAAAGAGCGTCCCGCGGTGCGCTCGCCCGAAAAAGCCCGGGTGATCCGTCGCCGCGCCCGTAAATGCGCCTTTGACGTGACCAAACAGCTGCGAGGCGGCCGTCGTCTCCGGAATCGCCGCCATATTCACGGACACAAACGGCTCGCGCGCCCGGCCGCTGGAGGTGTGGATACCGTGCGCGACCAGCTCCTTGCCGGTCCCCGTCTCGCCGCGGATCAGCGTCGGCACGTCGTGCTCCGCCATCAACTGAATATCGGCCCGCAAACGCGTCACAGCGTCGCTATGGCCCACCATCCCCAGGTCGTGGTCTGCGGCCGTCGCGGACGCCTCCGACCAGTGCAACACCAGCGCCACCCGCTCGGCGATCTCCAGAACCACACCGGCATCCAGCTGAACCGAGGTCAGCGTCATCGAGTCGGTCAGAGGCACGCCATCCACGATCACCGCCATGCGGTCCGGCGCGCGCGTCACCTCTACGCCTCCGCCCGAGACCCCCTTCAGCGTGATCGGACGGCGGCTGACAAACGGATCGTCCAGCGCCTGCGACCGACCGCTTCGCGGCGCCCGAAACAGCGGCATCAGCCGTGAGATCTCCACAACGCCGCCGGTCTTGAGGTGCGTCAACCGAACCTCGTCACCGATCCGCCCCAGCTCACAGTGATAGCCGATGGTCAGCGTCGGTACGCGCGAGGCCCCACGACGCCGGCCGACCGCGGCCGCTTTCCGCGTCGTCGCACCGGAGTAGCTGCCCGCGCGCCGGGAGTCGTCTGATGACATCGCGAGCAGTGTAGCGCGCACAGTGTCCATATTGAAAGACGTCCGAAAGACGTCCGAGCGCGCCCCGCACGCACCCGTCCGCGGTCCTAAGTGGCTGATTCCACTGGCAGGAACTCTTGGCGTGCGACTTGCTGCATGGGTAGGCATGGACGATACATCAACCGACATCCAGATAGGCGCCGTGTTGAACGGTCGGTTTCGCATCGAGCGCGAGCTTCAGCGCGGTGCAATGGGGACAATCTATCAGGCCACGCAGCTGTCGGTCGGCCGAGAGGTCGCCGTCAAAGTGCTGCGCGGGCAGTCGGTGGCCACCGACCTGGCACTGGATCGCTTCGAGCGCGAGGCGCTTGCGATCAGCCGCCTGTCCCACCCCAACACCGTCCGGCTGCTCGACTACGGCCGCGCCGAGACCAATGGCGATCTCTTCATGGTCATGGAGCTTTTGGAGGGCCGCACCCTGGCCGAGACGCTGCGCCAGTTCGGCAAGCTGTCGACGGAGGACGTCATCCACGTAGCCCGCCAGGTGCTCAAGTCCCTGGCTGAGGCGCACGCCGCCGGGATCGTCCACCGCGACATCAAGCCCGACAACCTCTTCGTCACCCAGGTCCACGGCGAGCGCGGGTTCGTCAAAGTGCTGGATTTCGGCGTCGCCAAAGTCCAAGGCGACACGCTGGCGACCCTGACGCGCACGGGCTTTGTCATCGGCACGCTGCGCTATATGTCGCCGGAGCAGGCCTTCGGGCGGGAGCTCGACGGACGCAGCGACCTGCACAGCCTGGCTATCGTCATGTACGAGATGCTCACCGGCGAGCCGCTGTACCGGGCCCGCTCCCTTGGCGGGCTCGCCTCGCAGCTCTCCGAGCCGGCCATACCGCCGCCCCATTGGCTCACGGTCGCCGACGCGCGGACCCGTGGCCTGGTCCAGTGGATCTGGCAATGCCTCCACAAACGCATCGCGGACCGCCCCGAGAGCGTCGAAGTCGCCCTGCGCATGCTCGACCAGCTGCCCTCAAGCGAGGCCGACGCCGACGCCACGATGGTGCGCTCAAAGCCACTGCCGGCGCTGGTTGGTCCGGACGCCCCGACCCGCATGCTTCGTACGTTGGAAGACGACGACGCGGAGAGCACCGACGAGTCCGACCAGACCGCTCTGGTAAGACGCTTTGAGACCCGCAACGTACGTCGCCCCAAGCGCCGCTCCTCGATGATGTGGGCCCCCCTGTTGGCGCTCTTGGCGCTGCTCCCGATGGGCCTCATGGGCTACCAGGCGTGGGCGAGCCGCGTGTCCTACGCTCCTGCCACGGACTGGCACCTGGCACACATCGCCGCGATGCCGGTGCCGCTCGAGTCCATGGAGCCTCTGGAGCCGGTCGAGACACCGGAGCGCAGCGCCGAGCAGCCGCAGCCGAGCGTCAAGCCCGCCGCCGTGGTGCAGCCGTCGCCGCCAATCGAAAAGCGCGGCGCCGTCCAGAGCGATCGCCTCAGCCGTCGCCACCCCATGGCCGGCTGGGAGCGCACCGTCATCGTGCGCAGCGAGCCGGCTTCAGCGACCGTGCTAAAGGGCGGCAGGCGTGTCGGCCGCACACCCATCGCCGTTTCATGGACCAGCGGCGACGACCCGCCCGCTCTCGAGATCGCCAAGCGACGCTATCGCACGCGGGCCGTTGCGTTCGACCAGAGCGCCGTCGTCACCGTCACCCTTCGGCGCAAGCGCCGGGTCGCGGTGCCCGTGAGCAACAAGGACCCGTACGCCATCCCACAGTAGGGACACCTGGGGAGACCAAGGAGGACGAGATGAAGACCACGACCACGATGAGGCTGCCCGTCATGCTCTTGTGCGCGACGATGCTGATGGGGCTGTTCAGCTCCACCGACGCGCTCGCAGCCACCAAACGCCAGGCGGCGCTGAAGCACTTTCAAGCCGGACAGGCCGCCCTCGACGGCCGGCAATACGACGCCGCGATCGGCGAGTTCACCCGGGCGCTGGAGCTGGTTCCAAGCCCCCGGCTGCTGTACGGCATCGCGCTGGCCAACGACCGAAAGGGCGATGCGACCGCGGCCGTGACCTGGTACCGGCGCGCGGGTCGGGACGCCAAAGCGGGCGCACGTCTCAAGGCGCTCTCGGCGGCCGCGGTCAAGCGACTCACAGCGCAGTCCACCGTCATCCTGCGCGGCCTGCCCGAGGACGCCAGCGTCTTTGTGGACGGCAAGCTCGGAACCGTCGATGACGACCGCGCGGTCACGGTCTCGCCGGGCGAGCACTGGATCCGCGTCAGCGCCAAGGGCCGTACGCCGTTTCGCAAGGTGGTCACCATCGCCAGGGGCGAGCGCCACACGATTCAGGTCGAGCTGCCTGAGGCGCCCGGCCAGCTCATCGTGCGAGTCAACCGGCCCAACGCGCGCCTCGCCGTTGACGGTGTCGACGTCGGCAAGCTGGACGGCCGGCCCATCCCGGTTCCCGCCGGCAAACACCGCCTGCACATCTCGGCGCCCGGCGCTGACGCGGCGACCTTCTCCGTGGCATTGGCCCCCGGCCAGACCCGCGAGCTGAAGGCGCTGCTGAACGAGACGCCCGAGCCAGGACCGTCACGCAAGACGTTTCACACGTGGGGCGCGATCAGCGCGTCCGTGGGCGCCGCAGCGCTGATCACCGGCATCACGCTGTCGATCACCGCCGCCGACAAGCAGGGCAAGCTGTCCGAGGCGCGCCGCCTGGGCGACATCACGCCCGAATCCAAGACGGCCGTGGCCGGCTACATCACTCGGCTGGAGCGAGCCTCGTACGGGATGTACGCGCTCGCCGGCACCGGCGCGATCGCCGCCACCACCCTGTTCTTGCTGGCGCCAGACCGCGATCCCAGCGTCTCGCCCGCCTTTGCGGCAACCCCCGGCGGCGGCCTCTTCGGCGTGCAGGGGACCTTTTAGATGTCGACCAGAACCATCGGACCAGGAGCCCTACTCATGACAGCTCGTCACGTGATCGCCGCAACCTTTCTCGCGCTCATCCTGCAGGGATGCGGACCCGACATCGTCGTCGTCCCGCGCGCCGCTGCACCACCCGCGGCCGCGCCCGCGCCCCCCGAGCAGCCGCCCGTCGCGCTGCCCGAGCCCGAGACGACCCCTCGGCCCGAGCCTGAGCCGGAGCCGGTCGTTGAGCCCGAGACGGACATCGTGGTGGACGTGGTCGAGCAGCCGGCGCCCGAGCCCGGCGCGACCCGGATCATCTCGTCCTTCGGCGGACTCGGAGTACGCGGCGCGGCCCCCGACGGCGCGCTGTTCATCAGCGGCCAGACCGGGGCGCTGGGCGCCGTGCTGATCTCACGCGACCCCAACTAGTGGTCGAGGTCGGAAATTCGTTCCTACCTCGACCACTAGAACAACACGCTTCCAGACAACGAATCGGAACAGGAGAAACCCATGACACGCGCTACTTTTCGTCTCTTAACAATCGCTGCCCTGACACTCGTATGGACACTGCCGGCTTCGGCGACGCCGTTTTTGCTGCGCCAACAAGGCGTCGCGTTTGACGGGGGCGGCGAGCCTCTGAACGGCGCCTATACCCTGTCTTTTCGGCTGTACGACGCGGCGTCGGGCGGCACCCAGCTTTGGGAAGAGGTCCAGGTCGGGCTGCAGGTAGACGGCGGCCTGTTCGACATCACCCTTGGCCAGAAGGTGCCGGTGTCCCCGGACCTCTTCACCGATAACGACTCCGTGTTTTTGGAGCTGCAGATCGAGGGTGAGCCGCCGCTGCCGCGCACCCAGGTCACGTCAACGCCCTACGCGCTTGCCAGCGCCACCGCCGACATCGCGACTCACCTGGAGTGCAGCGGGTGCGTGGTAGCCGAGGACATCGACGACGGCGCCATCACCGCCGCCAAATTGGGCGAGCCGTGCCAGGTGGGCGAGGTGCTCAAGATGACGAGCACCGGCTGGGCCTGCGCACCGGACAACGCGGGCGGCACGGGCGGCCTGATCAGCGTCGGCAGCGACGACATCACCAGCGGCGCGGTCACCAGCGTGCACATCGATGACGGCGCCATCGGCACCTCGGAGCTGGACGACGGAGCGGTCACGGCCGCCAAGCTGGGCATCAACTGCCCCAACGGGCAAATCCTGAAGCGGGAGCTGGTCGGCGCGCAGGTCGTGTGGAACTGCGCCGAGGACGCGGTCAACGAGGGTACCGTCACCAGCGTCGCGGCGGGCGCCGGCCTCATCGGCGGCACCATCACTGGCAGCGGCACCCTGGCCCTGGCGCCGCAGGGCGTCACGTCCGATCACCTCGCCACCGGGGCGGTTACGATGACCAAGATCGCGGCCGAGGCCGTGACCGCCGTCGCGCTGGCCGACTTTGCCGTGACGAGCGACAAGATCGCCAACAGCGCGATCACCACCACCAAGATCGCGGCCGGTGCGGTGACGGGCGCCAAGCTCGCCTCGGGCTCCGTGGGCACAAGCCACCTGGGCTTCAACTCGGTGAACACCAGCCGCATCGCGCCCAACGCCATCGACAACCAGCGCCTGCAGAACAACGCCGTCTCCGGCAGCAAGATCGCGGGCGGCGCGGTCACCGCGAGCCACCTCGCCACGGAGACGATCACGGGCAACAAGATCGCGGACAAGACGATCACCAAAGACAAGCTGGCGCCGGACGTCGGCATCGACTGCAACTGGGACGGTGAGCGCTACGTCAGCCACGGCATCGACGGCGGCTGCGCCTTTTTGCGCGGAATGAACATCACCTGCAGCGGCGGCAAGGTGATCAAGATGAGCTGGATTCAGAACTGCTAGCAGTTCAGGCGGCGCTGGACTGCTCGCTCGGGCGCATCGCCTCTTTGATCGCCTGCCACAGCGGGCGGCGGTGGGCCTCGACGCGCTCTTCCCGGGCGTCCAGGGCCACCAACTCCGCCGGGGCTCTCGGGTGGCCCGGGTTGCAGCGCAGCACGGCCTCCAATTCCAGCCGATAGCGGCTGAGCACGTTGGCGTGACGCCAGTACTGCGCCATGCAGTAGCGCGCCGCCGAGTCGTAGGGCGCCAGGGTGCAGGCCGTCTCCAGGCATTTGCGCACAGTCGCCAGGCGTGCCGGCGTCATGCGGTCGTCGTTGCGCCAGATCGCCCAGGCCAGCTCGATCTGGCAGCGCGCGTTGTCGCTGTCCAACAGCAGCGCGTGCCGGTAGTGCTGCTCGGCTTCATCGTAGTGCCGCTCGTTCAGGTGCAGGCGGCCCAGCTTCCAGAGCACCCGCGCCATCTTGAGATCGTCGGTCAAAACCTCGAGCGGGACCGGCGGCGGTGCAGTGCCCTCGCGGACCTCCAGCACGTCGTTATCGGTCAGCTGGACGACTCCAGCGCTCGTCGAAATATTCTAGGGTTCCATCACATTTCCTCGCCATACCAAATTTACTATACATTATAAATTTAATTATTGGCCAGGGTTTTCTGATGGGCTCCTCTAGACGAGATACAGTCCGGCCGATGACGCAGGACCTCCGCAGACTGTGGGAGCGCTCGATCCAGGTCGACGATCTCGAGTCGCTTCAGCCCGGGCTGACGTATAAGCCCGCCATCGGCGACAACGCGGACTTGCTGACATCCCCCGACCTCGACCCCGCGCAGCCACGGTTTGAGCTGGGCGAGGAGGTGGGCGCCGGCGGAATGGGCGTGGTGCTTCGAGCCACGCAGCGCTCGCTGAATCGTGAGGTGGCGCTGAAGCTGGCTCATGGGGCTGACGACGATCCCGACTGGACCCGACGCTTTCTGGCCGAGGCGCGCGTCACCGGCTACCTGGACCACCCCAACATCGTGCCGGCACACGATCTGACCCGCGACGAGGACGGACGCCTGATGTTCGCCATGAAGCTGGTCGGCGGACGCTCGTGGGACCGGCTGATCTACGACGCCGATCCCCAGCACGATCTGGAGTGGCATCTGGAGGTGCTGCTGAGCGTCTGCAACGCCGTCGCCTTCGCGCACTCACGCGGCATCGCCCACTGCGATCTCAAGCCGTCCAACGTCATGGTCGGCGAGTTCGGCGAGGTGCTGGTCATGGACTGGGGGCTGGCGCTCGACCTGCGCGAGACCCCGCCCGACGACTCGCCGGCGCGGCGGCGAAAGCAGCTCAACGGCCCGTGCGGAACCCCCTCCTACCTCTCCCCGGAGCAGGCAAACGGCGACGGGGCGGCGATCGGTACCTGGACCGACACATACCTGCTGGGCGGCATCCTGTACTGCATCGTTACCGGCGACCCTCCGCACCTCTCCGACAACGTGTGGGCGGCGGTCCTCATGGCGGTGTCATCCACGCCACCGATCTTTGACGAGTCGGTGCCCGAGCCCATCCAGACGATCTGCACCCGGGCCATGGCGCGCCTGCCGGAAGATCGCTACCAACAGGTCGCCGAATTCGCCTCCGACGTACGCGACTACCTGCGTCACCGGGAGAGCCTTGCGATCACTCACCAGGCGGAACAATCGCTGGCGCAGACCACCGACGCCGTGGAGGAGGCTGCCGCTCGGTACGCCCATTTTGCGGCCGCCGTCGCCGGGTTCGACCAGGCGCTGCTGCTGTGGTCCGAGAACGCGCGCGCCGAGGCGGGCTTGCTGGACGCCCGCCTGCGATTTGCGCGGGCCGCGATCACAAACGGGGAGCCGGGCCTCGCCCGTGCGCAGCTGCAGGCGCTGGGGCCCACCGCCGAGGCGGGGGTGCGGACGCAGCTGGAGACGTCCATCGCGACACTGGAAGCGACCGACCGCCGCGTGATGCGCAACCTGCGGCTGTTCCGCCTGGGGCTGGCCGCCGCCGTCGTGATCATCGGCGTCGGCGTGCTGATCAGCTTTTTGGCGGTGAACGCCGAGCGCGACAACGCCGAAGCGCACGCCTCGCTTGCAGAGCACCGGCTGGCGGACATCCGGCGCCTGGCGGACCACGAGACCGTCGAGAGCATGGAGAAGCAGGCCGCCAATCTGTGGCCCGCCCTGCCCCGCAACGTGGGCGACATGCGGACGTGGCTGACCCAGGCCAAGGAGCTGATCGGGCGGCTGGACGGCCACCTGGCGTACGTCGACCGCCTACGGCAGGAGAAGGGGACGCTGGAGAACGGCGTCTGGCGCTTTGCCACACCGGCCGATCACTGGGAGCACCGCACGTTCACCGAGCTGATCACGTGGGTCTCGGCGCTGCGTGACGACCTCGTGCCCGACGTACAGCGCCGCCTGCAGTTCGCCCGGACCGTGCATCAAAAGACCATCGCCGACCGCCGGGCCGAATGGGGTCGGGCCGCCGCGCGCATCGCGGGCTCGCCACGCTACCGGGGCCTGAAGCTGGCTCCGCAGATCGGCTTGATCCCGTTGGGGCCCGATCCGCGGACAGGGCTGGAGGAGTTTGCCCACCTCCAATCGGGCTCCGTGCCTGCGCGCGACGCGGAGGGGCGGCTGCTCACAAGCGCTGACACCGCCATCGTGCTGGTGCTGCTGCCGGCGGGCACGTTTCAGATGGGCGCAGCCGACGCCACGGCCAGCGAGACCGAGCGCCCGGTCCACCCGGTCACCCTGAGCGCCTTCTTTATGGCCAAAACCGAGGTCACACAGGGCCAGTGGGTGCGCTTTTTGGGGCAGAACCCCGCGGCCTACGCGGACGGGCGCGAGATCGGGGGCAAGACCGTCACGCTGGAGCATCCGGTCGAGCAGGTGAAGTGGCGCCACGCACACGACTTTGTGACGCACCTGGACCTGACGCTGCCGACCGAGGCCCAATGGGAGTACGCCACCCGCGCGGGCACGACGACGGTCTTCTGGACCGGCGACGACAAGACCTCACTGCAGGGCGCAACCAACCTGTGCGATCGCTACGCACGGGAGCACGACGCCCCGTCCAGCTGGCGCTTCGAACCCTGGATGGACGACGGCTACACGGTCCACGCGCCGGTCGGCCGCTACCGGGCCAACGCCTTTGGTCTGCATGATACGGCCGGCAACGTCTGGGAGTGGGTGGCCGACCGCTTCGCGTCGTATACGGCCCCGACAGCGGCAGGTAGCGGCATGCGCACCGCCGCGCCGGACGCCCCGCGCGTGTTTCGTGGCGGCGGCTTTCGGGCCACGGCCGTGCACGCGCGCTCCTCAGAGCGGTACAAGCTGTACGCGCCGGATTATCGGGCCTATGACGTCGGCCTGCGTGCCGCTCGCGCTATCGATCCGTGACCACGTTGGGCGGCGTCCGACCGCGCATCACATCGATGATGGCCCCCGCGCACAGCCGCCCCATCGCGTCGCGCGCCTCCCGCGTGGCGCTGCCGACGTGCGGCAACAGCACGGTGTTCGGCGCCTGCGCCAGCCCCGGGGTCAGGTCCGGCTCCCGTTCGTAGACGTCCAGCCCGGCGCCGCCGATCCGGCCGCTGTACAGCGCATCCAGCAGCGCCGCCTCGTCCACGACGGGACCCCGCGCGGTGTTGATCAGGCACGCGGTCGGCTGCATGCGCGAGAGCGCGGTCGCGTCGATCAGGTGGCGCGTCTGGGGCGTGAGCGGGCAGTGGACGCTGACAAAGTCCGAGATCTCCAGCAGGCGACGCAGCGGCAGCCGGCGAGCGCTCAGCACGCGTTCCCAGTCGGCGTGCTCAGAGCGGGACGTGTAGACGATCTCGCAGCGAAAGCCGTCGTGCATGATCTCCGCCACGCGCCGTCCGATGCGCCCGGCGCCAACGATGCCCACGGTCTTGCCGTGCACACTGGCACCGAGATGAAACATGGGCGCCCAGCCCTCGAACCGCCCGGCCCGCGTGATGGCGTCTCCCTCCACGACCCGCCGCGCGCAGGCCAGGATCAGCCCAACCGCCACTTCGGCCGTCGCTTCCGTCAGCACGCCCGGCGTGTTGGTCACGACCACTTTGTGGGCTGCAGCGGCGTCCAGGTCGATGTTGTTGAAACCGACCGCGAACTGGGCGGCCACCTTCAGGTCGGGGGCCAGCGCCGCGAAGACCTCGCAGTCCATTCGATCGGCCAGCGTGCACAGTATGGCCGGGCAGCCGCGCCCACGCTCGATCAGCTCACGAGGTGTCAGCGGTCTCGACTTGCGATTGACGTCGATCTCGACCCCCGGCAGGCCGACGCGCAGCAGCTCCAGGGTGTCGTCCGGCACGGCGCGCGTCACCAACACTCTCGTGGCGGTGGAGCTCACCGCAGCCAAGCCATCACGCCGGAGACGTCCGCGACGGCGGTCTCGCCGGTGCTGGTGTCCAGAAAGACGGTCCCGCCATCGGGGTCGGGCCAGGCGACACACGCGCCCAGCGGACTGACGGCGACGGGCCCGTCCGGGACCGCGACCGTGTACGCATTCTCGCCCAACGACACCGCCAGCTGGCGCAAGCTGCCGCTATGAGACGCCGGCCCGGCGGGCCCGTACAGCAGCGGCTCGCACAGCGTATCGGCGTTGCCCGTCGCGGTGACCAGATAGGTGAAGTACCAGGCGTCCGCTCTCACCGCCTGCACGTCGGTCAGCGCGTCGCCGATGCGATCCCAGCCGTGCGACTGCGGCGTCAGGCGCCAGATCCCGGCGTCGACATCCGACCGCAGCGCCAGGAGCAGGCGCCCGTATTCGTCGATGACGGCGCGCTCATCAAAGCAGCCGCCGAGTCGGTGCAGCCCGTTCGGCAGCTCCAGCGGCAGCACATCGACGGACTCCGGCGTGCTGGGATGGGCCCCGGCCGATGGCAACTTCACGCGCACCAGCGGGCCGTTCCCGGTGGGCTCCCCGATCACGAGCCAGCCATTGCTGCTGACGTGCAGGATGCGCTGGCTGGTCGTCTCGCCGACCCCGACGACGTCCAGCGGGCTGATGTGCGCGTCCTCGCCCGTCGGCGCCAGCGACGCCAGCCACGGGACGGACTTACCCGCGCTCAAAATGACCACCCGGCCATTGAAGACCAGGGCATCGCCGCCCAGCGGCTCCAACGACAGCGTATTGACCGTCAACGTCTGTGGATCGACCCAGCCGGCCAGCCCACCCTGCTCCGGGTCCAGTCCGGGCACGCGAGCCTGTGATGGCGGACCGATGGGGGCAAACGCGCCGAGCAGCGTCGGCTGCCCGGTCGGGCCCAGATACAGCCCGCCGGTGAACGGCGCCTCGGACAGCGCGACCGTAGCCGACACCGCGCCGTTTTCGGCCACCCAGGCGCCGGTGACCGTCACCGTCTCGAGCGCCGTCTGCCAACGGATCTGGCCGTTGACGTCGGTCAGCGTCACGACGGTGCCGTAGTCGCCCGCGGGGTCTGCCCAGGTCGTGGCCACGGCCAACCAGGGCTTGTGCGCCCACACGCGCGACGTGAGCGTGGCGTCCGCCACCCACGCCGCGCCGCCGGCATGTGCCGCCAGGTCATGCGTCTTCACATCGCCGTCCGCCCGCAGCAGGTACAGGCGCGACCGATCCACCAACGCCATCGACGGCGCCTCGGTGGTCAGCGCGGTCGGGCACAGCACCGGGTCCGGCAGGGGGACAGCCGGCACATCCGGGGTCGGCGCCGGAGTGTCGGCCGGCCGATGGCGAGCCCCTGAATCGTGGAACTGCGCACCATCGACGGGGCTCTCTGACGCGTCCACGACCAGAGGGACGGCGACGCCATCGTCGGCTTCAGAACAGCCGAACGCGCCGATCGCCAGCAGCATGGTCAGGGTCGCCTTCAAGCGCCTCCTCGTGAGTCGCGCGACCACATATTACACGCGCGCACGTGATAACCTTGGGCCAATCTGACATCGACGTTCCGAACAAAGGAGCCTTGCACGCTATGGGGCTGAAGATTGACTTCGCCGCCACCACCGCTGATGGGAAGCTCAAGAACACTGGGACCGACGCGGTGCTGGCCGAGCCCGATCTCGGATTGTTCGCGCTGGCGACCGGGCAGCCGAAAGGCGCGGAGCCCGGCGCGCCATCATCCGCACAGATCTTCCTGGATACGCTCCGCACGCACGTGGACGAGATCACAGCGGCGCTGGCGGCACAAAAGGGCGCGTGGGGGCAGCTCGGTAAGGTCTTCGGGCTGGTCTTTCACCAGGCGTCCCAGGCGATTCACGCGGAGTTCGGCGGCCGCGTACCCGACACGAGCGCGACCATCTTGATGATCCACGGCGGGCGTGGCGCGGTCACGCACGTCGGACGCACGCGGGCCTACGCCATCCGCGGCGGTGAAGTGGCCCGCCTCACCGAAGAGCATGTCGACAAAGAGGACACCGCCGAGCAGGGCGAGATGACGCACCTGGCGGTAAAGGCCACCGGCGTCGGCGCGCAGTCTCTGGGTCAGGAGAAGGCGCTGGAGGTCGGCGGCGTGCTGTTCAAGCTGAAGCCCGACACGCGCATCGTGCTGATCTCCCAGGGCATCGCCGGCATCGTCCGGGGCGAGCGCCTGAGCGGGCTCAGTCGCGGACAGCCCGAGCTGGAGGACTACGCAGCGGCGATCGTTCGAGCGGCGTCCGAGCGCCAGATGATCGCGGACAACACGGCGCTGGTCGTCGGCATCTCAGATGACGCCGAGGCCGCGACACGCCCGGACCACAGCGCCACACTGGCGTCCGAGGCGCCGACGATGTCCGACGCGGTGGCTGAAGCGCCGGCACCACCTCCACCCGCAGAGAAGCCGCTGCCGTTGAGCACCCCGCGGTCCCCGGCGGCCGCCGAGTCGCTGGCGGCGCTTTTCGACGGCATGAGCCCCGAGCAACAGGACAAGCTGCAGCGCGCGGGGTCAGAAGTGACCATGGCCGCCCGTGAGTTTCTCTTCCGAAAAGGGGAGACGGCCAAGCGCTGCTATGTGGTGCAAACCGGCATGCTGGAGGCCGTGGGCGCCCAGGGCGTGGCCGCCGCCTTTGGACCGGGAGACCTCGTCGGCGAGCAGGCGTTTGCGCGCAACGGCGAGCGGCTGGCGCATGTCACGGCGACGGGCAAGGTCTCGCTGCTGGGATTTCGCGTGGACCGCCTGGAGGCGCTGTTCCAAAGCGATCCGGAGCTGGCGGCGCACTTTTATCGAAACGCCCTTCGCATGCTGATCAGGCCCTGACGCACGCCATCCCCCGATGGGTCTGGCTTGTGGCCTTGCTGCCCGGGCTCCTCAATGCGATCCCGCATCTGGACGGCGCGGTCCACGCCGCCCCGCCGGATCGCGTGTATCTGGGGTATCGCCACCAGGCGTCCGACCTGGCGCAGTACATGGCCATCGCCCGCCACGCCGCCGACAGCGGCGACATCGGCGCGCCCAACAGCTTTGTCACGGAAGACCAGGACGGGCGCTTCATCCTCGGCTGGCTGTGGCTGACGGGGCGGACAAGCCGGTTGCTGGGCACCGATCTGGTCCTGACCTATCACGCGCTTGGCTTTATCGCGTCCTGGGCCTTCTTTGTGGTGGCCTGGCTGCTGATCAGCGCCGTGATCGAGCCACCCGCAACCCGCCGCACCGCGTTTTTGCTGGCGTGCTTCTCCGCGGGTCTGATGTGGCTGCCGTTTGCGGTCAAAGCCACGGTCTGGCCGTCGCTTGGGCTGGAAAAAGACGCGCTGCTGTACTCCTTCAACTGGAGCACGTTCGCGTCGTGCGCGCTGCCGATGTGGTGCGCGGCGCATGCGTGCTTTCTCGGCGCCCTGGTGCTGGTGCTGGACCCGACACCACGCAAGCTGGAGGGGTGCGCGCTGCTGATCATCGCCGCGTACGTCATTCACCCGTATACGGCCCTGGCAGCGCTGGCGGTGATGGGCGCACAGGCGGTGCTGGGCACGCGCGCGATGTGGCGCCCGATCATCGTCGCGGCGGCCGGCATCGGGGCGCTGTCCTGGTGGGCCACGCGCGACCCAGTGTACGCGGCGACGGCCGAGAACGTGACGCTTTGGACGCCTCACTACAACCTGTGGTGGTACCCGCTGACCTACGGACTAACGCTGGGGTTGGCGCTGGCCGGCCTGGGCGCAGCGTGGCGACTGCGAGGCGGGCTGCTGGTGACCTGGGCGGGCGTCGTGGCCGCGCTTGCGATCTGCCCGTTTATGGCCGGGGTGAAGTTTCAGTACCTGCTGCATCTGCCCCTGTGCCTGCTGGCCGCGGTCGGGCTGGACGTGCTGACCCAGCGCTACCAGCAGGCCGCCACGCTGGCGGGTCGGCGCGCGGTGGTGGCGGCCTTCTGGGTGCTCGTGTGCGCGGGCTCCGTCTTTGCTCTGGTCCGGGACATGCCGAGCACCGAGCAAGACCCCAACATCTACGCGTCGCAGTCGCAGCTGGACCTGCTCGAGGCCTTGAACGAGCGCAAGCCGGGCAACGTGCTGACGTCGTTTCAGGGTGGACTGCTCGTGCCCTGGAAGAGCGGCAAGGCCGTGTTTCTGGGGCACTGGTTTCTCAGCTACGACTACCCCAAGCGCGCGGACCTGGTGCGCACGTTCTTTGCCGGACCGGACCCCGACTGGAAGCGCGCGTTTTTGGACAGCCAGAAGATCCGCTACGTGGTGGAAGACCCCCACACACGCGCGCTGGGCGCCGCCGACAGGTCGCTCGGGCTGTCGGTGGTGTTTGAAAACGAGTTCGGCAGGATCCTGGCCCGTTGAGCAAGCGCCGCCCAGCCGCGTTCCGACTACCGCCGGACACCAACGCCGCCCAGACTCTGTCGGCCTCCGCCCAGCAGGCGCTCAGCGGCCGACGGCTTCGACTGGCGGCGGGCCTGACGGCGGCCGGCTACATGGGGCTGTCGTCCGCACACTGGCTGCTCTCGCCCGAGACGGCCATGACCTTTCCCGTCTGGGTGAGCGTGGGCACGGTTGGCGGGTCGGTGATCGTGGCGTTGCTGGCCACCCGAGAGAGCTCGCGCCGAACGTGGGTCGCCGACCTGTGCGTGCTCTACGCGGTGTGGCTCGGCTTTTTGCTGGGTGTGGTCGAAGCGTGGCAACCCTGGCCGGACGTCTGGGCGGTGAGCGCGTCCTGGGTCTGTGTGATCATCCTGGCGTTCCCGCTCATCGTGCCCAACACGCCGGTGCGCGTGTTTGCCGCCAGCCTGGGCGCCGCGCTCGCCTGGACCACCGGGATCGGAGTCGCCATTTCGATGGGCGACGGTGCGCCGACCACGCGCGCATTCGTGTCTCATCTGGTGCCGCCGTTTGTGTGCGTGATCGTGGGCTGGGGCATGGCGCGCATCGTGTTCGACCTGGTCCGCGACGTCGACGAGGCGCGCGAGCTGGGTATGTATCGGCTGCATCGACGCCTGGCGCGCGGGGGCATGGGCGACGTCTGGCTGGCCAGTCATCGGATGCTCGCCCGACCGGCCGCCGTGAAGCTGATCCGGTATGAGTCCGACGACGATCAGGGGCAGCTGGCCCTGGCTCAGATGCGCTTCGAGCGAGAGGCCAAAGCGACCGCTGCGCTCTCATCGCCACACACCGTCCAGCTCTACGACTACGGCATCGCCGACGACGGCACCTTCTACTACGTCATGGAGTACATCCAGGGACTGGACTTCGACGAGTTGGTGCAGATGTACGGGCCACAGCCGCCGTCCCGCGTGGTCTACCTGCTGGAGCAGGTGTGCCACTCGCTGGCCGAAGCGCACGCCGCCGACCTGATCCACCGCGACATCAAGCCCGGCAACTGCATGACTGCGCGGCTGGGTATCGACTACGACTTCGTCAAGATCCTGGACTTTGGGTTGGTCAAGGCCCCCGACAGCGTGGACGACAGCAAGCTGACCCAGGCCGGGCGCGTGGCCGGCACCCCGGCGTACATGGCGCCGGAGATGGCTGTGGAGGGCTGCGAAATGGACGGACGCGCCGACATCTACGGCCTGGGCTGCGTGGCCTATTGGCTGCTGACCGGCAGCCAGGTCTTTGAGTCGACCAGCGCCATGGCGCAGGCGGTCTCCCACGCGACGATGATTCCACCGCGACCGTCCACGCGCCTGGGCGAGCCGATCCCCGAGGATCTCGATGACCTGGTGATGGCCTGTCTGGCTAAGAGCCGAGACGACCGTCCGCAAACCGCCGCCGAGCTGGCGGAGCGGCTACGGGCCTGTCGGTTGGATGCGGTCTGGACTCAAGCGGACGCTGCGCTCTGGTGGCGCGAGCGGGAACTCTCACTTCAGAAGAAGTGAGGCGATCAGGACTTCGAGAAGCACTCGCGGTTGGTCTGACCCTGGGGGCACTTGTTGCACGGCGACGTCTTGCGACGCAGCGCGGTGTGATCCACGTACCAGCTCATGCACTTGGCGTAGGCGACCTTGGATCCCATGCGCTCACATTGAAATTCAGCATCGCCCTGCATCTTGGTCTGTGGCATGAGTGGGTACAGCATAGTCGGCCTCCAGGCGTCGTCATGTTTGGTATGGGGCTAGCGACCCCAGCGCACCGACTACACAGCAAGATGTGTGACAACTTTTCTAAACGCCGGACTGCGCGGCCGCTACGGGCCGACCGGGTCAATTGACCCCGCCTCGCGAGCCGGCAGCTTGACCTTCAGCACGTGTCCGCCGCGGATCTGCTCGGGGGTCAACTCTTCTTCTCTTACGCCAAAGCCGGGCTTGGTGAATCGGAAGGTGGCGGTCTGCTCCCCGTCGAGCAGCTGCTCGGGCACGTCAAACGTCTGTGGGGTGCTGCCCAGCGGCTTGGACCCCTCGACCCACAGCACATGCGCGCCGGCCGGCTGGCTCTCCAGAACGATGGTCGCGGTGCGAGACATCGGCACGTCAAAGGTCACGCGCTTGGGCTGATTGGGGTACCGGATCTCTCGGATAATCGTGCGATAGCCCGGCCTGTGGATCACGATTTTGGCCGGCGCTTTGGGACCTGCCGGAATGATCACCGGGGTCACGCCAAGCTCATCACCCGAGATGCCGTCGCGCACGGACGCGCCCGCGGGATCGGTCATGATGACGACCTCGGCGCGCTGGTGACTCACCGGCTTGGGCTCTTCGCGCAGCTGATAGAGGAACCAGCCGCCGACCAGCACGCACGCGATGATGAAGAGCATCAGCCACGACCAGCCCGCATTGTGCCGATCATGCGCCGCCTTCTCGGAGTCGTATTCCTCGATCTCGGCGCCTACACCGGCGCCAACGCTGCGACCGACCGGCGGACCGCGCCGCAACAGATTGGCCTCCAGCTCGCTGACGGTGCCGTCGTCGAAGGCTCCCCACCCGGGCCCTGGGACCATGGACGACTCGCGCGGAATCACGATCTCGCCCGTGTCCGGCACCACATCGTCCGCGTCGCCCTCGTCGAAGTCCTCGGCGTAAGGAGCCGGTGCCTTGACGCTCTCGGGCTCCGTGGCCTCGTCGTGCGGCACCTGCGTCGCGGATCGCCCGACATCGGTGTCCGGCGACAGCCAGGTCTCCAGGATGTCGGCCACCTCTTCGGCGCTCTCGGGGCGATCGTCCTGCTGCTTCGCCAGCAGCCGCATCACCAACACGGCGAGCGTCTCGGGCACGTGTTCGGGCAGCGGGGGCACGGGATGATCCGCGTGCATGCGCAGGGTCTGGATGGGGGTCGTGCCCATGAACGGGCGCGTGCCCACCAGCGCCTCGTACATGATGATGCCCAGGGAGTAGAGGTCGGTGCGCGCGTCGACCGGCTGGCCCTTGGACTGCTCAGGCGACATATAAGGCACCGTGCCCAGGATGATCGGCCGCGCGGTCTCGAATACGGGCGGCGACAGCGACTCCGACAGGCCGACATCGTGGATGAACTTGGCCACTCCGAAGTCGAGCACCTTCACGATCTCTTTTCCGCCGTGCACCTGGTGCACAAAGATGTTCGCGGGCTTCAGGTCTCGGTGCACGATGCCCATCGAGTGCGCCTCGGCCAGGGACCGCGAGATGGCGGCGGCGATGGTGGCCACAGCCGAGGGCGGCAGCTTCCGCTCACGGCGCAGTCGCACGTTCAGGTTCTCGCCGGTCAGCAGCTCCAGGGCCATGAACAAGCCGTCTGTGCTGTGGCCGAAGTCGTGAATCACGATGGTGTTGGGGTGGCGCAGGCGGCTGGCGACTTTGGCCTCGCGGACGAAGCGGCCGGCCACGGATTTGTCGGACGCCAGCTCCTGCTTGAGCACCTTCAGCGCGACCTCGCGCCCGATCGTCAGCTGACGCGCGCGATAGACACGCCCCATGCCGCCGCGCCCGATGCGCTCCATGATCTCGTACCGCTCGTCAAAGACCTGTCCGATGAGGGGGTCCGACAGATCGGCGTCGAAGGCGGTCTCGTCCAGAGTCGGCGTGTGGTCTACAAGGCACAGCCGCGCTTCCGTCTTCGCACCACACTGCGGGCAGTAGCGCATCGCCTGGTAATGTACTCGTTGCACGCTGGCGGAACCAGTGCCCGGTCGATTTCGTGACCGGGCGCTGGGGTCGGGTTAGCCTGAGGCGGCGACGAGTGAGGAGGCCGGGCGGTGGCAAACCAACGCATCCAGAGCATCGACGTCCCGCAACAGGACAACCTGTCGACGGTGCGGACCGTAGTCGGCGCCCTGTGGCAGGGCGTCGGGACGGCACAGCTGGGCGACGTCTCGGGCCTGAGCCGGCGCCACCTGCGATACACACTGCACGCGGCACGGACCCTGGGCTGGGCCACGCTCAACGACGACGTCTGGGAGCCCACCAAAGCCGGCGAGCAGCTGCTGGCCGAGCGCGAGGGCAGCGCGGCTGAGCAGGCGCGCTTTAGAGACTCGATCGCGTCCAACCAGGTGCTCGGCACTCTAGCGCCCGACCTGCTGGATCCACACGCGCCCGGTCGCGATGTGCTGACCGCGCGCATGCAGCGGCTGGCGGGGCTGTCCGAGACGACCGCCTCCCGCCGCGCGGCCACCCTCCTGCGCTGGCGTGAGCAGGTGATCGCGGCAGCGGCCACCGAGATCGAGCTGACCGCGCTGGTGCTGATCACGTTTGAGGCCTCGCTGCCCGACACGCGCCCCGACGACCAGGTGCTGCTGGTCGGAAACCTGCCCGAGCTGGGCGCCTGGGATCCTGCTTCCGGGATTCCGCTCGAGACAGACCCCTGGCCGATGTGGCGGGCGACGGTCGGCTTCTCGGAGAGCGAGGCGGTGGAGTACAAGCTGGTGTTCAGTCGCCCCGGCCAGCCGGTCGCGTGGGAGCCCGGCGACAACAGAACCCTGCACACGGGCGCTGAACACGACGGCGAGATCGTTTCGCTGGAACGCTGACGCCGACCCATTTCCAGACCAACTGGTCACCCTTTCAGATTCTTTCAGTCGATTCGGAGAGACCAAACGCCCATAACTCGGCGTGTGAACGGCTCATACCGACAAGACTAAGTGGAGAATCCCCTCATGAAGACCGCGACAAACAACCTGAACAAATCCCTGCTTCTGTTGGCGATCGCCAGCATGATGATGGCGTGCGGCGGCGCTGGTGGCGGCCGTGGCGGCGGCGGCAGCTCAACGCCGCAGGGTTGCAACACGGACTCGGACTGCCCCGGCACCATGACATGCCAGCTGAGCGCGTCCAAGCCCGATGACGACGAGGACGACCCGTGGGACGACGATCCGTGGGGCGACGAGACGGACGCGCCGGCAGAGCCCGGTGAGCCCACCGAGCCCGGCGAGGGCTCCGCGCAGCCCGGCAACGACAACGGCACGCCCGCTGACAACACGAACCCCGGCAACGGCGAGGCCGCGCCCGGCAGCCCCGCGGACAACAACAACAGCGCGGCGTCGTACGCCGGCGTCTGCAAGGCCACCGACGTCAAACCTGCCGACGACAGCAAGCCGGCCGACGGCAAGGGCACGCCCGTGGACAACACTCCCGGCGACACCACGCCCGACAAGAAGCCGGAGGACACCGCCCCCAGCTGCAACGGCAAGTTCTCGCTGGGCTCCACCTTCATGAAGGGCGAGACCATGCTCGGCGACTGCAACAAGAACCCGCCGACCAACTGCGCGGACGGCATGTGGGTCAGCATGACCGACGGCGGCTGCAAGTGCGTGGTCGCGTGCTCCTCGTTCCAGGTGCCCAAGAAGATCGGCGACACCTGCAGCAACGACGGCGCGGCGACCTGCCAGAAAGTCGTGGCGGACAACGGCAACTACGCCACTGTGTGCGTCATGAACAGCTGGAACCTGTGCACGGCGCCGGCCGAGAGCAGCAACCCGCCCTCCGACGACGGCAAGACCGACACGCCGCCGCCGTCCGATGATTCGGGCCCGTCCTGCAAGGCCGACGGCGCCTCCTGCGAGGAGGACGACGAGTGCTGCAGCGAGACCTGTTGGTCGAGCGGCTGCGGCTGATTCAGCCCGCGCGGAACGGGGCGAGCCAGGCCAACGCCACGGCAAAGACCTGGCCGTCTGCGCGCGACATCAGGGACAGCACATACAGCAGCTCATGGTCGGTGCGCACAAACGACACAATCGTTGTCGTACCGACCGCCTGCTCGAACACAAACGCCCCCGCCGCCGCTCGGGCCCGCCCTCTGGACCCCGCCTCCAGCATCCCCGCCATCAGCAGCCCGATCCGCGACGTCTTGTCCGCGGTACCGGACATCAGCGCTGCGATATAGGCCTCGAATTGACGCCGCTCAACGTCGTCTTTGGGCGCGAGCGCCGCCACCGACAGGTCGACGCCGGCGGCCACTCGATTGGAGCGCAAGGCGACCGGGATCCGCTCGGTGTGAGTAACTCGTCCGTCGCGAAGCCGCAGCTGCACGGCGTGACCGGCGGTGGTCGCGACACCCGCCGGTACCGTCGGCGCGCTGCTTTCAGAGAAGAGCCGAATTCGGAGGCACTCGTCAGAGTCCGGCGCCTTGCACAGCAGACCCTTCATGCGTGGCAGCCACTCCTCGAAGAGCGAGGCGGCGGCGTCCTTGTGTATGTACGTCAAGCGCGATGCTTTGTCCGCGGCGGACGTCGAGGAGGCGTCGGGCGACAGCTGGAGTGGATCGGTGTCCTGCGTGACCTGCACGACCTCGGCCGGCGGGGCAGCCTGCTGCCGCGTACGCACTTTGGCAAACACGATGATCCCGACAATCACGACGAGCGCGACAGTCGCCAGCGCCAGAAGCTGGACGTTTTGCTGCATCGCCCGCGAGTGTACTTCGAGACTGTGCCGCGTCGAAGTTTCACACTTGCGCCAGTCTGGCTGCGGCTCATAATCGGACGGTGATCAGGCGTCCCCTCATAACGCTGGCCCTGCTTGGCGCGCTCGGCTGCGGCGACTCGTCTGTGGCGCCGCCCCAGGAGACCCCACCGGTCCTCCTCGAGGCCGTTGACGGGGTGAAGATCTCGATGGATTTCGAGTCTGAGGACTTTTACGCCGCGCCGTTTCCGTCGGCCCATCGGCCGCATACGGAGATGACGCGGTTCCCCAACCCGGACGACATCGACTTTGTGACGCGCAGCGCGCTGCTAGCCGCTGAGGGCAAGGACGGCTTCGGCACCACGAGCGGGGTCTTCTTTCAGCTGCAGGGCGAAATCAGCAAGACGAACCTGCCGAGCATCCATGACACCGTGTTGCCCGATTCCCCGGTGGCGCTGATCAGCATCACTGACTGCGCGGACGATTATGGCCGCCGGTATCCGGTCAGCGTCGACTTTCGTGCGGATCCCGGACCGCACGGCGCGCCGAACATGCTGTCGATGGTCCCTGTCCAGGGCATTCCACTGGCCCCCTGGACGACGTACGCGGCCATCGTGACCCGGGACCTCACCAGCGACGCTCGCCTGGGAGTGCCTCTGTCGATGGTCCAGCTGAACAACTCAGTCGTCCCGAACGGCCTGACCGGCGCCGCCGCTGAGCGGTATCAAGAGGCCATGGAGCGGCTGAAAGAGCTGGGGATCGGTGATCTTGCGGCCATGACCGTGTTCACCACCGGCAGCCCGACGCGCGGCTTGGCGGAGGCGGTCGACCAGGTGCAGGTGGGCGCCATCGAGACGCCCAAGGTCAACGGGCCGTTCGAGGCCTCGGACCAGTTTGACGATTATTGCGTGTACCAGACCACAATCGAGATGCCGATCTTTCAGGACGGCGAGCCCCCGTTCAGCGTCGACGGCGGCGGCTGGACCTGGGATGCGGACGGACAGCTGATCAGTCAGGGCTTCGAGACGGCGCGCATCGTGGTGACCGTCCCGCGCAAGCCGTTGCCGGCGGGCGGCTGGCCGCTGGTGAACTTCATCCGAAAAGGCGGCGGCGGGGATCGCCCGCTGGTCGATCGCGGGGTTCACGCAGAGCCGCACGGTCCGACGATCGAGCCCGGCTCCGGACCAGCGCGCACTTTCGCGGCGGCAGGGTGGGCCGGGATCAGCGTGGACGGGCCTCACGGCGGACTGCGCAACATCACCCAGAGCGACGAGCAGTTCTTGATGTTCAACGTGACCAACCCGCTGGCGCTGCGCGACAACGTGCGTCAGTCCGCGCTGGAGTTGGTGCTGTTCGCCAACGTGATCGAGAGCCTGACCGTGGACGCGTCCGACTGCGCGGGCGCTGACACGACGGTGACGTTCAACCCGGACATGACGGCGCTGATGGGGCACTCGATGGGCGCCTGGATCGCCCCGCTGGTGATGCCGTATGAGCCGCGCTATCGGGGCACCATCCTCAGCGGCGCGGGCGGAAGCTGGATCGCCAACCTGGTGCACAAGCGCAGCCCTGTGGAGGTCAAGCCGTTTGCCGAGGCCATCTTGGGGTACGGCCCGCAGGGGCTGGAGATCCACGAGCACGATCCGGTCGTGAACCTGCTGCAGTGGGTCGGTGAAGCGGCCGATCCCGCGGTGTACGGACGCCTGCTG